>JBJMKA010000010.1:0-268255 GCA_045805985.1 Gaiellaceae bacterium | reverse complement strand
GCATTTTCCCCTGCATCCGACGCGAATTTACGCCGCGCTGAAGACTGGCACCGAGCGCGCGACGGTCGAGCATCCGCTGCGCTCGAACGCGGTGCATACGATCACGCGTGAGAACACCGGGCCGAACACGGGCTACCGCCTGCCGATCGTGCACTGGGATTTCGTGCCGGATTGGGACGGTCTCGACGTCAAGTGCGTGCCCAAGGGATCCGGCAGCGAGAACATGTCGTTCCTGAAGATGTGCGTGCCCGCCGACGGCGTGAAGGGCATCAAGCAGTTCGTGCTCGAGTCGATCGTCGGCGCGGGCGGCAAGCCGTGCCCGCCGGGGATCGTCGGCGTCGGCATCGGCGGCACCGCCGACTACGCGATGTATCTCGCGAAGGAGGCGATCACGCGCCCCGTCGGGACGCGTAACCCGGATCCGCTCGTCGCGCAGCTCGAGGAGGAGCTCTACGGGCTGCTCAATGAGACGGGCATCGGGCCGATGGGCCTCGGCGGCGACGTCACCGTCCTGCAGTGCCACATCGAGCACGCCGACACGCACATGACGCTCAACCCGGTTGCGGTCAACTACCAGTGCTGGGCTGCGCGCCGCGCCTCCGCCCACATCTCGCCGACGGGCGAGACCGAATTCGACCGCGAGTTTTAGAGATGGCAAACCACACCGTCACGTTCCCGATCACGGACCCGCACGAGATCCTCAAGCTGCGCGCCGGCGACGAGGTGACCGTGCAGGGCCACATCATCGGCATCAGGGACCGAACCCAGATCAGGATCTTCGATCAGCAGGTCGAGCCGCCGATGGACTTGAGCGGCGCGTTCCTGCTCCACACGGCCCCGAACGTGCGCAAGGTCTCCGAGGATGCCGAGGGCAGGGGCCGCTACGAGAAGATCTGCATCGGCACGACCACGAGCGCGCGCATGGTGCGCTTTACCGAACCGCTTGGGCGCCAGTACGGCGTGCGTGCGATCTGCGGCAAGGGCGGCTTCCCCGACGAGGCGATCGCGCCGATGCACGAGCTCGGCATGGTCTATTTCGCGATCGTCGGCGGCGCGGCCGCGCTCGAGACAACCCAGATCGTGGAGATCGAAGACGTGATGTGGGAGGAGCTCATGCCGGAGTGCCTCTGGAAGTTCCGCGTGAAGGACTTCGGCCCGCTGACCGTCGGCATCGACGCACACGGCAACTCGCTGTACCACGACGTGCAGACACGCGCCAAGGCAAAGCTCGAGGAGCTCATTGCCCGCTTTTGACCTCAACCTCCCCAGGCATACCGGCCTGACGCACGTGCTCGACAAGGGCCTCGGCCCGCGCGCGTGGGAAGACATGCTCGAGCTCGCCGGCGAGCACATCTCGATCGTCAAGCTTGGTTGGGGCACCGCGTACGTGACGCAGAACCTGCAGCGCAAGCTCGAGGTGCTGCGCGACAAACCCGTCGTGATCGGTGGCACGTTCTTCGAAGTGGTCTATGCGCTCGGCCAGCTCGACGAGTACAAGCAGTGGCTCGCCGAGCTCGGCCTCACGCACGTCGAGATCTCCGACGGCACGGTCGACATCCCGCGTGAGCGCAAGCTCGAGCTGATTGCCGAGTTCGCGCGCGACTTCATCGTGCTCTCCGAAGTCGGGTCGAAGGACTCGTCGGTCGAGTACACCGCCGACGAATGGAAGACGTGGCTGCGCGAAGAGCTCGACGTCGGCGCGTGGAAGGTGATCACCGAGGCGCGCGAAGGCGGCAGCGCCGGCGTCTTCGACTCGGACGGCGGCATGCGCACCGAGCTGATCGGCGAGATCGCGCACGCCGTTGGAACCGAGCACGTCCTCTTCGAGGCGCCGACCAAGGCGTCGCAGGCGTGGTTCGTCAATGAGTTCGGCCCGTCGGTCAACCTCGGGAACATCCCGCCGGAAGAGGCGATCGCGCTCGAGACGCTGCGCCTCGGCCTGCGCGGCGACACCCTGAAGGAGGTGCTCCTTGGCAACGAGCCTGCAGCTGCCGTCTGAGGCGGACATCGAGGCGATGAGCGCCGAGGAAGCGGTCCGCTATTGCCTTGGGCGGTTTCCGGGGAAGGTCGCGCTCGCGTGCTCCTTCCAGAAGGAGGAGACCGTGCTGCTCGACATGCTGTTCGGCATCGAGCCGAAGGCACGCGTCTTCGCGATCGACACCCACTACCTCTTCCCGGAGACGTACGAGCTCTGGCGCGAGGTCGAGCAGCGGTACGAGACGAAGGTGGAGGTGTTCGAGGGACCGAGTCGCGAGGAACTCGCCGCGACCCACGGGGAGGAGCTCTGGGCGCGCAAGCCCGACCTCTACCTCGCGCGCGCCAAGGTCGAGCCGCTGGTCCGGGCGCTCGGCGGCCTCGATGCCTGGATCACGGGTATCCGCCGCGACCAGTCGCCGACGCGCGCGGATGCTCCGAAGCTCGGCTGGGACGCGGCACACGAGCTATGGAAGGCGAATCCGCTCGCCGACTGGAGCGACGACGACTGCTGGTCGTACATCCGCGAGCGCGGTCTGCCCTACAACGCGCTGCACGACCGCGGGTATGCGTCGATCGGCGACACCCACTCGACGGTTCCGGGTGCCGGACGCGAAGGCCGCTGGGCCGACACGGGCCGGACCGAGTGCGGCCTGCACACACCAGGAAGTGCCGCCTGATGCATCCGGAAGCCAGGTCCACTAGAGATTTCGCGCAGCGAAATCTCACCCACCTCGATGAGCTCGAGGCCGAGGCCATCCACATCATGCGGGAGATCGCCGCGGAGCGCGAGCGCCCGGTGCTGCTGTTCTCCGGCGGCAAGGACTCGATCGTGATGCTGCGGCTCGCCGAGAAGGCGTTTCGCCCGGCGAAGTTCCCGTTCCCGGTCATGCACGTCGATACGGGCCACAACTTCCCCGAGGTGATCGAGTACCGCGACCGCCGCGTGCAAGAGCTTGGCGAGCGCATCGTTGTCGCGAGCGTCCAGGAGTCGATCGACAAGGGCCGCGTGCAGGAGCAGACGGGCCCGCGCGCTTCGCGCAACCAGCTGCAGACGACGACGCTGCTCGACGCGATCGAGGAGCACCAGTTCGACGCGGCGATGGGCGGCGCCCGCCGCGACGAGGAGCGCGCACGTGCGAAGGAGCGCATCTTCAGCTTCCGCGACGACTTCGGCCAGTGGAACCCGCGCGCTCAGCGCCCCGAGCTGTGGGATCTCTACAACGCGCGCATCCGCAAGGGGGAGCACATTCGCGTGTTCCCGATCTCGAACTGGACGGAGCTCGACGTCTGGCAGTACATCGCGCGCGAGGACCTCGAGCTGCCGAAGATCTACTTCTCGCATGAGCGCGAGGTGTTCAAGCGTGACGGGATGCTCTACGCGGTCTCCGACTTCGTCGAGCGCTTTCCCGACGAGGAGCCGTTCAAGGCCGCCGTGCGCTTCCGGACCGTCGGCGACATGACATGCACCGGCGGGGTCGTCAGCGACGCCGCGACGATCGACGCAGTGGTGACGGAGATCGCTGCGACGCGCATCACCGAGCGCGGCGAGACGCGTGCCGACGACCGCGTCAGCGAAGCCGCAATGGAAGACCGGAAGCGCGTTGGCTACTTCTAAGGAGTTTCTCGACACCGAGCTCCTGCGCCTCGTCACGGCGGGCTCCGTCGACGACGGCAAGTCGACGTTGATCGGCCGGCTGCTCTATGACACGAAGCAGATCCTCGTCGACCAGCTCGAGCACATCGAGGACGCGTCGCGCCGTCGCGGTCACGACTACGTCGACCTCGCGCTGCTGACGGACGGCCTGCGGGCCGAGCGCGAGCAAGGCATCACGATCGACGTCGCGTACCGCTCGTTTGTCACGCCGCGCCGCCGCTTCCAGCTCGCGGACGCGCCGGGTCACGTGCAGTACACGCGCAATATGGTCACGGGTGCATCGACCGCGGACGTCGCGGTGATCCTCGTCGACGCGCGCAAGGGCGTGATCGAGCAGACACGCCGCCACTCGTACATCACCGCGATCCTCGAGACGCCGCATGTCGTATACGCGGTCAACAAGATGGACCTCGTCGACTTCTCGGAAGAGCGCTTCGACGAGATCGCACGCGAGCTCGCGGAGCTCACCTCGCAGCTCGGCCTCCACGACGAGACCGCGATCCCCGTGTCCGCGCTCAAGGGCGACAACGTCGTCGACAGAACGGATGCGATGCCGTGGTACGCGGGGCCGACGCTGCTCGAGCATCTCGAGACTGTCGAGATCTTCGGCGACCGCAACACGCAAGACCGCCGCTTCCCGGTGCAGTGGGTGATCCGCCCGATGGCGGACGAGCACCACGACTACCGCGGGTACGCCGGCCGCGTTGCGAGCGGCATCTGGCGCGCGGGTGACGAAGTCGTCGTCCTGCCGTCCGGGCTGCGCAGCCGGGTCGCATCCGTCGATGCGGCCGGCGAGGAGCTCGAGGACGCGCTGCCGGGCCAGTCGGTGACGATCCGGCTCGAGGACGACGTCGACGTCTCGCGCGGCGACCTGCTCGCCGATCCGGAGCAGCCGCCGGTCACGGCGCGTGAGGTGACCGCGCGCGTTTCGTGGATGAGCGAGAAGGCTCTCGAGGATCGCGCGCGCCTGCTGGTCAAGCACACGACGCGCACGGTGCCGGCACGTGCCGAGGAGATCGTCTCGGTGGTGGACATCCTCACGCTTACCGATCAGGCGTCTCCGGGCAAGCTCGAGCTGAACGATCTGGGTGTCGTCCGCTTCCGGCTCGCCGAGCCGCTCGCGGTCGACCCGTACGCGCGCAACCGCACGACGGGCGCGTTCATCCTGATCGACGAGTCGACGAACGATACGGTGGGCGCCGGGATGGTGATCGACGCTGCGTAGCGTCGTTCGCAGCGCAGACCCGTACAAGGACCTGCACGTGATCGACTCGCGTGCACCGCGCACGAACCAGGCCGTGATCGGCGTCGTTTCCGTGCTCGCCGTCACGACCGGCTGGTGGTGGTTGCTCGCCGTGCTTGCATTGCAGCTCGCGGTCGGGCTCGAGTTCGGACGGCGCTATTGCCTGCCGTGCCTCGCCTACTTCGAGCTGATCCAGACGCGTTTCGGCGAGGGCCCCCTGGAGGACTCGCGTCCGCCGCGCGGCGCGAACATCGTCGGGCTGGTCGTGCTGACCGCAGCATCGATCGCCTACGCCGCAGGCTGGACGACCGTCGGCGCCGTGCTCGGGCTGCTCGTGGCTGCGCTCGCGCTGCTCGCCGCGGTCACCGGGTTCTGCACCGGCTGCCAGGCCTACAAGCTGGGTTGCCTGCTGCGCGGCAAGCCTTTCGTCTCCTGCCCGATCCCGCAGCGCCCTTCGGTTACGCGCGCTTGACCTGGGAGCTGAGCATCGCGGGCCTCTTCGTCGGCACCGACATGCTCCACGCCGCGCTCCTGCTCTGGGTCGCAGGCGCCCGGCACGTGATCCACGGCAACGTCGACCTGCACGCGATGGCCTGGCTCCTCGTCGGCTCGATCCCGGGGGTTCTTCTCGGGTCACACTTCTCCATTCGCGTTCCGGAACGTGCATTGCGATTGGGGTTCGCGTTCGTGCTTGTGCTCTCCGGAATCAAGGCGGCCAGATTCGCGGCGCCCATGGTGCTTTGCTCGGGTGTTTTGTAGACTGCACCCGAGGTACACTCCGGCGGCGGCGCTCGCGTCGGCTTGGTGGGGACACGAGGGGAGAGAAACATCATGAATAGTGTGGCAACGCATCCGTCGGAGTTGGCGGAGCTTGTTGACGCGGGGCTTCCACCTATCGGCGGCCGTCGCGAGGGAGAGTCGACGAGCCAGATCGACGCTCTTGTCGAGGTTCCGCCGGTCGGTCGCGCGGTCGCGCAGGGAACCATCTTCGCCCTCCTGGGCGTGCAGCTCGCGTGGCTCGCATTCCTCGCGGTAGTTGTGATTTCGATCGTGCGCTAGGACGCTGACGCAGCGGCAGGCGATGCGTCGAGACCGAGCATCTCCGCGATCGCCGAGGCAGCACGCGGGCCGGCCGCGCCATCCCACAACGGCGGGAGGCGGCGAGGCCGTGGAAGCAACATCAGAGCGGGGACGTCGGCGATGCGCTCCGGAGCGAGACCGAGAATGGTGTTGGTCCCGTGGGAGATCGTCACGGGTCTTTCCGTGTTCTCCCGCACCGTGAAACACGGCACGCCGAGCGCGGTCGTTTCTTCCTGGACGCCTCCGGAGTCGGTGATCACGGCCGCGCTGCCGAGCTCGAGAGACAGGAATGTCGTGTAGGACAGCGGCTCCGTGAGCTCGACCCCCGGCGCGTCGATGCCGAGCATGTCGATCCGGGCCCTCGTGCGCGGATGGACGGGAAAGACGACAGGGTGGGCTTCGGCAAGAAATGCCAGGGCACGCAGCGTCCTGCGCAGCAGGAGCGGGTCGTCCACGAGCGCGGGTCGGTGGAGCGTAACGAGGATGTAGCCGCCTTCCGCATATCCGAAGTCGCGCCACGCCGCGCGCCTCGTCGCCGCAGCACGGGCTGCCTCGAGGGAGTCGATCATCGTGTTGCCGACCAGCACCGTGCCCTTCGTAATTCCTTCGCGCGCGAGGTTGTCGTTGGCATTCTCGGCCGTCGTGAGCAGCAACGTGGACAGGTGGTCGGTGAGCTTGCGGTTGTGCTCCTCGGGCATTGACCAGTCATTGCTGCGCAGACCAGCTTCGAGATGGCAGACGGAGATACCAAGCTTCACGGCGGCGAGCGCGCCCGCCAACGTGGAGTTGACGTCCCCAGGAACGACGACGAGGTCGGGCCTCAATCCCTCGAACGTCTGCTCGAGGCCGATCAGCGCACGAGCCGTCTGCTCGCCATGGCTGCCGGATCCAACCGCGAGTTGAAACTCGGGCTCGGGCAGCGTCAATTCGCCGAAGAAGATCTCGTTCAAGGTTGCGTCGTAGTGCTGGCCCGTGTGGATGAGCACCTGGCCCACGTCGTATTCCTCGAGTGCTTGCCACACCGGCGCGACCTTCATGTAGTTGGGGCGCGCGGCCACGACGTGGGCGATGCGCATCGTCGACGGCTCACTTGACGAGCGTGATGACGGATTCGCCGGCGTAGCGGCGGAGCCCAGGCGCGACGGAGAACAGCTTCTCGTCCGCTTGATGGAGGAGGGCGAGGGCCGAGCGCCGGGTCGGGATCACTCGTTTCGCCATCGTCAAGAGACAGCATCCCCATACGTCCACGCTCGAGAAGCGACTCCCCCACTGCTCCACCAGCGGCACGGTCAGGATCACGTCGCCTGCATCGTTCCCACGCATCGTCCAGCGCCGCGCCAGTTCGATCACCGGGTTGTGGCCGAGATTCTCGGTGAAGACGGCTGTTGCTCCCGGCCGCATCACCCGCCAGAGCTCATCCGCGGTACCGGGATACTTGATGACGTGATGGAGGGCGCCGATGCCTGCGACGAGGTCGAAGGACTCGTCGTCATACGGCAGCTTCTCGGCGCTGGCGACGTCGAAGTCGACAGCGAGCGGGACGGTCGACTGCTCCACCCGTGCACGCGCGAGCTCGATCCCGACGGGCGATAGATCGAAGCCGCGTGCCCTGGCCCCCATTTGCGCGAACTTGATCGCCCACTGCCCCAGGCCGCACGCGTAGTCGAGGAGATCCTTGCCCTCGACTCCCTTGGCTGTGAGCAATTCGTACGCCCGTAGGTGTTGCAACCCACCCGGTGCTCCTCCGGGGAGGTGCGCCGGCGTGATGATCGGGGTGAACGTGTCCACGGCGACCGGCGGGGCGTCTCTGCCGAGACGACCCCACAGGTCGTCGAAATGCTCACGCTCTTGTTCGATCTGCATCCACGAACAGGGTTGCAGTCGATTGCGTGCCCGTCAACGCCGAACGCGTCGGCGCCTACGAACTGGGATCGACAGAAGCGAACGTTGTTCCGCTACGAGCCTGGTCGAACCAGATGTAGCCGTCGGGGAAACCGGAGCTCTGCGTCCGGTTGAGCCCCAGCTTCAGATACGCGGAGTATCCCTGGTAGAGATTGGCGATGTTTCCGACCTGGCTCACGAACTTCGTGTAGGTCGAGGAGCCGGCCCTCTTCATCCAGAGCTCGAGCGTTCCGGTTGTGGTGTCCGACCACTTGATGTGCATGACGACATCGATCCAGCCGACGCCGAGCCAGTTCGACAACGGTCCGAGGTCGTATGCCCGGGAGTAGGTGTTCGACACGTACTGGCCGCCGGGCACGGCCGGCCCGCCGTTGACGCCCAGGACCCACCGAGGCACCGAGCTGGTGGCGCCGAAGGCTCCCACCTGCCCGCGATCGATAAAGAACTGCACATCGGCTTGCGCGTAGTCGTAGGTGCCGTGGAACTGTCCCGTGAGTCCGTCCGGGGGAAGGTTCGCCGGCATGGCCAAGGACCAGCCGTAGTACTGGTCGGTGCCGTTGACCATGTTGAGCCCGCCCTTGAGGGTCTCGCAGCGCTCGCCGCCGTAGATGTTGTCGCCGCTCACGACGCGGCACTGGAAGAAGTCGTTGCCTTTCCGGGGCGCCGACGGTCCACCGTTTGCGGTCGCTGAGGTGAGGACCGACGCGCGACCGGTCACGAATTGCTGAAGGCTGTCGTACTGGCTGAAGTTGCCCGTGTCGAAGTCCCCGTTCCACAGGATGTTGCCGCCGGACGTCGACGTGGAGGTGGCGGACGACACCACCGCAGTGGCCGCGCTTGCGGCGACCGCGGAGCCGTAGGCGTTGCTCGCCGTGACGGCGATGCGGATCGTCGAGCCTGCGTCGGTAGAGGTGGGCACGTACGTCGTTCCGTTGCCGCTCGAGATCGCGCCGCACGCGCCGCCCGAAGAGTCACAACGCTCCCACTGGGTCGCGTAGGACGTTGCCGCAGGCGACCACGCGCCCATGCCGGCGGTCAAGGTTTGCCCGGCCGCCGCGGTGCCCGAGATCGACGGCAGTGACGTGACGCTCGGCCCGTTCTGGACGTTCACCGTCCCGATCTGAGCGGTGGAGCGCACGCCCGAGGAGGAGACGAGCGCGACGCCGAGCTGGTCGCTGCCGTTCGGGAGCGCGGCCGTGGCGAGCTGGTACGTCCAGGGCGCGCTCGTGCTGGTGCCAAGCAGGCTGTTGTTCGCCCAGAACTCGACCTTCGCGACACCGCTCGAGGTCGTGACACTCCACGCGACCGTCCCGGAGAGGGTCTGGCCGGCGGTCACGCTGCTGGAAAGAAGTTGTGGCGCGGTGGTGGTCGTGGTCGGAGTGGTCGTCGTGGTCGGAGCAGTCGTGGTGGTGGTGGTCGTCGTCGTCGTCGTCGTAGTGGTTGTCTGGCCGCACGACTTGGCGTGCGATTGAGGGTTGCAAGCGTTGTTGGCCTTGCCGGAAGCAAGGGCGGCTCCCCCGGTGAAGAGGGCGAGGACGGCGATGGCGGCGAGGGCGTTGCGAATCGCGTGACGGGATGTGAAGGGAGTGTTTTTCATGGCGGCTGGACACCTCATCGGCGCAACCGTCCGCCCACCGATCCCTCGTCTCAGGGATGGGCGGTTCCCCGCTTCGGGTACGAGAGGCACCCGTCGCCCCTCGTCCGGCGACCGGAAAACCTTGTGTTCTGGCTGCAAGAGAGGGATGATTCGCCCGCAAACGGGGATCCGCTATCGGTCGGAGGGTGGAATGGAGGGTCTGAGGGTGGCAAGGGTCGTGATGTGCGTCGCAATCGCCGCCTCGCTGGTCGGCGCGTTCTGCGAACAGGCGGGTAGCCGGGTCGCCGCCGGTCGTCCCACGCTTCGCGTCACGCCGTCCAACGTCGAGTTCGGGACATCGCCCACCGGCGCCACGAAGACCCGGACGGTCACGATCACGAACAGCTCGGACGAGCCGCTCACGCTGTCCGCCGGCTGGGCAACCGATTCGACCCTCGACCCCGGCTTCGGTTTCCCTACCGGCGATTCGTGCTTGCAGCAGGAGGTGGAAGTGCTTCAGCCCTCGCAAAGCTGCACGCTCACCTTCACCTTCACTCCGGTCTCGGCCGGAGTCGCGGAGGCGACATTCGCCTTCAGCACCGACGGCTGGCAGACCACCGAAGGCCGCGTCCGGCTCAAGGGACGAGGGTTGGCCTAGCTCGCCGTCGGGCGGGTGCGGCTTCACGTTCCCGCTCCGGCGCGGATGCAGCAGGACATGGCTCAAGGCGTATGCGCGTCTAGCCGATAGAGGGGCCATGAGGATGCTCCCGCTCGCCTCCGCCCTCGCCCTCGCGGCCGCCCTGGCCCTACCGGCTTGGGCCGCCGCCACACCGCGTCACAGCCCGCGCGTGGCGCAGACGCACGTTCTCGGCGCAACCCGCGTGCTCGGGCGCTTCAGCCCGGGATTGCTCAATTCTCGGACGGGGCTCCTGAAGAACAACTCGACGGCTGTCTGTCACGGCATCGGCAGGCCCCGCGCCGGCGCGTACGCAACCCTGACCTGCGTCGTCAGCAGCGGCCGCATCCGGGTCTCGGTCCGGTACCTGGCCCAGCGGCACAGCGGGTTCGAGTTGCACCTGATCAGGGTGCGGCGATCCGCCTGAGCTGACGAGGGCCGCGCGCCTCGACGCCGCGGGGCCCTCTGCATCCGTCCCCTCACTGACGATGGTGCGGGACCGCCCTCCCTGAAGGGCTGGACCCGCCGAAAAGGGCCAGCGCATTCGCCGTTCGTGGATTACGCTGCGCCCGTCGAGGTGACATCCCCCTCGAGTACGCGGCCGGGCCGAGGCGGAAGCATGAGAGTGACGCAAGGGGAGAGGTTGAGGCGACTCACGGCGTTGGCTTCGGCCGGCGCTTTTGCGATCGTGGTGATGCTCGTGTGCGCCGGCGGCATGCCGGCTCGCGCCGCCACGTTCGCGGCGAGCTTCAATTTTCAGCCTTTGGCTGCGCCGGTGCCTGCTGGTTATACGGTCGATAGTGGGTTGGCGTGGGATGCGGGGCGTGGGTTTGGGTGGGTGCGTCAGGACAGTTTGGGTTCGGCGACGCATGTGCCGTTGGATGTGTCGCCGAATACGCGTGATCGGAATGTGGAGTCGGATCAGCGGTTGGACACGTTGGTGCATATGCAGTACCCGTTGAACGGGTCGGCGACGGCGGTGACGACGCCGGCGGCGTGGGAGGTTGCGGTTCCGTCGGGGTCGTATGTGGTGACGGTGGTGGTGGGTGATCCGGTGGCGGGGACGGATCCGGAGAACTATGTGGTGCATGTGGAGGGTCAGTCGGCGATTGCGGGGTTTGTGCCGTCGGGGGTGAATGGGTCGGCGTCCCGGCATGCGACGGCGACGGTGACGGTGGCTGTGTCGGATGGTCGGTTGACGGTGGATGCGCTGGGTGGGACGAACACGAAGCTTGATTACGTCGAGATCGCGTCCGCCGCATCCGACACCACACCACCGGCAGCGCCGGCGAACGTGACCGCTCAGGCGGGGAACGCGACGGTGGCACTTTCGTGGACGGCGAACTCGGAGCCGGATCTCGCCGGGTACAACGTCTACCGCGCGACCTCGACGCCGGTTGCGACAATGACACCGCTGAACGGGTCGCTCTTGACGTCGCCGAGCTACAACGACGCCGGGCTGGCGAACGGCACGACGTACTTCTATGTCGTCGAGGCGGTCGACACGAGTGGCAACAAGGCGGACGCAGCCGCCGTCAGCGCGACCCCGACCGCGGCTCCGTCCGGATGGCACTTCAACTTCCAGCCGGCGGCTGCGCCAGTCCCTGCCGGCTACACCGTCGACAGCGGCCTCGCCTGGGACGCGACGCGGGGGTTCGGGTGGATTCGCCAGGACAGCCTCTCGAGCACCGCGCACATTCCGCTCGACATCACGCCGAACACGCGGGACCGCAACGTCGAGGCGGACCAGCGCACGGACACGCTCATTCACATGCAGTACCCGACCGCCAGCGCGACGGCCGTGACGACACCCGCAGCATGGGAGCTCGCTGTGCCCAACGGTACGTACACGGTGACGGTGACCGTGGGAGACCCCGTCGCCGGCACCGACGCGGAGAACCACGTGATCCACGCAGAAGGCCAGGTCGCGATCGCCGGGTTCGTCCCGTCGGGTGCGAACGGCTCGCCGACGCGTCACGCGACGGCGACGATCGCGGTCTCCGTGTCGGACGGCAAGCTGACCATCGACGCCATCGGCGGCACGAACACGAAGCTCGACTACGTCGACATCTCGCAGGGCGGGACTCCTCCGCCCCCGCCGCCCGCAACGACGCAGATCACCTGGTCGACTGTCGCGGCGGCGCCGATCCCGCGGCACGAGGGCGGCTCCGCCGTTGTCGGGGGCAAGCTCTACGCCTTCGGCGGCTACACCGACAACACCGCGACGCCGACCGCGCGCGTCGACGCCTACGACCCGTCGACGAACACGTGGCAGCAGCGAGCCGATCTCCCTGTCGCAGCGACTCACATGGGCGTTGCCACGGACGGCACCGACGTCTACTTCGCCGGTGGCTACCCCGTGGGCAGCGGTGGCACCGGTCAGACGTTCTCGACGGCCGCCGTCCGGAAGTACTCACCGTCGACGAACACCTGGACGACTCTGCCTTCCCTGCCGGCTCCGCGAGGCGGCGGCGCGCTGGCGATCGTCGGCAGGACGCTGCACTTCTTCGGCGGCGCCGACGCGAATCGTGCCGACGTCAACACGCACTGGACGCTCAACCTGGACACCGGCACGTCTTGGGCGACCGCGACGGCGATGGCCACCGGACGGAACCATCTCGGCGCCGTCACGATCGGCGGGAAGGTCTACGTCGTGGCAGGACAGCAGGGGCAAGACGCGGCCGCCGTCTACACCAAGTCGGTCGACGTCTTCGACCCCGGAACGGGCGCCTGGACGACGGCGCCGTCGCTGCCGACCGTCCGGTCGCACCACGGAGGGGCCACGTTCGTCTGGAATGGCAAGATCGTCGTGATCGCCGGCGAGACCGCGTACGGCGTCCGGACGAGCGAGATCGACATCTTCGACCCGGTCGCGAACGCCTGGGCGCCCGGCACGAATCTTCCGGTCGCGCACGACTCAGGCATCGCCGGCGTGATCAACGGCGTCTTCTACTACACAGGCGGGAATCTCTCCCTCACCACGTACAAGGGCGTGGTCGCCGGCTCGTCGAGCGGCGCGCCGGCTCCGCCCTCGGGGGTGACCGCCACTCCCGGCAACGGTCAGGTGACCCTCAACTGGACGGCGAACACGGAGCCCGATCTTGCGGGCTACAACGTCTACCGCTCGACGTCCACACCAGTCCCCACGACGACGCCCCTGAACAGCTCGCTTCTGACCGCGACGAGCTTTCTCGACACCGGGCTCACGAACGGCACGGCTTACTACTACGTCGTGGAGGCGGTCGACACATCCGGCCTGAAAGCGCAGGCACCTCCGGTCTCGGCGACTCCGGCCGCCCTCGCGAACGTCGACGTGAAGGTGAACTTCCAGGATCAGGCGACCGTTCCGCCGACGGGCTACGTGAAGGACTTCGGCGAGTCGTACGGGCCCCGGACGGGCGCCGGCCAAGGGACTGGGCTCACCTACGGCTGGGTCGTGCCGAGCACATCCACTCCCACCAGCCTCGTGGGCAACGGCCGGAACCGCAACAACCCACCGGACAGCGCCGGTCAGCCGGACCTTCGACTGGCCACCTTTATGCACATGCAATACACCGGAACGAATGGTGTCGCGGCTCCCGGGTCGTGGGAGCTGGCGGTCCCGAGCGGCGTCTACGACGTCACCGTTTCTCTCGGCGACGCCTCGCCCAACTTCGACAGCGTCCATCGGATCAACATCGAAGGACAGCTCGGCCTCTACAACTTCGCGCCCACGTCGGCCAACCGCTTCGCGTCGGTCACCCGCACCGTCTCGGTTTCGGACGGTCGCCTGACACTGGACGCGCTCGGTGGCACGAACACGAAGATCGACTACGTCACGGTCACGTCCGACAACGCTGCGGCCGGTCATCCGTACGTCACCAAGTCGTCTCCGGTCAATGCTGCGATCGGGGTCGGCCGGTCAGCCCCTGTGACGGCCGAGGTGTCGTTGCCCCACCTCGGCGCCGGGGTGGACGACGCAACCCTCTCGTCCACCACCGTGCGCTTGACCAAGCTGAGCGACGGCAGCCAGGTGCCGGCCGTTGTCAACACCACCGGCGGCGGCGACGCGATCATCCTGCAGCCGAGCGCCCCCCTTGATGCCAATGCCGCCTACCGGTTCGACGTGACGGCGGGGGTGAAGGACCTCTCGGGCTCCAACTTCCTTCCCTGGAGCAGCACGTTCACAACCGGGACCTCCGGAGGGACGACATCGGGAGGCACGATCGCCTTCACGAAGGTCGACTTGCCGAACGCCACCGGCAAGTCCTTTACGTCGCTCGTCAAGGGCCCCGACGGCCTGCTCTACGCGAGCACGATCGACGGGCTGATCTACCGGTTCCCGATCGCCTCCGACGGCACGCTCGGCACGCCCCAGATCATCGACTCCGTGCAGACCGCGAACGGCGGGCCCCGCTTCCTGATCGGGATGGCCTTCGACCCGGCATCGACCACTTCGAACCTGATCCTCTGGGTCACCAGCAGTGTCTATGCGTTCACGGGCGCGGCGGACTGGACCGGCAAGGTGTCCCGCCTCTCGGGCCCCAACCTCGCGACCGTGACCGACTACGTCGTTGGCCTCCCCCGGTCGATCCGCGACCACGCGACGAACAGCCTCGCCTTCGGGCCCGACGGCGCGCTCTACGTCTCACAGGGGAGCGAATCGTCCATGGGCGCGGCGGACTCGATCTGGGGAGACAGAGACGAGCACCTTCTGAACGCTGCGATCCTGCGCGTCGATCCGACCGCGATCACGGCGCCGCCGCTGAACGTCCAGACCGACTCCGGCGGCACATACGACCCGTTCGCAGCCGGCGCTCCGGTCACCCTCTACGCGACCGGCGTCCGTAACGCCTACGACCTCCTCTGGCACTCGAACGGCAAGCTCTACGTACCGACGAACGGTGCGGCCTCCGGTGGCAACACTCCCGCGACTCCGAGCCCCCTGCCTGCAGCGTGCGGGCACCGCGTCGACCTGGCGACGAACGGCGCGTACACGGGGCCGCAGGTGCCGGGGCTGACCAACGTGCCCGACGCGCAGGACGACTTCCTCTTCCGCATCGTCAAGAACGGGTACTACGGACATCCGAACCCTGCCCGCTGCGAGTGGGTCTTGAACGGCGGAAACCCGACGGCCGGGGCGGACCCGGCCGAGGTGGCGGGATATCCCATTGGGACGTTGCCGGATCGCAACTGGCGGGGCGCCGCGTACGACTTCGGCCAGCACTACTCGCCGGACGGCGTGATCGAGTATCGAGGCAGTGCGTTCGGGGGCGCGCTCGACCACGCGCTCGTCGTCACCCGCTATAGCGCCGGCGACGACCTGATCGCGTTGACTCTCGACGCCTCGGGCAACGTCTCCGGCGCTCTCACCGGTATGCCGGGCATGGGCTCGTTCGTCGATCCGGTCGACGTCACCGAGGATCAGGCGAACGGCAACTTGTACGTGAGCGAGTTCAGCGCGCAGAAGATCACCTTGCTGCGCCCCGTCACGTCGACGTCGACGTCGACCACGTCGGCCGCGCCGACGCGGCTGCTGTTCAACCAGGTGCAGAATGCAGGCCCGACGCCGACGCAGACGGTGACGCTGTCGAACACCGGCACGACGAGCCGCTCGGTGACGAGCCTCACGCTCAGCGGGGGCGACGCCGCGCAGTTCCAGATCGTCTCGCCGCCTGCGCTCCCCGCGACGATCCCCGCCGGGGGCTCCCTCGCCGTTCGCGTCGCCTTTGCTCCGACGTCCACCGGCCCGAAGGGCGCCACGCTGCAGGCGCAGACGGACGATCCCGTCTCGCCGACTTTGCAGGTCACACTCCGAGGGCTAGGAACACTCGGGCTCGGCGGGACGAACGAGCCGTCGCTGCAGTGGATCCTCGACACGTGGCAGATCCCCGTGAACGTGGGCGACAGTGACCCGACGAACTCGGCGCTGCCGGCGGACCCGCTGCTCGGCGACGAGGTGCCGGCGCAGAGCTTCGTGAAGGCCGGAACCGGCTCGGTCACACTCGAGTCGCTCGGAGTCTTCGGCCCGCAGGACACCAGTGGAACCGTCGTCAACTACGGCTACTACACGACGGGCAACGCGTCGGCGACGACCGGCCTCTTCTCCGTTCCGAACGCGTCGTACCAGTCCGTGCAGCCGACGACCACCGGCTCGCTGTCGTTCGATCCGGGCTCGACCGCCTTCGGCTTGTACTCGAGTTGGCCGTTCTTCGCCAACCGCATGGCGTACAGCGAAGACGCGCTCAACACGTGGGAGCCGACGGTCGCGAACCGGCACAAGGTCCGCGTCTATCCGCTCAAGACGGTGGCCGGTGCGGTCGTCCCGAATGCGTACGTGATAGCGATGGAGGAGTCGACCGGGAGCTACGACTACCAGGACATCGTCATGATCGCGCGCAACGTCACGCCGGCGTCCGCGACGACGCCGACTCCGGTGACGATGCCGGCCCACTTCAACTTCCAGCCTGCGGCTGCACCGGTGCCGTCGGGGTATCGGGTGGAGAGCGGCGCGGCGTGGTCGGATGCTGCCGGGTTTGGGTGGGTGCGTCAGGACAGTTTGGGTTCGGCGACGCATGTGCCGTTGGATGTGTCGCCGAATACGCGTGATCGGAATGTGGAGTCGGATCAGCGGTTGGACACGTTGGTGCATATGCAGTACCCGTTGAACGGGTCGGCGACGGCGGTGACGACGCCGGCGGCGTGGGAGGTTGCGGTTCCGTCGGGGTCGTATGTGGTGACGGTGGTGGTGGGTGATCCGGTTGCGGGGACGGATCCGGAGAACTATGTGGTGCATGTGGAGGGTCAGTCGGCGATTGCGGGGTTTGTGCCGTCGGGGGTGAATGGGTCGGCGTCCCGGCATGCGACGGCGACGGTGACGGTGGCTGTGTCGGATGGTCGGTTGACGGTGGATGCGCTGGGTGGGACGAACACGAAGCTGGATTACGTGGACATCGCCACGGCCGCGCCCGACGCCACACCGCCGACCGTGGATGTCACACTTAGCGGCGTCGTCCAGTCGCCGGGGGTCTATGCAAACCGCGCGACGGTCACAGTCAGTGCGACCGACAGCGGCTCCGGTGTCGCGTCGACGAGCTACAGCCTCGACGGTGGCGCCTTCCAGCCGTACACGGCGCCGTTCGACGTGACGACGACCGGGTCGCACACCGTCGTGGCGCGCGCAGTGGACGGCGCCGGGAACACGACGACGTCTCCGACCACTTCATTCAGCATCGTCGCGACGGCGGGGTCCAACGCACGCGTTAACCTGCAGAACCTCGACGGCGTCCCCTACGACGACCGCCTGGTCTTCAGCACCATCGCCACGCCGGGCACGAACTTCGTGCACAACCAGTCCACGCTCCGCATCAAGAACACGGGCACCGACCCGCTGCACGTGACGGGCCTTCCGATCACAGGCCCGTTCCAGCTCGTGACGCCCCCGACGTTGCCGGCGACGATCGCCGCCGGCGGGCAACTCGACATCGTCGTCAAGTTCGTCGCGACGAGCGGCCGCGTGTCGAACGGGACGCTGACCGTCCAGTCCGACGACCCAACGGCGCCCTCCAAGCCGGTGCAGCTCGCGGGGTACTGGCAGAGCGTGCCCGAGAACGGTCAGGAGCCCACGCTCTCGGAGATCGCCTCCATGCTGGGCTACGGCTCGACGATCGTGGGGACGAATCAACGGCTCGCGCAGGCCGGGTTCGTCACCGCCATCGGCGACGAGGTGCTCTCGCCCTTCTGGCAGCGGGCAGATTCGACGAAGCCGGTGAACGTCAGGCAGTTGACCGCGTTCCACACCCAGGGCAGCACCGCGACGTTCTACTGGTACGCCAAGGGCTCGCCGACAGCGCTGTCGACGGTCTTCTCATCTGCGGGGACCGACGCCCAGACCGTGCTCCCGCGCCTGTTCAACGGGGGCTCCGCGCCGGCCGCAGGGACGTTCAGCCCGTCGGGGATGTTCGGCCTCCGCATCGACGGCGAGAACAGCGACCCGACCCTGAACGACGCCACCCCGGACCGCAACGCCGGCTGCCCCGGCCCCTGCGGGCATCATGTGCGCTTCTGGAAGGTGAAGGACCGCAGCGGAGCCGTCGTCCCGAACACGTACTTCATGGGAATGGACTACTCGGGCATCAACTACGACTACAACGACAACGTCTACTTGGTCACGAACGTGCAGCCGGCGCCCGACGGAACGCTCTACTTCCGGCTCGACACGGCGGGGTCGAGCAACTACACCGACACCTTGGGGCGTGTCTGGACCCCCGACACCGGCCTCTTCTCGCCGTCCACGGCGATCGCCGAGCTCGGGAGCCTGCCGGACGACGTGCTCAACACAACCGACGACGTCATCTACCGCACCTACCGCGGGAACGTGGGAGCCGTCCCGCTCGACCAGCGCGTGCTCACCTACTCGTTGCCGGTGCCCGCCGGAACGCAGAGGCTGAACGTCCGCCTGCACTTCGCGGAGCGCTGCTCGTGCGACACCGCCGTCGGGTCCCGGGTGTTCAACGTCCAGATGGAAGGCACCACCTACAGCTCGAGCCTCGACATCGTCGCGGCGGCCGGCGCACCAAACACGGCGTTGGTCGTCCCGTATTACCACGTCGTCGTAACGGACGGCTTCCTCACGATCGCGTTCAAGGCGGTGGTTGACTACGCGTCGATCGCCGGCATCGAGGTCGTTGCCGATCAATAGTCGCGCGCCTGTTGTGGCGAGCCAGACAGCTGTCTTGATGGTCGTCGCGGTCCTGCTTGCCGCATGCTCGTCCGGAAAGGACGCGAAAGAGGAAGGCTCGGTGTCGGGGGAGACAAGGGCAGCGCCGTCGTTGGCGCAAGCGAAGCGATTGAGCCGCCGTCAGGCCGCGGCTGACCGCAATGCCCGGGCCGGCTGCCGCGTTCCTCCGAACGCAGTCGTGCGCTTGGTGCAAACGGGGCTTGCCTTTCCCGGCACCGGCAAGCTCGAGCGTGCGAGGATCCTGCGGAGCGGCGGCTACTACCTCGCTGCCCGGATCCTCGCGCCGGGAGCAGACACCTCGGTTGGGATCGGCGTATGGGTACTGAGCGATCTCTCGAAGGGCGCGGCCGTGGTTGCCGTCAACAAGAAGGCAGCTGCCTACTCCGATTGGCGAAGGGCCGATGCGCCGCTCAGCGCGGTCGCTCGGCGCGCTGTGTTGCGGACGCAACGCTGCATGCCTTAGGAGGCCGACGACCGTCGTCGTTGCGGAGGACTAAGGTGACGTCCGGGAGCCCGCTCCGCGGAAGACGGCGGACAAGTCGGAGAGATACATCGCGAAGTCCGGGTCGCTCTGAATGGCGGCCTGCCCGAGTCGTGCGAGTAGGGCGCGGTCGCTCGAGAGCATCTCGATCTTTGCGGCGAGATCGTCGGGGTCGCCGGAGCGGTAGAGAAGGCCCGTCCGCCCGTCGGAGACGAGTTCGGCGGTCGCACCGCTGTCCGCGCCGATCACCGGACGCCCGACACGCATCGCCTCGACCGTCGTTCGCCCGAATGCTTCGCAACGCGAGCAGACGAGAACGACGTCGGCCGCCGCGATCGCATGTCCGGGTGCCCCCTCGAACCCCCCGGCGTCCACTCGCTCGGAGACTCCGAGCTCGGCCGCCAGAGCTTCGAGTTCGCGACGGTATTCCGCCGGTCCTTCGCCCGCAAGGCGCAGCCGGACACCGATCTTCCGTTCTGCCAGGCGTGCGACGGCGCGGATCGCTTCCTCTTGTCCCTTGCTCGGGCGCAGCGACCCGAGAAGGAGAAGGGTCAGCCCGTCGGTGCCGTCGGCTGAGAGTGGCGTGGGCGTCGGCCACGCGTCGGGGTCCGGGGCGATCGCATACGGCATCACGCGAACCTTCTTCTCCGTCCCGGGCTTCGCTACGGCACGGCGCAGCGCATTTGAATTGACCAAAATCGTGTGCGACAGCCGCGCCATCAGACGGCGCGCCCGTCGTTCGCCGATGTCGAAGCGCAAGTCGTAGTCGGCCTGGCCGAACTCGCGCACGTACCAGATATGGGGCAGCCGAAAGAGCCTGGCTGTCACGGCGCCGACCACGATCGTGGACGTGTTCGTCACGACGAGTTGTGGCTTGATCGTCCTCATGACGCGCGCGAGCCGGAGCCAAAGGGTCGGGCGCAGGTGTGCAGTCAGGTGTAGGCGCCGGGCGTTGCTGGGTGAGTCGGGGTCGTGCGTCCACCACGGATACGGGACGATCGTGAACGGGATCCTCGACTTCTCGAGTCGGGCCAGAAGAGGTCCCTCGGCGGGCAGGACGACGTGGATGTGGATCGCGCGTTGCCGGAGTCCCTCGGCCGCTTCGAGAAGTCCGATTTCCGAGCCTCCGAGGCCGCTGCTGTGTGAGAACCACACGACGCGCATCGGCGTCTGTCCGGAGTTCGTGTTGTCGCTTGGCGTGATCAGGATTTCGGCAGCGAGGGACGTTGCGATGACCGTATCGGCAGAATGCCATCGCGATCCCGGACAGGTGTTTTCGAGTCCGACCTATAGTAATTGGCGCATGTCCACGCCCCGCGCTATCGCGTTTTATCTGCCGCAGTTCCATCCAATCCCGGAGAACGACGGCTGGTGGGGCAGGGGGTTCACCGAATGGACCAACGTCGCGAAAGCCCGTCCTCTGTTCGCCGGGCACGAACAACCCCACCTTCCGACGGATCTGGGCTTCTACGACCTCCGTCTGCCGGAAGTCAGGGCGGCGCAGGCGGACATGGCTCGCGAAGCGGGCATCTTTGGCTTCTGTTACTACCACTACTGGTTCGGTGGTCGTCGTCTCCTGGAGCGGCCGTTCGACGAGGTCCTGGCGTCCGGAGAGCCGCAGTTTCCCTTTTGTCTCTGCTGGGCGAACGAGCCATGGACCCGGGCTTGGGACGGCGCCTCCGGCGAGACCCTCATGGAGCAGGTCTACTCTCCGGAAGACGACTGCGCCCACATCCAGTGGTTGCTCCGAGCTTTTCGCGACCCGCGCTACATCCGTGTCGAGGGCAAGCCCCTCTTCCTCGTCTATCGCGCCTCCGAGTTGCCCGACCCGCTCCGAACGACGGCGACGTGGCGTCGAGAGGCGGAGACCGCGGGGATCGGCGAGATCTTTCTCGCCCGGGTCGAAAGCTTCCGAAGCGAGCGGGGAGACCCGGCCGCCATCGGCTTCGACGCCGCAGTCGAGTTTCAGCCCAACGCCCTGAGCCTTCCGCGTCCGGAGCGATCCCAGCTCCCCTGGTCGATCGCACGTCGTCTGGGGCTTTCGGACCGCGTGTATGCCGATTGGCTCATTGTCGAGTACGACGATGTTGCGGATCTCGCGCTAAAGCAGCCCACGCCCGACTACCGGCGTTTTCCCTGTGTCACGCCACGGTGGGACAACTCGCCCCGTCGTCGTTCTGGAGGCTGGATCGTTCGCGGCTCGACGCCCGAGCGATACCGCGAATGGCTGGAGGAGGCCGCCGCCCGCCGGCCGAAGGACGGTGACCAACTGGTGTTCATCAACGCCTGGAATGAATGGGGTGAGGGGAACCATCTTGAGCCGTGCGCCTCCTGGGGGAGGGCGTATCTCGAGGCCACTCGCCTCGCGTTTGGCGCCGCCGACGCCGCGTCGCCCGCGGCAGAGGGTGTGCTTCTCGGTCGGTGAACGCGCAACGCTCAGCGCCAGCAAAGCCGGTTCCTCAGCTGTCCCCGCAAAGATGTTCCGCCGCCCATCGCCCGCGTGCCGCCGCCGCGGCCGCGGCGAAGGTGATCGATGCGTATGGTTGAAGGAGAACGGATGGCTGAGCTAGACCTTCGGCGACGGAGAGCCCTCTGACTGGTCGGGTCGCGATGCCCGAGCGGGCGGACGGTCTTTCGTCCGTGTTCGTCGTCGTCCTCAACTGGAACCGCTGGGAGGCAACGCGTGGGTGCGTGGAATCGCTCACGGCATTGAGCTATGGCCGCAAGAAGATCCTCCTGGTGGACAACGGGAGTGACGAGCATCCGACCTGCGCCGACGCGTTGGGCCTCGGCGCCGACGAGTTTTTCCAGACCGGCGCCAATCTCGGGTACGCAGGCGGCAACAACGTCGGGCTCAGGAGCGCCGTTGCGGAGGCTGCGGACTTCGCGTGGGTCGTCAACAATGACACGATCGCCGACGCGGACGCGCTCACGCACCTTGTCGCCGCCGCAACGGACAATCCGTCGGTGGGAGTCTTCACGACGAACGTGCGCGGGGCCGACGGCGTCCTCGCCACGGACGTCGCGTTCAGAGGCTCGTCGCGCGACGCCCCCTGGGACTATTTCGGCGAGCCTCACCCGGTCGACTGCGAAGGGTGTCACGCGGGTTTCCATGCCGCCGACTGTGTTCGCGGCCCGAGCCTCTTCTTTCGGGTCGCCGCGCTCGAGAACGTGGGTCTGTTCGACGAGGGCTATTTCCACTATTACGAAGAGGTGGACCTGGTCGAACGTCTGCGGCGCGCAGGGTGGGCCTCCGGTCTCGCGTGTCGCGCCGCGGTCTCGCACGCGAGGGGAGCGACGCTCGCGCCGGAAACGGGGCAGTCGATCTACTACCTCTTCCGCAATTACCTCCGCTTCCGCAAGCAGCTCTACGGGGAATCGCTGCTCAAGGGACTCGCCCGGCACCCACTGGCCGTGCCTCGTTACCTGGTGGCGGCGCGACACACGCTGAAGGGCGATCTTCTGCCGCTACGCGCTCACCTCCTTGCGTTCGTCGATGCAGCGCGGGGACGGGAGGGGAGGCGCGCGCTCGGTACCGAGTTTCAAAGGCCCATCTCGTTCGATCGATGAGCAGCGACACTGCTGCGGTGCACGGCGGGCGCGTCGTCCTGGACGCAGACGCACGCGAGCTCTTCCGACTCCTGTCCCCCGTTGGTGATGACAGCCGAATCAAGCTCGTCGACGTTTCGGCGTGGCGGGTTCTATTCGTTGCTCGGCTCGCCGCCGTCGTTCAGGACGGCGATCTCCTGGTCGTCCGGACCTGGGCGCCGCGCACGGTGCGACGGCTGTTGGTTCGGCATGGCCTGACGGCACGCACCTACGTGCTCGCACCGACCTTCGCGCACGCGCGACGAGCCACACCGATCGCGCCGTCGCCCGCACGGGCTCAGCCCTCCCTTCGAAGCGCGATCGGCCGACTCTCGGTGTGGCTTCAGGCGCGGGCAGCTGTGGGCCGCACCTTTACCGTGGTCGTCCTCGCCACGCGGGGCGCTGAGGTGGGGCAATGGATCAGCGCCCTCGTCGAGGTCGGCAACGGCTACCCATCGCTCGTTGCGACGATCAGCTGGCGTGGCCGCGCGGGAGGAGCGACGGCGGTGATCGGCAAGACGGCCGGTGCGCAGCGCTTCCTCAAGATCGCCTTCGACGCAGCCCGCGCCGATCGCCTGCGCCGCGAGCACGACCGGCTGTCAACCGTTGCGGTGGCAGCGTCGCAGGCCACGGTCACGACGCCGACGCCGTTCGGCGTGCGGGAAGCGGACGGAATGCTTTTCCTGGTCGAAGGGATCGTCGAAGGCCGCCCGGCCGCGGCGCTACCGCCGGCGGCGATCGGACCGCTGCTGGACGACGTCGCCGACTGGCTCGCCACGTGGCACGAATCGACGCTGACCCTCTCGAGCGGTCCGGAGGCCGCCTCCGATCTCGTCCGGCTCGCGCGTGACCTCGACCTCGATCCTGCGTACGAAAGCTGGCTGCGCGGGCTCGGAGCGCGGCTCCCGCAGGTCGTCCCACGTGTCGCGGTGCACCGGGATCTGACGATGTGGAACGTCCTGGTGGCCTCTCGAACGAGAGCGATCGGCGTCGTCGACTGGGAAGACGCGGCGCCCGCCGGCGCGCCGTTGAGCGATCTGTTCTATGTCACCGTCGATGCGGAGTTCGCGCACGGTCGACACGACCGCCGCATCGCGGCGTTCGATGCAGTCTTTCCTCATGCTCGCACTGTTGTCGGAGCCGCATGCACGCGGGCTGTGCAGCGCCTTGCGCTCGACCGTGCGGTCGTACGTTGTGCGTTTCACGAAACGTGGCTTCGACATGCGACGAACGAGCGCGTTGGGAGCTCGGGGCCGGGCGGGTTCGAGCGGATCGTCCTCGAGCGGCTCGCCGTTCATCCGGAGCTGTATCCCTGGGGGCAGCATTCCTAGGCTGCGCATCGTCGTCATCGCACCGTTCCCGCCGCATGTTCGCGCGCGCCACGGAGGCTCGCGCAGCATCGCGAACCGTCTCGAGCTCACGGCACGGCGCCACGACGTGTCGCTGCTGTACTTGCACGGGGCCGGCGACCTGCCTCTCGAACCGGCGCTTGCGGAGCTGTGCGTCGAGGTGGTGCCCGTCGACCGCAACGAAAGCGAAGGCGCACTTGCTGTGGGCCGCGGCGGAATGAACCTCGGCCTCATCCTGTGGCGCGCTTGGCGCGGGACCCCCGTCTGGGCGCAGGCCTTCAGGTCGTCGGCGGCCGAGCGTGCGGTCGAGGATCTGATCGCGCGTGCGCGTCCCGACGTCATTCAGGTCGAGTACCAGGTGATGGCGCAGTTCCTCCCGGCGCGCCGGCCGGCTCCTGCGGTGCTCGTGATTCACGAGCCCGCAGCCCGGGTCGCCGAAAACTTCGCGACCACACGCACACGTGCGTTACACATCCTCAACATCGTCGACCGCCGGGCCTGGGCGCGCTTCGAGAAGCGCGCGGTGCACGACGCCGAACGCGTCGTTGTGTTCTCGCCACAGGACGCCGCCGCTCTCGACGCGGCGCGCGCTCCGACGATCGTGCCGTTGACTATCCCGGTCCCGCCCGAGCCGCTCGACCCGGATGGGGCGGACACCTCGTTGCTCCTGTTCGTCGGGAACTACGGGCACCCGCCGAACGTCGACGCAGCGCTCTGGCTGGTTCGCGAGATCTTTCCGCTGGTTCGCGGTGCGCATCCCTCCGCCCGGTTGGCGATCGTCGGCGAGGGCCCGCCGCGCTCTCTCGTCGACGTCGCGGGCGAGGGCGTCGAGGTCACCGGGGGCGTGGCCGACGTCGAGCCGTGGCTCGACCGCGCCGCCGTGGTCGTCGTCCCGCTGAGGCTCGGGGGCGGTATGCGCGTGAAGACCCTCGAGGCCCTCGCCGCGGGCAAGGCAATCGTTTCGACCTCGCTCGGCGTGGCAGGGCTCGATCTCGAAGGCAACGAAGTCGTGATCGCCGACGCGGCTTGGGACTTCGCCGAGCAGGTCAATGCGCTCCTCGACTCGCCGGACCGGCGAAGGGCGCTCGCGCAGCGTGCGCGAAGCTGGGCCCAGCGTGCGCTCTCCGCAGAGACGGAGCTCCAGGGCTACGAATCGCTGTACGCCGAGCTGACGACGGCGAAGCGGTGAAGCTGACGGCGGTCGTCTGGGGCGCCGCACAATCGCCGCAGCTCGACGCAACCTCTGCCGCGCTCGAGGGACGTGCCCGTGTCGTTGCCGCAACGGCCGCAGCGCATGGATCGGGAAGCACGTCGATGATGGGTGGAGCTCCCTCGCCGCTCGAGGCCTACGGGCGCATCGCGGCAGCCGACGCTGCGGAGGTCGTCGTCTTCCTCCGGACCGGTCTTGCGATCGGTGCAAAGGCTCTGCGCGCGATGACCGAGCTGGCGGTCGCGCGGCCGTGCGTCGTCGTCCGCGATGAGGATCTGGCGCGGCGATGGGAGGACGTTCTCGGCTACGGCCGGCCCGCGGCCGTCGCCGTCCCGCGCGCGGCGTTCCTCGCGGCGGATCGCCCGCAGCACGACTTCGGCATCGCGGCCGAGCTCGAGCTGCTGCTTCGAATCGGCGACGAACCGGTGGTCGTCCCGGGCTTGTGGCGGTTCGCTCAGACGACGAGGCGGCACGAGCTCGACCGCGCACGGGATGCGGGCTCGGCCGCGCTCGAGCTCGTCGCCCTTCATCGAAGTGCCCTCGAGCGGCTGCCGGTCGGCGGCTTCGCCGAGGCTGCTCCCGTGGAACGTGTGCTCAGACGCGTTCTGCTTCGGGCTCGCGTCACGCCGCGCATGCTCCCGAGCGCGCGCTCGGCGACCGAGCGCTATGCCTACTGGCACGGCGTCGCGAAGGCGGCAGACCGCGACACGTGGAGGCGGCTGACACGCTGCACGACGATCCTGATGTACCACGCGTTCGCGGCGCGGGGTGAGCGTGCTTCTCGGCTCGTGGTGCCCGCCCGTCGCTTTCGCCGACAGCTGTGGTCCCTCCGGGCGTTGCGACGGCCCGTGCTGACGTTCGGCGAGTACGCCGCGCTTCGACGCGCAGGTGAGCTCCCGCCGCCGCGCGCAGTCGTGATCACAATCGACGACGGCTACCTCGACAACGGCACCGTCGCGTTCCCGGCGCTCCGCGCGGCGGGCGTCCCGGCCACGCTGTTCGTCGTCACCGGCAGCGTCGGCGGCACGAACGCGTGGGACCGCGGAGGCGAGCTCGCCGCCCGCCCGCTGCTCGACGCGGACGGACTCCGAGAGCTCGCGTCGGGCGGGATCGAGATCGGCAACCACACGAGGACGCACCCGCACCTCCCGGAGCTTCCGGTGGCGCGCGTCGAGGACGAGCTGACGGGGGCACAGGACGATCTGCGGCGGCTCGGTCTCGCCGGGGCGCGGCTGCTCGCGTACCCGCACGGGCTTTCGTCCTCGGCTGTCGAGGCGGCGGCAGAGCGGACCGGCTTTGTCGCCGCCTGCGGCGTCGGGGCGGGCCTCAATTGCTCCCGGACACCGATGTTCGCCCTCCGGCGGACGATCGTGGACGGGCGTCACGGGCTGATGCGTTTCGCGATCCGCCTCTTGTGCGGCGATCCGGCGCCGATCCGTGCACAGCTCGCCGGCGTCCTGCCGTCCCGGAGGGCCCAGGGCTTGCCCGAGAGGCCGCGCTAGAATCGTGCGCGCGTGAACACCTCTTCGATGCCTGCCGTTACGGTCGCGATCGCAACCGCAGACCGGCAGGAGGCCCTGGAACGGTGTCTCCACTCACTCGCAGAGGGCGCAACGCTGCCAACCGAGGTCGTCGTCGTCGACCAGAGCACTGGGGATGCAACGCGGGCGGTCGCCGACGCTTCCCTGTTACACGTGACGTACCTTCGCGACAGCGGACTCGGACTCGGACGAGCCCAGAACCTCGCGTTCGCAGCCGCGTCGTGTCCCGTCGTCGCCGTGCTCGACGACGACTGCGTGGCTGACGAACGATGGGTCAGCACGATCGCGACGACCTTCGCGGAGGACCCGGATCTGTCCGGTCTCGCCGGTCGCGTCCTCCCCCTCGAGCCCGCACCGCCCGGCACCGTTGCGATCTCCACGCGGCCGAGCACGGTCAAGAGGACGTTCGGGTTCACCCTCGAGCCCTGGAATGTGGGCAGCGGCAACAACTTTGCGATCAGCAGCGAGTGGTTCGACCGAATTGGGGGATGCGACGAACGGCTCGGGCCTGGCGCTGCGGGCCGCGGTGCCGTCGACATGGATCTCTTCTATCGCCTGCTCCGCGAGGGCGGGCGCATGGTGTACGAACCGTCGGCGATCGTGTTCCACGAGATGAAGCGGCGGCGGGAGCGGGTCACGCGCCGCTCGGCGTACGGCTACGGCATGGGCGCGGCGGCGGTTCTCCGCCGGCGGGACCCGGACCCTCGCGCGTTCGCCATGTTGCGGACCTGGGTGCGTTATCGCCTGCGCCTGCTCGGGCGCGCCGTCGCAGAGCGACGTCTCCGCTCTGTGCACGAAGAGCTGCTGGTGCTCGGCGGCACGGCCCGCGGAGTCGTCTTCGGCCTGCGCCAGGGAAGGGCGACGCCTCATCAGGAGCCCGCGCGGTGACGGTGCCGAGGGCGCCGGTTTCGGTCTGCATCGTCGCGCGGAACGAAGCTGATCGTCTGGGCGCATGCCTGGCGTCCGTCGGATGGGCGGACCAGATCGTGCTGCTCGACCTCGAGAGCACCGACGAGACGGCGGCCGTTGCTCGACGCGCCGGCGCAGAGGTGATCTCGCACGAACCATTCCCGGTCGTCGAGCCGCTCCGCAATGTCATCGCCGCACACGCCCGCAACGACTGGGTCCTCGCGCTGGATCCTGACGAGCGCGTCAGCGACCACCTCGCCGCCCGCTTGGCTGAAATCGCGGCGGGCGACGCCTTCGACGTGGTCGAGATTCCCGTGATGAACTTCGATCTCGGGTACCCCGCATCCCATCCGGCGCTTCGTCACGACCACAAGCCTCGGATGTACCGGCGTACCAAGGTGTCGTGGCCCGAGGTGCCGAATGCGCTGCCGTCGCTCGAGGAGCTGCGACTCCTTCGTCTCGAGCCGCGCGACGAGCTCTCACTCATCCACGATCGCAATCGCACGATCGCAGAGGCGGTCGAGCGAATCATCCGCTATGCGCCCGCTCAGGCCCAGTCGATGATCGACGCGGGCCAAGTCTTCACGGCGGCCGACATGCTCAAGACGCTGGGCGGCAAGGCATACCGGCAGTTCGTGCATGCTGAGGCCCTGCGGGACGGGGTGCCAGGGCTGCTACGGGCGGTCATCCTCGTCAACTTCCATTTCTACGTCTGGGCCGCGTTCTGGCACCAGTCGGGTGCGGGTCGCACGGAGGCTGACGAACGGCTGCTCCGCCGTGTCGATCGTGCGCTCAGGGTGGCGCGCCGGCTCGTTTCGATCTGGCTGCGCGTGCGCCGGCTCACTCGGCGTCTGGCAACTGCTCGGTGAGGGAAGCCCAACCGTGAACGACCGCTTCGCGCTTTCGCGTCGCGCGGCGCGGAACGCGATCTTCGGCTTCACCGGTTTCGCGTATTCGGCCGTCATCGCAGTCGTCATCACGCCGGTTCTCGTGCATGGGCTCGGGCCCGTCTACTACGGCATCTTCGCGCTCTCGGCGGCCGCCCTCGGGTTCGTCGGAATGCTCGATCTCGGACTGGGCACCGCGCTCGTCCGGTTCCTCTCGTCGTCGGTCGCGCGAGGGGAGGTCGACGAGTCGCGACGTCTCGTGCAGGCGAGCGCAGCGTTCTACGGGTTGGTCGGCGTCGTGGGCTTCGGCATCACGATTGTGCTGGCGACCGTCTTTGCTCCGGCCTTGTTCGATCTCGGGCCGCACGAGCTCGCGGTCGCGCGGTTCGCGCTGATCGTCTCCGGCGCCGCGTTCGCCTTCGACACCGTCGCGCGCGCGTTCAACGCGATTCCTCTTGCTCTGCAGCGGAACGGAATCCTCGCCCTGGTCAGGGTCATTTTCGCTACGGTCGGTGCAGTCACGACGGTTGCGATCGTCAGTACGGATCTCGGACTTCGCTGGCTCGTCGGAGCATATTCCGTTGTCGACGTGGTCGGACTTGGCGCGGCGATATTGGTGGCGCGTCGGGTCATGCCGGGTCTCGACCCGCGCCCTCGATGGGACTCCGTCCAGCTTCGGCGACTGATGGCCTTCAGCGGCTGGGTCTTTCTCGCGAACATCAGCGCCTTCGTGATCTTCCAGTTCGATCGGATCATGCTCGGAGCGCTGGCCTCGGTCTCGGCCGTCACGTACTACGCGGTGCCGTCGAGCATGGCCAGCTACCTGCTGGCGGCGACGACCAGCCTGGCGGCGATCGTGATCCCGGCGACGGGCGCTCTCATCGCCCGAGGTGAGACGCTTCCCGTGGAGCGCCTCTATCGCCGAGCGACGCGCTTGTGCCTGCTCTTCGTGGCGTCCGTCGGCATCCCGGCGATTTTCTTCGCCCACCCTCTGCTCGAGGTTTGGCTAGGCCGCCCCTTCGCGAGCAGGAGCACGACCGTCCTTCAACTGCTCGTCGTGACCTTCGTGCTGTTCAGCCTGACCGTGGTTCCCTACAACATGCTGGTCGCCGGCGGGTTTCCCAGGGTCGTCGGCGTCCTCAACCTGCTCATCGCGGTCCTGAACGTGATCCTGATCTTCGTGCTGATCCCGCGCTACGGCGCCACGGGAGCCGCAGTCGCGTATCTCCTCAGCATTCTCGTGTTCCCCGCCTTCATCTGGTACGCCGAGACCAGGGTGCTCCGATACCCGAGGCCGCGCTGGCTCTCGATCGTCTGGCGTGTCCTGCCCGCTTTGGCGCTGCAGGCGATCGTCTGCGCGCTACTCCGTTCTTTCCTCGACGGTGCAGCCTGGGCGATCCCAGCGGTGCTGGTTGTCCTGCCACTGCCCGCGCTCGTGTACTTCTGGAGCGGCCTCATCGACCCTGACGAGCGGGCGATCCTCGGCGAGCTCGTCCGCCGCCCGGCCCCCTGAGCGACTGTCTTCCGGAATCCGCTTTGGAAGCCATACGCACCCGTAGACAGAAGACTATTTCCTCTTACAATGAGTCGGGGGTGCCAGGCGTCTAGAGGGCCGTCCGGATCGAGGAACGAAAGGGGAGAGGGGTGCGGCGGTCACTGACCAGCGAGTCGACGGCGAGGGGTCCCGAAACGGGGCTTCCGGACGCCGCAGACCATCCGGAGGGCCTTGCGGCCGCGCAGGGTGACGAACGCGATCGGAAGCGGCCGACGTGGATGATCATCACGGCGCTGACCGTGACGGACGCGGGCGGGCTCACCCTTTGCTTCCTGCTCGCGACCACCTTCGGCACGATCTCGACCGCCGAGCGCGGCACCTTGATGCTCGCGTTTGCGTGCTCGCTGCCCGTCTGGCTTCTCGCCTTCAGGGGAGCTGGCCTGTACGCCGGAGACTCGACGCGCGTGAACCATTCCACCCTCGACGAGGCAGGGGATGTGGCTCGCGTCGTCGCGCTCTGCTCCGCGTTCTTTCTCGTCGTGCTCTGGGCGACGGGTGTCGCTCCGGCGCGGATTTCGACCCTCTTCGCCTTCTGGGTGCTGGCGACGATCTTCGTGCCGGCGCTCCGCGGCCTCGCCCGGATTCCGCTGCGCCGCGAAGCGGCGCTCCGCCAGAGGACGGTGATCGTGGGCGCGGGCATCGTCGGTCAGCTTCTCGGCAAGAAGCTCTTGCAGCACCCCGAGTACGGCGTCGAGATGCTCGGGTTCGTCGACGCGTTGCCAAGGGAACGGCGCGAAGACCTGAAGCACCTCACGCTGCTCGGAGCGCCATCCGATCTTCCCGCCCTTGTTCCGTCACTGGGAATCGACCGAGTGATCTTCGCCTTCTCGAACGACTCACACGAGGGACTCGCCGAGGCGATCCGCCTCCTCAAGGACTACGACGTCCAAGTCGACATCGTTCCGCGGCTGTTCGACGTCATCCCGCTCGGGGTGGCGGGAAACACGATCGAGGGGATCCCGCTGATCTCGCTTCCCCGCCTCCGCCTTTCGCGGATCGCGCTGATCTCCAAGCGCTCGTTCGACCTCGTGGTCACGGGCCTGCTGCTGCTCCTCCTCGCGCCACTGCTCGCATTGATCGCGCTCTTGATCAAGCTCGATTCGCGCGGCCCGGTCTGCTTCCGCCAGACCCGGATGGGAACGAACGATTCGACGTTCACCATCTTCAAGTATCGGACGATGATCTCCGACGCGGATCAGTTGAAGAAGCACCTCGCGCACCTCAACCGGCACGCGGCGCCCGGAGGGGACCCGCGTATGTTCAAGGTTGCCGAGGATCCCAGGGTGACGCGCGTCGGCCACGTCCTGCGTGCGCTGTCGCTCGACGAGCTGCCTCAGCTACTGAACGTCATTCGCGGCGACATGAGCCTGATCGGGCCGCGGCCGCTGATCCTCGAGGAAGACCGTCACGTGCAGGCGTGGGGCCGCCGGCGTCTCGCGTTGAAGCCGGGGATGACCGGCCTCTGGCAGGTGTCCGGCCGGAGCGCGATCCCGTTCGAGGAGATGGTGAAGCTCGACTATCTGTACGTGACGAACTGGTCGCTCGCCGAGGACTGCAGGATCCTCCTGCACACGTTGCCGCTCGTCTTCCGGCGCAACGGCTACTAGACGATCTCGTCCCAGGCCGGTGGCGCATCGCGGACCGCGTCCACGTTCGTGCGGAGCCAGAGCTCGAAGGCGGCGAGGGTAAAGAGCTTGAGGTCGCGCTCTGCGACACGCGTCGCGTCTGAGGACAGAAGGGCGCGGACTGCGTCGGGACGGATGAGGCCTCGGTCGAGCGCACGCTCGGAGAGCAGCAAGCGCTCGAAGACGCCGTTTCCACCGGCGAGAAAGCCGGCGACGGGGACGGGGAAGCCGCGCTTTCGTCCGCGGAGGACGGCGTCCGGAACGAGGTCTGCGACAGCTTCCCGAAAGAGGCGCTTGCCGCCTCGCAGCGACGCACGGTCGCGCGCCCGCATCAGCCCGACGCGCTCGACGAGCTGGAGGTCGATCAGCGGGGTCCGCCCCTCGACCGATGCTCCCATCAGGACCTTGTCGGAGCGCAGGAGCATGTTGTCCGGGAGATACGTCAGCAGGTCGCCGATCAGCATCCGGCGGCCGCGATCGATGTCCGCGTACGGGCGCAGCATTCGCTTCAGCGTCGCGCCGGCGTTGTACGTCGAGCCTGTGAGCGCGGCGATCTCGGCGGGGGAGAACGTACGGAACCAGGAAGCCCACCGCGTCGTCTCGTCGGTGATGGAGAGTGTCTCGAACGCGCGTGCCGTGCGCCGGTGCGTCGGGACCATCGACGCGAGATGCCCGACGCGCCGCAGCGCCCCGGCAGGCAGGAACGACGCCGCTCGCGCCATTCGTTCGGCACGGTACTTCGGGTAGCCGCCGAACAACTCGTCGCCTCCGTCGCCGGTGAGCGCGACCTTGACGTGCTTTCCGGCGAACTCGGCGAGGAGGAGGAGCGGGACCTCGGATGGCTCGGCGATCGGTTCGTCGCGAAACCACGACAGGCGCGGCAGGGCCTCGAGAAACGAGCCGGCGCCGACGACGAGCTCGTGATGCTCGGTCCGATGCTTCTCCGCTGTCAGCCGGGCGAGCGGCCGTTCGTCATACGGCGGATCGTCGAAGCCGATCGTGAACGTCTGTAGGTCCTCTGCACCCGCCTGACAGGCGAGGCCGACGATCGCCGCGGAGTCGACACCGCCGCTGAGGAGCGCACCGACGGGGACGTCGCTCATCAGGCGCTTCGACACCGCGTTTCCGAGCAGTTCGCGCAGCGTCCTCGCATCCACCGCGTCCGAGCGGCCCTCCAGCAGGCTCCAGTACGCCCACTCGCGGGAGGCGGCCTCGGCGCCGACCGAGAATGCGTGACCGGGCTGCAGGCGTCGAACGCCTTTGAAGAGCGTCCGGGGCGCCACCGTGTAGCGCTGCGCCAGGAACTCGGGGACCGCATCCTCGTCGACCTCGGCTCGCGTGCCGGCGGCGAGCAGCGCGCTCCGGGCATCCGAGCCGAAGGCGACGCCGTGCGGCGACTCGACGAGGTACAGCGGCTTCTTGCCGAGGCGGTCGCGGGCGAGGAGCAGGAACCGTGCGGTCCGGTCCCACAGCGCGAAGGTGAACATCCCGTCGAGGTGCTTGGGGAGCTCGTCCCCCCATTCCTCGTAGCCGTGAACGAGGACTTCGGTGTCCGCCCGAGTGCGAAAGCTGTGACCGAGCCGTTCGAGCCGGGCGCGGAGATCACGGTGGTTCCAGATCTCGCCGTTGAAGACCGTGACGACCGAACCGTCCTCGTTCATCAGCGGCTGCGCGCCGCCCTCGACGTCGATGATGCTGAGCCGCGTGTGGCCCAGCGCGAGCGGGCCGTCCCTGAAGACGCCGGAGCCGTCGGGCCCGCGATGCCGCAAGAGGGTGGTTGCGTGCGCGACCGCGGTCGCGGCGCGCTCCTCGTCACCGTCGAACGCCAGGAAGCCGCAGATGCCGCACATCAGGAATGCACTTCCGGCGCTCCGCTCCACCGCTCGATCACCCGATGCGAGGAAGCACCCTCGATCTCGATCTCGTCGATGCCGTCCCCGCGCCCAAGGCGAAGCGTGTGGGGTCCGGGCGTGAACGCGATCAAGGAGACGAACCGTACCTCCGAGGCGGTCACCCTCCATGCTCGCCGGGCGCCGTCGGTCCAGCTCGCGTAACGAACCGACCAGGGCCACACCTCCTGAGCCGGCATCGCCTCCGGATCCGTCACGACTGTCAAAGAGGTGCCCGGGCCGAGCGTTCCCGGCATGGCAGCGAGCGCGACGTGCCAGTAGAGCGCGATCTCCTGGGGCTCGGCGGCTTCGATCCGATCCGTAACGAGCAGAAGATGCGGTTTCAGGAAGAGGACACTTCTTCGGTGGACGGCGCCGAGCTCCGCCACGTAGCCGTCGTGGCCTGCACGGACGTAGTCGAAGGCGTCGGAGAGCACAGCCTGTTCGACGGTCACGGCATATCGGCGTCCCCACATATGAGCGCCGAGCGACACCGCCTGACTGGTCCCTCCGACCTCGACCGTGTTGTGCGCTCCGGTCGAACGCAGCAGCTCCCGGATGTGGGGCGCTGCGTACGAGCCCGTGCCGCTGTCGCGGAGGAACGGCTCTCCGCCGCGATCGGCCAGCACCGACAGCGCGTCGGCGTGGCCGTGTGCGGCAAGAGAACCGAAGCCAAGCTCCCCGTGGTCGATCGCGATCCGAATGCCCTTCGCGCCACCGGCCCGCAGAATGGTCATGCCCGATGCGAGGACGCTCGACCGGGCTGAGGGCTCGGTCGAGCGCGACGGTGCGAGAACGAGCTGGTCGTCCAGCAGCCCGGCCGCGCGGTCGACGATGAGCTGCGCGCGCCGCGGCTCGAAGTACTCCAAGCGGATGATGCGGTCCTCGGCGTCGTCGCCGAACGGCGGGGGCTCGAGTGCGCTGTCTCCCGTCGCCACGAGCCACTCGAGGCGGCGCGCAACCTGGTCATGCAGCCCACCGAGGTCGCGTCCCATCGAGCGCGCCAGCATCCCGGCGACCCACAGCATCTCGAGGACGTAGAGAAAGTAACCTGCCGCCTGCTCGCGGCTGCCGCCGTCCGCGTATGCCTGCGCGTCGGCATGATGCTCGAGCTCTCCCCACAGACGGCGCCAGGCCGCATCGCCGCCGCCGAGCGCGACCACGTGAAGCAGGCCCACGATCTCTGCGATGCGGTGGTTGTTCGCGGACGAGTAGCGCGAGGGGCGCGCCGCGACGAAACGGGCTTGCCGGCGGTAGCTGCGATGGATTGCATCGAGCTCCGCTGCGTCGGCCGCATCCGCGAGGAGCGGGATCGCCCACGCCCATTGGACCAGCCGATGCGCTGTCTCGTAGGACGAGCTCCAGCCGGGGCCGCCGCGCCGGCGCCGGTTGTCCGAGATCCAGCTCCGGACCTGCGCGAGCGCGATTTCGGTCGCTCCGCCGTTGCCCCCGAGGCGAGCGCCGGCGGCCAGCGGGAAGAGGTGCTGCTGACGGTGGAGCTCCCACAGCGGCTTTGGGTCGTCCCCGGCGCCGGGCTCGGCGGGCGCCGGTCGGCCCGCGGCCAGCGGGTCATGACGCCAGTCCGGGGCCATGGGATCCACCGTGACGTGGTGGCCCCAGAAGGACAGCTCGCCCTCCGCGATCCGCGACGCATCGTGCTCGACGTGCCCGCCGACGCCCGCCGCCAGCTCCACGACTGCCGACGGCCACGGGCCGCCGTCGAGCCGCAAGGAGCCGAGCCGTGCAGGGAGGAGTTCGCCGGCGCGGCGCGCCGGAGCGAGCAGGCGCCAGGCGCGTTCACGGGTGCTCATCGCGGAGAGCCGGTTGCGATACCAGTGCAGGCTCGACCTGGCGGGCGCTACGGCGGAGGTGCCGGCAAAGTGCTCATCCACGATCGCGGCCGAGCAGGAGTCGAGGGCGCGCCGGCGAGCCCTCGTGCGGGTCCTGGAAGGCGATGGGGAGCAGGATCAGGATCCACAGCGTCAACAAGACCGACGGCAGCACGATCAGCGGCTCCACGAGCCCGTTGAAGAGGAGCATGAACAGGGTCGCGAGCGCCCAGCCGATCAGGGGTCGGTGGGCACGATGCTTGGACGATCGCGCGATGCGCAGCAGTTGCAGCGCGCTGTTCGCGACGAGCGCGAGGAAGCTCCCGAGGAGCAGGATCCCTCCGGCGGCGCACAGGAATAGATAGTCGTTGTGCGCGTCCTGGGTGATGTGGTACTCGACGCCCGCAAGCGTGAACTGTCCTCCCTTGCCGAAGCCGACGCCGACGAGCGGGTTCGACCGGACCTGGTCCCAGAGGATCTTGTTGGCCTGCGCGCGCCACTCGACGCTCAGGTCGTTGTTCACGTGCGGGTCGAGGCGTTGAATCAGCGTCTGGACGAGAGACGGCTCGTTCGGACGTGTCTCGAGCTGGGGAAGGAAGAACGCCGTGGCGAGGAGGAGCGGAAGCACGAGCGGGAGGGTGCTGATGAACGCACCGCGTGCCCGCCGGAAGACGGCGAAGAGCGCGACGAGCCCGAGCGCCGTGGCGATGAACGTCCCCCGGCTGAACGCGAGCACGATCTCGACGAGCGAGATCATCACGATCGCCAGGTGCAGAAGCCTCTTCTTTACGGGTTGCTCGCGCTCGAGATTGGCGACTGCTGCGAAGAGCGCGCTCACCACGAACAGCGACGTCAGGATCGAGACCACGCGATATCCGCCGGTCGAGAGGTCAGCCGATGTCGACTGAGAGGTCCCGGTCAAGATGTGGTAGATCGCCGCGATCAACTGCCAGACCACCCCCGCATAGAGGACGATCGTGATGCGGCGGAACAGGGTCGCGGGATCGGCTTTGAGCAGCGCCGCTGCAACGCCGATGTAGAGCACGAGCCGCAGCGGTTGGCCGGTATAGCTCAGGCCGTACGCCGCGTGGCCGCGCAGCAGCGAGGCGAGGACCGCTGCGGAGAACACCGCCGTCGCGAGGCCCACGACGAGCCTCCGGTGCGAGGATTCGCGGGACCCTCGGAGCAGTGTCGTCTCCACCACCCACCCGATCAGCGCAATCGCGACGAGCGCGTCTTGTGGGTAGAGCTTCGCGCCGCCGACGCTCACCGCGCTCGACATCGCGGTGGGCCCGATCGAGATCGCGAGCGAGCCGAGGACGAGGATCGACCGGTCCCCGGTGGCGGCCCAGGCGACGAGAAGCACGACGCACGGAGCGAGGATCGCGAGGCCGGCGAGCGACGGCCGGGCGAGCAGAAGCAGCACGAGTGCCGCGTTCAGCAGGATCAGGCCCGCCAGCGTGGCGGGATGGATGGGGGCCCTAGTAACCGTAGGTCGTGAGAGAGCCTTCGCGGTTCGCTACGAGCCCGATGACGTTGGCGCCGACGAGCTCCAGCTTCCGCAGAGCGTTAAGGGTCTGCCGCCGTCTCGAGTTGCGCGCGACGATCAGGACGACGTCCACGCCAGGGTGTGCGGCGTAGCCGGCAGCGTCCGCGGACAGCAACAGCGGGGGCGCATCCAGCACGACCAGTCCGTACGACTTCGAGGCCGCAGCGAGGAATTGCGCCATCCTCTTCGACGCGACGAGATCTCCCGTTCGTGCGAACTCATTGCCGGCGGTGATCAGCGACAGCCGCGCGATGTTGCCGACCTCGTGAACCGGCGGGAACGTGTCCGCTGTCGCTTGGCCGGTGGCCAACGTCGTGAATCCGTCGACGAGGCCCGGCGCGCGCGGGACTCTGAACAGCGAGTGCAGCGTTGGCCGGCGAAGGTCGCCGTCGATCAGCAGGACGCTGCTGTGGCTGAACGACGAGATGAGCGCGAAGTTCGCTGCGATGGTCGACTTGCCCTCGCCTGGCTCGGCGCTCGCAAAGAGGACGATGTTGCCCGACCGATGCTCCGTGCGCAGTTCGAGCGCAAGGCGGAGAGAGCGAAACGGCTCGGCCGACGGCGAGCTCGCGTCGACCAGGCCATTGGGCGCCGACGCGGGCGCTTCAACTGCCACGTGATGCCTCTCGTGCCTGACGTCGCGTCTCCTCGAGTTGGGCGAACGCAGGGTGCGCCGGGAGCACCGGAGCAAAATGCAGAGGCGGGACGTTTGCGAGCACCGGGTATCCGGTCAGGGCTTCGAGCTGATCGGTCTCCGGCAACCGGTCGCTCAGCATCTCCAGGAGCAACGCCAGGCCGCCGTTGACGAACAGCCCAAGCAGGAGCGCGAGGACCAGGGTTTGCTTGAGGTTCGGCTTGAAGGGAGCGGTCGCCGGCGTCGCGGTGTCCACGACCGTGATCTGCTCCTTGAGCGTGCCGGACTTCTTGATAAAGGTCGTCAAGGCCCCGGGCGTCGCATTCGCGATGAGTGCAGCGCGTTGCGGATTGACGTTGTCGGCCGTCACCGTCAAGAGCTCGAGGTTCTGCAGTGGCGTGCCGTGGACGTTGTTCTCGATCTCGGACAGGGGCACCCGCTTGCCGAGGTTGTCGTAGATCGTCTCGGCGATTGTCCGCGTCTCGACGATACGGGCGTAGGTCTGCGCGAGCTGTTGCCCGGCTTCGAGGATCCCAAAGGCCTGGGCGGGATCGTTGATGGGCTGGCTGACCCTGATCAGGACGCCGCTGCGATAGACCTTCGTTCGCTGGATGGTGGCGAACCAGGCGCCCGCGACCACCAGCGTAGTCAGGGCCGCGATCAGGATCCGGCGGCGCCAGAGGGCTCTATAGACGTCACCCGCTGTCATCGGTCACGTATCGGCACGCGTTGGCGTTGGCAATAGCATCATTCGCATCGGGCGGGCCGCCCCGGGAGGCGTGCGCTCGAAGAGCATAGCCGCGAAACCGGTCGAATCCGCCGGGACGAGGGCGATTTTCTAGCGCGATTTTCTAGCGCGATTTTCGCCGGAATCGCTCGCGTGCGACGAGCGCGATGAAGCGGCTGTTTCCAACCAAGTACCGCATCCCGAGGCGTCGCGGCTCCTGAAGCAGCCTGAACAGCCACTCGAGGCCCGCCTTCTGGGCGAGCGATGGCGCCCGGCTCTTCCGTCCGGCGAGCACGTCGAAGGTCCCGCCGACACCGACAGCGAAGCACGCCCCGAACGCCTCGCGGTGCGCGGCGAGGAACAACTCCTTTTTCGGGCTCTCGATTGCGACGAAGAGGAGGTGAGGTCGAGCTGCCGCGATCGCCTTCACCACCGCCGGCTCCGCGTCTGCGTCGAAGTATCCGTCCCTGCTGCCGACCACCTCGGCCCGACGGTACTGCGCGGCGACGAGGGCCGCGACGTCCGCGACGACGTCGGGTCGTGCACCGAGGAGGTAGACGCGCAGGCCGCGGTCGTCGGCGGCGGCGAGCAGGGTTGCCATCAAGTCGATGCCGGTCACGCGCTCGGGGACCGGGAGACCGAGCAGCCGACCCGCCCAGACGACCGCCTGCCCGTCGGCGGTGATGATCTCGCAGCCGCCAACTGCATCCCGCAGGGTCGTGTCCGACTGGAGGCGAACGATCTTCGCCGCGTTCAACGCGCCGTGCTGCGCGAAGCGGCCCGATTCGATCGTCTCGAGCGCCGCGTCGACCGTTTCCTTCATCGTGACCAAGTCGAGGGGCAATCCCGCGAGATGTCGCCGGTGGGTGGGGAGAAGAGGCCGCTCGGTCACGCTCTCGGGCCTGCCACCTGCTCGAGGAGCGCGTTCCAACGCGGCACGACGCGCGACCAGCTGAAGTTCTCCAGGGCGTAGGCACGACAGCGGCCCCTGAACGCAGGGTCGCCCGCGAGGCCGAGCGCTCGACGGACGGCGGCTGCGAGCGCTTGCGGTGAGCCGTCGGTGGCCACCAGCGACTCGTCGAGGTTGCCCAGAAGTGCGGAGAGGGCCCCGCCGTGGCCGACCGCCGGCCGGGCGCAGGCAAGCGCCTCGAGTGCGGCCAGGCCGAAGCCCTCATGTGGCGCGGGCGGAATCAGCACCGCATGCGAACGGCGATACCAGGCGACGAGCTCTGAGGAGGGGACGTTCCCCAGGAACCTGACGGTGTCGCCGAGACCGAGGTCGCGGGCTCGCGCCTTCAGCCGAGCAGCAGCGGGCCCGTCTCCGGCGACGTTGACCACGAGCGGCCCGTCCGCCGCGAGCTCGGCGACGGCTTCGAGCGCCTGTTCGACACCCAGCCCGTCCTCCAGCCGGCGGACGACGAGGAGCGATGGCTGCGGGTCGAGCACGTCCGGTTCTTCCGGGCGGAAGACGCTCGTGTCGACGGCGCCGCTCAGCCGCTCGATCCTGCCGCCGGCGGTCGGTTGGTCCTCGGCGAGGAGGCGGTTGCTGTACTCACTCAGTGGAACGATCGCGGCGGCGGACGCTGCGACGCGGTGCTCCAGCCAGGCGAGCACACGCGCGAGGACCGCGGCCTTCAGCCATTCCCGCTTGCCGCCGACGGTCCCGCGAACGCGCGCCTCGCGCGCCGCCGAGGCGTGGAAGACGAACACGAGCGGCGTTCCGGCCAGGGCCCGCGCGCATCCGTAAGCGGTCGTCACCTGGTGTGCGAGGACGACGTCGAACCGCGTGCGTCGAGCTGCGCGCGCTGCGACGAAGGTGGCGACGGGATCGGCGAAGGTCGCCGGGAGGCCGAGGCGGTTGATCGATCCCGCGCGTTGCAACGGGTGGGGTATGTCCATTCCGCCCGGCGCCAGCACATGCACCTCATGGCCGGCCGCGGCCAGGTGGGCCGCCTGCTCGGCCGCGAACCGGGCCGCCCCGCCCGTGAAGAGAGGAAACCACTGATCGGTGGCGACCAGGATGCGCAGAATCAGCGGCCGCGTTCGCGGGGCTCGAATGCACGGATCAACGCGTTGGTTGCCGATCGCTGGAAGGCCGCCGCCGCGCGTCGACCGGCGTCCCCCATCGCAGCGGCGGTCACCGGATCGTCCACGATCCGCTCGATCGCACGCACCAGTCCCTCGATATCGGCGACATCGACGACGATGCCGGCTCCCGCCTGCTCGACGAGCGGCCCAGCCCCGGCTGCGCTCGAGGCGATCGTAGGGACGCCCGCTGCCATCGCCTCGACGAGTGCCATCCCCCACACATCCTCGGTCGTCGGTGCGAGCAGCACGGTCGCCCGCTCGTAGAAACGTTCCGGGGTCGTCGTCGCACCCGCAAACTCGATGCGGTCCGCTACGCCGAGCTCGACGGCGAGGCGGCGGAACGGCGCGGGGTCGTCGCCGCCCACGACCACCAGTCGCAGTTCGCGTCGCAATTCGGGTAGCGCACGAATGGCCGCCGCGAGCCCTTTGCGTGCGAAGTCGTTGCCGATGAACAACAGCACTTGGGCAGAGCCCTCATTGACCCGTGCGGTGTCGGGAACGGCGGCGAACTTCTCGTAGTCGATCAAGCAGGGGATGACCTCGATGCGCGCGGAGTCGACGTGCAGGACCTGCACGAGATCCTCGGCCACCTCGTCCGTCACAGCAAGTGCCTGTGTGAATCGACCCGGTCGAAACTGCAGGCGCTGGATCGACCGCTCGACCGCGATTTGCGGGCGGAGGACAGGGGCCAACGCGGCCCGCGGCCGCGCCGCACGAGCATCCCGTCCACCGCGCTCGGGCCAGCGTTGCTGCTCGGCGCGGATCACCGCGTGGACCCGCACCAGGTCGTGCTCCCAGCCTGCAGAGCCGACGGCACAGACGATCTCGTACTGAGCGCGGTCGCGGCGAATCGCGCGGCTCGCCGCTCCGGCCCACCGACCGAGTGCGACGGCGCCGCGCAGGCGCGAGGTGGGTGCAAGCGTCTTGCCGACCGTGTGCTGGACGACTCCCGGACGTGCGGGCCCCGGCCGCTGGTAGATGTGTACGCCTGCGCCGTGGCGGCGCAGCGTCTCCGCGATCAGCAGCGTCTCCCGGCCGAGGCTCGTCGTCTCGACGGGGTCGGGATATGCCAGGGCTATCCGCATGAGGGTCAGGGAGTGTACGAGTCGGGCCCGGCGCTGCCCAGCACGTCGGCGTAGAGGGACCGCCAGGCGGCGGTTGCGCGAGCCGTCGAATGCAATCCTGCGCGGTGGCTCGCAGCAGCGCCGACTCGTGCGCGCTCGCGGGCGTCGGTGAGTCGTTCCAGCGCGGCGGTGAGGCCGGCGACGTCACCCGGTTCAACGAGGATCCCGGAGACGCCGTCTTCGATCAGCTCCGGAATACCGCCGACCGCCGTCGCCACGGGTGGCAGGCCGAATGCCATCCCCTCGAGCAAGGCCATCGGGAAGCCCTCGCGCCGCGACGGCAAGGAAATGACATCCGCCGTCTCATAGTGCCGGCGCAGAGCGGCTGGGCGGACGGGATCGTGGAAGTCCACGGCGTCGCCGGCGCCGGCTTCCGCGGCCAGCGCTTCCAGCCTGACGCGCTCGCCCGGCCGGTGCTCGTAGCCGACGACCTTCAGGCGGACGCTGTGACCGTTCCGTCGAACCGCCGCGATCGACGCGATGAGCTCGTCGAGCCCCTTCGCGCGCCCGTAGGCGCCGACGAACAGCACCGTCAGGTCGCCCTCTCGAGCCTCATGCTTGCGCACCGATGGCGCGTCGAAGCGCTGGGCCAGGTAGATGCAGCGAGACTCGACGCCGATCTCCTGCAGGCGGACCTGCGCGACGCGGGCGATCACGACGACGGCGGTCGACCACCGCGCAACGAGCCGCAACGCGAGACGCAGCAGCCGTGATCGGTCGAGACGATCGAGATCGGAGACGTTGTGGATGTGGCCTACGACCGGCTTGCGAACCGCCCGTGCGAGCCCGATGTAGAGGAGATCGCGGGTGAGACCTGTGGGCGTCAGCGCGACGCAGTAATGAACGGCCGCCACCTTGCGACCGAGCCAGTGCAGGTAGCGCGGCGCGGCGGCAGCCTGGCGGCCGACCGCGCGGAGGGTGAGCACGCCCCCCGCTCCTCTCGGGGGCCCTCGCAAGTCGAACGCGTCGTAGCGCTGGCCGATCGACGCCGAGTGCTCGAGCAGCCATTCGGCGAACGCAGAGACCCCTCCGACTCGTGGTGGGAGAGGAGCCACGAGTCCGATGGGGTCTCGAGAGCGGTTCGTCAGGCCCTGTCTTCCCTGCGCGCTGCCGGGCGCCGAGCCTTCATCGACCACCGGCGAGGCCCGCGCAACGCGCGGGCGCCGCCACGGCCGGGTTAGGCGCGCTCGCGTCCGCTGCGCCTGATCGCGAACCCGGCGAGGCCGAGGCCGAGAGCGATCGCGAGGACGATCGACAGGTTCGTGCCCGTGAACGGCAGCGTCGTGCCGGTCTTCTTGGTCGCTTGAAGCGCGGTCTGCACCGTGCCCGCCGTTCCGGCGTACGGCCCTGCTCCATCTCCGCCCGCCGCCAGCGCCGTGCCGGCGACGACGAGTACGAGCGTCGCGGCTCCAATCGTGCTCTTGATCAAGTTCCCCATTTCTCCCCCTCGATTGACGGTGCTGCCCCGACCCTCACAGTAGTGTCCGATCGGCGCGGAGTCAAACTGTTTTTGGCTTTCCTCAGCGCTTTTGGACCGCCCCATGCCAGGTACGGGCCTGAACGCGGCGGATGAAGATCCGGTCGAGGCTGGCCAGCCGCACCGGGCGTCCGCTGGCCAGCCCCTCCGCGACGACCGCGATCGCCGTTTCGCGCGGATTCTGTCGCCTCGCGGTGGCCAGCTGGGCCCGCGCTTCGCGTTTTGATCCCTGAAGCGCGGCCAGGGCGCCCAGCTCCAGGTGCGCGTACCAATTCGAAGGGTTCCGGTCGATCGCCCTCACGAAGCTCTGCCGCATCCTCGGATAGTCGCGGCGGCGCGCGGCAATCGCGCCTGCGATCAGGTCAGGCTGGTCGGAGAGCCGGTTCAAGTCCCGGGCGCGCGACAGGGCGGCGTTGGCCTGGGCTGGATGCGTACGCCAGGTCGCCAATGCCACTCCTTCTTCCCGGAGGGCGAGCCACGGCAGCGCGAGTGCTGCTGCCGCCGGCAGCCCGATGACGAGCAGGGTGGCACGGCCGCCGGGCAGCCGGACACGGCCCGGAGCGCCCGGGGCCGGAGTCTCCGGGGCCGGAGTTTCCGAGAGCGGAGCGAGGACGAGGACTGCACCGGCGACGAGGAGGGCCGAGATCGTGACCGCCGGGACCTCCCACAGCCAGTCGACGGCGCCGTGGAGGAGCCAGTAGCCGAACACGGCGGCGGCCGCGGCCGCCGCCGGGCCTCCACGCCGGCGGCTCACGCGGAGAAGGCCGAGGCCGATGCCGACGACGAACGTCCCGAAGAGAAGCACCCCCACCACCCCGGTCTCGGAGAAGAGACGCAGGATCGCGCTGTGCGGATAGGACGGCTCCTCCGTGCTTCGCCGGAGGCGGACGTAGTCCGCGGCGAAATTGTCGACGCCGACGCCGGTGACGGGATGCGAGCGGAACTCGCCCCACGCCACGCGCCACATGTCGTAGCGCGCACCGCCGCCGAGGTCGGTGGTGAAATGCGACGACTGGGGTTCGATCAGCGCGGTTGCCGTCGGCTCGACCGTGAATTGCCGCCATTTCGCGTGCGCCTCCGTGTCCAGGTACCCGCGGTGGGTCAGTGCGAGGACGCCGCCCGCGAGGACGGCCACGACCGCCGCGGTCGCAAGCGCAGCCGGGGCGACGCGTGCCGCGAACCGCGCGACGCCGGTGTCCCGGGCAATCCGGCCGGTGCCGACGGCGAGGCCCGTCAAGACCACTGCACCCGCGCCCGAGAGGAGGATGGCGATCCGGCCCTCGTGGAGCGTCCCGGAGAGATCGCCGCCGCTCGTCGCGACGCGGTACACACGGAACAGATACGGCGCGGCGAGCGCGGTGCTTCCTGCGCACACCGCGAGCGCGCCGAACGCCCGGACGCGGTCGCGGACGAGCGCCAGGTAGACGAGCGCCGAGAGCAGTGCTGCCGCAGTGCCGCCGCGGCTTTGCGCGAGCAGCGACAGGTCGAGCGCGATGGTTGCCACTCCGGCGCTGACGAGCCGCACTGCAGAGGACGTTCGAGGCGACGCCACGAACGGCAGCAGGCACCAGAACGCCACGACGAAGAGCGCGGCGTTCCCGTTCGGATATCCGATCGGGTCTGCGAGCCTCCCTCCGATGAACGCTTGCAGAGGCCGGCTCCCGGCGGTCGTCGTGAAGAACACGTAGGCACCGATCGCGACGACCGCCGTCCCGTACCCGACGAGGAGCCCGTCCGCGCCGCGCCGCGGCAGCGGTACCAGCGCGAAGATCGCGAGCACCGTCAGATAGAGAAGGGTGCGGTTTGCCCCGTCCCAGGCGGTCCCCTTGGTGCCGCTCCAGGCGAGCGATGCGTAGCACCAGAGGGTGTACGTCGCCAAGCCGGCGAGCGGGATCCGCAGCGGCCGTGCGACGCTGACCGGCCCGCTCGGTGCGAGCGCCAGCACGATCACGAGCCCGAGCAGCACGAGCGCGGCCACGTACCACGTGTTCGGGCCGATCCCGCCTTGTCGGAGGATGAGGAACACAGCGACCGCGACGAGGGGCGCGACCGGCCACGGTGGAAGTGCGTCCAGGATTCGCCCGGCGAGTCGCGGCCGGTTGCCGGTGTGCTGGGTGCTCGTCAAGGTGAACATCCGAGAGAGGGTCGAACGCGTGCTGCTGGTTGCGGGGATGTATAGCGGGAGCCGACTGCGGCTCAGGGCGTGGCGCCGCGCAGGTACGAGCCATGGCGGAAAAGCTCGGCCGGCTCGAGGACCGGCAGCTGGTCGCCGACCAGATCCTGCCGCGCATAGAAGACGTTGAATCCGTATAGGTTGGCTCCCACCGGCACGTAGCCTCGCTCGGCCGCCAGGCGCGTCATCGCGACAGGGGACGCGCCGACCCGGGTGCCTGGTCCGGCGCTTCGCCAGTCGAACCGTGCGTCATACGGGGCGACGAAGTCCTCGAGCCCGAGCTCCGTGTGGGTCTCGATCACGACGAGCCGAGGCTCGACGCACTCGAGTGCCTCCCAGATCCAGTAGTCGTTGCCGTCGACGTCGATCGAGACGAGATCGACCTCCCCCGTGAAGCCGGCGCCGGAGACAAGGCTGTTGACGTTCTCGCGCGTGATCCAGTCGCAGACGAACTGCGGTGGGCTCGCCGCGGTATCCGGATGAGACTCGTAGAAGGATTTGCCGGCTGCGACGTCAGACTCCCGGGCGTCGACGAAGACGCCGTCGAAGCCGAAGTTCAGCGCCAGGTTCGCCGTGTTGCTGGCGCGGAGGCCGTCGGCCCCACCGATGTCCACGAAGCGTCGTGTCCCGGTGCCGAGCACTGCGAGCAGGAACAGCGCGATGCCATCCTCGTCGAACTGCGAGAAGACGCGCAGGCCGGTCTCCCACACCGACGGCAGCGGCTCGCCGACCGCACATTGGCGGCGGTAGCCGAGGTAGAGCGAACGGAGCGCCGCCTTGGTTGCAGGGGAGGTCCTGTCCGCAAGCGCGTCCCGCCGCGCTGCGATCGCGGCGACCTTCTCCAGCGGCCGGCGAGCAGCTGCCTTCGCAATGCCGAGCGCGGTCGCGGTCCTCCTCTGCATCGGTAGCAACCGTCTAGCGCGGGGCGACGATGCTGACGAGCGCGTCGACGCAAACGGGGTCGAACTGCGTCCCCGAGCCCGCCACGAGCTCGCGGACCGCCTCCGTCTTCGTCAGCCGTACGCGGTACGGGCGCGCTTCGCGCATCGCGAGGTAGGCGTCGGCGACCGCTACGACCCTCGCGGCGAGAGGGATCTCCGTTCCCGAGAGGCCGTTCGGATAACCGCCGCCGTCCCACCGCTCGTGGTGGTTGAGCACGACCTCGGCGACGTGCTCATCCACGGCCTCGCCGATCATCCGCTCCCCTTCGACCGGATGGCGCTGGATCTTCCGGCGCTCGTCCAGGGTCAACGGTCCCGGCTTGGAGAGGATCTTCTCGTCGATCCGCAGCTTCCCGACGTCGTGCAGCAATGCGCCCTCGCAGATCGTCCTACGCTGCTCGGGCTCGAGTGCCAAGCGGTCGGCGATGCGGAGCGAGCATTCGGCAACGGCGATCGCGTGTGCGTCCGGGTAGCCGATCCTCCCGGTCCGCGCGGCGACGAGGTGCCTGCTCTGTTCGATCGGAAGATCGTCCACGTCTGTCGCCGGATCGGGGACGGTTGTCGCCACGCATCACCCTTTCGGGGGATGGAGCGCGGTTCCTTTGACGGCACGTTCCAACTACATTCCGACTAGCGGGTCTCAGGGCGGGGACTGCGGTACGAGGGGGCGGGGAGTGCGGTGCGAGGCGAGGGGACCACCATCTATGCGCGAGTGAACTCGTCGAGCGTCCGCTCGGCCGGCGCGTCCGTGGCCGTCGCCGCTCTCCTGATCGGGGTCTCTGCGGGAGCCGCCTGCTGGGCGGTTGAGGCGGGGATCCTAAGTCATGCGCGCTCGAGCCGTCTCGGCGAGGCCCGCAGCACCCTGCAGGATGCCCGCGGCCTCATGGCCGCGCGCCAGCGCACCGCTTCCGTCCGCGCGGCCCGGCTGGCCGGGCGGCAAGACATCCAGGCCGCCTTCGTCCGCCGAGACGCGGGAGCGCTGGCGGCACTGTCGCGCGCGTTGCCGAACGTCGGCTTCCTGCTCTGGGACGGCCGGAGGGTCGGTCGTGCCGCGTCCGGGATCCCGAGCGCCGCGATCGCGGTCTACAGCCATGGGAGCTACGCGGGGCAAGTGGTCGTCGCGCCCGAGCCGGACGAGGCGCTCCTTTCCCAGGCGCGGGCGCGATCGCCCGAGACGCACCTTCTCTACACCGTCGACGGCCGTGTCGCCGCCGCGTCGCCGCCTTTCGCCGGCCGCTCCGTCGCCGCTCTACTCCGCACCACTGTCGGTGACAGCACGAACCTGACGAGCGGCGTCCGTACGCCCGCACGTCTGTACGCCTACCTACCGCAGCCGACGATCCCGCTACGCCGGTTGTGGCCGGTCCTTGCCGGGCTTCTCGCGACCGGGGTCGCCTTTCGGTTCCTCGGCCACCGCGAGGCGACACGGCGTGCGGAGCCTCCGCCGAACACTGTCCGAGATGCTGTGGCGCTTGTCGGCGAGACGCTCGCCGCGACGCACAACCCGGACGCTTTGCTGCCCGTGATCCTCCAGGCGTCGGTCGAGGCAACGGAGGCCGCCGGCGGCAAGATCACTGCTGCGGGCGCAACGCTCGCCGCGCGCGGGAGCACCTCGAGCGACGCCACGGAGACGATCGAAGTGCCCCTGGAGGTGTCGGAAGGGCGCTCGGCGGTGATGACGCTCTACGCGCCGGGCGGGGGATTCCGGCGAGAGGCGCGCGACGCAGCAGAGTGGGTGGCGGCGCAGGCGCTGATCGCGCTCGAGAATGCGCGCCTTCACGGGCAGGTGCAGCGGCAGGCGGTCACCGATGAGCTGACCGGTCTCGCGAACCGCCGGCGGTTCCTGCAGCAGCTCGAGGTGGAGGTGATGCGCTCGCGGCGCAACGGATCCTCGCTCGGGATCATCCTCGCCGATCTCGACGACTTCAAGCGCGTGAACGACACGTACGGCCACGACGCAGGCGACGAGGCCCTTTCGCGTTTCGCGGAGATCTTGCGCGCGACCGTCCGCGACGTCGACCTTCCGGTACGGCTCGGGGGCGAGGAGTTCGCGGTCCTGCTTCCCGACACCGACGTGGGCGGAGCCGTACAGCTCGCCGAGCGGATCCGCCAGGGCCTGGAGGCGGCGGAGGTCGAGCACGGGCGCGACCGCATCAAGATGACAGCCAGCTTTGGGGTTTCGTGCTTCCCTGCGGCAGCCGGCGCCGAAGACCTGCTCAGCGACGCAGACCGCCGCTTGTACGACGCCAAGCGCCGCGGAAAGAACACGGTCGTCGCCTCGAGGGTGCAAGGGTCGATCCCGACGTCGTAGGCCCGGCGTCCGCCGAGTCAGCGATAATGGGGTCGTGCGTTCGCTCCGCTTCGCGACCATCGTCGCGACCCTGACCGCTGTCGCAATTCTGCTGGGGCAGTTCTGGCTGCAGTCGATCGACCGCCGTACTGCAGGCTCCCTCGAGGATGTGGCCCGCGGGACCGCCGACGTCGGCGGCGTTGCAATCGCCGGTCTTGATCGACGCATCGGCGGCAGCCCGACGCTGGGCAACGCGCGCCCGGCGTCGAAGCACACGGACAAGAGTTCCGAGCGCGGTCCGGTCCTCGTCCGGCCGCGGGCCGGGGCGCCCACCTCTACCGTCGTCCGAAGTGGCGGCGGCCCGTCCGCGCCGGCGCCCACGCCGCAGCAGTCGAGGCCCTCCCCGAGGCCGAGCACGAGCCCTGCGCCGAAGCCGTCCCCGAAGCCGTCTCCGAAGCCGAAGCCTTCGCCGAAGCCGACACCGACACCGACGCCGACTCCGACTCCGACTCCGTCGCCGTCGCCCACGCCGGCTCCCCCCACGCCGGCGCCGGCGCCACCCAAGCCGACGCCGGCTCCGACGCCTGCGCCCAGTCCGGCTCCCGCGCCGACTCCGGCGACGCCGAGCCCGGCTCCGACGCCTGCGCCGACTCCGGCGACACCGGCTCCGACCCCCGCTCCGGGGCCGGCCGCCGAACCGGCCCGCCCCGGCTGGGGTTATGGAGACCGCAACCACGACCACTCCTCGGGACCGCCAGGTCGCGGCGGTGGATCCGATCACCACTGAGCGAACGCCGCACCCGAGCTTCGGGTGGCCGCGCGTCTTCGGCCGCAAGCCGCTTGTCGGCGACATCGAGATTCTCGGCAAGCGGTTGCGCCGACTGTACGAGCTCAACACGCAGCCGGGAGAAACCGCGCGTTTCTGCTTGCGCGGGAAGGGAGGTCACGCGCTCGTCTGCCTCGACGACCGGCTGCTCATCCTCAAGCGGGGCCGCGACGTGGGCGCGGCGTTCTCGACGCTGGCGACGACCGTCTTCTGCCGCGACGTGACGGGGATCCAGGTGCGGTTACACCTCGTTTCCGGGTGGATCGAGATCGCGACGCCGAGCTTCCAGGGAAACGAACAGTGCCGGCCCGGTTCACGCTTCGGCACGGCGCGGCGCGATCACGTGGCTCAGCCGAATTGCGTCCCGATCCCACGCCGTCACGTCCGTGACTACCAGCAAGCGCTCTCCGAGGTGCGCCGGCTCGTGGCCGCGGCGAAGAGCGGCGACGACCACGGTGGCATCATCGGACAGCTCGAGCGCCTCGCGGCGCTGCAGCGGGAAGGTGTCATCGACGACGTCGAGTTCTCGCGCGCGAAGGCGAGGCTCCTGGAAGTCGCCGATCCGGTGCGGTCCGTACCCGACGACATAGGTGCTGCCGCCGCTCCGTGGCCGGTAGGTCAACGGTCGCGCACCGTTCCGGATGCGGTCGATGCGAGCGAACGGCGCGAGATGCGTCGTGCGGTGACCGGCTAGGTAGATCAGCGCCCCGCCGCCCGGTAGGCCACTGTCCGGGCAGTGGCCGGAGCCCTTCTTCAGGCTCTCGTGGTCCACCTTTGGGTCGGTCCGGGATCCCTCGAAAGGGGCAGGCCAGACGTTCTGAAGGACCCGCGGAAAGGCTAGTGCTTGCGCGGTGGCGCGCGTGTTCACTGAGCGGGGATGGACGAAGGAGCAACCAGTTGACCGTGACCGTGTCGAACCAGGCCGAGGTGGGGTCGGAGTTGAGCGTCAAAGGGGCGCCCGCGCCGAGCGTCGGACAAGACGGCGCTCGCGTCACGGCGGCCGTGGCCGGTCAGCGGTCGGCGATGCCGGCGATCTGCGGCCTGGTGTTCGTGATGATGATCGAGGCGGCATGGGTTGGGCTCCTGTTCTTCGTCGCGCTACGCCTGATCGTCCGGTAGCGGCTGCAATGGAGCCGAAGCGATCGGGGCTGCATGCGGCTCCGTGAGCTGAAGCTTGCGCTCGCGGCGGCGGTCGCCCTCAGCGCGCTCGCGGCCGGCGCCGGCTCCTCCGTGGCGGGATCGGGACTCCCGGAGCAGCCGGCGGGGGTCGACTGGGGCAACAGCCATTTCAACCACCCGGATGACCTGAGCGTGTGGCTCAGCAATCGTGGCGTTCGTTACGAAGATTGGCTCCGCCGTCACCCGCGAGGCCGTTACCTGTGGACGCATCCACAGCGGGCCGCGGTGCCCGCAGTCGAGCAATCGCGTCCCTCGCCGCCGGTCGCGGAGGGCGGCCCCGGATCGGGTGCGCCGCGCTGGATGTACGTCCTCGTGGTCTTGCTGCTCTTGCTCGCGCTCACGCCCTCGCGCCTGCTGGCGCGTGTTGTTCCCGGGGGGCGGGCCGATAGCTTGGGGCCGGCGAGAACCGCGCTCGCGGCGGCCGCCCTGAGCCTTGGGCTCGGCGTCCTCATCGCCTCGTTGCTCTGAGGTCGCCTCCAGCGACTCGACCGCCTCGACCTTCCGCGATAGGCTTGCCGGCGTGGAGGGCTGGTCGAACTTGAGCCGGGAGGAGCAGCAGCAGCGGCTCCGCCAGGTGATCCGGCGCAAGCTCTCTCGGCCGGTACACTCGATCGCCTCAGCGACCCGCATCGCGCAAAGGTCGGGCCCGGGGCCATCCCGCGCCTCGGCGGACCGGCCGCTTCCCCCTCCGTAACCCGCCGCCCTCGGCTCATACGCCGATCCCGACGCTCTTCAGAACGCTGTCCGACCCCCCGTCGATGATCAATCACATCCGTCGTTTGATCCGCAGCTCCGCTGTTCGCTTCCTCGTTCTTGCCCTCATTGTCACCGTTGGAGTGCTCGGCGCCAGCGCGCGCAGCTACGGCGGAGGTGCTGCCGTCTGGCGCGGGGACTTCGAGAGCGGCAACTTCGGACAGTGGGATTCGGTCCAGCAGGTCGGCGACCGGGTGACGCTCGAACGATCGGTCGTGCGTCAGGGACGCTACGCGGCGCGCTTCGAGGTGAAGCCCGGTGACCGGTGGGCCGGCCTCGGCGGCGAACGGGCGGAAGTGCTGAAGTCGGTGGGCGAGGTCGAAGGGGGCGAGTCGTACTGGGCCTGGTCGACCTACTTCCCCCGGTCGTTCGTCAGCGACCCCACTGCAGGATTCCAGATGTTCACGCAGTGGCATTCCACCTCGAACACCAACAACTCCGGCGTGTCGTTCCAGGTTGATCACGAGCGGCTGGTCGTGCGCTACGACGGCGGTGTGGCGCCGACCGGGACCGTCTGGCGCCACTTCGACCTCGGGCCGCTCGTTCGGTCCTCGTGGCAGGACTTCATCGTCCACATCCGTTGGAGCTCGGGTGACTCCGGCTCGATCGACGTCTGGCGCAACGGCCGGCTGGTCGTCTCGCACGGAACGGGAGCGAACATCGGCACCGGCTTGGGCACGTACGTCAAGCAAGGCTTCTACCGACCGCCCTCCTCGACCGCGACGGTCGTCTACGACGACGCGATGCGGTACGGCAAGAGCCTGGCCGAGGTGGACGATCCCTTCGAGCTGCGCTTCGTCGGCCCGGTCCGGCGCACCAAGGGCCGTCTCTGGTTTCACCTCCGGTCGTTCGCGACGACGGCCGTCACCGTCAGCATTGCCGACCCGAAGGGCGGGCGGCCCGCTGCCTCGAGGGATCTCGAGACGAACGGCGACGGCGAGGTGTGGTCGTCGCTGCCTTGTCGCGCGGGATGTGGCGCCGGCAGCGGGAAGGCGATCCGATTGACTGCGCGCGCTGCCGTCGATCGAGGGCTTCCGCAGGAGACGAGGGTCGCCGTAGCGCAGGTTGGGTGAGTTGCGCGTGTCGGGACGTCGATATCGCGGACGGATTGGACCTGCGTCTTTCCGTGACCCCAGCAAGATGGGTCCCGACGTGTAAAGATCGTATCGACGGCATGTGCCGGGAAAGCAGCATTCCGCTAACCGAGCGCCACTGGCCATGGCACCTGCACCAGGGCTAAGAGCAAAGGATCGCAGTGTTGTGAACGCGACCACCGACGAACAGAACAAGTTCAAGTACGGCCTCGTCGCGGGCCTGCTCTGGTGCGTGGCCTGCTGGCTCGGCCTGCTGTACCTGTTGATGCTGGCACTCGATTAGCGCGAGCCAACACGTCGTCGCCGATTGCTGGCCCCGGCGTCGTGATCGCTGTCGTCGGGTCGAGAGTGCGCCGATACGATCGCCGCGTGGCGGCGGACAATCCTCATCGGCCGGTGCTCGAGCCGGTCGCTGACGGGAAGCCTCGTCCCAGGTGGTCGGTGATGGTCCCGGCCTACAACTGCAGCCGGCATCTTGCCGAGACGCTCGAGAGCATCCTCGCCCAGGACCCCGGTCCCGAGCTCATGCAGATCGAAGTTGTCGACGACGCCTCCGACGATGGCCCAGAGGAAATCGTCGCCGACGTCGCCCCCGGCCGTGTCCAGCTATACCGGCAGCCGCGGAACGTCGGGGCCGCGAACAACTTCAACACCTGCGTCGCGCGCGCTCGGGGGGAGATCGTCCATCTGCTCCACGGAGACGACTGGGTGCGCCCCGGCTTCTATGCGGCACTGGAGCGCGGGTTCGCAGAAGCGGGCACCGGCGCGGCTTTCTGCCGCTACATCGGCGCCGACGAAGAGGGCCACTGGCACACGCTGGCGCCGCTCGAACGTCGGAGCCCCGGCATCATCCCCGACTGGCTCGACCGGATCGGCGAGGGCCAGCGACTGCAGACGCCGTGCATGGCCGTGCGACGGGCCGTCTACGAAGACGTCGGCGGGTTCGACTCGCGGCTCGACGGATGCGAGGACTGGGAGATGTGGGTGCGGATTGCCGCGCGCTACCGGGTCTGGTACGAGCCCGAGCCGCTCGCCGTGTACCGCGTCCACTCGTCCTCGCTCTCCGGTGGCCAACTGCGGACGGGCCAGAACGTCCGGCAGCTACGGCGTGCGGTCGAGCTGAATCGAGCCTTCCTGCCACCCGAGCGAGAGCAGAAGATCAGCAGGGCCGCGCGGGCAGCGATCGCCGGGGCGGCGCTTCGCCGAGCGCGTCGGCTTGTCGATGCCGGAGATGCGCGCGGAATGTGGGCGCAGACCAGGGAGGCGTGGGGGACCGACCGCTCGATCGAGCTTGCGGTGCGAACGATCATCTTGGCCGCGCATCTGGCTCGACGGGTCTTCAGGCGGCGAACCGGGACGCTCAGCGAATGAGCGAGAAGAGCCGGCCCGACGATCAGCGACTTCCGGGCGCAACGTCGGCTGGCGGGTGTCCGGCCGCGTTCGGCGGGGCATAGGCATTGCTCATCTGCCGGAGATCGACGGATCGGGAGGTCCGTACGAACGCTCCGATCGCAGCGCCGAGCGGCGCGAGCGCAATCGTCGCGACAGCTACGCCGGCTCCGCCGACGAGGAACGCCGTCAGCCCGATCGAGACCAGGCGGATGAACCGGGCGCCGATGGGCGTTGGCCGCAAAAGGCTGCGGATCGGAGTGCGCAGATCGACGAGCCTCGAGACCGGATATCGTGACGCCTGGGTCGGGTGTCCTGGGGAGGGCGGAGAGGCGTGTTTGGCAGCCATTGGCGCGAGATTCGGTTTTGGAAATGGTGGTGGCAGCACCGTGCTCCGGTGGAGCTTCGCGTCGGGGGCTACCTCCTCCTGCTCTCCGTGTTGCTCGCCGGCGGCTGGCTGGCGGCGAGCCGTCTGTCGCCGGCAGGCGCCGTGCCGAGCGCGTACACCCTCGAGACGACGCTGACGAAGACGGTCACCGTGCGGCAGAGCGGGAAGCTCGTGCGAAAAGTCGTACGTGTGGTCAAACGCGTTCGTCTCAGACCGGAGACGGTCTTCCGGACCGATACCTCATTCGGGACGACGTTCGTGACGACGCCGGGCAGCGTGCGAGTCGTTCGGCAGCGGGTTGTGAAGTACGTCCCTCGCGTGCGGACCCGCGTCGTCACCGTGGGGGGCAAGACCCGCACGGTGACGGAGACCCAGCAGGTGCCAACGACAACCGTTCAGGTACGAACTGAGACGAACGTCGTCCCCGGCCCGACGCGGACCGTCACGGAAACCGAATCGCGGACCGAGGTCGTCACCACCGAGCGAACGGTCGTGGACCAGCAAACGGTCACCGAGACCGAGACGCACACGGTTACCGAAACGGTTCCCGTCACGGTGACCGAGACGGTCACCAGTGGAGGTTGACAGCCCGCTGGATCCAGGCATATTGCGACGAGTGCAAACGGACGCGAGGGGAGAGCTTTGAGAGTTGGTATCGCCGCGCTACTGGTCGGCCTCGTGACGTTTGGCGTCCCTCAGTCAGGGAGCTCCCACGGAACGACGCACGTAGCGGCGCCGGCAACCGACATCCTGCTCGCGTTCGACACGACCGGCAGCATGGCGCCGTCGATTGCTGCGGCCAAGGCCGACGCACAGACGGTCCTCGCGTCGGTGAGTCAATTTACGCCAAACGCGCGCTTCGCCGTGGCGTCCTTCCGTGACCGCTTCTACCCCGGCGCTGCGTACACGCTTGTCACCCCGATGACGACGAACGACGCCTCTGTCGTCGCGGCTCTGCGGAAGTTGAAGGCGGTCAACACGACTGACCCGTCCAAGGACACTCCGGCCGAGGCGTACAACCTCCTGTTCCACCAGACCTACGCGGATCAACAGATCGGCTGGCGCGCGGGCGCCCGAAAGATCGTGGTCGTGATCGGCGACGCGGAGCCGCATAGCGCCGGCGCCGAAGGTCTCGCAGGGTGCGCAGACAGGACGCCGGACTGGAATGGGTTGAGCACGACGCACGAGCTGGCGGCGATGCGCGCCGCGAAGAGGACGTTGGTCATGATTCGTCAGGCGCAGACCGCGACGGTTTCGCTTGCCTGCTACGCGACGCTCGCCTCGCGGGCGTACGAGGGCGGTGCAGCACGGAACGGGGGAAGCACCGACGTCGTCACACCCGTTCTGTCCCTGGTCAAAGGATCGTATGCGCCGCTCGTCGTCGCGCCGCAGCTGACGCACGGGGTCGGCGGAAAGACCGACGGTCTGACGGTGCGCGTGGCGAATCCGAACAACTTCCCGCTCGCGATCAAGGGCCTCTCGGTGAAGCTCCCGTCCGGCGTGACGGTCGTGCGCGGATCCCAGACCGGCAACCTGCCCCAGCCCCTCGTGGCGGGCGGGACGATCTCGTGGGCACTCGCCGCACCCCTGGGCGCCTTCCGTGTCTTGACAGGTCACGTCGTCCTTCGTCTCTCATCGTCTGCTCGGGGCTCGTTCGTCGGTGACTTGACGTCAACGCTCCCGAGCGGTAACGCCTTGAAGACGAGGGCCGTGGCGTCTCTCCGCGTAGTCGGCCGGCCACGCACCGTCGGCGTGTCGATCAGCGGCGGGAAGGGCGCGACGAACTTCATCTCGGGATCGTTTGCCGCGCGATTGGGGTCCAACGCTCCGCGCGGCAACCGCGGCAGGATCGTCGTCCGGTACGCAGCGCGGGGCTCGGTGACCTTGGCACCCCTGAGCGCCACGGCTTCTGCCGAGGGTGCTCCGACCCGTCTGGTCTTCCGGGTCGCCGTGGTCGGCGCAGAGAGCTTGGCGAACTGCCGTCGAGGCGCGACCGGAACGCTGCGCGTCCTCGACTCCGACGCCCTGGACAGGCGCGCACGCACGGCCGACCGCGTGGTCGTCTCGCTCCCAAGCGGCTGCGGCGGCTCTCGGGCCTATGCGGATGCCGCGGCCGGTGGCCGGACGACGGCCAAGGTCGCCTTCCACTAGCGCGGTGTAGCCTGGTGGGGCGGTCGAAGCAGCGCCCAGGAAGGTGTCTGCCGCTCGGCGGCGCACTTCAAGACGGGCGCGGCCGGCCTAAACTCTCCCCTGGCGACCGCGCCCTCTTTCCTATCGTCCGCTGCGCGCCGTCCTTTAGCGCCGCTTCTGCCACGGGCGTATCGATCCGGTGCATTCGCTCGTTCCACTTGCGTCAAACGAACGGGAGGCACCGGAAACATGAGCGTCCTCTGGATCATCCTCATCGTGATTCTCGTGCTCGCGCTGCTTGGCTTCTTCGGCCGCGGCCGCTTCTAGAGGCAGTCCTCGGCGGGGGCGCGTCGCTGACAAGTCAGAGGGGGAGGCCGAAACGGCTGTCCCCCTCCCGCCCCCGAGAGCGCTCTCATGGAGGTCGTTAAGCCTCCCTACGTACAATCGGGAGCTCTGTGGCCCGGGTCCTGTCGACGGCGGTCGTCCTCGCCCTGCTCACGGCGACGGCCCTCGCCTTCGTGATCACGGAGGGCGCGAAGCTCGAGAAGTCCCCGATCACCGGGACGAAGGTTCCGTATCCCCGGTTTTCGCCGAGCGGCGTCGGGCCGAAGGACGCGGAGGTGATCTTCCGGCTGCGGACGCGCCAGCGGCTCGAGGCGTGGATGCAATCGAGCGACGGTGAGCGCGTGCGTACCCTGCAGGCGCCCCGCACCTTCCCGCGCGGGGCGAAGCTCGACCTCGTTTGGGACGGGTTCACGGACGGCGGCACGCTCGCGCCGGACGGCGTCTACGTGCCGGTCGTCAAGCTGTCGCACCGCGTCTTCGTCCTGCCGAACCCGATCGTCCTCGACACGAAGCCGCCGGTGGTCACGGTCCGCCACCCGCTGTACCCGATCCTCTCGCCCGACGGTGACGGGCGACACGACTCGTTCACCGTGCGGTATCGCGTCAACGAGCGCGCGCAGGGATTGCTCTACGTGGACGGCACGCGCGTCGAGTTGACGAAGAGCCGGAAGACGACCGGCGAGCTCCACTGGACCGGGAGGCTCGGCAGGCCGCCGCGCCCGGTTCGTCCCGGACGGTACGTCCTGACCATCGCAGCGCGCGACGAAGCGGGCAACGAGTCGAAGCCGTTCCCGTTTGCGATCGCACAGGTGCGATTCATCACTCTCGCCCGCGACCGCGTCGTCGTACGCCCCGGCGGCAGGTTCGCCCTGCGCGTCTCCGCCGACACGCCGACGGTGCGCTGGACCTTGCACGGCCGCTCCGGAATTCAACGGACCGGCACGCTTCGCTTCACCGCGCCGAAGTCGGTAGGCGTGTATCGCCTCTACGTGACCGCGGGCACGCACGCGGCCAGGTGCACGGTGGTGGTGGCATGAGCAGTGGTGCGGCGCAGGCCGCGGGCGCGCTCGGTGCGCTCGGGCTCGCGCTGCTGGTCGTCGCCCCGCGCCGTGAAGCGCGCATCGCCGGCCTCGTTGCGTGGGCGCTCGGTTGCGGAGGGCTGGCGATCTACCTCGCGCCGCACGGGCATCACCGCGTGCTCGCCGCCGCGGTCGTCTTCGGTGCGATCGCCGCCGGCATCGGCGGCTGGATCTTCCTGCGCGTGCCGTGGCTGCTCGCCGTTGCAACGCTGGCCTGCGTGCCCGCGCGATTCCCGGTGCACGTGGGTTCGACGCAGGCGAACCTGCTGCTGCCGCTTTATGGCGTCGTCGCCGCAGCGGCGATCGCGCTCGCCTGGGACCTCTTCGGCGATGCGCCGCGCGCGCGGGAGCTCGGGAAGCTCTCTTGGCCGCTCGCCGCGTTCGTGGCCTGGGACGGTGTCTCGATCCTCTGGTCGAACGACGTGCGGCAGGGTGCGATCGAGCTGCTCTTCTTTGTGCTGCCGTTCGGGCTCCTAACCGTCGTGCTCGCACGTCTCGCCTGGTCGCGTGCCTGGGTGCTGACGCTCTACGTGCAACTCGCCGTGCTGGCCCTGGTCTTCGCGGTGATCGGGATCGTGCAGTACGAGACGCGCACGATCTTCTGGAACCCGAAGGTACGGGTCGACAACGCCTACGCACCCAGTGGCTGGTTCTATCGCGTCAACTCTGTCTTCTACGACCCGTCGATCTACGGGCGCTTCCTCGTCGTCGCGATCCTCGCGAGCCTCGTGATCGTGCTGCGCCGGCGCGGCGATCCGCTTTGGGCGATCGCCGCCTGGCTGACGATCGTGATCACGTGGGCCGGCCTGCTGCCATCGTTCTCGCAGTCGAGCTTCGCCGCACTCATGGCCGCGACGTTTGTCGCCGCGATCGTCGTCTGGCGCGAGCGGAGCCTGCTGCTCATCGGCGTGGCCGTCGTTGTGCTCGTGGCCGGAGTGCTGGCGTCGCCTTCGATCCGCCACAAGGCCTCGCTCTCGCACATCACGAGCGGTCGCTCGACGCTCGTCTCGACGGGCGTGAAGGTCGCGCTGCACCATCCCGTCGCGGGCGTCGGGCTCGGCGGCTTCAAACGTGCCTACGCCGATCTGGCACACCTCAAGGGCAAGGATCCCAAGGCGGCCGCGTCGCACACGACGCCGATCACCGTCGCGGCAGAGACCGGTCTACCCGGCCTGCTGCTCTTCCTGTGGCTCGTCGCGACCGCGCTGATGCTCGCCTTCCGGCGGCTCGGGCGTGACTTCGACGGCAACGCGCGTCTCGTGTTCGGACTAGCCTTGGTCGCGATCCTCGTGCACTGCGTCTTCTACAACGCCCTCTTCGAGGACCCGACCTTCTGGGGACTGCTCGCGCTCGTCGCGGTCGGCGCGCGCACGGTCGAATGGCAGGAGTCGTCGTGATCGATGGCGTCAAACGGGCGCTCGTGCTCGCACCGCACACCGACGACGGTGAGTTCGGCTGCGGCGGAACGATGGCGCGCCTCGTCGAGGCCGGCGCCGACGTTCGGTACGTCGCATTCTCGATCGCGACCCGCTCGCTGCCCGAAGGGTTTGCGCCGGACACGCTCGCGCGCGAGGTGAAGGAAGCGACGGCCGAGATCGGGATCCCGGCGGCGAACCTCACCGTGCACGACTTCGACGTGCGTACTTTCCCCGATCACCGGCAGGAGATCCTCGAGCTGCTGATCGAGATCTGGAACGACTGGAAGCCGGACTGTGTGTTCATGCCGTCGCTGCACGACGTGCACCAGGATCACCAGACGATCGCGGGCGAAGGCCTGCGCGCGTTCAAGCGCACGACGATCCTCGGCTACGAGATCCCGTGGAACAACTTCGACTTTTCGTACCAGGCGTACTTCGCCCTCGAGCACGCGCACGTCGAGCGTAAGGTCGCCGCGCTCGAGAGGTACGCGTCACAGCAGCACCGCCGTTATGCGAACGCCGAGTACGTCTGGAACGTCGCCCGCACGCACGGGATCAACGTGAACCGCGAGTACGCCGAGGTATTCCAGGTGTACCGCGTGGTCGCCTAGGCGGGTACTGGTGCCGGCGGCAGCCGCCGCATCCGCGTCACGGTGCCACGGCGCCTCTGACGGAGAGCCTCAACGTGGTCCCGTCACGCGTCGATACCCCATAGCCGTGCGGAAGTAGACCTGCCAGCCGTAGTAGCGGAAGAACGCGTGCGCGTCGTGTGCGATTCGCTTCGCGTAGCGAGTGACGGCGTCGACGTAGAGCCGCGAGGGGTTGTAGTGGTAGAGAGCGTCCCGCTCGCGCGTGACGCCGTGGTTCGCCGCGAGGTAGTTGGCGGCGCCGAGGATCGCATCGTGTGGGTCGTGGACGTTGCCGCCCAGGCCGTATGCGCGCCAGGTTGACGCCTCGAACTGCATCGGTCCTTGCGCTCCGGCGGTGCTCGTGTTCCGCACCTTTCCGAACGCCGACTCGACGAAGTTGACCGCAGCCAGAAGCTGCCAACGGACACCGAATCGCTGTTGAGCCTCGCGGTACCAGACGAGCAGTTGTGCAGCCGGCGCAGCGGGGCCGACCCTCGGGCTCGCACGAGGCACCGGCCCTGAGGCGACGAGTGCTGTGAGATCGATGCGCGCGGCGACGTCGTCGGCTGCTGCAGGGTCGAGCCTCACGACGGCGCGTGCGAGCGTGGGGCGCTCGCCGAGCACGCGGACGATGCGCTGCTCGTACAGCGCGAGCAGCGTCACGTCGTGCGGCGGTTTGGTCGACTTGTCCCAGCGGTCGATCGCGGCGTCCAGCGACCGCTCGGTCCGCGTCAAGGCCGCGGCGAGCGGACGCGCCGAACTGGGGATCGCTGCGTTCGGCGCGGGAAGCGTGAGCGCCAGTCCGACTTCCAGCAGGGCGGTGAACGTTCCGAGCACGAGCGAAGTGTCGGCGACGGGCGACGGGCCGTGCTCGTGACAACGGCCACGTGATCCGTCCCATTTGGCACGAACCTTGCTAATAATTGTCAACCGAAGTGGTGAACAATGCCCGCGATGGGCGGCGTAGGCTCGCTTGTCGCGACGCAGCGCGACCTCGAGTTGTGCGACTCGGACCCGGCGCGACGCTCGAGACGTATCACCCTCGTGAATCGCCGTGAATTCGTCGCGCTGGCCGCCGCGGCGCCGTTTGGTCTCCATGCGACGCTCGCGGCCGCCGCCCGTGCGCCCTACGCGCTTGTCACATGTGACGACGAGTCGCGACTTGCAGTCGTCGACCTCGGCGCGTTCCGGATCGTGCGCTTCATCGCGACGCCCGCCGGTCCGCGGGCGATCGAGCGCGTCGGCGACCACGCTGTCGTCGCGCACTGGGCGCTCGGCAGCGTTGCGGTCGTCGACGCGAACCGCACGCTCCATGTCATCGAGGGGGTCGACGCGCCACGCTACGCCGCTGCGCATCCGGACGGCGTGCACGCCTTCGTCACCGATTCGGCCTACGGCTTGGTGAGCATCGACGTGCAGCGCGGGCGCATCGTCGGGCGCGTCAGGCTGCCCGGGTGGCCGCGTCACGTGTCGCTCGACCCTTCGGGAAAGACGCTCTGGGTCGGGCTCGGGACCTCGTCGACGCAGGTGGCGGTCGTCGACGTCACCGACCCACGGCGCCCACGGCGCGCGGCGCTCGTCATGCCGCCGTTCGGCGCGCACGACGTCGGGTTCTCTCCCGACGGGCGGCACGTGTGGGTGACGTCGGGCGACGTCGGCGAGACGGCGGTTTACACCCACGGTCGCAAGCTGCAGGGGACCCTCCACGCTGACGCAGCGCCGCAGCACGTGACGTTCGGCAGCGCAGCGGCGTACGTGACGAGTGGAGACTCAGGGACCTTGCGCGTGCATTCGCAGGCGACCGGCCGCGTCGTGCGCACGACGCCGATCCCGGTGGGCTCCTACAACGTGCAGCACGGACCGGGACGCGTGATCACGCCCTCGCTCTCCCATGGGACATTGACGATCCTCGACGAGCGCGGAGCCCTGCTCGCCAAGGTGCACGTGGCTGCGTCCTGTCACGACGCCTGTTTTGCGCCCGATTGAGGGTTTACGAAAGCCTTACTCCACGGCAGGTGGATCTTGAAGCTGGGTGGGGAACATGGCTCTCGTGAAGCGGTTGCTCCTCCTCGCGATGCTGCTCGCGGTCGTCCTTCCGGGGCCGGCGAGCGCCGCGAGCACCCCGTGCCGCAACAAGGTCGTCAGCGACTGGTATCGCGACGGGAAGATCGCTTCCTCTTACCCGCTCAGTTGCTACCGCGACGCGTTGAAGCACATCCCGGCCGACGCGGACATCTACTCGAGCCTCAGGGACGACGTCCGCGCCGCGATGCGCGCAGCGACCCGTCGCACGCAAGGTCTTTCGGTACCGCTTCAGGTCGGGCACGGCCCGAAGGCGACCGGGGCCGGCAGCGTCAAGAGCGCGCTCGTCTCGATCGACGCGACGAAGATGCACGACCCCGCCTCGCCCGGCGTCGTCGCCAGCGCCAGCGGCGCGCCGCTGCCGGTTCTTCTGCTCGGCGGGATCGCCCTCGCTCTTGTCGCCGCCGGCGCGGTCGGTGCCGGCGTGCGTCACGCGCGTAGCCGCCGCCGCTAGCCGCTACTAGCTTCGCTGCGGCACGAACCGCCTGAGCCGCGCGCGCTCGGTCGGCAGGTAGAAGCCAAGCGGCAGCAGCACGAGCGGATACGCGATGCACAGCGCGATCGCGAGCGGAAGCGATCTGACCTCGTAGCCGATCGCGGTCAGGATGATCGCGACCGAGCTCAGCGTGAGAACGCGGCGCCACTGGTAGGCCACGGGGTAGACGCGCTGTGAGTTGACGGCCATGCCGACGAACAGCGCGACGTAGGCGGCGGCGGTCGAGATCGCGGCGCCCATCATTCCGTAGTGCGGGATCAGTGCGAAGTTGAGCGCGATGTTCAGGGCCGCGGCGACGCCGCTGATGATCCAGTTGAACTGCGTCTGGCGCGCGCGTCCGATCCCGATCGCGAGCACCGTGTAGCCGGCGTACGCCGACGCGCCGAACGACAGCAGACCGACGGCTTCGTCCGCGCGATAGAAACCTGGGCTCGACGGCGCGAGGATCTTCACGAGCCACGGCGCGAGCGTGCCGAGCGCAATCGAGATCCAGCAACAGACGAAGAGCAGATACGTGAGGACGTACGAGTACGTGCGCTTCGCGGCCGACTCGTCGTCGATCGAGTAGGCGAACGCCGGCCACGCGAGCCGGAACGCGATCATCAGGAAGACGATCACGCTCGACACGCGCACGGCGAGCGAGTAGACGCCGGCCTCCGACAGGCCCTTGTAGGCGTTCACAAAGATGCGGTCGATGAAGGTGATCGCCCAAAGAGCGAGCGCCGACGGGACGAGCGGCAGTCCGAACCGGTTCATCTCGCGCAACAGCTGCCGGTCGAACTGCAGGCCGAGCTGGTAGCGGCGATAGGCGAGCAGGACGAGGTAGACGGCGAGCGTCCCGACGAAGTTGCCGACGACCGCTCCGGTCGCACCCTTGTGTAGCCCAACCACGAGCAGCACGGTCATGCCGACGGTGATCAGGATGTTGGCGACGCTCGCGATCACGAATTGCACGGAGCGTTCCTCGACGCGGAAGAGGTTCGTCAGCTGCTGGTAGTTCATCTGCGCCCAGAGGCCAACGGCGGCAGCCCGGATCAGCCACGGGTCATCGCCGAGCTTGAGCAAGTGCGCGATCGGCGAGGCGAGCGCAACGCCCAGCACCAGCCCGACGGTCGCCATCCCCATCGTGAACCAGAACGCAGTGCGCACAATCAGCGTGCGTCGCTCTTCATCCTTCGAGTCGAAGTAGAAGCGGAAGAACGCGCTCGAGATTCCGGCACCGAGCACGATCACGAGCACCGTTGACAGTGCCGTGACGATCTCGATCTTGCCGAACCCCTTCGTGCCGAGGTACGACGTGTAGAGCGGCAGCAGAAGGACTGCAAGCAGGCGCGAGAGGATCCCGCCGAGGCCGTAGATCGCCGAGTGGCGCGCGAGCCGCCGGATCTGGAAGGCGAGGCTCAAGTTAAAGGGAACGGTAGAGGTCGAGCAGGCGGTCGGCCACGCGCTCGATGTCGTGCACCTGCTCGACGTAGGCGCGGCTCGCTGCACCCACGTCCGTGCGTAGCCCCGGGCTTTCGATCAGCGGACGAAGCGCGTCGGCAAGCGTGTCGGCGGTTGCCGGCACGATCGGGATACGGATGCCGTAGCCCTCGGCGCTCTGCTCGACAACGTCGGGCTTGAGATAGGTGACGACAGGCTTGCCGAGCGCCATCGCCTCGAGCGCGAAGACGCCGTGCCAGCCCGCGTGCAGCTGGTCGACGACGATGTCGGCTCGCGCGTAACGGGCGCGGGCCTCCTCGTGCGGGACACCCTCGACAATGTCGACGTCCACCGGCAGCTGCTCGAGCGTGGCGATCACCTGCGCGGTTCCCTTCTTCTCGCGGTTCGACGGGGCGTGCACGACGAGCGGGCGCGGGCTGTCGGATGGCGGCACCGGCGTGAACTGCTGCAGGTCGAGCCCAGGAGGGATCACGTGCGCCGCGGGCACCCAGCGCCGCGCGTCGTACGAGCCGACGATCTCAGCGTCGGCGCGCTTGCCGTAGGCGAGCTCGGCCGGCGTCTTGCCGCGGATGTCGGTGCCGAGGTAGTGGTAGATGCTCTTCTTCCGCAGCGCGCGCAGGAGCGGGAACTGGATCGACTTCGGGACCAGCGTGAGCCCGAAGTAGAAGTGGAAGATGTCGGTCTGCGGCGCGAGCTTCGCGAACGCGGCGAACTGCTGCGCGAGCTTCTGCGGCAGCGATCCATGCCGGTCGAGCGACCAGTCGGCCTCATGGTGCAGCCTGCCCCGCTCGAACACCACCAGCCGAGCGTCGACCCCCTTGCGCCGCAGCGCCTGCACGTTCTCCCACGGAATGCCCGCGATGTTGACCGGAGCGTGCGTGACCCGAAGCCGTGGCAGTTCCGTCACAGACTTGAGCCTGTGTCTGACACCGGCCTGAGCGGTAGCCCCGCCTGCGACTGTGGAAGATCGGTCACTGTCTTGTGCCTGTGTCTGACACCGGACTAGTCGAACTCGAGCTGGTCGAAGTAGCGCAGGGCGGTACGGCCTGGGCGGATGCGGGAGGCGTAGGTGCGCAGCTCGTCGTCGGAGATCTCGCCCAGTGCGCGCTTCACGCCCAGGTAGGGGAGGTTGAGGTCCTCCTGGTAGACGATCGTCGAGATGCGCGGGTTGATCTCGATCACGTAGTCGCCGACGAGCTGGATGTTGAAGAAGTGCTCGATCGCCAGCTCCTCGACGAGCTGGTTGCCGATCCGCATCAGCTCGGGATCGTCGAGCGTGACGAAGTACATCGCGAGGCCGGCGCGCATAGCCTCGCGCGTCTTGGCATGGCCGAGGACGATCTCGCGGCCATCGCCGATGCCGTCGATCGTGCGCTCGCCGCCGGTCGCGAGCTCCATCACGAGCAGGTCGGGGCCGCCTTCGTCCGGCAGCAGCTCGACCGCCTCCTCGAGGCGCATCGCGACCGATCCCGGGCGTTCGTTCAGCAATTGGTGTGCGCGGTCGACGGTCGGGTCGAGGATGCGGAAGCCACGCGAACCGGACGAGAACACCGGCTTGAAGCAGACCGGGCGATCGGGGTAGCCAAGCTCCCGCGCGGCGGCGTCCACCTCGTGCGCGCCGTTGACGCGGCGGAACTCCGGTGCCGGGACGCCCAGGCGGTGCAGCATCGCGTACGTCTCGGCCTTGTCGTTCGAGCGGTGAATCGCGTCGGAGCTCGACACGAGCACGGGCATCGGGAAACGGTCGACGTGCTCGGCGAGGCCTTCGAGGTCGAAGGACGACTGCGGGAGGATCGCGTCGACCTCCTCGCGCTGCGCGACGGCGAGCATCGCGTCGGGGAACGCCGGATCCGCGCCGCCCGGAACGATGTGGAACGCGTCGCAGAGGTGCCTGCCGACCGCACGCTCGCTCATGTCGGTGCCGACGAGCCGCACCTCGCGCTCGCCGTTCTCACGCAGCGCACGCAGCAGCGCGGCCGTGCCCGGCGCACCTGACGCCGTGACCATGACGGTGATCGGCTTCACGAGAGGTCGATTCTGTCGTGGCGCAGGTGCTCGAGGCGTACGGCACGGTCGGCGTCGAGGAACGAGTTCATCGAGTCGCTCATCGTCGCGCCCTCGAACACCCAGATCTCCGGATGGATCAACAGCTGCAGCCACTCGAACGCGCCACCCGCGAGCTGGTCGTGCGGACAGCCGCGGCGCCAGTGTTGGTTCGAGTCCGAGCGGTACTTGTCCGGATCGAAGAACGTCTCGCTCATCACATTGACGGCGCCGGGGATCTCGGCCTGCATGAACGCTGGATCGGGGTTGTGCCAGGCGACGATTGGATCGAACCGCTCGTCGAGGTCGACGTCCGGGTACACGGCGTGATGGGCCACGCGATGGCCGAGCTCGCGGAGTCGCGCGATCGCCCGCTCGCCGTCCTCGGACGCGAGGTTGTAGAAGACCGACCGCGTCATCAGGAGCCAGGTCGACGACGCACCCTCTTCGACCTCCAGCTCGGCAAGGGTGAGCGCCGCCTCGAGGGACAGGTCGACGTCGTGCCGCAGGATCAGGTCGCCGGGCTGCGGTGCGCGGTCGAAGCCCGCGAAGCGATAGCCCCCCAACCGCGCCGCCTGCAAGAGCTCGCGGTAATGAGCGAGATTGAACGCGCAGCTCATTCGACCTCGACATCGAGAAGCCGCGACGCCGCCTCGGCACGATCGAGGGCTTCGAGGTTCGTCTCCGCGGTCGCGATCACATAGCCGCGTCGGTCGCCGTCGAGTCGCACGGGCCGGATCGTCTCGCCGACCTGCAGGTAGACGTCGGCCTGGACTACGCCGGGGAACGCAAGCACCTTGTCCAGCGGCCCGATCCGTTTCACGCGCCCGGTCGGAAGCGGCCCGGGCTGGGCGGTGAAGAAGCGGATCGCGAGCGGCTGCTCGAAGCGTGGCTGCACGAGCTCGTCCGGCAGCTCTTCGCCAAGCGCCATCCGGATCTGCACCTCGACCAGATCGACGCCGACCGCGAACCGGACCAGGTCGGCCATCTGTCCGCCGGGGATGCGGGCGGCGCATTCGACGACCAGGACGCGACCGCCCGGGGAGGCGATCAGCTGGGGAAACGCGATCCCGTTCTCGAGGCCGAGCGCGTGCACCGTGTGCCGCGCGACTCGCTCGGCCTCCTCAAGCTGCGCCCCGAAGATCGTCGCGGGGTAGACGTGGATCCAGCCGACGCCGAAGCCGACACCGGGCGGCCGCAGGCGATCGGAAAGCGTCAGCGGGATCGCATCACCGCCACGCGCGATCACGATGCCGTTCATCTCGATGCCCTCCACGTACTGCTCGAGGATCGCCTCGCCGGTTGGCGATGCGTTCAGCGCTTCGTGGAGGTGCGCGTCGATGTCGTCGACGGACTCGACGCGGAAGAGCCCGCGCTGACCGCCCGAGTCGGCGGGCTTCAGCACCGCCGGGAACCCGACCTCGTCGGCGGCGCGACGCCGCTCCGAGAGCGACCGGATCGCCGCGAACCGTGGCTGCGGGACGCCGGCGTCGGCGAGCCGGCGGCGCATCGCGACCTTGTGCGTCATCAGGTGCGCTGTCGCCAACCCGATCCCCGGGAGCCCGCGGGCCTCGGCGACCGCGGCGACAACGGGCACCGCGCGGTCGGCGCTGACCGTGAGGACCCCGTCGAGCTTGAGCCGAGCGGTCTCTTTCAGCACAGCAGCGACGTCGACGAAGTCGACCACCTTTGCGATGTCGGCCTCCTTCAGGCCCGGCGCGTTCGGGTTGACGTCGACGGCAGCGACGCGAAGCCCCATCGCCTTCGCTTGCAAGATGGCACGGCGCTGATGGCGCCCGGCGCCGATGAAGAGGACGGTCTTATGCACGGCGCAAGGCTAGTCTGTCCTCGATGCTGGAGGGCAAGCGGATCTTCATCACCGGCGGCGCCGGCTTCATCGGCACCACGCTGGCGCGAGAGCTCGTCGATCGCAACACGATCGTCGCGTTCGACAACCTCCACCGGGATTCGCTCACCGGGCTCGACCTCGCCGATCACGAGAATTTCCAGCTGATCCAGGGAGACATCCTCGACCCTGAGCATCTGCGGGAGGCGTCCCAGGGCGCGACGCATTTCGTCCACTGTGCCGCAATCGCCGGTGTCGACACGGTGCTCGCAAGCCCGGTGCGGACGATGCGCGTCAACGTGATCGGCACCTACAACGCCCTTGAGGCAGCTCTCGCGACCAGGCCGTCGCTCGAGCGCTTCGTCGATTTCTCGACGAGCGAGGTATTCGGGACGCACGCGCTGAACGTCGAGGAAGGCCAGGTGTCGACAATCGGGTCGGTCGGCGAGGCGCGTTGGACGTATGCCGTTTCGAAGCTCGCCGGCGAGCACATGGCGCACGCCTACCACGACGAGCTCGGCCTGCCGACCGTCACGGTCCACCCCTTCAACATCTTCGGCCCGGGCCAGATCGGCGGCGGCGCGATTCGCGCGTTCATCGAGGCGGCGCTCGCCGACCGCGATCTGACGATTCACGGCGACGGCTCGCAGATCCGCGCCTGGACCTATGTGACCGACATGGTTGCCGGAGTGCTGCTCTGTCTCGAGCACCCGTCCGCGACCGGGCAGACGTTCAACATCGGTAACCCGCGCGCCGCGGTCACGATCTTCGATCTCGCACAGCGGATCAAGCGCATCAGCGCTGCGTCCGGCGAGATCGTGTTCCAGCCCCTCCACTACGCAGACGTCGAGTTGCGCATTCCGAACGTGAAGAAGGCGCGCGAGGTGCTCGGCTGGGAGCCGAAGATCGAGTTGGACGAAGGCCTCGAGAAGACAATCGCGTGGTACCGGCAAAGGCAGCCTGCCGTCGCGTGACTCGCGGAAGAGCAGTCGTCATGAGTGAAGGCAGTCCGAAAATCCGTCTCGGTTGGCCCGACCTAGGCGAGCGCGAGCTCGCCGAGGTCGCCGAGGTGTTCGAGACCGGAATGCTCACGATGGGCCCCAAGGTGGGCGAGTTCGAGGCGCAGCTCGCCGCCGCGTGCGAGGTCGAGCACGCGCTCGCCGTCTCCTCAGGGACCGCGGCGCTCCACCTCGCGGTGCTCGCGCTCGGGCTCGAGCCGGGCGACGAGGTGCTCGTCCCGGCCTACACGTTCCCGGCGACGGCAAACGTCGTCGCCCTGGCGGGCCTGAAGCCCGTGCTCGTCGACGTCGACCCCGAGACGATGAACATCGACGTCGCGCAGATCGACGTCGGTCCGCGCACGAAGGCGGTGCTCGCCGTGCACCTCTTCGGCCGCCCCGCGCGCGTCGAGGAGCTGCCCGATGGCGTGCTCGTGCTCGAGGACGCAGCCGGCGCGCTCGGGGCGAGGCGGAAGGGTCGCGCCTGCGGCGGGCTCGGCCTGCTCGGCTGTCTCAGCTTCCACCCGCGGAAGGTCGTCACGACAGGAGAGGGCGGAGCGGTGACGACGAACGACGAGGCGATCGCCGCCTCGGTGGCTGCGATGCGCAACCACGGCTGGCGCTCGCTCGTGCCGCCCGACATGCCCGAGCCGGGACTGAACTACCGCCTCTCCGACATCCTCTGCGCCGTCGGCATCCCGCAGATGCAGCGCCTCGACGAGCTCCTCGCCGAGCGCACACGGGTTGCGCAGGGCTACACCGAACGGCTGCGCGATCTGCCCGTCCTGCCCCCGCGCGCGGACGAGGGCGACGTCCACGGCTGGCAGGCCTACGTGCTCCAGGTCGATGACCGCGATCGTGTGCTCACCGAGCTGCGCGCCCAGGGAATCGAGGCGCAGATCGGCACCTATTCGCTGCCGCTGCTCGGTGCCTACCGCGATCAGGGAGCATTTCCAGGCGCGGCCCGCGTCTTCGAGCGGGCGCTCGCGCTGCCGTTTCACACGAAGCTCACCGACACGGATCTCGACCGGGTGGCGGCGGCGCTTGACAAACTAGTGAGTCATTACTAACCTATGCGCATGGTCGTCAACACGGAGCGGAAGTCGAAGGAGGAGCGGCGCGAGGACATCCTCGACGCCGCGATCGCCGAATTCGCGGAGAAGGGCCTCCACGGCGCTTCGACCGACGAGATCGCACGTCTGGCGGGGATCTCCCAGCCCTACGTCTTCCGGCTCTTCCGCACCAAGAAGGAGCTGTACCTGGCCGTCGTCGCCCGGTGCTTTCGCCAAACGCTCGAGACCTTTCAGCGTGTGGCGGAGGGCAAGCGCGGTGAAGACGCTCTGCACGCGATCGGAGAGGCCTACGGCGCTCTGCTCGAATCGGATCGCCTCTATCTCAAGGCCCAGATGCAGGCCTATGCCGCCTGTGGGGACCCGGAGATCTGCGCGGTCGTCCGTGACGGCTATGGCGACCTGGTCAGCTACGTGGAGCGCGTCTCGGGCGCGAAGCCCCAAGAGCTCGCGTTCTTCTTCGCGGGCGGCATGTTGATGAACGTTCTCTCCTCGATGGACGCCATGGCCGAAGACTGGGGCCGGCGGCTCGTCGAGGGCTGCAAGACCCCGTAAACCGTTCTCTTTTTTTCGCACGGAGGTAAGTGATGGCTCACAAAGCAAACATGTGGTGGACGTTCGCAATCACGTCGGCCGCGCTCTTCATGGTCACGCTCGACAACCTCGTCGTGACCACGGCGATCCCGGTGATCCGCGAGGACCTGCACGCCGGGCTGAGCGGTCTCGAGTGGACCGTGAACGCCTACACGCTCGTCTTCGCCGTCTTGCTCCTGACCGGTGCGGCGCTCGGTGACCGTTTCGGGCGCAGGCGCGTCTTCTCGATCGGGATCGGCATCTTCACCGTCGCCTCGGCGGCCGCGGCGCTCGCGCCGACGATCGGCGCGCTCGACGCGGCGCGTGCGCTGCAGGGGCTCGGCGGGGCAATCGTCCTGCCGCTGACGCTGACGATCCTCTCCGCGGGTGTGCCCGAGAACCGCCGCGGCGTGTTCCTCGGCGCGTGGGGCGGCATCAGCGGCCTCGCGGTCGCCTTCGGCCCGCTTGTTGGCGGCGCCGTCGTCAGCGGCATCTCCTGGCACTGGATCTTCTGGCTCAACGTGCCGCTCGGCCTCGTTCTGATTCCGCTCGCACTGCTGCGGCTCGACGAGACGAAGGGCCCGTTCGGAAAGGTCGACCTACCTGGGCTCGGGCTCGCAAGCGCGGGGCTGTTCGGGATCGTCTGGGCACTCGTGCGCGGCAATTCGGTCGGTTGGGGATCGACGGAGATCGTCGGCGCGCTCGTCGCGGGCGCCCTGCTCGTCGCGGTGTTCGTCGCGTGGGAGCGCCGTGCCGAGAACCCAATGCTGCCGATGCGCTTCTTCCGCAACCGCACCTTCGCGCTCGCGAACGTCGCCTCGCTGCTGATGAGCTTCGGCATGTTCGGCTCGATCTTCCTGCTCGCGCAGTTCTTCCAGACGGTGCAGGGCTACTCGCCGCTTGGCTCCGGGCTGCGCATCCTCCCGTGGACGGCGATGCCGATGATCGTCGCGCCGATCGCCGGCGCGCTCTCAGACCGCATCCCGGCGCAGCGCATCATTGGCACCGGGCTCGCGTTGCAGGCGGCAGGGCTCGCGTGGATCGCTGCCGTCTCGACGCCGACGACGCCCTACATCGACCTCGTCGCGCCATTCGCACTGTCGGGGATCGGCATGGGGCTCTTCTTCGCGCCGATCGCGAACCTGATCCTGGGCTCCGTGCGCACCGTCGAGGAAGGGCAGGCATCGGGCGCGAACAACGCCGTGCGTGAGCTCGGTGGCGTCTTCGGCGTCGCAGTCCTCGCGTCCGTGTTCTCGCACTACGGCGGGTACTCGAGCGGCACCGCGTTCGTCGACGGCATGACCCCGGCGGTGTACGCGGGCGCGGCGGTCGTCGCGCTCGGAGCGCTGGCGATGTTCGCGATCAGGCGGCGCCCGAAAGGCGACGTGCTCGAGCTCGAGCCGTCGTTCGACCTCGCGGCCTAGCTGGTTGCAGTCGGGTCGCGGCCGAGACGACGGTCGCGACCCGGCAACCTTCAAAGCCGCAGGGGGAAGGAGCGCACCGCGGGACGCTCGCTGGGCCTTGTCACCGCCACTCGAACCGTGACGGCGCCGCGGCTGCGACCTCGATAGTGCACGGTGACCACGGCAATAGTGTGTGGAAGCACCTTGCGGCGTGCCACGGTCAGGCGGGCGATGACGCGCCCGCGGTGCAGCAACGTGATTCGCAGGCTCGCTCCGCCGATCGACTCGATGACGTTCCCGCGATTGGCAAGCGTCACCTCGATCAACGCACCGCGTGCGGGCGGCGCACGCCTTGCCCGCGCCGCGGTCGCCACCACCCGGTGCACCCGCCGGCCCTTCACACGCACCGTGACGACCACGCCGACGCGCAGCCTGACCGCCATTCCCTTCGTCGCGCCCGCCGTTGCCGTCAGGAGCACGAGCGCTGTGTGGTCTCCCGGCCGTGCGGAAGGTTGACGGCGCGAGGCGATGAGGATCGTCGCGCCTGCCCGCCCGAGGTCGACGGTCCGCGGGCTCACCGAGAGCCACGGCGCAGCATCGTGCGAGGCCGCGATGCGCGGCTTGCCGCGAAGGCCGAGCGCCAGCCCGGCGACGCTGGCGCGCAGGACGAGGCGGCTGCCGGTGCGAGCCTCGACGCGAATCGCTGCTCGACTACCCGCGTCGAGCGCCACATGCGCGGGCGACACCGTGAGCGCGGTGCGGGGCGCGGCCGCGAAGACGCCCGCGAGCGCGACGCTGAGGGCTGCGGCCAGGATCATCCGCCGATCACCGTGTAGACGACAGACGCGGAGTAGTGCCCTGGGGCGACGACCGGCAAGGGAGCGGTGAACGCAAGATTGGTCGGCCAGACGTCTCCGCCGGTGGCGCTCGCCGAGGAGGTGGTGCCCACGAGAAGCTCGGAGCTGGTCGGGATGCTCGCCACCGTCGCACCGGCCAGTTGCGACGAGAGCTGCGCGCCGGCCGGAGCGGATGCCGATACGCCGAGCGGAAGGTCGACCGGGGCGAAAGCCGTGCGGCGCACGCTGAGGGCGTAGCCGGCCCGATCGTTGCTCACGACGGTGACGCGTTCGCTGACGGGTGCAGGAGCATCGCCCGCCATCAGCGTCCCCAAGCTCACGGAGGCGCGTTCGAGGGTCAGCGAGATGCTCGAGGAGACGTCGATCGCGACGCTGGCGGTCTGCGAGGCCGTCGGCGTGCTTCCGGCGCATGGCATCGCCGTCGCGGCTGCGTTGCGCGGCACCGCGGCGCTCGCGATGAAGTCGGCTGCGTTGGAATCGGTGTCGACGCAGCCCCCGTCTGCTCGAACCGCGGCGGTCGTGTTCGTGAGCGCCGGTGCAGCGGCGCCTTCGTAGTCGGTGGCGGCGCCGTAGCCGACGAGGTCGTGAACCGCCGCGAGCGTGGAGCAGCTGCCCGCAGCCGCGCCGCACGTCAGCGCGGCTACGTCGTGGACGAGCGCCAGCTTGCCGCCGGCCGTGGACAGGTTCGTCGTGCCTGTCGAGTCCGGTGCGGGAAGAACGGCGCCGTTCGCACCGCCCGAAGCGAGTTGCACGAGGTGCCGTCCGCCGGGCGACACGGTGCCCGCGAGCGCGGTCGGCGACCAGGTCGTTCCGCTCGCGGTCGCGTACTGGATCGTCCAGCCGGACAGGTCGACGGTCGAGTTGCCCCTGTTGAAGAGCTCGACGTAGTCGTTCGCGTAGCTCGCGCCCGCGTTTCCTCCACCCGCGAAGACTTGGCTGAGCACGAGGTCCGGCGATGCCCCCTGCGCAGCTGACGACAGGAGCAGCACGGCGGCGTAGACGACGATCGACGTGATGAAGGTGCGGCGGCGCATTCGGTGGCTCCGTTCGGCGGTGGGACTCAGCCCCGTCTGTAGTACCGACGGGCAGAGCGACGCGAAAGTGTCCTTTTTGGGTTGCTGCACTTCCGGCACCGATTTGCCACGAAGCGGTGCGGATTTGCTCAATCGAAGCGCAGTCGGCTCGCGGCCGCCGCAACGGCGGCCGCGATCACGGCGAGCGTGAGGAACGACAGGCGCAGGTTCGTCGCCTGCGCGATGCCGCCGACGAGCGGCGGCCCGACGAGCAGTCCGAGATAGCCGATCGTCGTCACCGTCGCGACGGCGCTTCCGGCATCCGGCCGGCGGCCGGCGATGCCGAAGACGATCGGCGCGGTCAGTGAGATCCCGGCGCCGGCGAGCGCGAAGCCCACGAGGCCGACGGGGGCGTTTGGCGCAGCGGCGACGATGCAGCAGCCGACGGCCGAGAGCGCCGAGCCGCCGCCGAGCAGCAGGCGATCGGAGAACCGATGCAGAGCCTGGCCGGAGAAGCGGCCAAGCGCCATCGAGGCTCCGAAGATGCCGGGCCCGAGGCCGCTGACTGCGGGGTGAGCATGCAGCTGGCGCTCGAGGAAGAGCGCGCTCCAGCTCTCCGTCCCGCCCTCGACGACGAATGCCGCCGCGCCGAGGAAGCCGATCGCGAGCAGGCCGCGCGCAATGCGAATCCCCTTCACCGGCTCGGTGTGCACGCGTGCGCGGTCGTTGATCACCGTGAGGCCCGCGAGGGCGACGCAGACGGCGACCGCGAGGAGGATCGGCTCGCGGCCGACGCCCGCGCCGCGCGCGAGCCCGGCGCCGACCGCGCCGGTCAGGATGCCGACGGAGTAGATGCCGTGCGCGAACGGCATCAGGCGCGCGCCGGTCTCGCTCTCGATGCGCCCGACGTTCGCGTTGATCGCGACGTCGACGAGGCCGGAGCCGATGCCCGCGAACGTCAGCGTGAGGATCAGCGTCGGCAGCGATGTCGCAAGCCCCGGCAGGGTCGTCGCGATCGCAAAGACACCGCAGCCGATCGCGACCGCCCGCGCGCCGAACCGGTCGACCGCCGGCGCAGCGAGCAGGAACATCGCCGGGATCGAGCCGATCGAGACGAAGAGCATCGCGACGCCGAGCGCGCCCTTCGAGGCGCCGGTCGCCTGCTGCACGCTCGGCAGGACGGCGGCCCACGCGCCCCAGAAGGAGCCGAGCACGAAGAAGCCGGCGAGGGTCGGGAACCTCCGAGGAAGCATTCAGCCGGTCAGTGTGACGGTGCGGCCGCTACGCGTGTCCACGAAGGGTCCGGCCGCCACGTCGCCCACGCGTCATCCCACGAGCGGCGGCCCGCCTCGAGCTCCGCGACGACGCGACGACCTTCAGCCCACGTTGCTTCGAACTGCTCGACGGTGAAGCGCCCTTCGCGGATCCGCTCGTCGATATCCAAATCGCGTGCGCCTCGCCCGGGCGCTGCAGCATCAGGACGCCGTGGCCCTGCCAGGTGCCGCGGCCGTGCCAGGGATGACGGCCGGTCGACGTCGGCCAATCACCTTCGGGAAAGTGGAACGGCGCGCCCTCCGGCACGTAGGTCGCGAGCAGGTCGGGCTCGTCGCGAACGACGATCACCGGGATCTCGAGCCAGGCGCGCCCGTCATTCAGCACCTCGCGGCGCAGGATCGTTTCGCCCGCCTGCCACACGAAGGGCGACTCTAAGGAGCGCGGGTTAGGGTCTTGTGAGATGGACGTATCGATCGTCGTCACCGTGTTGAACGAAGAAGGCGCTGTCGGCGAGCTCTACCGGCGCGTCGCCGCGTCGCTGAACGGGAGCGAGTGGGAGGCGATCTTCGTCGACGACGGATCGACGGACGACACCTTCGCGCGCCTGCGCGCGCTGCACGAGCAGGACCCGCGCGTGCGCGTCGTGCGCTTCAAGCGCAACTTCGGCCAGCATCCTGCGATGCACGCGGGGCTCGTACGCGCGCGCGGCGCGCGCATCGTGACGATGGACGGCGACCTCCAGAACGAGCCGGAGGACATCCCGAAGCTGCTCGCGGCGCTCGACCGCGCGGACGTCGCGTCGGGCCGCCGCATCGCACGTCGCGACTCGCCCGGCCGCACGATGCCCAGCCGCCTGATCAACGGTCTCCTGCGCCGGTTCACCGGCGTCTCGATCTCCGACTTCGGGTGCGCCTTTAACGGCTACCGGCGCAGCGCGATCGAGCCGATGCTCGGCTCGATCGGCCGCCAGAAGTTCACGAAGGCGCTCGTGCTCTCGAGCGGCGTCTCGGTCGAGGAGGTGGACGTCTCCCATGCCGCTTCGAGCTCGGGCTCGCGCTATTCGCCGCTGCGCCTGGTCCGGCTCGCCCTGCACGTGGTCGCGGGCTTCTGGCCGCAGCCCGTCCAGTGGATCGGGGTCACCCTGGGCCTCGTCTGCACGCTGGCGGCGGCCGCCGTCGGGATCTACGGCCTGGCGTACTGGATCGTGAACAGCAACTTCCCGGGGCCGCTCTTCGCCGGAGCAGGCATTGTTCTGGTCCTCGGCATCCAGGGCTTCGTCTTGGCGCTGATCGGAGAGTCGCTGGGCCGCGTCCAGCGAGACGTCGAAGGCAGGCCGCTGTACACGATCGAGGAGGAGCTTTGAAGCGCGTACTTGTGACCGGCGGAGCGGGATTCATCTCGTCGAACTTCATCTGCCACCTCCTCGAGCAGACCGATCACGAGGTCGTGACGCTCGACGCGCTGACCTACGCGGGCAACCTCGAGAACCTCGCCGACGTGCTGAGCCATCCGCGGCTCTCGTTCGTGCACGGAGACATTCGCGATGCGGGGCTCGTGCGGGAGCTGATCGAGGGCGTCGACGTGATCGTCAACGCGGCGGCGGAGTCGCACGTCGAGAAGTCGATCGAGCACGGCGCCTCCGAGTTCGTGACGACGAATGTCGAAGGGACGCAGATCCTGCTCGACGCGATTCGCGTCACGCCCGTCGAGCGCTTCATCCTCATCTCGTCCTCCGAGGTGTACGGCACGGCCGAGAGCGCTCCGATGGACGAGGAGCACCCGCTCAATCCGCGTTCGCCGTATGCGGCGACGAAGGCCGGCGCCGACCGTCTCGCCTACTCGTACTGGACGACGTACGACCTGCCGATCGTGATCGTGCGCCCGTTCAACAACTACGGACCGCGCCAGCATCCGGAGAAGGTCGTGCCGCGCTTCATCACGCAGGCGCTCGCCGACGAGCCGCTGACCGTCCACGGCGACGGTCACGCCTCGCGTGACTGGCTCTACGTCGGCGACGACGCTGAGGCGATCCAGGCCGTGATCGACGCGCCGATCGAGACGATCGCCGGCGAGGTGCTGAACGTGGCGACCGGGGTCGACATCTCGGTCGCCGACATCGCGGCGCTGGTGCTCGACGCCTTCGACAAGCCGCCTCACCTCGTACGGCACGTGCCTGAGCGGCTCGGCCAAGTCGACCGGCACATCGGCTCCACCGACAAGGCGGAGCGGCTGCTCGGCTGGAAGGCGCGCACGGGGTTCGAGGAGGGTCTGGAGCGCACCGTCGCGTGGTATCGCGACAATGAGGCGTGGTGGAGAGCGATCCTGGCCCGGGAAGCCCGCGCCTACTCGTCCTGAGGCTGAGCGCGAGGTGAAAGTCAGCTTTCTGATCCCCGCCTACAACGAGGCGGGGACGATCGAGGGCGTGATCCAGCGTGTCCAGGTCCTGCCGTTCGATAAGCAGCTGATCGTCATCGACGACGGGTCGACCGATGAGACGCCGGCGATCCTCGAACGCCTTGCCGCCGAGCACGCGAACCTCGTCGTCATCTCGCAGCCGAACCGCGGCAAAGGCGCTGCGCTTCGTGTGGGCATCGAGCACATCGATGGTGACGTGGTCGTCATTCAAGACGCCGATCTCGAGTACGACCCCGGTGATGTTCCGGGGCTGATCGAGCCGATTCTCCAAGGCGTCGCCGACGTCGTCTACGGGTCGCGGCTCATGGGCGGCAGGCCGCAGCGCGTTCACCTCTACTGGCATCGCCTCGGGAACCAATTCCTGAGCATGCTGGCCGGTGTCCTCTACAACACGACGCTGTCCGACATCGAGACGGGCTACAAGGCATTCCGCTCCGAGGTGCTCCGCTCGCTCGAGCTCCGTGAGGACGACTTTGCGATCGAGCCGGAGATCACCGGGCGGATCTGCAAGCAAGACCTGCGGATCTACGAGCTCCCTATCTCCTACTACGGGCGCACGTACGCCGAGGGCAAGAAGATCACCTGGCGGGACGGGTTCAAGGCGGTTCGGGTTCTGATCCGCGTACGAGTCTCCTGATGGTGCAAGCACGACAGGGACTGTCGCTCGCTGTCTCCCTCGCGATCGTGCTGGCGCTCGGCTACTCGGCGTGGCGGGGCATACCGCACTCGTGGCGGCTCATGCGGAGCCAGCACGCGCAGTACGCGACCTACACGCGCGCCGAACGCGATCAGGCCTTCGGCGCGCTCGTTCCAATTCGAATGGACATCTTCGACTTCTGGGCCCGGTCGCTTCGCCCCGGGGATCGCTACTGGATCCAGATCCCGCCGGAGGGGTTCAGCGCGACCGCCGACAAGAAGCTCGTCGTCCGGAGCATCGCGCACCTCTATCTGCTTCCGGCAATCGAGACCCGGCGACTCTCTGACGCGAACGTCGTTCTGTCGTGGGATTCCGATCCCGGGCTGCTGGGACTGCACTACTCCGCCCAGGTACGTGCGGGCGCTCAGCTGATCTTCGTTTCAAGGATCGCTCGTGGCTCTTGAGCTGCTCGGCCTGCTCGTGGTCGACGGAGCATTCCTGCTCGTTGGGGCTGCGGCGCTCGTGGCAGCGGGCTGGTTGACGGGTGACGCTGCGACCTGGGCCCGCGCCGGCGTCGCGTTCCCGCTCGGCCTCGTGATCGTGATCGTGCCTGCCTCCTACCTGGCGCTCGTTCGCGTGCCGGTCTCCTGGACTGCCTCGCTGGTCGGGCTGCTGGTCATCGCGGCAGCCGTCGTGGGGGTGTCGCGTCGAGGATGGAGCTTCAGCCTTCCCGCCCGCGTCCGCGCTCGTCCGACCACGGGCACCGCTGCGGCAGCTGGGGTCGCGCTGATCCTCGCAGTCCTGCTCGCCTACTCGGCGCGTACCTTTGCGATCAGGCCGCTCGTCGAATGGGACGCCTGGGCGGTCTGGACGGCGAAGGCCCGGTTGCTCTACGTCGAGCCCTCGCTCGCACCGCAAGCGCTGCGGTCGGGGAACTACGGGCAGACGCCGTATCCCCTCGGCCTGCCGACGCTGGAAGCGCTCGGCTTCAGCGCGATGGGCCGGTACGACCCGACCCTCATCGGCGTCCAGTTCATCCTGCTCGCGATCAGCTTCCCGATCGCGCTCTGGGCACTCCTTCGCAACCGGGCTCGCTCGTGGATAATCGCGCTGGCTGCGCTCGTCGTCGTGGGAGCACCGCAGGTGCTCTACCAGCTCCTCACGCACTACGCCGACGTGCCGCTCGGGCTCTTCGTCGGCCTCGGGCTCGCGGCCGGGGCCGCGTGGCTCGTCTCCGAACGGCCGGAAGGGTGGATGCTCGCCTGCTTCGCCGCCTTCCTCGGGATGGCGGGACTCACGAAGTCGGAGGGATTGCTGTTCTCGCTTGCCGGAGCCGCCGCCCTGGGTGTGGCCACGGTGTTGACGCGCGAGCGAGCCCGCCGCCTGCCCGCCGCAGCAGCGATCGGAGCGATGCTCGCGGTTGTCCTCCCATGGCGTCTCTACTGTGCGGTCTATGGCCTCTCCACACCGGATTACGACTTGGCGCACATCGGCGACTATGCGTATCTCCGCGCGCATACCGATCGCGTGGGGCCGGTCGTCCACGAGCTGCTTCGGCAGCTCGCAGCGACCGACAAGTGGGGGCTGCTCGCGCTGGTGATCCCGCTCATGCTGATCGCGGGTCTCGCCGGCGCACGGTGGCGCTTGCTGACCTTCGCCGGCGTCTGGCTCGTCCTCTCGGCGGCTGGGCTGCTTCTCACCTATTGGGTCTCGACGCTGCCCCTCGAAAGCAATCTGACGAACACGAGCTACCGCACGATCGTTTCGCTGCTGATCGGCGGGGCGGCGCTCGTGCCGTTGTTCGTGTTCCCACGCGGCGGCGGTGAGCGCGGGTGACCGCACGCCTGCTCGTGCTCGGAGCGGGGCCGGCTCAACTCGGCCTGCTCGAGGCGGCGAGGGCGCGCGGGTTGTGGATCGCCGTCGTCGACCGCGATCCCTCCGCGCCGGGCTTTGCCTTCGCCGACCGGCGCTGCATCCTCTCGACCGAGGACGAACCGGCGATCGAGCGACTGGTCGGCGCGCTCGGAATCGACGGGATCATCTCGCCGGGCACGGACTGGCCGGTCGGTGTCGCGGCGCGGATCGCCGAGCGGGCCGGACTGCCGCACCCGATTTCGCCACAGACGGCGGTGCTCGCGACGAACAAGCTCCGCCAGCGCGAGCGGCTTGCGGAGGCCGGCGTGCCGCAACCTCGCTCGTGGGTCGTGGGCGCAGGCGACGAGCCGCCGGCGGTCGACGGCCCGGTCGTCGTGAAGGCGCCCGACCGTCAAGGGCAGAAGGGGTTGACGCTCGTCGTCGACCCGGCGGCGCTCGTGCCTGCGATCGAGACCGCGCGCGGCGCCGCCCGGAGCGGGCTCGCGCTCGTCGAGGAGCTCGTCGAGGGCCCGGAGGTGACGGTCGTCGGGTTCTCGATCGACGGTTCCTTCACCGCGCTGACCGTTACGGATCGCCTCACGGCCGAGCTGCCCGCCTTCGGTGTCGCGCTCGCCCATGTCTGGCCGAGCCGGTTCGGGGCGCAGGCGGCGGAGGTGGCCGAAGCAGCCGTGGCCGCGTTGGGCATCGAGAACGGCCCCTCGTACACGCAGCTCCGCATCGGCCCCGACGGCCCCCAGGTGATCGAGGCAGCCGCCCGCCTCGGCGGCGGCCATGACGCGGAGCTCGTCGAGGCGGTGCTGGGTGTCGACCTGAACGGGCTCGCGCTCGCTGCCGCGCTCGGGACTGAGCTCGTGTTGACCCGTCACGAGCCCCGGGTGGGCGGCGCGGTCACGCGCTTCCTGGTCGCCCCGCCCGGCGTCCTCGAGCGAGTGGAGGTGCCCGAAGACGTCGAGGCGCGGATCTACCGGGAGCCGGGCTACGTCTTCACACCTCTGCGCCGCGGCGCCGACCGCGCCGGAGCCATCCTCGTGACCGCGGAGAGCCGTGAGGAGGCCCTCGCGCAGGCGGACGCGGCCGCGAACCGCGTACGCTTCGTCACCGCGGATGCCGGAGCTCTCGTCTAAGCGGTCTAAGCGGGAAAGTTTCCTGTCGTTCCAGCCCCCGGCGATCTCCGAGGAGGAGATCGAGGCCGTCTCCGAGACGCTCCGCTCCGGCTGGCTCACGACCGGCCCGCGCACGGCCGAGCTGGAGGCGCGGATGCGCGACTACCTCGAGGCGAAGCACGTCCTGGCCGTCTCGTCGTGCACGGCGGCGCTCCATCTTTCGCTCGTCGCGCTCGGCGTCGGGCCCGGCGACGAGGTGATCACCACGTCGATCACCTGGCCGGCGACGGCGAACGTGATCGTCCACTGCGGCGCGACGCCCGTCTTCGCCGACGTGCGCGACGACACGCTGAACATCGACGCGGCGCGCGTCGGCGAGCTCATCACCGACCGGACGAAGGCGATCGTTCCCGTCGATCTCTATGGACAGCCCGCTGACCTCGACGAGTTGGCGGCGTACGGGCTCCCGATCGTCGAGGATGCGGCGCACGCGGCCGAGTCGCGCTACCGCGGTCGCAAGATCGGTGCGATCGCCGACCTGACGTGTTTCTCGCTCTATGCGACGAAGAACATCGCGGCCGGCGAGGGCGGCCTGATCTCGACGAACCGCGACGATCTCGCTGAAGCGCTCGACGACCTGCGCGTGATGCGCCGCGGCCATGGGTCGCGGTATGACATCGCCGTCCCCGGTTACAAGGCGAACCTGAGCGACGTGCTCGCCTCGATCGCCCTCGTGCAGCTCGACAAGGTTGACAAGCACGCGGCGATCCGTGAGCGCCAGGTCGCGATCTACGACGAGGGCATCGCCGACTTGGACGGTATCGAGGCAGTCGCACGGGACGCGCGAGACGTGCACGCGAACCACCTCTATGTCGTGCGCATCACCTTCGCCGACCGCGACGACGTGCAGCGCGCGCTGACGGACGAGAACATCGGCACGTCGATCCACTTCCTCCCGGTGCATCGGCTGACCGCCTACCGCGACCGGCTCGCGCCGAGCCAGCCGGAGCTGCCGGTGACCGATCGCGCCGGCGCCGAGGTGCTGTCGCTGCCGCTTTCGCCTGCACACTCCGACGATGACGTCCGCGATGCGGTCGCGGCGCTGCGGCGCGTGCACGCGCGCTTCTCCGGATGAACCGGCCGCTGCGCGTCGCGCTGACGCTGCTTGTCACGGCGGCGGCCGTCGCCTACATCCTCGTCAAGATCGACCTCGGCAAGACCGCGCACATCCTCGGCTCCGCGAGCGTGCCCTGGGTGATCGCGTCGATCGTGCTGACGCTGATCACGGTGCCGCCGATGGCGTGGCGCTGGCAGCGGCTGCTTGCGGTGCGCGGGATCGACGACAGCCTGGGCTGGCTCATCCGTACCTACTTCGTCTCGTACGCATGGGGGCAGGTGCTGCCGACCTCGGTCGGCGGCGACGCCTCCCGCATCTTCGAGACGGCGCGGCGCCACCCGGGGCAGATCACGCCGATCACCGGCTCCGTCCTCGTCGAGCGCGCACTGGGCGGAGCCGTGACGCTGCTGCTGGCCGGGGTCGGCTTCCTGCTCGCGATCGGGCGCTACTCGATCGGCGCCTACCTCTGGCCCGAGGCGATCTTCGTCGTCCTGACGATCGCGGCCGGCATCGTCTTCTTCTCGCGCAGCATCCGCCGCCGGCTCGCCTTCTTGCTTCCGCTCGCGCGCCGCCTGCGCGTGGAGACGCCCGCCCGCGCCGTCTACGACGGGATCCACGGCTACCGCGCCCACCCGAAGACGCTGCTGCTCGTCTCGGGCGTCACCGTCCTCATGCAGCTCACGCGTATCGTCGCGATCTACGCCTCCGGCCGCGCGGTAGGCATTCACCTCTCGGTGCTGCCGTACATCGTGCTCGGACCGCTGCTCTTCCTCGTGATGCTCGTGCCGTTCACCGTCAACGGCATCGGCGTGCGGGAGGCGTTCTTCGTCAGCTTCCTCGGCAACTTGCACATCGATCCCGACGCGGCGTTTGCCTGCGGGTTCCTCTTCTTCCTGATGACGATCCTCCTCGCGCTGCCCGGCGTCGCGGTGATCCTGTGGGAGCAGGTCTTCGATCGCCGCCCGGTGCTCGATGGCTGACGTCTCCGTCGTCGTCGTGACCTTGAACGCGCTGCCGTGGCTCGAGCAGTGCCTGGAGTCCGTGCGCGGACGACCGGTCGTCGTTGTCGACCACGGCTCCACCGACGGCACGGTCGACTTCGTGCGCGAGCGCTTCCCCGAGGCGCGCCTGATCGAGCAGGAGAACAAGGGCATGGGCGGCGGCAACAACGCCGGCATGCGCGCGACGGACGGCCGCTACTACTTCTTGCTCAACTCCGATGCGTGGGTAATGGGGGACGCGCTGGACAAGCTCGTCGCGTTCGCCGACGAGCATCCCGAGGCGGCGGTCGTCGGCCCGAAGCTCGTGAACACGGATGGCACGCTGCAGCGCTCCGCGCGCGGCGAACCGACGCTGTGGCGCCTTGCCACGGAGTACCTGTTCATCCGCAAGCTGGCGCCGCACTCGAAGCGGCTCAACCCGCTCTACCGCGGCGACTTCGACCACGACCGCGTGGCGGAGGTCGACTGGCTCTTCGGCCCCGCGCTCCTCGTGCGGCGCGAGGCGGCGGACGCGGTCGGGCTGTTCGACGAGGACTTCTTCATGTTCAGCGAAGAGGTCGATTGGATGACCCGCTTCCGGCGTGCGGGGTGGAAGGTGCTGTTCTTCCCCGGCGCCGAGGTGATGCACGTCGGCGGCGCCTCGCACGGAGGGCGTCTGTACGTCGAGAACCTGCGCGGACACCTGCGTTGGTTCGCGAAGCATCGCGGTGCGAAGGACGCCGAGCGCGTGCGCAAGCTGCTGCTCTGGTCGCTGCGCCTGCGCGCGCTCGTCCTGCGCCGCGACGACTACCGCGAAGGCGTCCGCTTCCTCTCCTCCGGCAACGCCCGCTCGCTGCTCAAGTGATCGACTATCTCCGCCTCGCCTTCGGCACGATCGTGGTGCTGCTTCCGGGCTTCGCCGTCGCACGCGCGCTCGGTCAGCGCTCGATGTCCGCGGTCTTCGCGTGGGGGCTAGCCGCCGCCTTCGTCGCGTGGGCCGTCGTGTTCACGGTGCACTCGAACATCCGGTTCGCGGTGCTCGTACTGGCGGCGATCACGGTGGGCGCGCTGGCGGTTGGTCGGCGAGCTCAATCGAACCTGATTCGCGCAACGAGCGACGGACCCAACCGCCCCACACGACGCGCTCGAACCTGGTTCGGCCTGCACGCGACGGCCGACGCGACGCGCCGGGCGCCGCCGAATCAGGTTCGGGGCGAGCTCGGGGCTCCGCGCTGGGTGATCGGGGCGGGCATCGTCCTCGGCTGGCTGCTCTGGCGCGTCTCCGAGGTGATCGTCGGCGACGGGCTCTTCCACGAGGCGCGGGTGCGCAAGCTCGTCGCGTTCGGCGACCTGCACCTGCGGACGGTCGACGAGTTCAAGGACGGTGGTCTCCACCCCGGCTATGCGTTTCCGCTCTGGCACGGCTTCCTGGCGCTGATCGCCTGGTTCTCCGGCCTCGATCCCGAGGTGGTGGTGCGGCATTCGCCCTCGCTGCTCGCGCCGATCGCCTGCGCGGTTGTCTGGGAGGCGGGCCTAGCGGTGTTCGGCTCGCGACTGGGAGGCGTCTCGGTGCTCGTCGCGTCGCTCGCGCTGTTCTGCTTCGGGCCGGGCCACGGCGGGTCGTTCGACGTGCTCGCGCTGCCCGCAACCTCGACGCGGCAGATCATGGTGCCCGCTGCGATCGCGCTCTTCTTCACGGCACGCACGCGCGTGGGCTGGGCGGCGCTCGCCGTGATCTTCGGGGCAATCGCCCTCTCGCATCCGACGTACGCAATCTTCCTGCTGATCCCACTGCTCGCACTCCTTCCCTGGGAGTGGCGCAACTGGCTGATCGCGGCGGTCCCGACAGGTCTCGTGCTCTTGTGGCTGAAGCCGATCGTCGACGAGACGATCTCGCACAACCCGAAGTCCGGTGAGCTGATGCGCGGGCTCGTCCAGTACCGGGAACAGCTCGTGATCCACGGGCCGCGCGACTTCCGAGTCGCGCCCGAGGTATTCGGCCGAAGCGGGGCGATCGCCGTCGCGTCGCTGATCCTCCTGCCCGTCGTCGCGTTCGCGATTCCGCGGCGCTGGGCGTTCTTCGCCCTCGGTGGGACGCTGATCATTCTCGTGCTCGGAACGGTGCCGTGGCTGTTCGTGCACTTCTCCGACGCGGTCGGCCTGTCGCAGTCACGCCGCGCGATCGGCTTCGCGCCGGTGCCGTTCGTGCTCGCCGGCGGCGCGGCGCTGATCGCGCGCCGCATCTGGGTGCCGCCGCTCGCGCTGATTGCGGGCATCGTCCTGCAGCGTCTCTGGCCCGGCGACTTCGCATATGGCCTGAAGCACGGCGGCCCGGCCGCGGCGACGTGGTGGGCGCTCGGCGGCGGCGGTGTCGCGCTGCTGCTCGCGCTCGTTCTGCGCCGCCGTCCGCTGCCGGAACGCTGGGGGCTCGGCACGGCCACGGTCGTTCTCTTCTCGGTGCCGGTCTTCATTCACGGGATCTGGCACTGGAGCCCGGCGCAGAAGTCCGACCCGAAAGCACTCTCGGCGCGGCTCGTCCACAACCTGCGCACGAAGGTGCCGAAGGGAGCGATCGTGATCGCGCCGCTCGCCACAAGCTACCGCGTCGCCGCCGCCGCTCCCGTCTACATCGTCGCGGCGCCGGTCACGCACGTCGCGGCGACCACCGCGAACAAGCCCTATGAGCGTGCGAAGGACATCCGGCACTGGGTGCTGACGAATGATCCCGCGATCGCGAAGAAGTACGGGGCCACCTGGGCGATCCGCAGCGGCCGTCTCTATCGCTTGGGCTAGGCGAGCGCGTCGAGCGCGAGCCGTGCGACGTGCGAACCGATCGCGAGCGACGAGGTCGCCGCGGGAGAGGGCGCATTCACGACGTGGACGATGCGCCCGTTGCCCTCGATCACGAAGTCGTCGAGCAACCGCCCGTCGCGACCGAGGGCCTGCGCGCGAATGCCCGACGGCCCGAAGCGAACGTCCTCCTCCGTAACGCCCGGCACGTAGCGCTGGAGGTCCCGCACGAACGCGCGTTTCGAGAGATCCCGCCAGAGCTCGGCGGAGCCCGTGCGGAGGTGGCGCGCCGCGAAGCGCCAGAAGCCCGGGTAGGCGGCGGTCGCCGCCGCGTCCCGCGGCGAGAAGGCGGTGCGGCGGTACTGCTCGCGCGCGAGCGAGAGGACGGCGTTCGGGCCGGCGGTCACGGTCCCGTCGACCTGCTTCGTGAGATGGACGCCGAGGAAGGGAAAGCTCGGGTCGGGCACGGGGTAGACGAGACCCTGGACAAGGGCGGCCGCGCGCTCGGACAGCGTGTAGTAGTCGCCGCGAAAAGGGACGATGCGCGTCGCCGAGCGCGCCAGGCGATCCGATTGCAAGCCTGCGCACGAAACGACGGCGCGCGCGGTGCGCGCGCGCCCGCGCGTCTCGACCTCGACGCGGCCGTTGCGCTCGGCGACCAGGGTCACCTCCGCGGAGAGCTCGATCTCACCGCCGGCTGTGCGAATGTCCGCGGCGAACGACTCGGCGACGCGGGTGTAGTCGATCACCCCGGTTCCGGGCGCGTGCAGCGCGCGGATGCCCGCCACGCTCGGCTCGATTGCCCGCAGGCAGTCGCCTTCGACGACGCGGAGCCCCGCCACGCCGTTCGCGCGGCCGCGCCGTTCCAGCTCGGCGAGCCGTTCGAGCTCGGAGTCGTCGAGGGCGACAATCAGCTTGCCCCGCTCGACGCGCGTGATCCCGCGCTCGTCGGCGTACCGCTCGAGCGCCTGTTTGCCCTCGACGCACAGCTGGGCTTTCAGCGACCCCGGCCGGTAGTAGATCCCGGAGTGGACGACCCCCGAGTTGTGACCGGTCTGGTGGTGGGCGAGAGCGTGCTCCTTCTCGAGCAGGACGAGGCGCAGCCCGGGGCGCTCGAGGAGCAGGCGCCTCGCCGTCGAGAGACCGAGAATCCCTCCGCCGACCACGATCACGTCGTAGCGCTGAGCCATCGCCTCTTTGTTGTCGTCTATCTTCGTCCGCGGTGAAGGTCCTTCTCGTGACGATGTACTTCCCGCCCGCGGGCGGGGGCGGCGTCCAGCGCGCGTTGAAGTTCGCGACCCATCTGCCGGAGCTCGGGATCGAGACGCACGTCCTCGCGCCCGACGATCCGAAGTGGGTTCATCGCGACGACGAGCTGATGCCCCCGATGCTCGCGTGGGTGCACCGCGCGCGCTACGTCGGGCCGAAGGGGCGAAAGCCTGCCGAGGAGCTCCACGGGACGCAGGGCCTCACGCGCTTCACGAAGCAGGCGCAACTCGCGGGCCGCCGCCTGCTCGTGCCGGACGAGAACGTCAGCTGGAACCTGACCGCGATCCCGGCTGCGATCCGCATCGTCAAGCGCGAGCAGATCGATGTCGTGATCACGACGTCACCACCGTCGTCGGTGCACCTCGTCGGCGCTGCGGTGAAGCGCGCGACGGGCATTCCGTGGGTCGCCGACCTGCGCGACTCGGTCGTCGCGCATCCCCACCGTCACGCGGAGCGCATGCTCGTGCGCGCGAAGGAGCAGGGGGAGCATGCGGTCGCGAAGCTGATCGCACGCTCGGCCACCGCGATCATCGGCGTCTCCGACGCGATCACCGAGGAGATGCGCGAGCGGAGTCCGAAGGGCCCCGTCGTGACGATCGCGAACGGCTCTGATTTCGACGACTTCGCCGGCCTCGAGCACACACCGTCCGACCGGCTGCGCATCACACACACCGGATCGTTCTTCGGCAAGCGCGATCCGAGACCCTTCTTGACCGCGCTCAAGCAGTCCGGGCTCGACGACGTCGTCGTCCGCTTCCTCGGCGACTTCCGTTCGACTGACCGCGAGTGGGCCGAGGAGCAGCAGCTCGGTAACCGCCTCGAGCTGATCGCCTACGCGCCGCGCCGGCGGTCGCTCGAGCTGCAACGCGACTCGGATGTGCTGCTGCTCCTGATTCCGGACGCGGGCGGGCGCGGCAAGGGGGTGCTGAGCGGCAAGGTCTTCGAGTACCTCGCAGCCGAGCGGCCGATCCTCGCAGTCGTGCCGCCGGAGGGCGCGGCCGCCGACCTGATCCGGAAGACCGGCGCGGGCGTCATCGTCGCGCCCGACGACGTGGAGGGGATGACAGCCGCGTTGCGCGATCTGCATGCACGCTGGCAGGCAGGGTCGCTCGAAGGCACGCCGCTGTCCGACGAGTGGCGCGACAAGGTGTCGCGCCGCACGCGCGTCGAGGAGCTCGCGCAGCTGCTGGAGCGCATCGTATGAGAAGGCTCACGAGCTTCTTCTTCCTCGCGAGCCTCTTCTGCGTCACGTTCGAGAAGATCCACTGGAGCTTCGCGGGCACCGTGTCGCTCGCAGACGTGCTCGCGATCCTCTTTCTCGTGTCGTTCGTCGCGACGACGAAGCGGGGGACGGTGCCGCGCACGACGGCCGTGCTGCTGGGCTTCTTCGCCGTGTTCCTGCTCGTCTACCTGGTCGGCTACTTCAACCTCAGCGACTCGGACGCACTGCAGCAGTGGGTCAAGGGGCTGATCAAGTGGCTGATCCACTTTGCGTTCCTCGCCGCGGCGGTCGTCTGGATCTCGCGGCGCGGCCGGCACTACTTCTGGCGCTCGCTCGCCTGGTTCAGCGCGGGGATCGTGGTCAACGCGGTCTACGGGCTCCTGCAGCTGCTCGATGCGCGGCGCGGGGGCAACCTCGACGCGACGCTCCTTTCGCCGCTGACCGGCGGCGCGAGCCAGATCAACGTCTACGGCGCGGTCGAGGGCGCGAACGTCTACCGGCCGAACGCGCTGACCGGGGACCCCAACCACCTCGGAATCATGTTGATCGTCCCGCTGCTCGTCCTCGCACCGCTTTATCTCCGGCTCGAGCGCGGTCATCCATGGCGGAAATGGCTGATGCTCGCGATCGGGTTCCTGCTCTTCGTCGAGGCGACGACCTTGTCGCGCAGCGGACTGCTCGGCCTCGGCGTGGGCGCGCTGATTCTCGCGATCCCGTACCGGCGCTACCTCGTGTCGTGGCAGCTGCTCGTGCCGATCGGGACCGCGTGTGCGGTCCTGCTCGCGATCGTCCTCTCGCGAAGGCACTTCTTCGAGGTCGTGCTCAAGTCGCGCGTCTCGACGAGCGGCAGCTCGGAGACCGTGCACTTCTCGATCTACAGCTTTATCCCGCAGGTCCTGCACTCGCACCCGTTCTTCGGGCTCGGGCTGAACACGTTCTCGGTCTACTACGAGTTCGTCACCGGCAAGACGAACTGGGGACCGCACTCGTACCTCGTCGCGCTGATCGTCGAGACCGGAGTCGTGGGCGCTGCGGTCTTCGCCGCCTTCATCCTCTGGGTTTTTCGCCGTTTGCATCACGCGCGCGCTCTCGGCCGCGCGCTGGCTGCCGCGGGTGACCCGCTCGCCGCGCGGGTGCGTCCGCTCGCCTGGGGCTTCACGGCGGCAATCGCCGGGACGATCGCCGCGAACGCGTTCTACCTGACGATGCAGTTCTATTACTTCTATGCGCTGATGGCGCTCGCGCTCGCGGTGCCGGTCGTGTTCGCGCAGCACGAGCGATGAAGGTCGTCGTGTTGACGACGTCGTACCCCCGTCATTCGGACGACGTCGCTGGTCGCTTCGTCGCGGACTCCGTGGACGGCGTGCGGGCGCAGGGCGTGGACGTGGAAGTCGTTTCGCCCGCCACGTTCGCCGACTTCGGCATCGCCTATGGGGGCGGCATTGCCCAGAATCTGCGCAGCGCGCCGTGGAAGCTCGCACTCGTTCCCGCGTTTCTGGCGGCCTACGCCCGTGCGGCGCGCAGAGCTTCGCGGGACGCTGACCTTGTGCACGCGCACTGGATCCCTTCTGCAATTGCCGCGCGCGCCACGGGCAAGCCGTACGTCCTGCAGGTGTGGGGCACCGACGTCGAGCTCGCGCGGCGGCTGCCGCGGCTCGTCCGGCCGCTCGTGCGCGGGGCGCGAACCGTCATCGCCGCCTCGGCGTACCTCGCCGACGAGGCGAGGTCGCTGGGCGCCCGAGACGTGCGTGTCGTGCCGTTCGGCGTGCAGATTCCCGCCGCAGTCGCCGACCCGACCGATCCGCCGCACGTCCTCTTCGTCGGCCGTCTCAGCAAGGAGAAGGGCATTCTCGAGTTCGTCGAGGCGACCGAGGGCCTCCCACGTGTGATCGTCGGCGACGGCCCGCTCCGCACTCACGTCCCGGACGCCGTCGGCTTCGTTCCACCGGACGCGATCGGCGCGTACTTCGAGCGCGCGTCGATCGTCTGCGTCCCCTCTCGGCGTGAGGGCTATGGCTTCGCCGCGCGCGAGGCGATGGGATACGGACGGCCGGTCGTGGCGACGCGTGTCGGCGGCCTCACGGATCTCGGAGCAGGCGCCGTCATGGTCGGTCCGGGGGACGCCGGCGCGCTCCGCACGGAGCTCGTTCGTCTGTTGCAAGACGGAGCGGAGCGGAGCGCGCTCGGCAGGCAGGCTCGGGCGACCGCCGAGCGAACATTCTCTGCGTCGGCGACAGCGGCGAGCCTCGTCGATACCTACGTATCCTCGCTGCCTTAGTGGCGAAGCGCGCGCTCATCACCGGCATCGGGGGTCAGGACGGCTCGTTCCTCGCCGAAATGCTGCTCGACGAAGGGTACGAGGTGTTCGGCACGCTCCGGCGCGACCCACCCGCGTACCCCAATCTGGACGGAATCCGGAGCCGGATCACGGCGGTTTCAGCCGACTTGCTCGATCAGGAATCGCTGGAGCGCGCGTTGCGCGAGTCGGAGGCGCAGGAGGTCTACAACCTCGCGTCCGTGTCGTTCGTTCCGGCCTCGTGGGACAACCCGGCACTGACGGCCGAGTTTGCGGCGGTCGGCGTCACGACGATGCTCGAGGCGATTCGCGCGGTCGATCCAGACATTCGCTTCTACCAAGCCTCGTCCAGCGAGATCTTCGGCGAGCCCCTGGAGGTTCCGCAAACCGAGCGGACGCCGCTTGCGCCCCTGACACCATACGGCGTTGCGAAGGCGTACGGCCACTTCATCACGCGCAGCTATCGGAGGCGCTACGGCCTGCACGCCTCATCGGGAATTCTCTACAACCACGAGTCGCCTCGGCGTCCTCCGGAGTTCCTGCCGCGCAAGGTCTCCTGTGCGGTCGCGCGGATCAAGGCGGGGTTACAAGAAGAGCTGTTGCTGGGTGATCTCGAGGCGCGGAGGGATTGGGGTTATGCCGGCGACTACGTCCGCGCGATGTGGCTGATGGTGCAGCAGAAAGCGGCAGACGACTATGTGATTGCCACGGGCCAAGCCCGGAGCGTCCGCGAGCTTGTCGAGGTCGCTTTCGGCCGGGCGGGCCTCGACTATCGCGAGTTCGTCCGCAGCGACGAGCGGTTCGTCAGGGGCAAGGCCGAGCTCCATGACCTCGTCGGTGACCCGGCACATGCGCACGAGCAGCTGGGTTGGGCGCCGCAGCGTTCGTTCGAGGACCTGATCTGCCTGCTCGTCGACGCCGACACGGCAAGGCTGGCGGAGAATCCGTCCGTCGCCTGACTACAGTTGGGTCGTCTATGAGCGACGCACACGTCCTCGCGAGTGAGGAGACGCGGGGAGCTCATTCCCGCCCACCGCTTCTGTCTGTCGTCGTCCCGGCGTTCAACCAGGCGGCGTCGATCGTCGAGAACCTCCGCGTGATCCGCGAGCGGCTCGCTGCGGATCTCGGGCAGGACTTCGAGATCCTCGTCGTGTCCGACGGCTCGATCGATGCCACCGAGGCCGAGTTGCTGGCGCGGGCGCCGGAGGGAACGTTCCGCGTCTTCCATTACGACCGTAACCTCGGCAAGGGATACGCGGTGAAGCTCGGAGGCTTGGAGGCGAGGGGCAAGTGGATCGGGTTCGTCGACGCCGACCTCGACCTCGATCCACGCGACCTCGCCGTGTACGTCCGGCGGGCCGAGGAGGCATCGCTCGACTTCGCGATCGGGTCGAAGCGGCATCCCGAGTCACAGGTGAGCTACCCGCCGAGCCGCGTGGCTGCGTCGTGGCTCTTCCAGCAGCTTGTGAGAGTCCTCTTCCGCTTGAACGTCCGGGACACTCAGGTTGGTCTCAAGGTGTTCAGGCGCGAGGTCGCGGAACAGGTGCTGCCCTTGCTGCTCGTGAAGCGGTACGCGTTCGACATCGAGTTGCTCGCGGTCGCGAGGGAGTTCGGCTTCTCGCGTATCGAGGAGATGCCGGTGCGTCTCGATTACCGCTTCACCGGCTCGGGCGTGCGCTCGCGAGCCGTCTTGCGCGCGTTGATCGACACCGCCGCGATCTTCTACCGGCTCAGGATCCTCCGTTACTACCAGCGCCGCCGGGCTATCTCCGGTGCGTACGGGTGGTCGCGGCCGCGGTCGGAGCTACCGCGTGTATCGGTGCTCCTTGTCCAGGATGCAAAGCTCCGCGACTACGAGTATCCGGACGCGGAGATCATCGACGTCGCGGACGCCTCCCCCAAGGGGATCCGAGCTGCAGCCGAGCGCGCGGTCGGCGAGGTTCTCGCGATTCTGGAGCCGCAGGGGAGCGCCGCTGGAAACTGGCTCTCGTCCACCGTTCCCTATTTCGTGCGGCCTGAGATCGGCGCTGTCGTCGTACCGAGAATGGCGCCCCTTGCAGGTGCCGCGCGCGCTCGCGCCGCCGCCGCCGTCGACGAGTCGCGGATTGGCGCCGGGCTCGGCTACTTCCGGTACACGCCCGGAAACATCCGCTATGTGCAGGACTTTCCGGCAGAGACAGTCGTCGTACGCCGCGAGGATTTCCTCGGCTTGGCGCCCGATGTCGAGTTGAAGGACGTAGTCGCGGCGGTCAGCGCCGGCGGTGCACGCGTGCTCTACACGCCGGACTCTGTGATCGTCAGTGCTCCGTCCCGGCTCTTCGGGCCTCATCTGCGCGTCGTGTTCGGGCGCGGAGTGTCGTTCGGGCGCTCCGTGCGCCGGGGGCGCGTCCGGCGGTTGGGCCTGCGGTCGTTCCTCGTGGCGGTTGCCGTGCTCTGCGCACTCGTAGGCGTCGTGCTCGCATTCGGTGGCGTGCGCGTCGACGTCCTCGCCGGCTTCGTCGTGCTCTACACGATCGCTGTCGGGATTGCCGCGCTTGCTGCCGCCCTTCGCCATCAGTCGCCTGTAGTCGGTCTGCTCGCCGCCTGCGGAATCGTCTGCACCCACGTTGTGTACCTCGCAGGCGTCGTCCGCGGCCTCGCGTGATGCGCATCCTCATCCTCAACTGGCGCGATGTTCGGAGCACGAGAGGGGGAGGCGCCGAACGCGTGACGCACGAGATCGCACGCCGACTCGCCGAGCGCGGCCATTCAGTGAGCTGGCTCTCGTCGTCGGAGAGCGGCCTCGCCGAGGAGGAGTCGATCGACGGCGTGCGGGTGATTCGTCGCGGGTCCGAGTTGACGACGCGATTTCACGCGCCGCGCTTGGCACGTGAAGGTTACGACGTCGTCGTCGACGCGATCAACACCGTGCCCTATCTCGCGCCGCTGTGGTCGCGCGCGCCCGTCGTGGTGTTCTTCCATCAGCTGGCGCGAAACGTCTGGTGGTACGAAGCGCCTCTGCCGGTCGCTGCGCTCGGCTGGGCGATCGAGCCCGTCTATCTCCAGGCGTATCGGCGAACGCCGGCCGTGGCAGTCTCTCCTTCGACCCGGGACGATCTGCGCCGGCTTGGGCTCCGAGGAACGATTGACGTGATCCCGCTCGCGGTGAGCTCCGAGGCGGCGAGCGACCTCGACCCGAAGTCTCTGGAGGGACGCCTGGTCGCCATCGGCAGATTGACGCCGTCGAAACGGTTCGATCACGCGATCGGCGCGCTGGCGGAGTTGCGTCGTACGCACCCAAGCGCGCGGCTCGACATCATCGGGATCGGTGGCGAACGGGAACGACTCCGCGATCACGCGGCGTCGCTCGGGGTGTCGGACTGGGTCACGCTCCATGGGCGGGTGGACGACGGCGTGCGCGACAGGCTGCTCGAGGAGGCCGACGCCGTCGTCGGCACCTCGGTGCGGGAGGGGTGGGGGCTGACGGTGACGGAGGCGGCGATGCGCGGCACGCCGGCGGTCGTGTACGACATCCCCGGCTTTCGCGACTCCGTCGTCGCCGATCGCACCGGCGTCATCACCCAACCCTCGCCCGAAGCTCTCGCGAATGGCATCCGCAGATTGATCGACGATCCGACGCGCTACGAGGTGATCCGCGCCGCGGCCTTGAAGCGTGCCGCGCAACTGTCCTGGGACCGCACGGCGGACGGATTCGAAGCTGCGCTGGCCGCGGCTACTGGTTCGCGAGACTGACCGAAAGCTCAGCGAGCGGCTGCACGAGGACAGCTCCCAGCAAAACGCGCTGGTCCGGAGAGACGCGCAGGGTGTACGTCGACGATCCGTGCGGGATTGAGAACGGGCCGAATGTCACTTGCGTATCGCCGGTCGCCACGGCGGCTGTGCCGGCGACCTGGCCATCGGGGGCAATCAGCTCGACCGTTGCGGGTTGCTTCGTCGCCTGGAGGTGGACGACAAGCTGGATGTGGCCAAGGTTGGGGTCGTCATTCGCGAAGGTCATCTGAGCGCCGCTGGCGAACGATTGCCAGCCGGCCTTCGCACTCTGAGAGACGCCGTGATAGGTGATGGTGGGCGATGTCAATCCCTGGACGAGCCCGATCGAAGCCGCGTTTTGTTGAAGGACCAGGTCGAGGTTCGCGGGCTGCACCGTCGGCCGCAGCACGAATACGCGCACACCAGGGAAGCGCTTGATCAGCTTGAAGTCGGCTGTCGGAAGCGTCGGTGCAGCTTCGTGCTGCTCGGCGTAGACGTCGTCGTGCACGAACACGTAATGGACGTGCTCGGCGGCGAGGACGCTGGGCGTGATCGGGTCGGTGACGTACCGGCTGAGAATCCGGATCGCGTCCTCTCGCGTGTCGCCGGTACCGGCTCCGAAGAGGTTGTAGAGCGGATGTCCGTGGAACATCTGGAAGTAGATCTCGCGCTCCCCGAGATGGATTGCGGGCTCCTGGTCGGTCGGCAACGGGTAGTGCGCGACGATCGCCATCGGCTGGTGTGCAAGCCAGCGGTCATACGCCGGCGGCTTCGACGCACCTGTCCATGCATATACAGGCCCCGGCAGAAGCTCGAACGCGATCAACAGCCAGAGCCCGATGGCGATCGCGACGCCTCGGCGGTGGCGCCGGATGATGAGGTCGAGCACCGGCGCGGCGAGCAGGACGAGCGCGACCCCGACGATCACGCCGAAGCGCGCGTACACGCGGAAGAACGTCGTGACGTGGCCCATGAAGAACGACAGCGTCGGCACAGGGATCCCGAACGGGTGGACGACCCTGCGCAGTGACGACCAGTACGCGAGAGGCAGCAGAATCGCGGCGAAGACGAGCCCCGTCCGGCGCATCGGCTCCGTCATCGTCACCGGATGGCGGCGGAGGACGAGTATCACGCCGATCAAGGCGAGCACGATGATCGTGTAACTGAAGAACAGCGTCTGTTCGGCGAAGTTTGCGCTCGCGGTGAAGTGCCGCGTGATCGGACCGAAGACGGGGTGGTTGCGCGCCGGCAAGAGATATGACCAAGTCGATGCGCCAAGGCGCTGAAGCTCCAGGGTCGGGTTCGAGATCGAGCGCAGAACACTCGAGTGGTCGACCTTGTAGGCAATGGCGCCTGGGAGAATGCAGAGCCCCGTCACCGCCAGGCCTGCGCAGGCGAGCGTCGTCGTCCACAGCCGCTCCTCCCACCCACGCACGCGGAAAAACTCGTAGACGAAGTACGTGACGAAGACGAGCGTTCCGAGCAGTCCGAAGTACGACGAGATGAGAAAGCTCCCGCCGTAACACAGCCCCGCCAGCGCCGCCCATCGCACCTTTCGTGTTCGCGACATCTCGAGGCAGCAAAGAATCAGCGCGGGATAGATCCACACATGCAGGAAGGCGGCGTGTCCGGCGAAAGCCCGCATGAAGCACCACGGGTTGAACGCAACCACGTAGCCGCCGATCAGCCCGACGAGTGGGTGGAACCCAAGCCGGTCGAGCAGCACGAACGTGAAGAACCCGGTCAGCACAAAACCGGAGAGCAGGAAGAGGTTGAAGCCTCCGATGAATCCGATCAAGGCGTGGGGAATCCACGTGACGACCGTTTGCACCGGTTGCGCGATGACGACGGCTCGATACCACCCCGTGCCCTCGGGTGCGCCGTTCAGATAATCGTGCTTGAACGTGAACGGGTTGCCGTGCTGATAGTTGATGGCCCAGTAGCTGCGAATGCTCAACGTGGAGTCGGCGGGCCCGATCAGCACAGCGCTCGACAGGTGGATGACGAGCGGTGAGAGCCAGACGAGCGTGGCCACGAAGAAGAAGGCGAATGCCCCTCCACGGCGACGCCGGCGAGTCGCCGTCACCCACTGCCATGATTCGTCGGCCCGGGACCACGCGCGCGTGAACGAGGTCGCGGGCGCGGTCACGCGGCCAGCATAACCGCGGTTTCTGAACTCACCGTTCGCTACGCGCGCGTGCCACAAGTAGGTAGCCGGGCCCGATGACTCGTCCGAGGGGGATCCACCGGGCGAAGGCCGTCGACGCACGCCAGAGCACCGGCACCGGGTAGTACGTGAGGTCACGCACGACCTCGAGACCGGCGGTCTCGACCGCCTCGCGCCACCAGTCCGGCGGGTGCAGGCTGATGTGCGTTGGGTCCGAAGTCGTCGGGTCGTTTCTCGGGATCCGGTTCACGGGATTCGGCGTGCTCACGATGAGGGTCCCTCCGGGTGCGAGCGCGCGGGTCATCACCGAGATGGCAGACACCGGGTCTTCGAGGTGCTCGACGACTTCGAGGGACGTGATGAGGTCGAAAGGCCCTTCGATGACGACGGAGGTCTGGATATCCGCGACCGCAAAGCGGTCCTGAAGATCCGGTGCGAACGCCTTTGCTTCCTTGATCGCCCAAGCCGACGCGTCCACGCCGTAGGCGTCGAGACCGCGTGCGGCCATCATGTGCACGATCGCGCCATGACCGCAGCCGGCGTCGAGATGGCGGCCGGTCGTCGGCAGATGCTCCGACAGCAGACGAGCAAGGCCGACGTACCAGCGCGCCGTCGCCCGCAGGGCCTCCGGGTAGTCGCCGAACTTGCGGTAGTGCGATGCCTCGCGCCAGTAGTGCTCTTCGAAGCGATCGCTCATCAGCCGCGGCTCTTCGAGAGGATCGCATCCAGTTCCTTCTCGGCGACGACCCCGACGTCGTAGCGGGCGACGCTCCCCGCGCCGAGTGCGGCAGCGTTGGCCGCTTCGGTGTCGTCCATCAAGAGACGAGCCACCGCATCGGCAAGGCCACCGATGTCGCCCTTGTTCACTGTGACGTAGCCGTCACCAAAGACCTCGTCGAGCGTCGGCAGGCGGTACGCGACGACCGGCAAGGCTGAGGCCATCGCCTCGGCGACGGAGATCCCCCAGCCCTCCTCGTAGCTGGGCGCCACGAAGACACGCGCCTGCGACAAGAGATCGCGCTTCTCTTCTTCTGACACGAACCCTTTCCACTCGATTGATGCGCCGATCCCAAGCTTGTCGACCTGCCGCTGCACGGTGCTCCGTTCGCCGCCGCTGCCGACGACGATCAGTCGTGCCGCCGGTACACGTTCGTGGATGCGCGGCCACGCTTCGATGAGATCGGCCAACCCCTTCTTCGGGACGAGGCGCGCGACGAAGAGCGCAATCGGCGGTGCCTGCGCTGCTTCCGCCTTGTGGAACGTCGCAAGCTCGAGCCCGACGTCGGTGCGAATCGGCTTGAATCCGCGTCGCTCGAGCGCGTTGAGCGTGTCCTCGTTCGACGTGAAGACCGTTCGAGCGCTGCCGCGCAACAGCCGGAGACCGAGCGCTTCGTCGGCTTGCGACCAGCGGGTCCGGAGGCTTCTGTCGGGTCGTTCCGCGACGAGGTGATAGATGAACGCGACGCCGTGTGCGCCGTACCGCGCGGCGGCGTGCACGGCAGCCGCGTCCGGCAGGAAATGACTTCCTGCGACGACAACGTCGGTCTTGTGCGGTCGCAACTCCGCAAGGGCGGCGCGGCGGAGGTACTCGGCAACAAGCACCGGACCACCGTTGGTGACGAGCGCATTGTCCCAGCCGCGCGCCGTGAATCGGACGTCGCCAAGGAACCCAAAGATCGTCTCTCGTGCGTTGTTCGGTGCCAGAACCTCCACCTCGACGTGCTCGCGCCATCGGGCCGCCGACTCGAGCAGGTGACGGTCACCGCCGGAGAGCCCGGCGGCCCAGGCTCCGAACGAGAGCAAGAATCGTGTCAGGTCGACCTGCTCCGCCACAGCGCACGCACGAGCGTGGGCGCCACGAACAGCTCGTGGATGACGAGCACCGCGGCGCCGACCACGATACTCGTTGCGAGCAATTCCCTCGGGGTGTCGTGGAAGACCGCAAACGCCACAGCCTGAACCGCCGCGGCCCCGAGCAGCAGCCACGACGTGCGTGACGCGCCCAGTCCCAGTTGGTACGTCAGAAGGACATTGAGCAAGGCGTAGAACGTCATCGCCACGCCGAACATCCACAGGAGCCCGGCACTTCCCTCGTACTGCGAGCCGAACGCGATCTTCACGATCAGGTGTGGAGCCGCTGCATACACGACGGTCGCACCGATGCAAAAAGCGGCGGTGACGGCGAGGCTTTGGGCGAAGATGTCGTTTGTGTCGCGCTGCGCCGCCACCCGCGCCGACACTTTCGGCAGCAGCACCGTCACGATCGCCGCGGGCAGGTAAAGAATCACCCGCCCGATCAGGGAGGCGCTTCCGTAGAGGCCGGCCTGATGGTTCGAGAACACGGCCTTCGCGACGAGGAGGTCGTCCGTTGAGAGAGCGGTGATCGCGAGCAGGCCGCCCGCGACGGGCGCGAGCCCCACGATGTCGCTCCGCGAGATGCGCGGACGCCAGCTCGCGAGCGGAACGAGATAGCGCCTGAGGGCGAGGGCGGGGATGGCGACCGCAACGACCGCTGCGACGAATGTCGCAGCCATTGCCCCCGCCGCACCAAACCCTGCGGCGAGCGCCAAAGCCACCAGCACGACCCTCAATGCGGAGGGCGCGCCGAGCGTCAACGTGACGAGGAAGAACTGTTGCCGTCCCTGAGCTGCGCCGATGAGGGCCGGCGCGACGAATGACGGCGCCGTGAACAGCGCGGTGAAGACGACGGCCGAGAGGCTTTGGATCGACAGCACGTGCTGGATGAGCGGTGACAGCACCAGGAGGACCACGGTGAGCGCGAGACCGGCGATCAGCATCGCGCCACCGAAGGCCGAGACATACCCATCGCTGTTCAACGACTGTCGACGCGTCGTCTCGGCGGCGACGTGGCGCGCGATGAAGACCTGCGCGCCCCCCAGCGGCAGACCGATGATCCCGGTCAACGCCGCGAGCGTCGCGACGTCGCCGTACGAGGCCGGGCCGAGGCTGCGCGCCGACAGCAGATGAAAGACGTAGTTGCCGAGGTTCGCGACGCCGATGCCGGCGAGGACGATCGCGCCGGCGTGGAGCCCGCTCATCTCCGACGGGACGGCCGCGACGACCTCCTCGCCGACCATGATCGAGTCGGAGGTGTTCTCAGAGGTCACGTGGACGGATCGTAGAACGCGACGAAGGAATGGCAGTCGGTGCGCCTTGCGTGGCGGAGGCGCGATGCCAGCTCGGAGGCGAGGGGCGGATCGGACACAAAGCTGTCGATCTGGCCGGGTTTGACGGGCATGCCGAAGGATGCTGTCTGGAACAGCACGAGGTAGTTGCCTCGTCTGTCGAGGGTCGACGCGGCATCGATCAGGCGTTGCCTGCCGCCCGCTCCCGTGTAGTCGGGCGGCCAGAACCAATCGATCGGGAACGGGTTGCGGAGGCCGTAGACGGCGTAGGCAAGCGCTCCTTCCGGGACCACGGCCGTCCACCTGGCGGGATGCATTGCGACGCACGATCTGACGTCCGAGAGGTACGTGGCGGTCGTCTGGTCCATTCGCACACCCTGGAGTGCGCCGCCAAGTGTCCAACTCTCTGTTCCCCGGAGCACGCCGTAGTCGTCGCGGGTCCGAACGTGGACGCTCGTCACGGCAACGATCAGCCCTGCGACCACGGCACCGGCAGGCAGTAGCCATCGTTGCGCATGCGGCGGGGGCGGAACGCCGCGCCAAATCGCCTCGGCGAGGTAAACCGCGCACGCCCCGGCGCTCAGAGCCGGCGTCGGGGCTCCCCAGGACAACGTCGTCATCCAGGCCGTGAATGCGACTGCGAGGCCGACGACGTCGAGTCGTCGCTGCGCGATCGAGCGGATGATCGCTACCGCGACCACGCACCAGAACAGGCGCTGGGACCAGTTGCCGTTGAACCCGAGGCGTTCCTCAGTGATGAGGTGGAGCACCGCGATCGTCGCAACGACGCGCGCGCCGACATCGATGGCGGCGGGGAGCCGCACCGGCGCCAGCTGCACCAACGCGGCGGCGACCATGAGCACGAGCAAGCTCGGGAGGAGGTGGGAGCGAAGATCGGGGTTCCGAAGCTGGCTGAGCAGAATGTCGCCCCAGACAGGCGTCGTCTGCGTCAGCTCGGCGCGCATCTCGGCCCAACCGCCACCGATCGCCACGTAGGCGACGTACGCCGCCGGCGCGGCGGCGCACGCGCCGACAGCGGCCAGGGCAGCCCGCGCCAGCTGTCTCGGCGGCGCGTGTTGGCGGTGAAACGATGCGACGAGCCAGGCGAAGGCGAAGAACGGGGCGAACCAGAAGCTCTGCTTGGTCGTCGCGGCGACGCCAAGCAGTCCGAACGCCGGCGCGATGTGCGCGAGACGCCGACTGTGGACCCCACGCTGCAACAGGAGGAACGCGGCCCCAACGAGGGCGAGGCCGTCGATCGTGTAGAAGGGGATGATCGGGAACTGATGAATCCCAACGAGCACCGCGACGACGACACCGACCGCCTCGGGGAACGAGAGGTCACCGAGGCGTTTGCGGTAGACGAACAGCGAAAAGAACACTCCGATCGCAACAAACTCGGCGAGCGTCACGATCTTGGACGCGAGTATCAGGGGGATCGGTAACGCGAAGTCGAGCAGGTGGAGGAACGCCGAGCCGGTGGGACGTGGCGTGATGAAGTCGACGTGCGGGACCTCGCCGAAGAGGATTCGTCTCGACTGCGCGAGGATCAGCCCGCCGTCTTCGATGTTGACGCCCCAGAACCCGAGGAACGCCTCGAGGAAGACGAAGAGGCCGAGCGGGAGCACCCACGAGCTCAACCCAACGGCGAAGCGTACGGCGGCATCGCGCGCTGCAGGCCGTCGTTGTTGCACGAGGTCGGATTCCACGCTGCGTCTTGCCGCGACGCCTTCGACGGGGAGGAGGTTGCGCGGCGCGCGATAGTATAGGCCACCTCTTGGCCGGCTGACCGTCGGGTAGGCGTGGAGCATTCTCGTCATGGGCACGACTCTCATCACCGGCGGCGCGGGCTTTGTCGGCGCGAACATTGCGCTCCGGCTCGCGGCTGAAGACCACGACGTGGTCGCCCTCGACAACCTCAAGCGGCGAGGCTCCGAGTTGAACCTGCCGCGACTCCAGGCCGGCGGTGTGCGGTTCGTTCACGGCGATGTCCGCGCGCTCGCCGATCTTGAAGGCATCGGAGCGGTGGACACTGTCGTCGAGTGCTCGGCCGAGCCCTCCGCCCTCGCGGGCCTGGACGGCTCGACGGCGTACCTGCTGGACTCGAACCTGCGCGGTGCCTACCAGTGCTTCGACTTTGCCCGCAGGCGCGACGCGCAGGTCGTGTTCCTCTCGACCAGTCGCGTCTATCCGTACGGAAGTCTCGGAGCTGCCAACCTGGTCGAAGGAGATACCCGGTTCGCGCTCGCGGAGCGCCAGGAGTCGCCCGGTTTGACGGCGCTCGGCGTCTCCGAGAACTTCTCGTTGGAAGGGCCGCGCACCCTCTACGGCGCGACGAAGCTTGCCGCCGAGCTCGTGCTCACCGAATACGGCGCCGCCTTCGACGTTCCCTGGACCGTCAACCGCTGCGGTGTGGTCGCCGGCCCCTGGCAGATGGGGAAAGCCGACCAGGGAGTTTTCGTGCACTGGGCCCGGGCGCATTGGTTCGGGACACCGCTTGCCTATATCGGGTACGGAGGCAACGGGAAGCAAGTTCGCGATCTCCTCCATGTCGATGACCTTGCCGACCTCGTTGTCCGTCAACTCGCCTCTCCGGCTGACTGGCGGGGCGTCGTTGCGAACGTCGGTGGAGGTCTCGAGATCAGCCTGTCGTTGCTCGAGACCACCGCTCTCTGCCGCGAACTAACCGGGCGCACGGTGCCGATCGAGCCGGAACCGAATGCGCGGCCCGGCGACGTACCCCTGTATGTGTCTGACTGCTCTCGCCTCTACGCTCGGACAGACTGGCGTCCGCGGCGGGACGCCGAGACGATCATGGGCGACATCGTGGCTTGGATCAAGGACAACGAGGATGATGTGCGGAGGTTGCCGGCATGAGTGTCGCTGTTGTCACGGGGGCTGGGGGCCTGGTCGGTTCCGAGTCGGTCGACGCGTTCGTTCGCGACGGGTTCGACGTGGTCGCGATCGAGAACGACATGCGGGCGCAGTTCTTTGGCCCTGAGGCATCGACGCGTTCGACGCTCCGGCGCCTCCAGGAACGTCACCCTCACGTCCGGTTCCTCGACCTCGACGTCCGCGATCGCGACGGCATCGAAGGCGTCTTTCGCGACCTGCGCGTGGACATCGTGGTGCACTGCGCCGCACAACCCTCCCACGACTGGGCGGCCTCCGATCCGCATACGGACTTCGGTGTGAACGCCCTCGGAACACTGAATCTGCTGCAGGCGGCGCGCGAGCATGCGCCTGATGCCACGTTCGTCTTCATGTCGACGAACAAGGTCTACGGTGATCTTCCGAACTCGCTGCCGCTCGAAGAGCTCGAAACGCGTCTCGAGCTTGCGCCCGACCATGCGTGGTTTGGCGGGGTGAACACGACGATGTCCATCGACCGCAGCACGCATTCGCTGTTCGGCGTTTCGAAGGTGGCCGCGGACCTCCTCGTTCAGGAATACGGCCGCTACTTCGACATGCCGACCGTATGCTTCCGCGCCGGTTGCATCACCGGGCCGAGCCACGCAGGCGCGAGACTGCACGGCTTTCTCGCGTACCTGATGCGCTGCGTTGCAACGGGCACGCCGTACACCGTCTACGGCTATCGCGCTAAGCAGGTGCGAGACAACATTCACAGCAGCGACCTCGTACGCGCGTTCCTTGCGTTTCATCGAGCTCCACGCCCCGCGGCTGTCTACAACATCGGCGGCGGTCGCGTGAGCAACTGCTCGATGCTCGAGGCGATCGAGCTGTCCGAACAAATCGCGGGCCGTGAGCTCGAGTGGGAGCTCTCGGACCTGGCGCGCATCGGAGATCATCGCTGGTGGATCTCGGATCTCGAGGAATTTCGGAGCGACTACCCCGACTGGGCGCTCAGCTACGGCACCGAGGAGATCCTGCGCGAGATCCACGACGAAAACGTCGAGCAGTGGGCGGCGGCTTCGTGAAGCTCTCGGTCGTCATCCCGGCCCACAACGAGCAAGGTTCGATCGAGAAGACGCTGAGAACACTCGTCGCGCGGCTCGAGCAGGAACGCATCGATCACGAGGTGCTCGTCATCGACGATGGAAGCGAGGACGGAACAGCCGACATCGTTGGATCGCTGGGACTCGGGACCGTCACGTGCCGTCCGTCGCACTATCCGCGCGGTTTCGGGTTTGCCGTCAGGTCGGGGCTCGACGTGTATACCGGTGACGCCGTGGCGGTCATGATGGCCGACGGCTCAGACAGCCCGGAAGATCTCGTCCGGTATCACCGGTTGCTCGAGGAGGGCTACGAGTGCGCGTTCGGTTCGAGGTTCGTAACCGGCGCGGTCGTGAAGGATTATCCGCGGGTCAAGCTCGTGATGAATCGAATCGCGAACAAGTTCATCCAGATCCTCTTCCGTCATGGGTACAACGACACGACCAATGCGTTCAAGGCCTACCGCCGCGAGGTGATCGACGGTATCCGGCCGCTGCTTTCCAACCACTTCAACCTCACCGTCGAACTGCCGCTCAAGTCGATGACGCGCGGCTACTCCTTCGCCATCGTTCCGATCGCATGGACCAATCGAACGAGCGGCACGTCGAAGCTTCAGCTGAAGGAAATGGGCAGCAGGTACGTCTTCATCGTCCTCTATGTCTTCCTCGAACATCATTTGAGTCGCGGCGACTACCGGCGGTCGGATCTGTCGGCGGCACGCGACGGCGCGGCACCTGCAGGTCGCTAGCATCCCGCGCGTGCTCCGCATCGGACTGATCGGCCTCGGGTATTGGGGCCCGAATTACGCGCGGGTCATCACGGAGCTTCCCGAGAGCGAGCTCGTCGTCGTCTGCGACGCCTCGAGCGACGCACTCGACTTCATCAGGTCGCGCGCGCCAGGAGCCCGCACCGCTACGAACGCCGACGACGTCTTCACAGCCGAGGACGTCGACGCCGTGGTCATCGCGACGCCGACCAGCACGCATTACGCGCTTGCGCTCGCCGCGCTCGTCGGCGGCAAGCATGTTCTGTGCGAGAAGCCGCTCGCGGCCACCGTCGCCGAATGCGATGAGCTGATCGACGTCGCCGCGCGCAACCAACGGGTGCTGTTCGTGGGGCACACGTTCCTCTTCAACCCCGCTGTACGGCGAATGCGAAGCCTGATCGAGGAGGGCGCTGTTGGGAAGCTGCTCTACGCACATGCCGCACGGACCGGGCTCGGCCCGATCCGCCAGGACGTCAACGCGCTCTGGGATCTCGCACCTCATGACCTGTCGATCCTCTTTCACCTCTTTGGACAAGAGCCTGTTTCGGTCTCCGCGACAGGCCAGGCGTTCCTGCGCGAAGGTGTCGAGGACGTCGTGTTCGCGCAGCTGCGCTTCGGGGACGGTGCAATCGCGGGGATCCACGTGTCGTGGCTCGATCCCTACAAGGTCAGGCGGGTCACCGCCGTCGGAGAGCAGCGAATGGTCGTCTTCGACGACATCGCCGTCGACGAGAAGTTGAAGGTGTTCGACAAGGGCGCGAGCTACGACGCGATCTCCGAGTCGGCACGCGGCACCGAGTTCGGCGAGTACCGCGCGGTGATCCGCGACGGCGACATCCTCATACCGAAGGTGGCCGCGCAGGAGCCGCTCAAGGAGCAGGTGCTGGAGTTCATCCGCTGCTGTGAAACCGGCGAGCGCCCCGCAACCGACGGCGTCGCCGGTCGTCGTGTCGTCGCCGTGCTCGAGGCGGCGACGGAGTCGCTCCGGCTGCGTGGCGCGCCGGTCGACGTAGCGGCGAGCGCGGTCGCATGAGCAAGATCAACTTCGTCGATCTCAAACGGCAGTACGAGTCGATCAAGGCCGAGATCGACCCCGCAGTCATCGACTCAATCGCCTCGACGCAATACATCCTCGGGGAAGACGTCGGCCGGTTCGAGACCGAGTTCGCAGCCTTCTGTGGCGTCGAGCATGCGGTTGGTGTCGCGTCGGGAACGGCAGCGCTCGAGATGGCCTACGAGGCCGTCGGGATCGGGCCGGGCGATGAGGTGCTCGCACCTGCGAACACGTTCATCGCCACCGTGCTGCCACTCTTCAGGCTCGGCGCTCGCGCTGTACTCGTTGACTGCGACGAGTACGGACAGATCGATGTCGAGCAGGCCGCACGCGCCGTCACCCCGAAGACGAAGGCGATTGCGGGCGTCGATCTCTTCGGCCATCCGTGCGACGCGGACGGCATCCAAGCGCTCTGCGACGAGCACGGGCTCGTGTTCGTCGAGGACGCAGCCCAGGCGCACGGAGCGGAGTACAAGGGGCGCTCCTGCGGCTCCCTGGCGAAGATCGCGGCGTTCAGCTTCTACCCTGGCAAGAACCTCGGGGCCTACGGCGACGCAGGCGGAATCGTTACGAACGACGACGAGCTCGCGGCGCGGATCAAGATTCTGCGCGACCTCGGCCAGCGGCAGAAGTACGAGCACGTCGCAATCGGCGCCAACGAGCGCCTCGACACGCTCCAAGCCGCGGTCCTCCGTGTCAAGCTCCGCCACCTCAGAGCGTGGAACGACGCGCGGCGCGCGCACGCCGCGGAGTACGAGCGTCTCCTTGCTGGAACGGTCCGCACGCCGCGGACAGCCGAGTGGGCAAATCCGGTTTGGCATCTCTACGTGATCCGCGCGGAGAACCGCGATGAAGTTCGCGATGCCCTGGCGGATCAGGACATCGCGAGCGGCCTGCACTACCCGCTGCCGCTGCACCTGCAGCCGGCGCTCGCCAGACTCGGCCATTCCAAGGGCGACTTCCCGGTGACCGAGGAGTGGGCGCGCACGCTGCTCTCGCTGCCGATGTTCGCCGAGCTTCGCGCCGATGAGATCGAGCGGGTCGCCGACGTGGTCAACCGCGTCGGAAAAGCGCCCGCCTGAGCACCGCGCGCCCGGCGCCCGATTCGGCGAACGCCTGCACGTACGTCACGGCCTGCAAGAACGTCACGACCGGGTGGTACAGCCAATACGGGGATCGGTCGCGTAGCGCCCGACGGATCGCGTCCGCGCTCGAGAACACCGGGATCAGGCTGTAGACGGCCCAAAGGACCGCTCGCCGGCGGAAGCCGGGGACGAGCACCCACTCGAGATCCCGCGTCTCTGACTGCTGAACGAGATGCTGTGTCGCATTCCTTCGCCACTTGCGCCGGTAGTCGGACAGCGTTGCGACTTGGTGGTGGTAGACGAACGGCCCCGGCGCGTAGGCGACGCGGGAGTGGCCAGCCTTGACCATGGCGTGGAAGGCGTCCACGTCGGCGACGTACCCAGCTCGCTGCCAGATCGGTAACGCCCACACGCGACGTACCGCAAGGCCGTTCGCGCCCCAGATCAGCGGTCGTAGCGGGTCGACGTCGAAGGTCGCGAACCCTTGCGCGCTCACAGGATGCGCAGCGAGGTACTCCTCGAGGTTCCGGTTGAGGAACCAGTTCAACGGCTCGCTCTGGATGAGCGCGACGTACTTGTTCAGCGGCGGATCGTCGTCGCCCGAGGCCAGGCGGCCGTACGTGGCGGCGAGCTCCGAATCCTCCTCGAACAGCTGCGCTACCCGCTCCAGCCAGTCCTCGCCGACGAGCTCGTTGTCGGCCGCGAAGATCACCACGACGTCGCCCTTTGCCGCAAGAACGCCTTCCTTGACGCCCCATTCCGCCAGACGGTTCGGGTTCTCGATCACACGGGCGCCGTGACGTTCGGCGTCGGCGCGCGTGGTGTCGGTCGATCCGCCGTCGGCGACGAGCAGCTCGACGAGCTCCTGGGAGTAGCGCTGGGTACGGATCGACGCGAGTGCACGCTCGAAGAGCGGTCCCGCGGCGTTCAACGCCGGCAGTACGAAAGTGAACGAGACACGCGCCATCGTGAGTAGTCTGCCGCCGATGGCGACTGCCCCGGCGAACGAAGCGCCGAATCGGCTGCTCAACGACGTGGAGCTCGGCGAGGGCGTCTTCGTGTTCTCGTTCACGAATCTCTACGGCTGCCGCATCGGTGACGGGACGCGGATCGGTCCCTTCGTCGAGATCCAGCGCGGCGCTGTCATCGGCGCGCGCTGCAAGATCCAGAGTCATACGTTCATCTGCGACGGCGTCGAGATCGGTGACGGCGTCTTCGTCGGCCACGGGGTGATGTTCGTGAACGACAAGTTTCCGAAGGCGACGAACCACGCCGGGGAACTTGCCGGGACGGACGACTGGAAGCTGCTGCCGGTTCGAGTAGGAAATGGCGCCACGATCGGCTCCGGTGCAATCGTAATGGGTGGCGTGACGATCGGGCCGGATGCGCTGATCGGAGCAGGCGCGGTCGTGACACGCGACGTCGGGGCAGGCGAGATCGTCGCCGGTGTCCCCGCACGCGCTCGGTAGTTAGAAGCTTGATCTGAAACGCACGCGCACCCGTGGCTGGTGGCCCCACGGGCACGCAGTCTCCTCTAGCGGCGAACCCAGATGACGACGCCGCCTGCGTCGTACTTGCGGGCGAAGTGGGTGCGCACGTAGGCAAGCACCTTGGGTCGTGTTCGCAACGCACGCGAGATCACGACCGCATCTGCGTGGCGCAGATCCCGGATCACCGCATCGTCGGTCAGCGATCCTGTCTCCCAACGGAGGAACGCGAGATCGACGAGCTGTCCGACGACCGGGCGGTGGGCGAGGAACGAGATGATCGGCCGGTCGTCGACGGTGAGTGCGGCCGGCGGCGTCAGGCGCTCCAGCGTCCGTGCTGCTGCAACGTTCGATGCCGGCTCGGGCGTCTTCGCAAGGTCGACGCGGTGCAACTGCTGCACGAACGCCGCGGCAACGGCGAGAACGAGAACGGCGGTCGCGCCGAGAGCCACGGTTCGCGGCGCTCGCTCGACGGCGGCTCCCAGGGTGGCCGCGCCCGCGACTGCGAGCGTGAACGGGAAGACGATCAGGTGGTTGTAGTGCAGCGGCGCGTGCACGAAGAGGAACGCGACGCTGAGGACGACCCAGGTCCAGAGCGGCCAGACGTGGAGCGGCCGATGTAGGAAGAGAAACGCGACGGCCAGGACTGCGGCCAGCAGGGCGAGGACGAAGAACGGCGTCCCGTGCGGGATCTGGTCGAGGATCTGACGGTGCGGATGGGGGATCACCGCCGGCGTCGAGCGCGCGTCCGAGTGGTAGGTCACGCCGCTCGTCCACAGGTCGCCGATCGCACCGGCGTGTGCGATGAGGAGCGCCACGACAACCGCGGCGCATCCGGCGGCGGCGGGAACCAGGCGGCCCCTGAGCACCCAGACGAGCGCCGGCAGCGCCGTCACCGCCGTCAGCTTCACCGAGACGGCAGCGCCGAACACGAGCCCGGCGACAACCGCTGCGGCGGGCCCGCCCAGCGTCGCGAGCCCCAGCGACAGGAGGGTGAGCGCAAGCGAGGGTGTGTCGGCGATCACCTGGTAACCGAAGAGGTCGAGCGGCGGCGCGATCGCCAGGAACGAGGCGGCGAGCAGGCCGCCGACCGGCCCGCCGAACCGGCGGCCGACCAGCCAGCCGCCGATCGTGCCGAGCAGGGTGACGACGAGCATCCCCGCTCGGATTCCCGCAACGGTCAGCCCGCTGAGGTACGAGATCCCGCGGAGCAGGTCATAGAAGCCGGGAAACTGCGCTGCGAAGACCTGCGAGCCGAGCGCCTGACCGTGGCGCAATGCATCGACCGCCGCCAGGTAGACCGCCTCGTCGTAGTTGACGGCGCTGTGGATCGGCTGTGCGAAGAGGTACGCCTGCGCAGCGACGATCACGGCCAGCAGTCCGATCTCCACCTTGTGTGCCCTCAGCATCCGGCCGAGCGTACTATCGAGCGCCGTGGTCGCTCTCGAGGTCGTCTTCTGGGTCTCGCTTGCGTTGCTCGCCTGGACGCATGTGCTCTACCTGTTGTGCGCCGCGCTCCTGGCGCGTGTGGCGCCCCGGCGCGTCCGTGCGGCCGAGATCGAACCGACCGTCACGGTGATTGTCGCGGCCTACAACGAGGAGCCCGTGATCGCGCGCCGGCTCGAGAACCTCTTGGCGCTGGACTACCCGAAGGACAAGCTGCAGATCGTCGTCAGCTCCGACGCGTCGAGCGACCGCACCGACGAGATCGCAGCGGAGTATCCGGGGGTCAAGGTGATCCGAAACGACCGGGGCGGCAAGGTCGCGGCGCAGGATCGCGCCGTGCGTGAGACCGAAAGCGAGATCGTCGCGTTCTCCGACGCGAACGCGACGTGGTCCGACGATGCGTTGCGCAAGCTCGTGCGCGCATTCGCCGATCACGACGTCGCCTACGTCTGCGGGCAGCTGAAGATCATCGCCGCGGACGGCTCGAACAAGGAAGGCGTGTACTGGCGCTACGAGATGCTGCAGCGCGCGGCAGAGTCGACGCTCGGATCCGTGACCGGGGGCAACGGGTCGATCTACGCGGTTCGGCGATCCGACTACGTCGAGGTCGACCCGCGCTTCGGCCACGACCTGTCTCTGCCGTATGTGATGGTGCAGAACGGACGACGAGCGGTGTACGAGCCTGACGCGCATGCCTGGGAGAAGCCGACGCCGTCGAACGAGACCGAGTACCGGCGCAAGGTGCGCATGTTCGAGCACTGCTGGCTGATCGTCCTGCGCGGGAGGATGCTGCGCGGGCTCGGGCCGCTGTACGCGCTCGAGATCGTCTCGCATCGCCTGCTCAGGTACGGCTCGGGAATCCTGCACGTCGCCCTGCTCGCCACCTCGCTCGCGCTCGTCACACACGGCTGGGTCTACGACGCAGTGCTGGCGGGTCAGATCGTGCTGCTCCTCGCCGCGGCGGCGGGCGTCGGGATCGCGCGCTACTACGTGCTCGTCTCGTGGGCCACCCTCATCGCCTTGTGGAACTACCTGCGGCGCGGCGTGCCCGCAACCTGGCAGCCGGTGCATGAATAGGGCGCTGGACGTCGCAATCGCGGGGGCCGGGCTGGTCGTCACGAGCCCGCTGCTCGCGCTCGGCGCACTCGCGGTCAAGCTCGAGGACCGCGGGCCCGTGCTCTACAAGCAGGTGCGTGTCGGCAAGGATGGGGCGGATTTCGAGTTGCTCAAGCTGCGCACGATGGTCGTCGGCGCCGAGAAGCAGGGCGCCGGTTATGCCATCGACAAGGGCGACCCGCGGATCACGAAGGCGGGTCGCATCCTGCGCCGGCTGAGCATCGACGAGCTGCCACAGCTCTGGAACGTCGTCCGCGGCGACATGTCGATCATCGGGCCGCGGCCGACCCTCCGCTACCAGGTCGACTCCTACAACGAGGAGCAGTTGCACCGCCTCGACGTCAAGCCCGGGATCACCGGCTGGGCGCAGATCCATGGCCGGGCACAGCTGCCGTGGGCCGACCGGATCGAGCTCGACCTCTGGTACGTGCGGCACCACGACTGGAAGACCGACCTGCTGATCCTGCTCCGGACCCCGCTCGCACTCTTCGGCGGTACGTACAAGGGGCACTCCGGAGGCTGGCGCCCCTAACGACTCCCTCATGTGCCGCCGCTACCCTCCGTGGTCGTGGCGGCCGTCTTGTTCACGTGCGCGGGTCAGCGCGTCGACATCGTCACCGCGTTTCGCGAGGCCGGCGCTACCACGATTGCCGCCGATGCCGATCAGCTCGCGCCCGCGCTCTACCACGCTGACCACCCCGCGATCGTTCCGCGGGTCGACGATCCGTTCTACGTCGATGCGCTGCGCAACCTAGTCGAGCTCCACGAGGTGCGGCTGATCGTCCCGCTGACCGACCTCGACCATCTGGTGCTCGCGCAGGCGCGCGAAAGCCTTGGCGGCGCGGTCGTCCTCGTGCCGGGCATCGAAACGATCGAGCGCTGCTCCGACAAGTACCGCGCGCACGAGTTCTTCGAGGAGCAGGGCATCGGCTCGCCGCCCACCTGGCTTCCGACCGAGCTCCCCGAGCGCGTGCGCTTCCCCGTGCTCGTGAAGGCGCGCAAGGGGTTCGGCTCGCGTCACATCTACCGCGCCGACAACCAGACCGAGCTCGACTTCTTCCTGCGCTACACGACGGCCGACTCGATGGTCCAGGCGGTCTGCCACGGCGAGGAGTTCTCGATCGACGTCTTCTGCGACCTCGACGGCCGCTGCCTCGCCGCAGTCCCGCGCACGATGATCGAGTCAAAGGGCGGCGAGTCGATCAAGGGTATGACGATCAAGGATCGCGATCTGATCGCGTTCGGCGTTCGGGTGTCCGAGGCGCTGCGCATCATCGGTCCTGCAAACGTGCAGTGCTTCCGAGAGCCGGACGGCGAGTTGCAGGTCACCGACGTGAACCCCCGCTTCGGCGGCGGCTTCCCGTTGCCGACCGCTGCAGGCTCGCGCTATCCCGAGCTCGCGCTCGCGCTCGCCGCGGGCGAGCAGCTCGAGCCGCGGCTCGGCGATTTTCGCGCGGGCGTCGTGATGACGCGCTTCTTCTCGGAGTTGATCCTCGAGGAGCGCGACGGCGCGCTTCACGTGCAGGCGGAGGCGGTGCCCGAGGAGGCGTGAGGAGGCTCGCGCTGCTCCTCGCCGGAGCGGGGCTCCTCGTCGCCGGCTGTGGGTCGCGGCACGAGGCGGCCACCACGACCGTTGCGCAGGTTCGCACCGTCCGTCATGTCGATCCCGCTCCGGATGTCCCCGCGCACGCCGTGCAGGTGACCGTCGTCGACGGCGACACCAACGCTCGCGTTCGCGGCGCACGCGTCACGATCGGCCGGCGTTCCGCACACACCGACCGGCACGGTGTCGCCAGGATCCCGCTGCTGCGTCACACGGCGCTGGTCACGGCTGCGATCAAGAGCGGCTACGACGAGCGTGCAGTGCGGTTGTCGTTCGGCACCCGCCCGAAGTCGACGATCCGCATCTACCGCCGCTCGCTGCAGTGGACGATGTACGGCGCCGACGCGCGCCGCACGCAGGCGCAGCCGGACCTGCGCGTCCGTCCCCCGTTCCGCATCGTCTGGTCTCGCGGGCTCGGGACGTTGATCGAGTTTCCGGCGGTGGTCAAGGACGGGGTTGCGTACATCGCGAACGCGCGGGGAACGGTGAGTGCGCTCGACATGCGCAGCGGCAAGGTCATCTGGCAGCACGACACTCCGCACGGGAAGATGGCGTCGTCCCCCGCCGTCTGGCGCGACAAACTCGTCCTCCACGGCATGGACGGTCGCGTCTGGGTGCTGCGCCGCTCGGACGGGCACGTGCTCTGGCACTACACGGTCGGCTCCCCGGTCGAGTCCTCGCCCGTCGTGATCGGCGGAGTGGATGTCTTCGGCGCTTGGAACGGCGCGATCACCGCGCTCGACCTGCGCACGCACAAGGTGCGCTGGCGGCGGTCGGGCGGCTGCAAGGTCACGTCGTCCGCAGCACTCGCCGGTTCGACGCTCTACGTCGGCGACTACTGCGGGCGGCTGCTGGCGCTGCGCCTCGCCAACGGGACGCTTCGCTGGTCGCGCTCGGTCAACGGCCGCATCTACGGCACGCCCGCGGTGGCCGCGGGCCGCGTCTTCGTCCCCAGCTCGACGGGCGGCTCGCTGACCGCATTCAGCACGCGCGGCCGCTACCTCTGGCGCCGGTCGACCGGTTCATACGTCTATTCGTCCCCGGCCGTCGCCGACGGCCGCGTGTTCTTCGGGTCGTACAACGGCGTGTTCTACGCCCTGCGCGCCCACGACGGCGCGACACTCTGGGCGCACGGCACCGGCGGCCCTATCTCCGGTGCGGCGACAGTCGTCGACGGCGTGGCATACGCAGGCTCGTTCGCGCATCGCATCCTCGGCGTCGACACGCGCAGCGGTCGCATCGTGCTCGACTTCCCGCACGGTGAGTACGTGCCGGTCTCGGGCGCCGGCCGCCGCCTGTTGCTGCACGGCTACTCGCGCATCTACGCGGTCGTTCGTAAAGCAACGGTTCGCAAGTGAAGAAATGGCTTCCGATCGGCGCAGGCGTCGTCGTGCTCGCGCTCGCCGGCGCCGGAGTCGCGTGGTACCTGCACGTCCAGCAACAGGCGCGCGACATCAAGGGCTCGTCGACCGTCGAGTTCGTGACCACCGAGGCCGCACCGCCACTGCCGGCCGAGCCGGGCATTGCCTGGCCGACCTACGGCTACGACGCCGAGCGGCAGCGCTTCGACCGCGGCAGCTCCCTCGCGCCGCCGTTCCGCCGCGTCTGGACGTTCCGCGCGCAGAGCCTGATCGAGTTCCCGCCGGTCGTCGGCTACGGGAGGCTGTTCTTCGCGAACAACGCGGGCACGATGTTCGCGGTCGGCGCGAAGAACGGGAAGCGTGCCTGGAAGTACCAATCGCATCGGTGTGTCGCAGCCTCACCGGCACTCGACCGTCACGTCGTCTACGAGACGTTCATGAACGCGCCGCCGTGCAACCGCAAGCCGAGCGCATCGCTGACCGGAGAGGTGATCGCGTTCGCCGTGGGTCACGGTCGCGTGATCTGGAAGCGGACGATCGGGCCGTCCGAGTCGTCACCGCTCGTCCTCGGTGCTTCTGTGTACGTCGGCGACTGGAACGGCCGCGTCTGGGCGTTGCGCAGGCGCAACGGCAAAGTGCGGTGGGTGACGAAGCTGCGCGGGCAGGTCAAGGGCGGTGTCGCGATCTCCGGCAACCGCCTCTACGTCGGCGACTACTCCGGCCATCTCTACTCGCTGGACGCGAAGAGCGGACGCAACGTGTGGCAGGCGAACGTGCAACCGCGCTTCGGTAGCACCGGCAACTTCTACGCCACGCCCGCGCTTGCGTACGGCCGCGTGTACCTGGGCGCGACCGACGGCAAGATGTACTCCTTCGGCGCCTCGACGGGCAAGCTGCGCTGGTCGCAATCGACCGGCGGTTATGTCTATTCGTCTCCCGCCGTCTGGCGCGGCCGCATCTACGTCGGCTCGTACTCGCAGCGTTTCTTCTGCATGGACGCCGCGACCGGGAACATCCTCTGGCAGTTCAAGGCCAACGGTCCAATCTCGGGCTCGCCGACGGTGATCGCCGGGCGCGTGTACTTCGCGACGCTGAAGGGGACGACGTATGCGCGCGACGCGCAGACCGGTGGACGGCTCTGGACCTTTCCCGACGGGAAGTACTCGCCGGTCGTCGCGGACGCCGACCGGCTCTACCTCACGGGGAATGCGCGGATCTACGGACTCGTCGAAAAGCGTGCCGCACCGGCGACGAAGCGCCTGGTCTCGGCGGGCAAGCTCAGCCAGATCTTGCAGCAGAGCGGCCGAGGGATCGGTGCGCGCCGCTACGGCACGGTGACCGCCGCGAGCAAGGCCGGCGGCGTCCAGGTCTGCAACGTCGTCTTGCGGAAGCGAAAGGGCTCCTCGCCGGAGACCTTCTGGCGTGCCGTGCGCGCTGTCCAGCAGGCGTGCCGGGGCTAGATGGCATCAACCATCTACGCTCCCGCGATGCGTTACGCCGTCACCGGGGCAGCAGGTTTCATCGGGTCGCACCTCGCCGAGGCGCTGACGAGCGCCGGTCACGAGGTGGTCGGCTTCGACTGCTTCACGGACTACTACGACCCGGCCCTGAAGGAGGAGAACGCACGTGGCCTGGACGTCCGTCGCGTAGACCTCGCAGAAGACGCGCTCGACTTCGCCGGCTTCGACGGCGTCTTTCACCTGGCCGGGCAGCCCGGCGCGAGGAGCTTCGGGGGCGTCTTCGAGAAGTACCTGCGCCGCAACGTCCTCGCGACCCAGAAGGTCTTCGAGGCTGCCGTCGCGGCCGACGCGAAGGTCGTGTGGGCGAGCTCGTCGTCCGTGTACGGCGATGCCGAGCGGTATCCAACCTCCGAGGACGTGACACCTCGGCCCAACAACCCCTACGGCGCGACGAAGCTCGGCTGCGAGCATCTCCACGACACCTACACCCGGGTGTACGGGCTACGCGCCGTCGCCCTGCGGTACTTCACGGTCTACGGGCCCCGGCAACGTCCCGATATGGCATTCGCGCGCATCGTCGACGCGCTCGCCCGCGACCAGGAGTTCGAGGTCTACGGCGACGGCTCGCAGTCACGCTCCTTCACCTACGTCGCCGATGTCGTCGACGCGACCGTACGCGCGCTCGATGCCCCGCCCGGTATCTACAACGTCGGAGGCGGGGACGAGGCGACGCTGCGCGAAGCACTGGAGCTGCTCGAGGAGATCGTGGGACGTCGGCTCCGGGTGAGCTACGGGCCGCCGCAGACGGGCGACATGCAGCGCACGAAAGCAGACACGTCGCGGATCGAAAGCGCCGTTGGCTGGCGGGCGGCCACATCGCTCCGGGACGGTCTCGCCGCCCACTGGAGTTGGGCCTCCGCTAAGGTCACGGCCCGATGAACGCGGATCTCGACGCCGAGCGCGAAATCGACCTCGCGCGCTGGCGCCGGGCGCTGACTGCGCTCTGGTGGCTGCCCGTCGCAGGCCTGGTCGCGGGGGCGATCGTGGGGTTTGCGTTCTCGCTGGGCGGGTCGACGAGTTACAAGGCGACCACGAACATCTCGCTCGGGCAGCCGGTCTCACCCGGTGGCGTCGTGATCGCGAGCTACTCGACGAACCCGCGGGCGATTGCCGTGATCGTGAGCTCGGCGTCCGCACAGGACGAAGCAGCCAAGGCCGCCGGCCTCCAGCCGGGCGTTCTGCGCGGGCACGTGTCCGTCGCCACCGTCGGCACTGCGACCGGCACGGGCGCCGCGCGCACGACGCCGTTGATTGCCCTGACCGTGGACGGGAAGAACGGCAAGAAGATCGCCATCGCGGCGAACGAGCTCGCGAAGATCGTTGTCGAACGGACGACGGCGCCGTATGTCGGCACGAAGATCAGGACGTACCAGAGCGTCCTGGAGACGACGAACAAGCAGCTCCAGTCGATCACGGTCAGGCTCACCGCGCTCGAGACCGCACTCACCAAGTCGCATCTCGACCCGCTCAACCAGCTCGTGCTCGTGAGCCAGGTCGACAATGCCGAGCAGCGGCAGGGCAACCTCCTCGACCAGAAGGCGACGACGCTGCAGCAGCTCGCGTTCGCCACCAACGTCGAGAGCGCGAAGATCGTCACGACCGCAGCTCCGGTCAAGGCGTCCGCCCACTCAAAGCGCACCTCGCTCGTGGTCGGCGCGTTGATCGGACTGATCCTCGGTGGAATCGCGGCGATCGCAGGCTACGGCCGCGTTGGCCGCTTGACTCCGGCCTAGCCGACCGTAGCCGTACGATCGCGTCATGCTTGAAGGGAAGCGCGTTGCCGTCGTGGTCCCGGCGCACGACGAAGAAGGGCTGATCGCCGCCACGCTCCAGGGGATACCCGGCTTCGTCGACCGTATCTACGTGATCGACGACGCGTCGGACGACGCGACAGCCGAAAGAGCGCGAGCGGTCGAGGATCCGCGCGTCGAGGTGATCACGCACGATCGCAACCGCGGCGTCGGCGCTGCGATCGTCACGGGCTACAAGCGGGCGCTAGCCGAGCGCATCGACGCGACCGCCGTGATGGCGGGCGACAACCAGATGGACCCGGACGAGCTCGAGCTGCTGACGACGCCTGTCGTGCGCGACGAGCTGGACTACGCCAAGGCCAACCGTCTCTTCACCGGCAGCGCGTGGAAGCTCATTCCGCGCAGCCGCTACATCGGCAACGCGATCCTCAGCCTGTTCACGAAGGTCGCGTCCGGCTACTGGCACGTCGCCGACTCGCAGGCCGGCTACACGGTCGTCTCGCTGCGGGTGCTGCAACTGCTCGACCTCGATCGCATCTATAGCTCGTACGGCTTCCCGAACGACATGCTCGTGCACCTGAACGTGTGGAGCGCGCGCGTGCGCGATTTCCCCTCGCGCCCGATCTACGGCGTCGGCGAGCGCTCGGGGATCAAGATCCGCCGCGTCGTCCCGCGTATCTCGTGGCTCCTTTGGAAGGGCTTCTTCTGGCGGATGCGCGAGAAGTACGTGATCCGCGACTTCCATCCGCTCGTGTTCTTCTACTTCTTGGGTTTCCTGATGGTCACGGTCGGCCTCGCGCTCGGCATCTTCGAGACCGTGCTCCGCTTCCAGGGGCACGGCATCACGCCGGCGACCGTGGTGCTGGTCGCGCTCCTTCTCATCTCCGGTAGCCAGTTCACGCTCTTCGCCATGTGGTTCGATATGGAGTCGAACAAAGACCTGCGCTAAGAGCGCTTGTAGAGCGGGATCGCGGCCCTCAGGCACCTCTCTGCAAATCTCTTGCAAATCGCTGGCTCGGCCGGTCGCAGTCCTACACTCCGGCGAATGGCTCGGATCTTCACCGAAGACTTCTACGACCTACCTATGGTCGACGTGCTCGATTGGGAGCTTTGGCAGCGCCTCGACGCGCTCATCGAGCCGCATGTCCCCCCGGGCGATGGCCAGGATTGACGCGAGCGTCACCAACACCGATAACTATTCCAATGCTTCGCGTCGACAACAGACTGCAATTCGTAATCCTCAACTGGACGCTCGGCGGCATGTTCTCAGGCCGCTACGCGCTCCAGTCCGGCAAGCGAGTCCTAGGCGTTCGCTGGAAGCGCCCTGCATTTGACGGGGTCAAAGCCGCTCAGTTAGAGAATCCAGTGGCGCTGCTCATGGATGGTAAGCGGACACTTTGGGCGTTCCACGACTGCTTCTATTGGGAGGACGAGGGTCTTGATAGCGACGACGTGAAGGCGCTCGTCTATCAGCGCGAGCGTCGGTCACAGCAGAAGCTCCAGACAGCGCGGAGCCTGATGCGCGCCGACGAGGCGGGACGGCCAACGCGAATCCCGATCTCGTCCGATCTCCGCCGTGCGGTGTTCGAGCGCGACGGAGGCCGCTGCGTCGAGTGCGACTCGAACTTCGACTTGCAATACGACCACGTGCTGCCGGTCGCGCTTGGCGGTGCCACGACCGTCCAAAACTTGCAGCTCCTGTGCGCCGACTGCAACCGGCGTAAGAGCGACTCGCTTTGAGTCCCGTCGCGTGTGGTCGGCGTTGGGGTCGTCGCTGCTGCATTAACTGCTCGCCTCGTGCACGATGCTGCACGTAACACGTCGTGCTTCCCTGGATTTCCTCGATCGTCGCCGTTTGACCGAGAGCGTGCAGACTCGTTCAGTGACGCTGGATGTAGACGTGAACCGCGAGCGGCTGGAAGGTGTCCACAAACCGGTCGCCGCTCACGGTTACGGACCGTTGCTCGCGGAGCACTTGCAGCGGGCCTCCGTGGAGCTGCGGGACATGAACCTGCACCTTGATCGGCACGCGGTGGGTGTTGACGGCGAAGACGTAGTCCCTGTCGCCGCCGGCGCGCGCGACCACCTTGATGGCGCTGCTGTCCGCGCTCGAGACGACGGTATGGCCCAAGAGGCCGGGCCTGACGAAAGCGAGCACGTTCGAGATCGTCTTCATGGTCCGCTGCAGCGCAGGTGACACGTCGAACGCGTTGTGCTCCGGCGACCACGTATGGGTGAAGTATCCGATTCCGCGCGCGCCCCCCACGATCGCGAGCCACACCTCGGCGGTGAGCTCGGTGGGCGTCATCTTGAAGCCGCCGCAGTACTTCGGTTTGATCGGGCCGGTCTCAATCCACTGGAACGTCGGCATGCCTCCCGTGAGCCGGATGAACGCCTGTTGGGCCTCGTAGACCGCGCTGAGGTCGCTGTGGCAATGGCCGAGTGGATAGAGATCGAAGCCCGCGACGTCGGCCATGCGCGCGAACAACCCGTACGTCGCCGGGCGGACGTGCGGATCGCGGTACGGCGCCCGGAAGAATCCGGCGGCAGTCGTCACGAAGCTGAGGAGGCCGTCGGCGCTCCCGCGCTGGTAGGGATACGCGCGCCTGAGCGACGACGGGGTCCAGCCGTTGTTCTCCGGTTCGTCGGGATACGTCCAGCCGAGGAGCCCGCTCCCGCGGACGGCTCGCCCTTTGATTGGGAGGATCGCCAGCGATGCGCTCTGGATCATGCTCAGCTGGCGGCGCGGCGACACGCCGTCACAGTGCTCGTTCAGGATGACGTTGATCCCCAGTCGATCCGCGCGTGCGACACCCTTTGGCGTGCACTGGTCGATCAGCATCACCGGGAAGAACGGCGCGCCACGAACGTGAATCACCGGGCGTTCGACCGATGCGCGTGCCGTGCGCTCGGCGGTCGCACCGGCGAGTGCGGTCGAGAACGTGATCGGAGCGACGATCGCTGCTAGGAGAGCAAGTAAGCGCATAGACAGTTGCGGGCCTCCTCGATGAGTCGTGGCGGTCCGCGCCCCCGCGCCACCGTATCCATGAGCTCGCGTGCCCTGCCTGTATGAAAAGGGTTCGTAAGGAAGAAACCAGCAAACTCGCGCGGCCAGTACGCTTCCGCGGCATGACGACATCTGTTGTCACCGGCGGCGCCGGCTTCCTCGGGTCGAACCTCTGCGACTACCTGCTCGACAAGGGCCACCGGGTGATCTGCGTGGACAACCTGGAGACGGGCTCGCTCGAGAACATCGCGCATGCCCGGGGCGACAAGTTCACCTTCGTGCCTCATGACGTCGTCGAGCCGATCCACATCGACGAAGACGTCGACTTCGTGTTCCACCTCGCAGCGCTTGCGAGCCCAGTCGACTATCTGCGTGCGCCGCTCGCGTCGCTGAAGGTCGGTTCGTACGGCACGCACAACGCGCTCGGGCTCGCCAAGTGGAAGCGCGCCCGGTTTTTGATCTCGTCGACGAGCGAGGTCTACGGGGATCCCGAGGTGCACCCGCAGCCGGAGACCTACTGGGGCAACGTGAATCCGATCGGCCCACGGGGCGTGTACGACGAGGCGAAGCGCTACGCCGAGGCCCTGACGATGACCTACCACGCCCAGCAGGGCGTCGACACGTGCATTGCGCGCATCTTCAACACGTACGGGCCGCGCATGCGCAGAAACGACGGGCGCGCATCGGTGCAGTTCCTGAACCAGGCGTTGGCCAACAAGCCGCTGACCGTGTACGGCGACGGGTCGCAGACGCGCTCGCTCTGCTACGTCGACGATCTGATCCGCGGGCTCTACCTGCTCGCGACGAGCGGTGAGCACCTCCCGGTGAACATCGGGAACCCGGATCACGAGTTGACGATGCTCGAGCTGGCGGAGACGGTGATCCGCGTCACCGGCTCGACGAGCGAGATCGTCTTCGAGGCGCTCCCGATCGACGACCCGCAGATCCGCCGGCCGGACATCACGCGCGCTCGACAGATTCTCGGCTGGTCGCCGGAGATCGACCTCGACGAAGGACTGCGGCGCTGGCTGAAGGCACTCGGTCGGGAACCGGCAGCCATTTGATGAGGGGATTCGGGGTCCTCACGACCGCTCTGATCGTGGCGGTGCTCGGACTGACCCTGATTGCGGCGACCGCGCAGCCGGCTGACGCGTCGCGTTACCTGCGCATCGGCATCTACGACGAAGCGCAGACGCTCTACGGCCCGGTCGACACGACGTTCTCGCTGTTCAAGCAACTGCACGTCCAGGAGGTCCGCCTCAACCTCTACTGGGGCGGCCGCTACGGCGTCGCGAAGACGCGTCCCGCGGCTGCGACGAACCCGGCCGATCCTGCCTACGACTGGACGCTGTACGACCGGACCGTCTTCCTCGCGGCGCAGAGCGGCGTGCACGTCCTCTTCTCCGTTTATGGAACACCGAGCTGGGCGAACGGCGGCCGCGGGCCGAACGCAGCGCCGACTCGGGCCACGGACTTGCGGAACTTCGCGTACGCGGCCGCGCGGCGCTACAGCGGGGTGTATCGCGGCGCCGACGGGCGCACGATCCCGGCCGTGAAGGAATGGCTCGCCTGGAACGAGCCGAACAACCCGATCTTCCTCTCGCCGCAGTTCAAGAAGACGGCGAAGGGCTGGACGGTCCAGAGCGCCGTCGACTACGCCAAAATCTGCAACGCGGTCTACAACGGCGTGCACGCGACGCTCGCGCCTGCCGAGCGGGTCGGCTGTGGCGTCACGTCACCGCGCGGGAACAACAATCCGAACAGCGATCGTCCGTCCGTCTCGCCGGTCGCATTCCTGCGTGCAGTCAAGAAAGCGGGCCTGAAGACGTTCGACGCCTGGGCGCACCATCCGTACTACGGGATTCCGAGCGAGACGCCGACGACGAAGCCTCCCGCCACCAAGCGGGGCGCGCCGCCGACAGCGATCACGCTCGGCAACCTCGGCGACCTGATCACGGAAGTGACGCGGCTTTACGGCAACAAGCGGATCTGGATCACCGAGTACGGCTATCAGACGAATCCGCCCGACAAGATCGTCGGCGTCTCCTGGGCGAAGCAAGCGGCGTATCTGACGCAGGCGTTCGCGATCGCGCGCAAGAACCCGCGCATCGACATGATGCTGTGGTTCCTGCTGAAGGACGAGCCGACCCTCGCGGGCTGGCAGTCCGGCCTGATCACGGCGAGCGGCGTCAAGAAGCCGGCGTTCGCGGCCTTCCAGCGTCTCCCGCACTAAGCTAATCGCGAATGGCCGATGACCTCGCGACGTGGCCGGGAGCGGAGCGGCGCGACCCACCGCGCACATCGCCGACTTGGGTCGTGCGTCACGCACTCGCCGAGTGGCTACGCGCGCAGGCGGCAGAGCTCGAGAGTCGCGCGCCGGTGCGTGTGCTCGATGTCGGCTGTGGGCCGAAGCCCTACTACCCATTCTTCGCGCACGTTTCATCGGAGTACATCGGTGTCGACGTCGTCGAGAATCCTGCTGCCGAGTTGCGGGGTCCCATCGAGGCGCTGCCGGTGGAGGATGGGAGCTTCGACGTCGTCCTCTGCACCCAGGTGCTGGAGCACTCTGACGACCCGGCCCAGGCGGTGCGGGAATTGCGACGTGTCACGGCACCCGGGGGACGCGTGCTCGCCTCGACGCACGGCGTCCAGGTGTACCACCCGTCGCCGGTCGACTACTGGCGGTGGACGCACGAAGGCTTGCGGCGCTTGTTCGAGCAGAGTGCAGACTGGAGCTCCGTGACGGTCGACCCTGCGGCGGGCACGGGGTCGGCGCTCGCGATGCTGCTCGGGACGTACGTCGAGATCGCACTGCGTCGCACGCCGCTTGCGCGACCGCCGGTCTGGATGCTCAACCGGCTCGGCGCCGCACTCGACGCGCGCAGCGCGACGCTGCGCCAGCCCGTGCCGGGATCGCTGATCCCGAACCTCCACGTGGTCGCCATCGTCTGAGTGCGGCTCTTTCGTCGCAACGCGCTCGGTGTGTACGCGGTGTACGCGGCCGCGATCGCTTCCGGGCTGCTCGTCACACCGATCGTCATCCACTCGATCGGAACCTCGGCGTTCGGTGTCTGGTCGTTCATCGGCGCCGTGACGATCTACCTGTCGATCCTCGACTTCGGGGTCGGCCCGTCGATCGTTCGCTTTGCCGCGGAGGCCCGAGGGCGTAAGGCCAATGACGATCTGAATGCGGTCGCGTCGACGGGGCTCGTCGTCTACGGGGTGATCGGCCTCCTCACCTTGCCCATCGGCATCGCGCTGGCCTTCGCCGTCCCGGCGCTCGTGGGCGCGCCGCATGGGCTCGTCTGGGACGCCCGGATCACGACTCTCCTGGTGGTTGCGGCGCTCGCCATCCGCTTTCCGCTCGGCCTCTTCAACAATCTGCTGGTTGCGCAGCAGCGCTGGGACCTGCAGAACCTCGCGAACTTCGTCGCCACGGCGCTCTATGCAGCGCTGGTCGCGATCCTGATGCCGCGGTGGGGCGGCCTCATCCTGCTTGGTGTCTTGACGCTTGGCACGACGGTGCTGCGGCTCGTGCTGCCGCTGTTCTGGCTGCGCCGAGAGTTGCCTGGGTTGCGGCTCGCTCGCCGCTACGTTTCACGGGCGCGCCTGCGCGAGCTCCTTACGTTCAGCTCCTCGAACTTCCTCGTTCACATGGCGCAGAAGATCGTCTTCTCGACCGATGTGATCGTCGTCGGCATCGTGCTCGGCTCCGCGCCTTCGGGCATCTATTCCGTCCCTGCGAAGCTCTTCGCGCTTGTCTTCGGAATCGGGACCGCCGTCACCTCGCTCATGTTCCCTGCCTTCGCGGAGCTCGAGGGTGCCGGCGACCTCGAGCGGCAGCGCAGGCTGCTGCTTGCAGGACTGCGGGCCGGGACGGCACTGATGCTCGTTCTTGCGCTGCCGCTGCTCCTGATCCCGGATCTGCTGATCAGGGCCTGGATCGGAACCGGCTATGGCGGCAGCTACTCGGTGATGGCCATCCTCGCCGGCGTCCTGCTCGTGCATCAGCCGATCTACGTCCTGACGCAATTCCTGATCGCGCGGGGGAGGCAGCGGTCGATCGCGCTCGTCTCGATTGCGGTCACCGTCGTGAACCTCCTGCTCTCGTTCCTGCTTGCCTGGTCGTGGGGATTGTGGGGCGTCGCCCTGTCGACGCTCGTCACCGACCTCGTGATGGTCGCCTGGGTGGTGCCAAGGATCGCCGCTCCCGCCGCCGGCACGTCGAGCGGCGCGCTCGTCCGCGCGACGCTCCGGCCGGTCGTTCCCGCGCTTGCTGTCGCGGCCGTCGTGCTCGTCGGCGTAGCGCGCTGGTGGCAACCGGACACCCTCATCTCGCTCGCGCCGCTCGGTGCGCTCTGGGCGGTCTTGGCCGCAGTCGCGATCTGGCGCTTCGGCCTCGCCGCCGACCAGCGTGCGCAACTCGGGCGCGAGCTCTGGCGACGGCCCGGCCAGGGGGTTGCGGTCGCCGATCTTTAGGGACTTGTCGTCGGTAGGTAGGTGTCGAGCACTTCCGTCTCGTACCGCCGTGCGAGGACGTTCCAGTCCAACCCTGCGCCCGCGCGCAGCGCTGCCGTTGCGAGCTCCGCCCGCGCGCCGGAATCGCTGAGCAGCTGAACCACCGCGTCCACAAATGCGCGGGCGTCCGGGACGAGGACCCCGGCACCCGTCTCGCGGAGGTTCGACGTGACCTCGTAGTCGTAGGAGACAGTCGGCACGCCCAGGCCGATGAGCTCCGACACCTTCGCGGCGCGGATCCCCTGGTCTCGCGTGCGTGCGTAGGGAGCGACGTCGAACTGCGTCGCGACGGCGAGGGCTTGCTCGCGCGGGAGGCGCCCGATCAACTCGATGTCGTCGCGACCTGCAAGCAGCGCGGCGAGCCGCTCGCTCGGTCCGCCGATCAGCCACAGCCGCGCGTTCGGCACGCGTGGGTGGATCTCGCTCCAGAGCTCGAGCAGGTGGTCGACGTTGTAGAGCGGGTTGTCGGCATCGCGGTCACCCTCGGTGAGCAAGTGCGCGGCCATCCAGCCGAGCACCACCTCGCCCGGTCGTTTGCGCGTCGCGGCCTCCTGTCGCAGCTCGTCGGTCGCAGCCTCGAGGTTGACACCCTGCGGGATGACGACCCAGGGCTTGTCGACTCCGAGTGCTTCGTACTTCCGCGCGGCGTACTCGGCCGTGACGACATAGGCGCGCACGGACGGTCGTTGCAACAGCTGTACCTCGCGTGGGGTGAAGAGTGGGTCGTCCGCATCCATCACGACGGCGCCCGGCCAGGTCGCCAGTTGCTCGAAGTCGAGAGTGAGCAGGTTCGAGTACCGGCGCGCGGCCGCGGTGAAGAGGGCGCGATGCAGGATCGGCTTCGCGGCCACGAACGTGCGGAACCCGATGCCGCGCGGGATGCGCGCGTCCGGCAGCCGAAGCAAGCACGCGTCGAGTCGCTCGAGACGCGGGAGGAGCTCTGCATAGCGGGGGTTGTTGTGGCCGTGGAACCAGATCGACATCAGGGCGACACGATCCGGGGTGGGATGGCCCGCGGCGAGCTCACGGGGCGAGATCTCCCTCACGGCCTCAGCGCCTCCTCGTACACGTCAAGCGTCTGCTCCGCCATGTGCTGCACGGAGAAGTCCTTGTGTGCGCGCTCGAGCCCGGCCAGGCCGAGTCTCCGCCGGAGCTCGACGTCGTCGAGCAGCCGCGCCAGGGAGTCTGCGACGGCGGTGGCGTCGCGGGGTGCCGTGAGCAGTCCCGTTTCGCCGTCCACGACGATCTCCGGGATCGCGCTCACCCGGGTGGCCACCACCGGTAGACCGGCGAGCATCGCCTCGAGCAGCACGATCCCAAAGCCCTCCCACCGCGATGTGTGTGCGAACACATCTGCGCGAGCGAGCCAGTCGCGCGGCTCGACCCGCCCCAGCACGAATACGGCGTCGTCGAGGCCGAGCCTGTGGACGAGCGCTTTCGTGTGCGCTTCGAGCGGTCCCCAACCGAGGATCGCGAGCCGGGCGGCCGGGTGCGTGCCGTGGATGCGCGCGAATGCTTCGAGCAGCGTTGCGTGATCCTTCTGCTCGATCAGCCGGCCGATCGCGAGCACGAGCGGCGCGCCTGCGGGGACGCCCACGGCGTCAGGAGTGACTTCGGACGGTGCCGCGGGAACGTCGTCGAGCCCGTAGTGGATCGTGACGAGCTTCGCGGCATCCAGTCCGGCTCGGATGTGGAACTCGCGCACTGCGTCCGAGATCGCGACGATCCGTCGCACGCCGTGCATGAACGCGCGATCGACGTGGCGAAACGGCCCGAGAAGGTAGCGGTCGTCGTTGTGTCGCGTCGAGACGAACGGCGTTCGCAGGACCTGGGCCGCGAACGAGCCGTAGACGTCCGCGTGAACCATGTGCGTGTGGAGGAGATCGGGCGACTCAGCCCGGACCGCGCGCAGAATGTTCGCAGCGAGTCTCGGAGACACGTCGAGGCCGGAGCGAACGCGCCGCCACGGGACGTCGCGGTCGTCCAGCGCGCGGTGAAAGCGCTCGGCATCCTCGCCCGCGTCGAACGAGAGGAAGCGTGCATCGACACTCCGCTCGCGCAGCGCCGGCAGCAGTGCGAGCAGATGCTGCTCCGCGCCGCCGATGCCCTGAACCTTGGTCGCGTGCAGCACCTTCATCTCGCAGGGATATCCGCGTAGACGCGCTCGACGTCATCGACCATGCGCTCGATCGAGAACCTGCTGCGCATGCGTTCGGCCGCGGTGGCTCCGAGGCGCGCGCGCAGGTCTCTGTCGTCGCGCAGCAGCCTCAGGCGATCTGCCAGCGCGCCGATGTCGCCGATCTCCACGATGAACCCTGTCTCGCCGTTGTCGACGACCGTGCGGGTGCCGCCCGCGTCCGTCGCGACAACCGGCACCGCCGCCGCCTGTGCCTCGATTGCGACGACGGGAGCACCCTCGTTCGCCGACGTGAGCAGGAACGCGTCGAAGGCGGCGTACCACGCGCCCATGTCCGCCACGTAGCCAAGCAGACGCATGCGGTCGTGCATGCCGAGCTCGCGGGCGAGCGCCTCGACGTCTGCGCGCAGCTCCCCGTCACCCGCGAGCACGAGCGTGCCGCCGTCGACTGCCGCCGCGGCGCGCACGAGGTCGAGCGGGCGCTTGATGTCGGTGAGACGTCCCGCCCATCCGATCACGAAGGCGTCAGCAGCGACGCCTGCCTCCGCGCGCTTCCGGAGGCGCGTCGCCTCGTCACTGCGCACGCGTGCATCGAGGTCAAAACCGTATGGAACGACTGCGAACTTCTCGGCCGGCGCGACGCGAAGGCGGACGAGGTCATCACGCACCTCTTCGCTCACCGCGATCAGGCGATCGGTTGCATGCGCGAGCGCGCGCTCGACGACGCGGTAAGCACGTTCCCGTCTGGGCTGGAAGTAGCCGCTCAGCACGTGCCCGTGATACGTGTGGACGACGGCGCCGGGCCGAGCTCGGCCCGCAAGGACTGCTGCGATTCTTCCCGTTGCGCCTGCCTTCGCCGTGTGTGTGTGCAGGACATCGGGTCGCCGCTGCCTGATCAGCGTCCGGAGCGCGCGCATGGTTGCGAGGTCCGACCCGGCGGACACTTCGCGCTGCAGCGTGGAGAGGTGCAGGTAGGGAACATCGAGCTCGTCCGCAACATGCTCCATCGACGCCTCACCGGAAGGGATACGCCCGGCGACGACGAGGACGTCATGACCGCGCCTACGCTGCCCCGCCGCGAGCTCGAGAACGGAGAGCGCAGCGCCGCCGACGTTCAGACGAGCGATCGCGTGAACGATCTTCATGCCTTCTCCGCTGAAGCCGCGTCCGGGAGCAGGGAGAGCGCGACGACGCATCCGGCAACGAGCCAGAAGGTGGCGGCGAGCGGGGTCCCACCGAACAGTCCTTCGCCCGCGATTGCGCCGAGCGACGCCGCGAACCAGGCGGCGGGGACAGCTGCCGCCGCGTCGCGGGCCCGTCGAGCTGCACGCACCGCCGCGCGGCCGACGGCGACGAGCAGCGCGAGGAACAGGACGCCCCCGACTGCGCCGAGCTCGTACAGCACCTCGTCGTACGTCTGCTGCGGGATGAACGGCTTGTCCGCAGGCGGGAAGTAGTGCGGCGGCTGGTCGGAGAACCGGCGGCGCGCATCGGGCAGGAACGCCACGAACTCGTTCGGCGGCAGGTCGCCCCACCAGCCTGTGCCGAGTAGCGGCTGCTCGAGGAAGATGCGCCCGCCGATGTACGAGTAGATCAGCCGCTGGCTCCACCCGGACGCGTATTGACCGGGACGTGACGGCGGCTTGCCGAACCACGACTGCAGGAACCCGAGGTCGCCGGCGCGCATGGACAGCGTTCCGCCGGTGACCACAGCAACGATGGCGAGCGTCGTCGCCAGGTCGCGCAGGGTGAGGCGGCGGGAGAGTGCGCGCAGCGCGAGCAGCGCCGCCGCACCGAGGTACAGCCCGAGCAGGCTGGCGAGAGCCGCGCCGAGAATGCAGCCAAGGCTGCCGACGACGATCGCGATCCAGGCACGGCGATTGCGATTGTGCTCGAAGAGCAACGTGATCCCGTACAGGAGCGGGAGCGTCGCGAGCGCCGCGAAGTCATGTTCGCCGAGGAAGGCCGGCTGACGTCCGCCTCCGCCGGTGATGAACTTGACGACGCCCACGACGTCGGCCACGGCGGTGAAGAGTATGAGCACGTCGACGAGCGCGTCGAGCCGAGGCCGCGTGCGGAGGAGGACGAGCGCACCGAGCGCCAGCGCGAGGAGCTCCACGAGCTTGACACCGGAGACGAACGCCGTCCATCCGTTCACAGCGGCGGTGGCGAGCAGCCAGCCGCAGAACAGTGCCGTCGCGATCACGGGTGGCCACACCGCCCGCTCGAGGCCGCGCTTGGCGATCATGCCGAGCGCGACGACTGCGAGGGCAACGAGCGCGATGTCCGCGGGGACGACAGTGGCGGTCGTGCTCCCGATGCCGACGTCGAACGACGGTTGGTCGCGAGCACGCGTCAGGCACAGCGCGACGGTGGCGAGGAAGAGCGCGAATCGCGCGTCGCGCAGTTGCCGCCAGAGTTCTAGATGCCGGAACGAAGTCACGGCGCCCTACGATAGTCCGATGCGCTTCGTCTTCCTGACGGGCATCTGGCCGCCCGACGTCGGCGGGCCGGCGACGCATGGGCCGGACTTCGCCGCGTTCCTCCGGGATCGCGGCCATGACGTCCGCGTTGTCACCATGGGCGACCAGCCACCGACGGAACGTCCGGTACCGGTCGAGTCGATTGCCCGTGGCCGGCCGTTCGTCGTGCGCTACCCGCAGGTAGCGGCAGCGGGCTTTCGGCTCGCGCGGCGCGCGGACGTGGTCTATGCCACCGCCACGTACGCGGCTGCGGCCGGCGCGTCCGTCGCCGCGCGCCGACCCCTCGTCGCCAAGCTCGTCTCCGACCCTGCCTACGAGCGCGCGCGCCGCTACGGGCTGTTCTCCGGGTCGCTCGAAGCGTTTCAAGCCGACCGTTCGACGCGTGTTCTGCCGCTCAAGGGCCTGCGAACGGCCTCGCTTCGGCGGGCGCGACGGATCGTAGTGCCCAGCCGGTACCTCGCCGAGATCGCAGGGACGTGGGGGCTCGGTCACTCGTGCATCGAGGTGCTGACGAATCCCGCACCACCGCCGGTCGACATCGATCCCGTGCCGCTCGAGCCCGGCACCTTTGTGTTTGTGGGCCGGCTGACGGAGCAAAAAGCGCTCCCTGTCGCCCTCGCCGCAATCGCCGAAGTCGAAGGTGCGCACCTGACGCTGGTCGGCGACGGTCCGGAGCGCGAGTCGCTCGAGCGCCGCACGGTCGAGCTCGACCTCGGCGATCGTGTCCGGTTCCTCGGCAGCCTCCCGCGCGACGAGGCCCTGCGCTATCTCGCAGGCGCACGGGCCGCCGTGCTCTCCAGCGCGTGGGAGAACCTCCCGCATGCGGCTGTCGAGGCGCTCGCGGTCGGCACCCCGGTCATCTCGACCAGCGTCGGTGGCGTTCCCGAGATCGTGCACGACGGCGAGAACGGCCTGCTCGTGCCACCCAACGACGTCACTGCGCTCGCCGGCGCGCTGCGCGCGGTTCTCACCGACGACGACCTTCGCTCACGTCTCGCCGCCGGCGCCCAGCCGTCGGTCGCCGCGATCGGTCGCGACACGATCTACGAGCGGCTGGAGCGGATCCTGGTCGAGGCGGCTGCGTGAATCCGCGCGTGCTGTTCGTCGGCCGGGGCCGGCTCTCGCTTCCCCTCGCGCCGTGGCTGCAGAAGAAGTGGGATGCATTGTCGGAGGTGCTCGACCTGCGCGTCCTCAACGCGGGCACCGGAAGCGGCGATGAGCGGTTCCACATGCTGCCCGGTGCTGCGCTCTCGTTCTACCCGCGCCTCCCGTTCGAGATCGCTCGCACGCTGCGGACGTTTCCGGCGGACGTTGTCGTCGCGTCCGACCCCTACGTCGCCGTCGCCGCGCGGACCGGGCGCGCGCTTGCGCGATCACGCGCGAAGATCGTGGTCGAGGTCCACGGCGACCCGCGCACGCTCACGCGTGCGTACGGTGCGCCGGCGCGGAAGCTGCTCTCGCCCGTTGCGGATGCGATTGCCCGCTCTGGCATCCGCGGCGCCGACGCGTCGCGCGCGCTCTCGCACTTCACCTCGTCGCTCATCGAGGAGGTCTCGGGCAAGCCCGCCACTGCGTGCTTTCCGACCTACAGCGACCTCAGCGCATTCCATGACGCGCCTCTCGTGGCGGTCCCGGACGAGCAGCGTGTCGTCTTCGTCGGTGCCCTCGAGCCGTACAAGAATGTCGAAGGTCTCGCAGCGGCGTGGCGTCAGGTGGCCGCGGCCCTGCCGGACGCGCGGCTCGTCGTGATCGGCAAGGGCTCGCGCCAGGCCGTGATCGACCGCCTCGTCGCGGATCTGCCGAAGCAGGTCGAGCACCAGGCCGAGCTCGCTCCGGCCGAGGTCGTCGGCCAACTCGATGCTGGCCGGGCCCTCGTGCTTCCCTCCTGGCCCGAGGGCCTCGGGCGTGTCTGCCTCGAGGCATTCGCCCGCGGACGCCCGGTCATCGGCACGAACGGTGGGGGGATACCGGACATCGTCACCGATGACCGCGACGGGATCCTCATTCCGCGCGGCGACACGGACGCGCTCGTAGTGGCGCTCCGGCGCGTGCTCGAAGACAAGGCGCTCGTCGAGCGGCTCGGCCACGCAGCGCGAGAGACCTACGCGCAGTGGCACCAGACACCCGAGGCATTCGCACGGGCATACCGCGACCTCGTGGACCGAGTGCTCGCAGGCGCGACGTGAAGCTCGTCTTTGTCACGCAGGAGGTTGACCCCGGGCACCCCGCACTTGCGCAGACCGTTGATCTCGTGCGCGCTCTCTCCGCACGTGTGGACGAGCTCGCCGTCGTTGCACGCGATGTGCAGTGGGAGGACATTCCTGCGAACGTCAGCGTGAGGACGTTCGACGAGGCGGGGAAGCTCCGCCGCGGGCTCGCCTTCGAATGCTCGCTTGCTGCAGCGTTGCGCGGCGCAGACGCCGTCTTCGTCCATATGGTCCCCGAGTTCGCGGTGCTCGCTGCGCCGCTGGCGCGCGCGCGACGAGTGCCGATCCTCTTCTGGTACACGCACTGGAACGTGAGCCGCCCATTGCGGATCGCGGTCCGGGTGGCGGCGGCCGTCCTCAGCGTCGACAGATCGAGCTTCCCGCTCGCGACACCGAAGGTGCGCGGGATCGGGCACGCGATCGACGTCGAGCGGTTCGCCGCTGCACCGCCGGTCCAGCACGAAGGACCACTCCGGCTGCTTGCGCTGGGACGGACCGCGAGCTGGAAGGGGCTGGCGACGCTCCTGGGGGCGATCTCGCTCGCCCGTGCGCGCGGCGCGGACATCCGGCTCGAGATCAGGGGGCCGTCGCTGACCGACGACGAGCGAGCGCACCGGCTCGAGCTCGAGCGGCGAATCGCGTCCGATCCCGAGTTGCGCTCCCATGCGGAGCTCCTTCCTCCCGTCGCGCGGGGCGAAGTGCCTGCATTGCTGGCTGCCAGCGACCTCGTCGTCAGCCCAAACGAACCGCGCACCGGGTCGACCCTCGACAAGGCGGTGTTCGAGGCTGCGGCGTGCGCCCGCCCGGTGCTGTCGACGAACGAGTGCTTCGCGCCGCTGCTCGGGGGGCTGCCCCTGCCGCTGCTCGCGCCGCCACGCGACGCAGCTGCGCTTGCCGCGGCGATCGTGACCATCGCCGCCGCCGATCCCTCGGTGCGAGCGGAGACAGGCTCGCTGCTGCGGGAGCGCGTCGTCGCCCTCCATTCCCTCGATCGGTGGGCTGACGCCGTCCTCGATGTGATCCGGGAGGTACGATCGCCGCGTGGGACTGCCGGGTCTGCACGGGCGGCCGGGTAAGCCCGCCGCCCCTTTTGAAGACGTTCGCTTTGGGCGGCCGTACTTCTTGTCCGCTGCGTCCTGGAGGACGATCTTGCGCCGGCTGGCCAGCGTCTCGGCGCTGGTCGTTGTCGACCTCGTCGGCCTCGTGGTCGGCCTCTACGCCGCTCTCGCCCTGCGGGCGTTCGTCTTCGACCCTCATCCGATCCTGTGGGGACTGCTGTGGGATCAAGAGCGGGACTGGCTGCCGTTCCTCATTCTGCTTCTGCTGCTCGTCTTCTGGCAGGGACGGCTCTACGCACCTCGAGAAGGGCGAGAGGGCGCAGGTCGCGTCGTCCCGAGTGTCTTCCTCGTCGCCGCGTTGTCGCTCGTGTTCGCGATCGGCACCGGCCAGCACTTCACGACGTTCGGCCTCTACGTCGTCGGTGCGACCTTCGTCGCGGCGTTGATCGCGCTCTCGCGGGCGAGCTACGAGCTCTTCACCGGCGTGCTCCTGCGCGCGACCGGTGTCACCCGCAAGGCGGCGATCGTCGGGGAACCGGAGCGGACGTCGCACCTGCGCGAGACACTCGGCTCGAGCCGGGGTGGCATCGACTACGAGTTCATCGCCGAGGTGACCCCCGGGCCGGAGGTGGAGGAGCTCCTGGGCAGCGCTGTTCTGCACGAGCTCCTCGTTGCAGATGCGGGGTTGCCGGAGCCGCGACTGCTCGAGATCGTCGAAGCGGCGCACCGGCGCGGTGTCCGCGTGCGCATCGCGCCGAGAACGACCGAGCTGCTCGTCGAGCGCGGCGAGTACGTTCCCGGGCAGGCGGTACCACTCTTCGAACTGCGCCCACCGATCTTCGCGGGAACGCAGTGGGTCGTGAAGCGCCTGTTCGACCTGGCGGTCGGCGTGTTCATCGTGGTGGTCGGCTTGCCGCTCTGGCTCGTGCTCGCGCTGCTCGTCAAGGTCACCTCGCGTGGGCCGGTCTTCTACGCCGACGACCGGATCGGTCTCGGCGAGCGCGAGTTTCGGATGCTGAAGTTCCGGACGATGGTTGCCGGCGCGGCCGAGCAGCAGCCTGCGCTCGAGACCGCCAACGAAGCCTCGGGCGCGTTGTTCAAGATCCGGGACGACCCGCGGGTCACGCCCTTCGGCCGCTTCCTGCGGCGCTTCTCGCTCGACGAGGTGCCGAACGTGATCAACGTGCTGCGCGGGGAGATGTCGCTCGTAGGCCCGCGACCCTTGCCGATCCGCGACCACGAGCGCCTCGAGCCTTGGCACCGGCGCCGCTCCAATGTGCTGCCGGGCATGACGGGGCTCTGGCAGATCGCGGGCCGGTCCGATCTCAGCTTCGACGACCTCGTCCGCCTCGACTTCTACTACCTCGAGAACTGGTCGATCTGGCTCGACATCACGCTGATCGTCAAGACCCCGATCGCCGTCGTCGCCCGCAAGGGCGCGTACTAGGGCGCGTACCGGCGCCTTTACGGCGCCGTAACCCCGCTCTGCGACACTGTTGTCGATGCGTGCGCCGAAGATTCTCGCCGTCGCGTCCGCGATCGACCTCGACTTCCGCTACGGGTGCACGCCGGCCTGGTGGCAGCTCTGGAAGGGACTGTGCGAGGAGGGCGTCGACCTCGTCGTCACCCCCTACCGCGGCCGGCCGATCGAGTCGCCGTGGTGGCGGACTGCTCCGAACCCGACGTATGCCGAGGGCGAGTCTTTCGCGCGCGCGCGCGACCTCGTCGCTCGGGTGAAGGGCGACTCGTACCTTCGCCGCGCCGAGGAGAGCCCCGAGGATTCGTTCGGCGACCGGATGACGCGTGAGGCGATCCGGCGCTGGGTGACGCCGCGCTGGCGCAAGCACCTCTTCGCGCTCGTCGAACGGGAGCGGCCGGATGCCGTCGTCGTCTTCACCGTGCCGATGGCGCATCTGCGCGGCATTCCGACCGCGCTGCGCGAGCGGTTCGGCATCCCGGTCGTCTTCTACGACGGCGACGTCCCGATGAGCCTGCCGGAGTTCGGCGGCATGGACACCGGGTTCAACTGGTACCACGACGCCGATCCGTCGGAGTACGACCTGCTCATCTCGAACTCCGAGGGCGGTCTCGAACGGCTCCGCGAGCTGGGCGCGCGCAGAGCCGAGGCCGTCTTCTGGGGCGCCGATCCCGAGTTCTTCGCGCCGCAGCAGATCGACAAGGCAATGGACGTTCTCTTCTACGGCTACGGCGACAAGTTCCGCCGCGACTGGATGGAAGCGATGGTCGGCGAACCGTCGCGTCAGCTGCCGGATGTCGACTTCGCGCTCGGCGGACGCGACTTTCGAGGCGACACGGGCACCGCGCGGATGATCGGTGACATTCCCTTCAATGTGTTTTCGCGGACGATCTCCGAAGCGCGTATCAACCTCTGCATCACTCGACGCTCGCATGCGTCGGTGTATGCATCGTCGTCGTGCCGCCCGTTCGAGCTTGCGGCTGCAGGAGCTGCGATCGTCTCGAACCCGTATGACGGGATCGACCGCTGGTTCGAGCCGGGCTCCGAGCTGGTCGTCGTCAACGATGCCGCGGAGGCCGTCGCGACGTATCGCGAGCTGCTTGCCGATCCCGGACAGGCCGAGGCAATGGGACATCGCGCACGCGAACGCGTCCTCGACGAGCACACGTACCGCCATCGCGCACGCCAGCTGCTCTCGCTCGTTGGGACCGCGGTGCCGGCGTGAGGGCGATCGCGATCATTCCGGCGTTCAACGAGCAAGCTGCGATCGGCAAGGTGGTGGACGAGGTGCTGGCGTTCGACCCGACCTTCGACGTGCTCGTCGTCGACGACGCCTCGCACGACAGCACCCGCGAGCTCGCTCAACAGCACGGAGCGCGGGTCGTTCGCCTTCCGTTCAACCTCGGGATCGGCGGCGCGGTCCAGGCGGGCTTCCGTTACGCCTCCGCCAAGGGATACGACATCGTCGTCCGGGTCGACGGGGACGGCCAGCACGATCCGGCCGAGCTCGGCCCGCTGCTCGACGTCGTCTTGACCGGACGCGCGGATATCTGCGTCGGCTCGCGCTTCGCGGGCGGCGACGGGTACAGATCCTCCGCAGCACGCCGTGTCGGCATCCGCCTCCTCGCGCGGACCGTCTCGCTCCTCACGGGGCAACGTGTCACCGACTCGACGAGCGGGTTCCAGGTGCTGAACCGAAAGGCGATCACGCTCTTCGCGCAGGATTACCCGCACGACTACCCGGAGGTGGAGGCGGCGGTGATGGTGCACAAGCACCGGCTCCGCCTCGTCGAGTTGCCGGTGCGGATGCGCGAGCGTGCCGCCGGCCGATCTTCGATCCGGGGCGCACATACGGTCTACTACATGGCGAAAGTGATGCTCGCGATCCTGATCGGCGCCCTGAGGCGAAAGGCGACGCCCTTGGAGGAGCAGTGATCGTCGCCGGGCAGACACCGCTGACGATCTCGCTCGTCGCGGCTGCGGCCTCCTTGCTCCTGCTGCTCGTCGTGTTCGAGCTGATTCGCTCGCGGCGCCTCCGCGAGCGGTACGCGTTGCTCTGGTTGTTGACGGGCCTTGTTCTGCTCGCCCTTTCGCTCTGGCGAGGAGGTTTGAACACGATCGCCGGCTGGCTCGGCGTCGAGACCTACCCGCCGGCCGTGCTCTTTGCCGTCGCGCTGCTCTTCGTGCTCGCCGTCTTGCTGCACTACTCGACGGTCATCTCGAAGCTCGCCGACCAGAACGTCGTCTTGGCGCAGCGCTTGGCGCTGCTCGAGCTCGAGCTCAGCGAGCGGTCGGAGCCTGCTGCGGCGCGGCAGCCGGACGCAGGCGCGGTACGAGCAGAGCAAGTGAGCTGACGAGCAGCGCGGCGGCCGGCAGCGCCGGAGCGAGCGAGGCCCAGAACGCGCCGCCCTCGTAACCTTGCTCGGCGGCGCGAAGCGCGAAGAAGACAAGCCAGCCACCGAGCGCAACGGCCAGCAGCGGTGCGCGCCGGGCGACGCCGATCGCACCTGCGATCGGAAGCCATTCGGTGAGCGAGACGCTCCAGCCGGTCTCGTGGATGCCGATCTCAACGCCCCCGAGCGCGCCTGTGCCATAGACGAAGAGTGCCGTCAGCGCCGCGGTGGCGCCGGCGAGTGCCGCGGCTCGCGCCGGAACGAATGAGACGCCGATCGCGAGCGCCGCACCGAGCGCGTACCACCAAGTCGCGCGCGCGCCTACGAGTTGCGGCAGGACCTCGTGGAGCCAGGTGTGTCGATACCCGCTCTGAAAGGAGCCCGTCGACACGAGCGGCAGCAGCACGAACGTCCAGGCGGCTCCGGCCGCGAGGGTGGTCCCGGCGATCCGTGCAGCGATCCGGGCGGTGCCGAGGACGGCGAGCGGCCCGAGCACGAGCGCGGCCACGATCGACGCGGCGCCGCTGTTGCCATAGCGAACACCGACGACGAGCGCGAGCAGCGCCTGGACCGCCGCAGCGGCACCGGTCAGCGCCGGCGCCGGCGCCATCAGGCCGCCGACAGCGCGCGCTCGCGATACCACGCGATCGTCCGCTCGAGCCCCTCGCGGAGCGGTGTGCTCGCTTCGAAACCGAAGCTTTCGCGCGCGCGGCTCACGTCGAGCTGCCGCCGTGGCTGGCCGTTCGGCTTCGAGCTGTCCCATTCGATCTCGCCCTCGAAGCCCGTCAGCTCGGCCACGAGCTCGGCGAGCTCGCGGATCGAGATCTCCTGGCCCGACCCGAGGTTCACCGGCTCGAGGCCGCTATAGGCGGCGCCGGCGCGAGCGATGCCCTCGGCCGCATCCTCGACGTAGAGGAACTCCCGCGTCGGCGACCCGTCGCCCCAGAGGACGATCCTTTGCTCGCCCGACGTCATCTTCCGGATCAGCGCCGGGATGACATGCGACGTCTCCAGGTCGAAGTTGTCCCGTGGCCCGTACAGGTTGACGGGCAGCAGGTGGACGACGTCGAGCCCGTACTGCTCGCGGTACGCCTGGCCGCCGACGAGATGCGCCTTCTTGGCGATCCCGTACGGCGCGTTCGTCTCCTCGGGGTAGCCCTTCCACAGGTCGTCCTCGTGGAACGGCACGGGCGTGTGCTTCGGGTATTCGCAGATCGTCCCGAGCATCACGAGCTTGTGCACCTTGTGCAGGCGGCTCTGCTCGAGCACGTACGCGCCCATCAGGAGGTTCTCGTACCAGAACCTTCCCGGCTCGGCGCGGTTCGCCCCGATGCCGCCTGCGATTGCGGCGAGGTGGTAGACGAGCTCCGGCGCGACGTCGTCGAACATCCGCTTTGCGCCTTCCTCGTGCCGCAGGTCGTAGTCGCTCGAGCGCGGGGCAACGGCGTCGTGTCCGTCGGCCGCGAGCCGTTCGACGAGGTGCGAGCCGAGGAAGCCGGTGCCGCCGGTGACGAGGACGCGGCTCACGCGCTCGTGCTGCGCGCCGGCGACATCCAGTCGACGCGGCCGACCCAGCGCTCGCGGTTCTCTGCGTACCAGCGGATCGTGCTGAGGATGCCCTCCTCCCACGAGACCTTCGGCTCCCAGCCCGTCTCGCGCTGCAGCTTCTCGTAGCCGACGCGCAACGCCATCACGTCGGTGACACCGGGCCGAAACCGGCCCTCGTTCGTGACGACGTGCCGATCGTCTGTCCAGAAGCCGTTCTCGTGGCCGATCCGGAGAATCATGTCCGACCAGTCGCGCATCGAGACGTTCTCGCCCTGCCCGTAGACGTAGACATCACCGGGAATGCCTCGCGCGGCGACCGTCAGATGTCCGCGCACACCGTCGGAGCAGAAGCAGAAGTCGCGCAGCGGATCGAGCGCACCCAGCTCGACCTCGGGCCGGGACAGCGCCTGCGTGATGATCGTCCCGGTCACGTAGCGCGGGTTCTGGCGCGGGCCGTAGTTGTTGAACATGCGCGTGACGATGCCGGGCACGCCGTACGCGTCGTGGTAGTTCATTGTCAGGAAGTCCGCGGCGACCTTCGCCGTCGCGTAGATCGACTTCGGATTGATCGGCGACCGCTCGTGCAAGATGAGGCTGCCGCTTTCGTCGAAGTCGTGGTGGTGTCGCGAGGACTCCCGGACGTTGCCGTACTCCTCCGACGTGCCAGCGGTGTCGAACTTCTCCAGCTCGACGTCGTGGTCGACGATCGACTGCAGCAAGTTGAGCGTGCCGACGGTGTTGGCCATCACGGTCTCGTAGGGCCGGTGCCACGACTCGCCGACGTGGGCCTGCGCGCCGAGGTGGAAGACGTAAGGACGGTCCGGCGCCGCCACCAGGTGGTCGCGGACGCAGTGATCGATGGAGGTCTTGTCCGTCAGGTCGGCGAAGACGACGTCGACGTCCCGGCGGAGATGGCCGATGTTGTTGAGCGCGCCGGACGAGGTGGCGCGCACGAAGCCAACGACATGTGCGCCCAGGTGGACGAGTGCCTCTGTGAGGTGGCTGCCCATGAATCCGTCGGCGCCGGTCACGAGGCACGTGCGGTCGCGGTAGGCGTCTTCGAAGTCGCGGCGAAGGTCCGCCGCGCCGCGCTCGTCCCAGGTCTGCTCTGATCCCGTCATATGGGCGGAAAGGGTACTGGTTAGGTATGAGCGATTCGTCAGCGAGCCTGCCGAAGCCGCGCTCGTATTTCGAGCAGGAGCGCCCCGAGCTCGTCGCACAGCTGCCGGAGCGCCTCGGCACGCTGCTCGACGTCGGCTGTGGGGCCGGGGGTGTCGGGCGGGCGCTACGCGACCGTGCCGAATTCCTCGCCGGGATCGAGCTGGAGGAAGAAGCGGCGGCCGTCGCGCGCGAGGTGTACGACCAGGTGCTGGTGGGCCGCGTCGAGGAGCTGATCAGCAAGGCCGACGGACCGTTTGACACGATCCTGGCGTACGACCTGCTCGAGCATCTCCCCGAGCCCGACAGGCTGCTGCGGCAGTTGCGCGACATCGCCTCGGACGGGGCGCTGCTGCACGTGTCGATGCCGAACGCGCGGCACTGGTCGCTGCTCCGGGATCTCGTCGTGCACGGGACGTTCGGTTACACCGACTGGGGCCATCGCGACCGGACGCATCTTCGCTGGGTGACGCGGCGCGATCTGGTCGACCTTCTCGAATCGAGCGGCTGGCGCGTCGAGCAGACGCTGCACGCCCCGCTGACCCCGCTCGGCCGGCTGGCGGAGCGACTCACGGGAGGTCGCAGCGCCGAGTTTCTCGTCTACCAGTGGGCCGCGCTCGCGCGCCGCGCGTAAGTCTTCAGGCTCACGGCGTGCTCTGATCGAAGTGCGTCGGCAGCGAGCCCGTCGCCCGCAGGCGGAGCAGGCCGAGCTGGCGGCGCAGCGCCTCGGCAAAGGACACGGTCGCGAGCTCGAACGGCGCGCGGAGGGGCGGCCGTGCGAGGCCGGTGCGAGTGCCGCGCCAGCGCTCGCGGAGCGGCGCTGCCTCACGGCGCACGAGGAGGTGGACGAGCAGCACCGGCCAGTCGAGCGCGGTGATCTTCAGGCGGGTCGCGACACCCGCCCGCGCGACGCGGTACCGCGAGAGCACGTAGGCGCGACCGAACGCTTCGAGCCGGCGCTGGGCGGGTGAGGCCGCGCCGAGCGTCTGGCCGTGCTTGTGCAACGCGCGTGCTCGGTGTGCACGCACGCACGTGTGTCCGGCGAGACGCAGCCGCAGGGCCAGGTCGACGTCTTCCCAGTAGGCGAAGAAGCTCTCGTCGAAGCCACCGACTTCTCTGAACGCCTCGCTGCGGAACGCGGCCGCGCCGCCGCACGGTCCGACCGGCTCCGGCGCACCCGCCAGCTCGGCGACCGGTCGGTTCCAGAGCGAGTCCCAGGAGCGAAGGGTGGTGTCCAGCTCGATGCCGGCGGAGTCGACGAGCCCTGGACGGTCGTGCTGGAGCAGGATGCCGGCGACCATCGAGACGGTCTCGTCGGCGAGTGGTTCGAGCAGGCGCTCGAGGAAGTCCGGCTCGCACAGCACGTCGTTGTTGATCAGGACAATCGTGTCGGTCTCGGCGACCGCGACGCCGCGGTTGACTGCGCGACCGAAGCCGAGGTTCTCCTCGATCCGGATCACGCGCACGCGCGGGAAGCGCTCTGCGAGCAGTTCCGAGGTGCCGTCTGTTGAGGCGTTGTCGACCACGATGACGTCGTGCTGGACGGTCTGCGCCTCGAGATGCTCGAGGGCTTCGGCCAGCAGGCTGCGAGCGTTCAGCGTCGGGATGACCACGGTGGCACGCATCTCGGGCACGATAGAGCGACCGGTGGCTGCCTCGGGGACGAGTCCGGATTTGCTCTCGACGCCGGAGGCGGGCGGCCGCGTCGTCCGCGGGGGCCTCGTGCGTGGCCTCGGCTACGGCGTCGGGACGCTGCTGGCGGCGGGTACGTCGGTGTTTCTCCTACGGCATCTCGGCCGCAACGACTTCGGGCGCTATGCGACGGTCGCCGCGCTGCTTGGGGTCGTCAGCGGCATCAGCGACGCGGGCCTGACGGCCGTCGGCGCGCGCGAGCTGGCGCTCGCCCACGCCGATCAGCGGGCGCGGCTCATGCGCAATCTCGTCTCGCTCCGTCTCGCGATCACGCCGATCGGGATCGCGGCCGCGGCGGTCTTTGCGTTCGTCGCCTACGACCGGACGATGTTCTGGGGAACGCTTCTGGGCGGTCTCGGGGTCCTGCTGATCAACACGCAGGCCACGATGATGATGCCGCTTTCCGTCGAGCTTCGGCTCGGAGCGGTCACCGCGTTCGAGGTGCTCAAGGCGGCGCTGACGTTCGTCGCCGTGGTCGTGCTGGTCGCTGCGGGCTCATCGCTGCTGCCGTTCTTCGGCGCGCAGATTCCCGTCGGCGCAGTGGTGATCTTGCTGACGCCGTTCGTCGTACCGCTAAGGCGCGGGCTCGTTCCCGGCGTCGACCGTGCCGTCGTCATGACGTTGCTGCGACAAGCTCTGCCACTTGCCGTCGCGTTGACGATGAACGTCGTCTACTTCCGCGTGCTGATGATCATGACCTCGCTCCTCGCGTCGCAGATCGCGACCGGCTACTTCGCAACCTCGTTCCAGGTCTTCGCCGTCCTCTTCTCGTTGCCGCTGCTTGTCCTGTCGACGGCCCTGCCGCTGCTCTCCGTCGCCGGCCGTGACGACGATTCGCGCCTGGCGTTCGGCCTGCAGAAGATGACCGAGGTCTCGTTGGCCGCATCCGTCGTCTTCGTGCTCGTCATCTTCGCGCTCGCGCCGACGCTCATCCCCTTGCTCGGCGGAGACCAGTACAAGGGCGCGGTGCCCGTGCTGCGGATCCAGTCGTTCGCACTCATCGCGGTCTTCGTCGGTCAGGTGTGGCAGCTCGGGCTGCTGTCACTCCGTCGGCAGGCCGCTCTCGCCTGGGCGAACGCCGGCGCGCTCGCGATCGTGCTCGCACTCGGAGGCATCTTCATCCCGCTCTGGGGCGCGAAGGGTGCGGCGGTCGCCGCCGTGGTCTCCGAGAGCTGCCTCGCCGTCCTCGTGTACGTCTTCCTGCGTCGGACCGCGCCGGCCGTTGCGCCGAGCGCGGGCCTGGCGCCGCGGGTGATCGTGGCGGCACTGCCGGCGTTCGCCGCGCTCGCGCTCCCGCTGCCTTGGGAGGTCGACCTCGTGCTGGCGCTCGCCCTCTTCGGCGGTGCTGCTGTGGTGTTGCGGGCGGTTCCGTTCGAGCTGATGCACGCCCTGCGCAAGCGATGACGCGGCCGCGGATCGTGTTGCTGCGCGGGCACTCCGCGAACCCGTGGGACCTTCGGGCCTGGGAGCTCTTGACCGACCGCTACGACGTCCGCGTGCTGACGACCGGCTCGAACGCGTTCGACCTCGGCACGCTCGAGCTTCCCGTTGAGCACGTCGGCGCCCTTCGCGACCGGCTCCCGCGCGGCCGTGCAGGTGACCTCGGCGCGCTCGTCCTCGGCGACCGTTACCTCGGTCTCGCCGGGGCGCTGCGCGGAGCCGATGTCGTCCATGCCGCGGAGATCGGCGTGCCGTACAGCCACGGGCCCGCCCTGCTCAAGGAGCAACTCGGGTTTCGCCTGGTGCTTACCGTCTGGGAGACGATCCCGTTCGGGGACGCCTACCGGCGGTTCCGCGGGCGGCGCCAGCGGCGCGAAACGCTTCCGCGCGCCGACCTGTTCCTCGCCGCCACCGAGCGCGCGCGCCGCGCCCTCCTGCTCGAAGGGGCCGCGGCGGACCGGATCGACGTCGCGGCGCCGGGCATCGACACGTCTCGGTTTACGACGACACCCGCGCCCGGCGCGCATCGTGTCCTCTCGGTCGGCCGCCTCGTCTGGGAGAAGGGCCATCAGGACCTGCTGCGCGCACTCGCCTCGTTACGGCGGGACGGCCGCGACGTGTCCGCGGTGATCGTCGGCGCGGGGCCGGAGGAGGAACGTCTGCGGGCGCACGCGCGGGACCTCGGGCTGGAGGGCGCGGTCGAGTGGCGGACGTCCGTCCCATACGAGGAGATGCCCGCGGTCTTCGCCGGCGCCTCGTGCTTCGTGCTGGCAAGCCTTCCGACGATGTGGTGGGAGGAGCAGTTCGGAATGGTGCTTGCCGAGGCGGCGGCGGCCGGCCTGCCGATCGTGGCGTCGGCGTCGGGCGCGATCCCCGAGGTGCTGCGCGGAACGGGCACGCTCTTTCCACCGGGCGACTGGCACGCGCTCGCCGGTGCGTTGGACGAGGTCCTCGCCGCACCGCCGCGGCGCGAGCGTCCGGACGCGCTCGTGCGGGCGTACTCGACCGAGGCCGCCGCCGAGCGCTACGCGGCTGCCTACGAGCGCGTGCTGAGCTCGCGATAGACCGCGTCGTGGCCGCGCGCGGTCGCGTCCCACGAGAACCGAGCGGCGCGTGCGAGCCCGCGGGCACTCCAGTCCGCCGGCGCGTCGAGCACATCGTCGACGGCCGCCGCGATCGCCGTCGGGTCGAGCGGATCGAAGAGCCTCGCCGCCTCGCCCACGATTTCGGGGAGCGAGGCTGCGTCCGAGCACGCCACCGGGCAGCCACACGCCATCGCCTCGAGTGGTGGCTGCCCGAATCCCTCGTACAGCGACGGAAAGACGAGCGCCGCCGCGCGGCGATAGAGATCGACGAGCTCCTCCATCGAGACGTTGCCGCGCACCTCGACGCCCTCGGGAGCACGGGACGGATGGCCGCCTCCTGTGAGCACGAGCCGGAGCCGCGGACGGTCGCGGCGCAGCATTGCGAACGCTTCGAGGAGCCGCTCGTGGTTCTTGTGCGGCCACCGTCGAGCCGGATACAGCAGGAACTCCTCGCGCGTCGCGCCGGTGGGATTGAACCGGTCGTGATCGACACCGTGGTGGACGACGCGGATCCGCGACGGGTCGAGGCCGAGACGTGCCACCGCGCGATCCCGCACGAAGCCGCTGACCGCGACGACACGGTCGGCGCGGCGAAGGCCGCGATGCCAGGCGGCGGCGCGAAACGCGCGCTCCCCGCGTCCGAACAGGTTGGGAAGGTCGAGGTGCTGCAGGTCGTGCAGCGTCACCACCGTGGGTTGCTCGACAGTTGGAACTCCCACAGTGAGTGGGTAATGGACGACGCTCGCGTCTCGTAGGTGCGCGCGCAGCGCGCCGGGACGCGCGGCAGCGAGCGTCATCGCCGCCAGACGTTGCGGGGTCGTGTGCGCGAGGCGGTATTCGGTCGCGATCTCCGCCGGCAGCCCTTCGGACGCCGTCGGCGCGGCGGGTGGGAGCAGCACCTTGTACTCCAGCTCGCCGACACGCCCGAGCCCGCGCAGCAGCTCGCGCACGTACGTCTCGCTGCCGCCGAGCTCGCCGGGCACGAGAGTGAGGAGCGAGATGCCGATCATCGCGCGATCGTAGTCTCCCCCTGTGAACATCCTCATCGCGATCCTCCTTGCGGGCGCGACGTCGTCGCTCTATGCGCTCTCGACGAGCCTGCAAGCACTCGAGGCGCGCCGGGAACCGGCGAGCGACTCGCTGCGGTTGTCGCTCCTGAAGAAGCTGGTGCGCCGGCCGCTCTGGCTCGCCGGAACCGCGGCAGGTGTGGTCGCGTGGCCGCTGCAGGCGATCGCCCTCGCCCTCGCGTCCGTCGCGATCGTGCAGCCGGCGCTCGGGCTCGGCCTGATCGTGCTGCTCGTGCTCGGGGTGCGGCTGCTCCACGAGCAGGTCGGTCTCCGTGAGATCGCAGGCGCCGTGATGATCGCGGCCGCGATCGCCGCCATCGGCTGGGCCGCGCCCGCGCACACGCCCGGCTTCACGCGCGTGGGCGAGGTTGCAGCTGGCGTGGCGCTGGCGATCGCCGTGGCGGCCCCCTATGGGCTCCGCGCGCTCGGGCGCGCGGGCGGGCTCGCGACGAGCATCTCGGCCGGCTTCGGCTGGGCCGCGGTCGGGCTCGCGACCGCGTTGATCGACGAGGCGATCGCCGACCGGCACTGGCTCGTCGCGCTGGCTTGGGGCGCGGGGGTCGCCGCGGCCAGCTGGTCGTCGCTGCTGGCCGAGATGACCGCGCTCCAGACCTGGCCGGCCACGCGGTCGATCCCGGTCGTCTTCGGCATCGAGATGGTCCTGCCGGCGGCGCTGCTGCCGCTCCTGACCCACACGAGCCCAGACCATGCGCTGTCGTTCGGAGCCGCCCTGGCCGTCGCCTGCGCCGGTGCGGCGGTGCTCGGCAGCTCCCGCGCGGTCGCCCGTGCCGCCGCGCCGCTTACAGAGCCGTAACCCGCGGTCTTTACACTCCTGGCAGTGCCTGAGGAGACGACAGACGTCGCCGCCCTCTTTGCGCGGCTGAAGGAAGAGATCCGGGCCGCAGGGCCACGCGGCTCGGATGTGACACCCGCGCAGGTGCGCCTCTCGGTGCGCGACCAGGCGGAGCGCCTCTGGCCGATCTCGGCCGAACGCCCGATCGTCGGCAAGGGCGGCCCGCTGAAGGCATTCCTCCGCCGCTTCATGCGCTGGTACGTCGAGCCCGCGTTCGCCGACCAGCGCGCGTTCAACGACGCGGTGCTGAAGCTGATCGACGACCTCGACGAGCGCATTAAGCGACTCGAGACCCGATGAGGATCCTCACGCCCCTGGCCGCCGTTCGCTCCCGCCCGGGCAAGCCGGGCTCCGCGAACGGCTCTCGCCGCTGGCGGCACGCGGCCTTCCGGGGCCGTGCAGAGCACTGTCCCCTCCGGCCGCGCACCGCCAGCGACGAGCCAGGAACGTGAGGGTCGCGGTCTGCGCGCCGCAGGTGCCGTTCGTGCGCGGCGGCGCGGAGCTGATGGCGGAAGAGCTCGTCGCCGCGCTCCGCGAGCGCGAACACGAGGCCGAGCTCGTGACGGTGCCCTTCAAGTGGTACCCCGGGACGCGCGTCCTTGACCAGGCCTTCCTCTGGCGGCTCGTCGATCTGACCGAGTCGGACGGCCGCCCGATCGACCGCGTGATCGCGACGAAGTTCCCGGCGTACGCCGTGCGCCATCCGAACAAGGTCGCGTGGGTGCTCCACCAGTTCCGGCAGGCCTACGACTACGACCGCACCGAGCTCGGTCAGTTCTCCGAGTCACCTGAAGACCGCGCAACGCGCGCCGCGATCGAACGGCTCGACGCGGTTGTGCTCGGCGAGGCGCGCAAGGTCTTTGCGACGTCGCGCAACGTCGCCGACCGGTTGCAGCGCTTCAACGGCATCGACGCAGAGATCCTCCCGCACCCGCCGCAGTCGCTCCCGTACCGCACGGCCGAGTCGGAGGGCTTCGTCCTCTCGGTGAACAGGCTCGACCGCGCCAAGCGGATCGACCTGCTGATCGAAGCGGCGAAGCGCGAGCCGTCGCTGCGGATCGTGATCACGGGCGAAGGACCGGACCGCGCGCGCCTCCAGTCGCTTGCGTCCGGGCTCAACGGCCAGGTCGAGTTCGTCGGGCGCGTGGACGACGAGCGTCTCGCCGATCTCTATTCCCGATCGCTCGCCGTGTACTACGCCCCCATCGACGAGGACTTCGGGATGGTCCCGTACGAGGCGTTCCTCTCCGGCAAACCGGTCCTCACGACCGCCGATGCGGGCGGCCCGCTCGAGGTCGTCCACGATCGTGAGACGGGCTTCGTCGTTGCGCCCGACGCAGCGGAGATCGCGCGTGCTGCGATCTATCTCGGCGAGCATGCGGATGAAGCGAAGGCGTGGGGCAGCGCCGGCAAGGCGATCGCGGAGCGCGTGACCTGGGACGCGTGCGTCGACGCACTGCTCGCGTAATGCGCGCTGCCTACTACTCGCCGCTGCCGCCGTCGCGCTCGGGGATCGCCGACTACTCGACGCTGCTCCTGCCCGCGCTGCGCGAGCGCATCGACATCGTCGTCGCGGAGCGGGGCAAGCGCGCACCGCAGGCGGACGTCGCGCTCTATCACCTCGGCAACGATCCGGACGCTCACGGTTGGATCCTCGATGCGCTGCACGAACGTCCCGGCGTCGTCGTGCTCCACGAATACGTGCTGCACCACCTGATCGCGGGGACGACGATCGGCCGCGGCAAGGGCCGCGCCTACCTCGACGCGATGGAGCGCGAGCTCGGCGTCGCGGGCCGGCTGCTCGGCCTCGGAGTGCTCGACAACCTGCTCCCGCTGCTCTGGGAGACGCAGCCCGAGCGCTTCCCGCTCTCGGGAGTGGTGCTCGACAAGGCGGAAGGCCTGATCGTCCACTCGAATTACGTTGCGGGGCGCGCGCGCGAGGCGGGCTACGCCGGGCCTCTGTGGCGGATCCCACATCCCGCGTGGCCGATGCACGCCGTCGAGCCCGCGACCGACGTGAGCGGCGATCCGCTGATCGGCTGCTTCGGCTTCCTGAACATGAACAAGCGGATCCCGGAGCTGCTCGAGGCATTCGCGGCGTTTCGCCGTGAGCGTCCCGGCGCGCGGCTGCTGCTCGTCGGCGCGGCGGGCGAGCGCTTCGACGTCCAGCGCCGCCTCGAGCGGCTCGGTCTGACCGACGGCGTCGAGCGTCTGGACTACGCGCCGGAGGAGCGCATGTGGTCGCTGATGGCGGCGTGCGACGTGCTCGTCAACCTGCGCTACCCGACGATGGGCGAGACGTCGGGATCGGTCGTGCGCGCGCTCTCACTCGGGAAGCCGCTGATCGTGTCCGATGTCGGCTGGTTCAGCGAGCTGCCGGACGATGCGGTGCTGAAGGTCCCCGTCGACGAGGTCGAAGTGGCGGTGCTCGAGGCGGCGCTCGGCGTGGCCGCCGATCACGGCGCCGCGTTCGGCGCCGCTGCTCGCGCCTACGTCCAGCGTGAGCACGCGCTGCCGAAGGTCGCCGACGCATACGTCGCCGCGCTCGAGGCGGCAGCCGGTGGCGACGCGGTCGATGCGGCGATCCTCTATCGCGTCGCGGAGGCTGCGGCCGAGGTCGGGATCACCGACACATCGCTTCTGGCCGCGCGACTGCGCGAGGTCGGCATCGGTGCGTAACGGAGCCCGCGCCGTGCCGGCGTGGGCATGGCTCGGGGCGCTCGTCGCAGTCTCCACGGGTGTGCGTTTCGCCTTCGCACGTCACATGGTCGCGCCGTGGATCATGATCGATGAGATCGTCTACTCGGAGCTCGCGAAGTCCTTCGCCGCGACCGGGCACTTTGCGGTCCGCGACGTGCCGACTGGCGGCTACGGCGTCGTCTACCCGGTGCTGATCAGCCCGGCCTACGCGCTTTTCCGCTCGATCCCGACCGCCTACAGCGCACTCAAGGGGATCAACTCGCTGCTGATGTCGCTCGCAGCCGTGCCCGCATACCTGCTCGCGCGGCGCGTGGTCTCGATGTGGAGCGCCCTCGCCGTCGCCGTGCTCACGGTGGCGATCCCGTCGACGCTCTACGCCGGGACGGTGATGACCGAGAACGCGTTCTATCCCATCTTTCTGCTCGCCGCGCTGGCGCTCGTCATCGCGCTCGAGCGGCCAACGTTCATGCCGGTGATCCTCTTCTTGATCGCGCTCGCACTCGCGTACGAGACACGCGCGCAGGCGGTGGCGATCTTGCCCGCGGCGCTGACCGCGCCGCTCGTCTCCGCTGCGTTCGCACGGCGGCGTCGAGAGATCTCCTCGCGCCGGTTGCTCTACACGCTGGTCGGCGGCGTATCTGCGCTCTTCCTGCTCGCCGAGGTCGTGCGCGGCCGGAGCATCTCGTCGCTGCTCGGCGCGTATGCGGCGGCCACGCGCCAGTCCTACGACGTCGGCACCGTCCTGCGGTGGCTGCTGTGGCACATGGCAGAGCTCGACTTCTACGTCGGCGTCGTCCCGCTGCTCGCATTGATCCTCTTGTGCGCGCGCGGTCCTGCCCTCTTCGCTCCGGAGCGCGCCGTGGTCGCGGCGACGTTGTCGCTGCTCGCGTGGTTCGGCGTCGAGGTCGCGGCGTTCGCATCTCAACCGAGCGTGCTGCGGATCGAGGAGCGGAACCTCTTCTACCTCGCGCCGCTCCTCTTCACGTGCCTGATGCTGTGGATCGAGCGCGGACTGCCGCGGCCGCGCGTTCCGTTCGCCGTCGGCGGGGTGGCGGTCGTGGCGCTCGCGGCCGCGATCCCCTATGAGCGGTTCATCGACACGTCCGCGACCTCGGACACGTTCGGCGTGCTCGCGCTCTGGTCGATGGCCGAGTGGTTCAACGTTCCCGCGCAGGACATCCGCTGGGCCGTCGCGGGCCTGGCCGCCGTCTTCGTCGCGGTCGCCTTCGTCGTGCCGCGGCGGGCTGCGCTCGTCCTGCCGCTGCTCGTGCTCGCGCTCTACGTCACCGCGGTGCAGCCGGTCGACAGCCGGACTCAGCGAGCCTCGATCGGCGCCCTCTTCCAGGGGATCACCCGTTCGGATCGCGACTGGATCACCGCCGTCGTCGGCTCGGGCGACCCACGCCGTGTCGCGATCGTCTGGACCGGCGCGGTCGACCGGCTGGTGGTGAACGAGAACGAGTTCTTCAACCGCGACGTCGGTCCGGTCTACACGCTGAACGGTCCGGTGCCCGGAGGTCTTGCGCAGACACCGATCCATCTCAACCGGGCCACGGGCCGTTTCCTCGCAGCGGGCAAGGTCGTCCGGGTCCGCGACGTCCTCGTCGACTCCGGCGCCTCCGTCGCTGGGCGGAAGATCGGAGCCGACGACAAGAAGGGGCTCGTGCTCCTGCGCGTCGACGGCGCCTTGCGTGCCGTGTACGTGACCGGTGGCATCGACGCCGACGCGTGGGCCGGCCGAACCGCCACCTATCGTCGCTTCGAGTGCAGCCGCGGCGGCACACTCCTTGTCACGCTCGGCAGCGACGAGCATCTCTTCCGGCGCACGCAGCATGTCGTCGCGATCGAAACCGGGCGGGTCGTCGCGTCGGCCGCCGTCGCGCCGAGCGCGACCGTGAAGATGAAGGTGCCGCTGCTGCGCGGCTCGTGTGTTGTGCGCTTCCGTGTCGCCCGTACGCGTGTGCCCGGCGCGGCCGCCGGTGACCTACGCAGGCTCGGGATCCGCTTTCTGGCCTTCGAGGTGCGATGAGGATCGCGTTCGACGTCAGCCCGCTCTCGCACGCACCGACCGGGATCGGCAACTACATCCGCGGATCGCTGCAGGGACTCACCGAAGCCGCCGCCGGGCGCCACGAGCTCGTGGCGTTCGCCCCTACCAGCCCGGAGGGCATGAAGCGGATCCCGCCGGCGCTCGCAGGGATGCCGGTCACGCTGAAGCTGCGGCTGCTGCCGTTCGCCCACTACTGGCGCCAGGCCTGGAGCCGCGCGGGATGGCCGCCGGTGGAGCGCTTTCTCGGTCACGTCGACGTTCTGCACTACACGGACTGGATGTTCCCGCCGCAGCGCGCGGGGTTGCGCTCGACGATGATCCACGACCTCGTGCCGCTCCACCACCGCGAGTGGGTGACACCGCGGACCTACTCCATGCACTCGGCCAAGTACCGCGATGCGGACACGTGCGACGCCGTCTTCGTCAACTCCGAGTACACCCGTCAAGACGTGCTGGCGACGCTCGGCCTCGAGCCCGCGCGCGTGCACGTCGCGCGGCCGGGACTGGGTTCCGAGTTCGGTCCGGACGGCGAGCCGGCCGATCTCGGTGGCGAGTACGTGCTGACGGTGGCCACGCTCGAGCCGCGGAAGAACCTCGGTGTGCTCGTCGAGGCGCACAGGCTCCTCGGCGGGCGCTTCCAGCTCGCCGTTGTGGGCGGGAAGGGGTGGGGCGACCAGCCGGCGCTCGCCGCGCCGGGAATCGTGCTGCTTGGCCGGCAGAGCGACGAAGAGCTCGCGCGCCTCTACCGCGGTGCGGCCGTCGTGGCCTACCCGTCGCGCTTCGAAGGCTTCGGCATTCCGATCGTCGAGGCCATGGCCAGCGGCGTGCCCGTTGTCGCGTCCTCGCACGAGTCCATGGACGAGGCCGCGGGCGGCGCGGCCCTCCGGGCAGACCCGGACGATCACGCGGCCTGGGCGGCGGCGCTCGTCGATGCGGTCGAGCGCCGCGACGAGCTGGTGCCCCTCGGGCTCGAACACGCCCGTCGGTTCACGTGGCGCCGCGTCGGCGAGGTCATGCTCGACGCATGGGAGGCTGCACGTTGATCGCCGGATTCGACGTCGCGCCGCTCGTCCTCGACAACGCGGGCACGGCGAGGTATGTCCGCGGCGTCCTTGGCGGGCTGCAGCGGCGTGACGACGTGACGGTGCACGAGCTCACGTGGGGCGGATCCGGGAGGTTGACCGCTGCCGTACGCGACGTCGCGTGGTATCCGTTCATCCTCCCGATCCAGGCGCGGCGCGTCGACGTCCTCCACTGCACGACGTTCCGCGCGCCGCTGCGCGCCTCCGTTCCCGTCGTCGTCACGGTGCACGACCTTGCGGTCGTGCGTCACCCGGAGCACTTCACGACCTGGACGCGCTGGTATGCGAGGACGCTCCTGCTGCCGGTGCTGCGGTCGGCGACGCGCGTGCTTGCCGTTTCGGAGTTCACGAAGCGCGAGGTCGGCGACCTCGCCGGCATACCGGAGGAGCGCATCGACGTCGCCTACAACGCCGCCTCCCCGGACGTCTGGTCGCCGGACGGTCCGCGCGCAGACGGCGACTACGTCCTCGCCGTCGGCACGCTGGAGCCGCGCAAGAACCTGCCGCGTCTCATCGAGGCGACCGCCCGCCTCGGCCTCGAGCTGCGGATCGCCGGCGCTGCGGGCTGGGGAGGCGTCGTGATCGACGCGCCGCACGTTCGCTGGCTCGGCCGTCCGAGCGACGAAGAGCTCGCGAGGCAGCTGCGCGGGGCTTTGTGCCTCGCGTACCCCTCGCTCTGGGAGGGGTTTGGCATCCCCGTGCTCGAGGCGATGCTCTGCGGCACGCCGGTCGTGACCAGCGCCGGCAGCGCGATGGAAGAGGTCGCGGGAGGTGCGGCGGAGCTCGTCGATCCGCGCGATGTCGAGTCGATCGCAGCTGGGATCCAGCGCGCGCTCGGCCGCAGCGACGAGCTGCGCGCGGGCGGCCTTGCGCGAGCGGGCCGCTTCAGCTGGGAGGCGACCGCCGCCGCCACCGTCGACTCCTACCGCAAGGCGATCGCATGACGTTGCCGCTCGTCGTCATCGACGCCGACGTGCTCGGCCGCCGTCGAACGGGTGACGAGACGCACGTCTCGAACCTGTTGCGCGAGCTCGGCCGGCAGGCAACCGATCTGCGGCTGGTCGCGCTGACGCGCCGGCCGGACCTCGTCCCGGACGGGATCGAGCCGTATGCGCTGCCGGCGCGGCTGCAGGAGCTGCGGATGGCGTTCGGCGTCCCGCGTGCGCTCCGCCGCCTGCGTCCGGCGCTCGTCCACTTCCAGCACGTGCTGCCGCCGCTCGATCGCACGCGTGCGATCGTGACGGTGCACGACTTGTCGTTCGAGCGAGACTCGTCGGCGATGGGGCGTCTGGACCGGCTCGCGTTCCGCACATTCGTGCCGCGGTCGGTGCGGCGCGCAGTACGCGTGCTCACCGTTTCCGAACGGACGAAGCGAGACCTGGTCGAGCTGTATCGCGTTGATCCGGGGAAGGTGGTGGTGACGCCGAACGGTGTCGATCCCGCGTTCTCACCGGGGGCCGACAGCGGGAGCGGTGGCTACCTCCTGTACGTGGGCGCGATCCAGTCGAGGAAGGACCCGCTGGCTGCTGCCGATGCGGCGGCTGCGGCCGGCCTGCGACTGGTCGTCGTCGGGCCCGAGAAGGACCCCGAGCTGGCCGGTGAGCTGCGGGGTCGCGGCGCCGAGCTGCGCGGCTATCTCGGCGTGGCGGAGCTCGCCGAGGCGTACCGGCGGGCCTCCGTGCTCATCCTCCCGTCGCGGTACGAAGGCTTCGGCCTGCCCGTGCTCGAGGCGATGGCGAGCGGCACCCCCGTTGTCGTGAGTGGCGATGCGGCGCTGCGCGAGGTCGCGGGCGACGCGGCGCTCTACGCGGGCCGCGACGAGCTCGGAGCCGCGGTCCTGCGCGCACAGACCGAGCGCACGCGGCTCGTCGCCGCCGGGCTCGAGCGCGCACGTGCGTTCTCGTGGGCCGAGGCTGCGCGCGTGACGCTCGACGTCTACCGGGAAGCGCTCGCATGACCGTCGCCGCGGTGGTCGTCTCCCACGGGAATGCGCAGGACCTCGAGCGCCTGCTGCCGCTGCTCGCGCCGCAGGTCGACGAGCTCGTGGTGATTGCGAACGTTCCGGGCAGCGTCGGAAGCGTCCCTGCGGGGGCGCACGTCGTCGAGAACGAACGCGCGAAAGGGTTCGGCGCCAACGTCAACCTGGGCGTAGCCCTGACGACGGCCGAGTTCGTCTGCAGCGTGAACCCGGATGCGATTCCACGCGCCGGGGCGATCAACGAGCTGCGCAGGTTCTTGACGGAGCATCAGCCCGCCGGCATCGCGGGGCCCGCGATGGTGTACCCCGACGGCACGCTACAGCCGTCCCGGCGCAGGTTCCCGACGGTTGCCGGCACGATCGTGCGCCGGACGCCGCTTCGGTTGCTGTTCGACCCCTACAGGCTGCAGCGCCGCCACTACAACCTCGACGACCGGCCGACGGAGGCGGTCGAGGCGGATTGGATGCTTGGCGGCTTCCTGATGATGCGGCGCGCGATGCTCGACGAGCTGGGCGGATTCGACGAAGGCTTCTTTCTCTACGGCGAGGACATCGATCTCTGTTACCGCGCGTGGCAGGCAGGGTGGGAACGGTGGTACGTGCCGGCGGCCGTCGTCGAGCACGAGCATCAGGCCGTGACCGACCACCGGCTTCTGACGCGACGGACGCTCTGGCACTGGCGGGGCATCCTGCGCTTTGTGCGGAAGCACCCCGAGCGCTTGCGCGCGCTCTAGCGCTTCGGCTTGGGCGCTTCGAAGCCGAAGCTGATCTGGGCGCTGAGCTGCCGCAGGTCGTACTGCGACGGCTGGAACGTCCCAACGGCGCTGACGTCGATGCGGTACGGCGTGCGTGCGGGGATGCGCACCACCTGGGTGTCGCAAGGATTCGACCGGATCGTGACCTTGCGCACGGCGAGCAAGCGGCCGGCGACCGGCTGGGAGTCAGGGGGCTTGGTCAGCCTCAGACGCGACAGCTTGATCGCGATGCGCGACGGTCGGTAGGCGCCGCAGGCTGCGGCGCGTGAGAGTGTGATGACGGCGAACCCCGGCTTGGTGCCGGCCGACGTGAAGCGGTAGTACCACGCGTTCGTGGACATCCAGGCGGCGTCCGGGCTGACGAGGCCCTCGGCATCCGCGATGCGGATCGGATGCTTGACGTGGAAGAGGCGAAGGCCGCCCACCGTCTGCACCGGTGTGCCGACGGGGTCGACACCGGGCGCGGCGACGATCCAGTCGAGCGGCAGTTGCGGGTCGACCGCCCCGCTCAGGTCAAGGTAGTTCGGTGTCGTCGTCGGGCCGGGCTCCGGCGCCGACCCGTCGACCGCCCAGACGTCGCCGATCGACTGGTTCCAGAACTCGAGCGACCAGAAGGCTGCGGAGCCGCCGAGCGACTGGCCGATGAACATCGTGCGTGCGCGTGCCGTCGTGCGGTCGATCCAGTCGGGCGGCGTCGGGAGGGCGACGTACGTGTGAGAGAACGAGTTGGAGGCGTTCGCGGCGGCGATCTCTCCCGTCAGGTTCCAACCGACCACCAGGATGGCCAGAAGCGCGCCCGCGGCCGCGCCGACGCGCCGGAGACCGCCGCGACGAAGGGCCACTTCACGAAGGATCGCGAGGAGGGCGGATCCGACGAGGATCCCGAACACGAGCCGGCGCGCATCCGTTGTTGTGAAGTACCACGTTTGGTTCAACCACTGGAGAATCGAGAGCCCGGGCGCGTCCGAGTAGAAGTGCTCGGTGTTGTGGTACGGCGTGGTGTCGAGGAGATACCAAACGCTCGCGGCGGCGACCAGGACGGACAGCACGCGCGCGCGCCCCATCAGCAGCCAGCGAGCCGTGACGACGAACACGACCGGCGCGATGTAGACGAGGTTCCGCTCCTCGACGCGAATCGCAAAGTTCGTCGAGAGGTACGACGCCTTCACCGCGGTGTAGAGCCCGAAGCCGAAGACCGAGCCGATGAGCATCGCCGCGAGCGTTCGCTCGTCGGCCACCCGAAAGCGGGCCCCGAAGAGCCACGTCAACGTGACGAAGACCGGGAGGACCCCGACGCCGATCGCGAACGCGCCGAAGGCCCACAGTCCGTAGACGAGCATCCGATGGTGGAAGTGCGTGCCGATCTCCCAGGAGTACGAGTGGTGCGTCACGAACGCGCCGAGCCAGATCAGCGCTCCGATCAGCAGCACCGCCGCGCCGGCGCGTTCGCCCCAGGACCATTCGCGGATCAGCCGCCGTCCGCGTGACCCGGTTACCGCCATCACCGCGCACGCGATCAGCGCGGCGGCGATGAGCACGCCGAGCTGGTACCGAACGAGCGGCGCAATCAGGAGGCTCGCGGCCGCGAGCGCCACGCTGCTCCGGGAGCGCACACCCAGCGCACGTGCGAGGAGCCAGAGCACGAGCGTCGACCAGAAGTACGCAAGCGATTCCGGGATCAGCATTCCGGTGTAGGCGAGCGCGGGAATCGCCGCCGTCGCGACGCCGCACGCTATCGCCGCCCAGCGCGGTACGAACAGTCGCGCGAGCGCAAAGCCCGGGAAGAGCGACGCGGTCATGACCGCCGCGTTGATGTACTTCGCGGCCGCGTAGCCCGGCCCGGTCGCGCCGAGCCACCATGCGGGTGCGATCAGGTACGTGTAGAGCGAGCCGTACGATGCCGGGTGCAGGCGGAGCTCCGGCACGCCGTGGTGAGCGACACCGCGCGAGAGGCTCGCCCATTCCAGCTCGTCGGTGAAGACCCAAGGCGTGAAGTGCTTCGTCGTCTGCCACGCGTAGAGCATCAGGAGCACCAGATACGCAAGCACGAGGGGGTACGCGCTGAGCAGCCGGTCGAGCAACGACCGGCCGCCGACGACGGTGGTGCTCGTCACGACTTGTCGGTCGCGAGAATGACGCGCGGATCGACGTTCACGTCGCGCTGGACGAAGCGACACGTCGTGTCGTGGAGGGCGCACGCTTTGACGATCGCGTCGAGCCGTTCGCGCGGCGCGTCCGGGATCGTCACCAGGACGACGTCGGGACGCACGCGCGCCAGGGCTTGCTCGATGCCCGCCGTCGTCGCCACGACTCTCACGCCGTTGAGTCGCCGGCCGCGCAGCGACGGCGCGTCGTCGACAAAGCCGACGACGCGCTCGCCGGCCGTCTCGCGGAGCTCACGCAACAGGCTCCGTCCCGTGCGCCCGGCCCCCACGATCAGGACCCGCCGAAGCTCGCGCTGCCGTGCGATCTCGAGACCGCGCAGGATCGCTCGCTCGGCGAAGCGCGAGCTTGCGAGCGCGACCGAGCAGAACACGGCATCGATCACGAACACGCTGCGCGAGAAGTCCCCGAGGGGGCCCTGCGTCAGCACGACGATTCCGAGCGCAGCGACCTCGGAGACGACGACGGCGACCCCTGCGCGCAGCGCGTCGCGTGAGCTCGCGTAACGCCAGACGCCGGCGTACATACCGAACAGCAGGAGGGCGACGTACCGGCAGAACAGGAGCACGGGCAGTGTCAACAGGAAGTAGTGGCGTTGGTTCGGCGTCCCGATGCCGTTGAAGCGGACGAGGTACGCGGCGAGGAACACGCCGGCGACGAGCGCGCCGTCGACGCAGACTTCCGCGACGCGTCGCGTGTAGACGTACAGCGGTCGGCGGCCCGTCTGACCACGATCGACATCTGCGAGGAAGCTGCCGAACTGGACGAGCAGGGCGAACGTGAACAACACCCCGAGCGCAGCGATCCGGCCGTTGCCGAAGGCGGTGTAGGCGAGGCTCGTGCCGCCGAGCGTGGCCGCGATGAGCGCGAGGAGCACGACGGCGCCTGTCTCGGAGACTCCGAGCGAGACGAGGCGGTGTGAGCTGTGGTCGTGGCCGCCTTGCGAGATCGGCCGTCCGTCGAGCAGGCGGACGATTGTGACCAGTGTCGTGTCGAGGATCGGCACCGCGAGCACGAGCATCGGCAGTACGAGTGTCGCAACGGTTGAGGTCGCGACGGTGTAGCTCGAGGCGAGGCCGAGCGACGCGAGCGTGAACCCGATCAGCTGCGAACCGCTGTCGCCCATCCACACGAGTGCGCCGCGGCCCGGCCGGAGGTTGAAGGGCAGGAAGCCCGCGACGGCGAGTGCGAGCGCAAGTGAGAGGACGAGCACGAGGCGCGAACCTTGATGGAGCGCCGCCGCCGCGGCGAAGAAACCGGCCGCGATCACGGCGAGGCTGCCGGCGAGCCCGTCCATGTTGTCGAGCAGGTTGAACGCGTTCGTCATCGCGACGAGCCACAGCACGCCGATCGGGATCGCGATCCAGCGCGAATGGACGAGCTCGACCGAGGTGCCCGTTGCGAGGACGATCGCTGCGCCTCCGAGCTGCGCGGCGAGCTTGGCGACCGGTGGCAGCGACCAGAGGTCGTCCGCTAGGCCGGCGAGAAAGAGCAGTGACGCGCCCGCGAAGATGCCGATGAGCTGCTTGTTGGCTCCGAGGGGGCCGAGGACTGCGAGCCAGACCCCTACGGTCAGGCCCAGGTAGATGCCGATCCCCCCTACGAGGGGCGTGGGGGCCGTCCGCCACCGGGTCTCCTCGGGAGCGCGTTCGAGGTTTCGCGCAAAGCGCGAGCGCAAGAGCGCCCAGATCGACAGCGCGGCGGCAGGGAAGGCGGCGAGGGCCGCGAGGGTGCTCACGTGTGGCGAGGGTAGTGGATGGCTGTTAGGGCTGTGTTTGCCCAAACAAACCGTCCCTAGACTAGTGCGCGACGATGACGGTGTACTCCGACCTCCTGCGCTACCGCGAGCTCTTCGCCAATCTCTTTCGGCGGGACTTTCAGGCGAAGTACAAGGGATCCCTGCTCGGGATCTTCTGGTCGCTCCTCAATCCGCTCGTGCTGCTGGGGGTCTACCTGGTCGTCTTCGGGCTGATCTTCCCGTCGAACAGCATCGCGCACTACCCCGTCTATCTCCTGGCGGGGCTCGCCTGCTGGATCTTCTTCTCCGTCGCACTCCAGACCGGTGCTCGGTCGATGGTTGACAGCGCCGAGTTGATCAAGAAGGTGCGGTTCCCGCGCCAGCTGGTCGCGTTCTCGATGGTCGCGACGCAGGCAGTGACCTTCGGGCTGATGATGGCGATCCTGGTCGTCCTGTCGCTCGTGTTCGTTCCCGAGGCGCGCTCGACCGTCTGGCTGGCGATCCCGCTCGCCATCGTCTTCGCCGGCCTCGTCGCGGGCCTCGCCCTGCTCGTCGCGTGCCTGAACGTTCTCTTCCGCGACGTGGAGCACGTGCTCACCGCAGCGCTTCTCCCGTGGTTCTTCCTGACGCCGATCCTCTGGAACACCGCGACACTTCCCGACAAGGCGCGCTCACACGGCACACTGCTCCGGGTGCTCCAGTGGGGCAACCCGCTCGCGCCGCCGATCGCCGCCGTTCGAGATGCACTCTGGTCGGGGCACGCCCCGCGACTCGCCGAGGTCGTCTATCTCGTCGTCGCGGCGGCGCTTGCGCTCGTGGTTGGTGCCTTCGTCTTCAGCGGCGTGGACGACCGGATAGCGGTCGAACTCTGAGCACGATCCGTCCGTCGTACACCCACGGTTCGTAGCGTGGTGCCGCGTACGCGGGGAGGCCTTCGACGTCGTCGAGCCGTTCGAGCTCGATTCCCGGCAGCACCGACGGTGCAAGGAGTGCGCCGGTGAACCCGGGTAGCCGCCCGGGGCCTGGTGCGTAGTCGGCAAGGGCGCGGGGGCGACGCCCGCCGTCCCACTCGATCGCACCTGCGACGACGCCGTAGCCCTCGGCGTGCGCGGCGCGCACGCGCTCGTCCCAGTCGTCCGCGGCCGCGACGTTCGGCGGCAAGTCGACGTGCGGCTCGCCGCGGCGCGGTGCCACGTCGAGGTCGAGTGAGAGCATCGGGCTGCCAAGCTCGGAGAACCAGACGCGGTGCTCCGCGACCATGTCGAAGGCGAGCCGGTACGGCCCGGGCGGGATCGGCCCGCGCACGCGCGCCTCGAGCGTCGCTCGCTCGCCGGGCGCGAGCGGCGGCGTCGGCGTGCGGATCCCGTCCCAGACGATCGGGTTGTCGCGGCCGTCGAGCCAGTGATAGGCGAGCCGGACATCGTTCTGCCAGGCGATCGAGCCGGCGTTTTCCAACTCGACATGCACGAGCTCCACAGCGCCCGCGTGGGGCGACGGCGTGGGCGCGGCGCCCCAACGCACGGCAAGCGGTCCCTTCGACACGGCGCCGTCTACCCTAACTCGGTATGGATCCACTTCTCGTCAGAGCGGCGCGGTGCGAGCCCGTCGAGCGCACCCCCGTCTGGTTCATGCGGCAGGCGGGACGTTCGCTGCCGGAGTACCGCGCGATCCGCGAGCAGCACTCCTTCTGGGAGGTCGCCAACACGCCTGAGCTTTGTGCGGAGGTGACGCTCCAGCCCGTGCGCCGGCACGGCGTGGACGCCGCGGTGATGTTCGCCGACATCATGACCCCCGTCCTCGGGATGGGGCTCGACGTCGACCTCGTCGAAGGCGTCGGCCCCGTCATCGCAGAGCCCGTGCGAACGATCGCCGACGTCGAGCGTCTGCGTGTGCCCGACGCGGACGAAGCGTTCGCGCCGCTCTTGGCAGCGATCCGCATCGTGCGCGGTGAGCTGACGCCAGAGCAGGCCGTCGTCGGCTTCTGCGGCGGGCCGTTCACGGTCGCCGGCTATCTCGTGGAGGGAAAGCCGTCACGCGAGTTCGCCACCGTCAAGGCGCTGATGTACTCGGAGCCAGACCTGTGGCGTGCGCTGATGGAGAAGCTCGCCGATTGCTTCGCCGGGTACCTCGCGGCGCAGGCGCGGGCAGGCGCCGACGTCGTGCAGCTCTTCGACTCGTGGGTCGGTGCGCTCTCGCCGGCCGATTACGAGGAGTTCGTCGCGCCATGGTCGGCGCGCATCCTCGCGGCGGTGGAGATCCCGACGATTCACTTCGGCACCGGCGCATCGACGCTGTTGCCCGCGATGGCGCGCGCCGGTGGCGACGTGCTCGGTCTCGACTGGCGCATTCCGCTCGACGACGGCTGGGCACTCGTCGGTGACGAGCGCGGCGTGCAAGGCAACCTCGACCCGTCCGTGCTGCTCGGCCCGTGGGAGCGCATCGAGGCAGCGGCCCGTGACGTGCTCGCGCGCGCCGACGGCCGTGCGGGGCACATCTTCAACCTCGGGCACGGCGTCTTGCCGCGCACCGATCCGGACATCGTCTCGCGGCTCGCGGAGCTCGTCCAGGAGAGTACGGTCGAGGCGCGTGTCTGAGACCGCTGTGATCCTGATGGCGTACGGCTCGCCGGAGCGCGTCGCGGACGTCCCCGCGTACTACTCCGACATTCGCGGCGGACGGCCGATCGCGCAGGAGCACCTCGACGATCTCGTCGCCCGCTATCGCAGCCTCGGCATCGAGGACTCGAATCCGCTGAACGCGATCACCGAGGCAACGCGGGCGGCACTGCAGGAAGAGCTTGGGCTTCCGGTCTACACCGGGATGAAGCACTGGACACCGCGGATCGCCGACGCGGTCGACGCGGCGCTGCGGGGCGGCGCGCAGCGGCTCGTCGGACTCGTGCTCGCGCCGCACTACAGCCGCCTGTCGATCGCGGGCTACGGGAAGCTGCTCGAGGACGCGGTGGGCGACCGCGCCGACATCGCGTTCGTCGAGAGCTGGCATGACGATCCCGGCTTCGTGTCGTTCCTCGCCGATCGCGTGCGCGACACCGATGCTCACGTCGTCTTCACGGCGCACTCGCTTCCGGCGCGCATCCTCGACGAGGGTGACCCGTACCAGGATCAGTTGCTCGAAACCGCCCGCCTCGTCGCCGACACGGCGGGCGTCGAGGACTGGTCGTTCTCCTTCCAGAGCGAATCGCCGACCGGGGAGCCGTGGCTTGGCCCGGACATCCTCGACCACCTCGAAGCACTGTCTTCCCGCGGGATCGAGAGCGTGCTGATCTGCCCCGTCGGGTTCGTGTCCGATCATCTGGAGATCCGCTGGGACATCGACACCGAGGCACAGGACAAGGCGCGCGAGCTCGGCCTGCGCCTGGAGCGGATCGAGATGCCAAACGACGACCCGCGCTTCGTGCGCACGCTCGCAAGCATCGTTCGGGGGGCAGCGGTCGCAGCATGACGGTGTTGTCTTCGTGACTGCCGGCCGGATCGTCGTCGACCGCGTCTCGCGGACGTTCCGCGTCTACCCGAAGGCCCAGCGCACGCTCAAGGACATCTTCGTCGCGCGCGGGCGCAGCGGCGCGCGCGACGTGCAGGCGCTGCGCGACGTGTCGCTGTCGGTCGAGCCCGGTGACGCCGTCGGCCTCGTCGGGCGCAACGGCTCCGGCAAGACGACGCTGCTGCGCGTGATCTCCGGGATCATCAGGCCGACCACGGGCCGCATCGAGGCCGACGGGCGCATCGCATCGCTGCTCGAGCTTGGCGCCGGATTCCATCCTGACTTCACCGGCCGCGAGAACGTCTACCTCAACGGTTCGATTCACGGGCTCTCACGCACGCGCGTGCGAGAGGTGATGGACGAGATCGTCGCGTTCGCGGAGCTCGAGCAGTTCATCGACCTGCCGGTGCGCACGTACTCGTCTGGGATGTTCATGCGGCTCGGCTTCTCGGTCGCCGCGCACATTCAGGCGGACGTGCTGCTGCTCGACGAGGTATTTGCGGTCGGCGACGAATCGTTCCAGCGCAAGTGCTTCGGCAAGATCGCGGAGTTCAAGAACCGTGGCGGAACGATCCTGTTCGTCTCGCACGACGCGCAGGCCGTCGAGCGCCTGTGCGATCGCGCGGTGCTGCTGCGGCAGGGAGAGGTGGCGTTCGACGGCGAGACGCGCGAGGCGATCGCGGCCTACCGTCGGCTGCTCTCTGCCGACGCGAACCCGGAGGAGCTCGAGGCCGGCCTGAAAGAGTGGGGCAGCGGCGAGGCGCGCATCGTCACGGCGCAGCTCCTCGATGACGACGGAGACGAGCGGGTGCAGCTCGCCGCCGGGGAGCCGGCAACGGTGCGGCTCGTGGTCGCCGCCGACGCGGGCGTTGCCGCGCCGCGCGTCTCGGTCGAGCTGCGCGACGACGGCGGGCTCGTGCTCGGGACTGTCGTGCAGGACACGCAAGCGCTCGGCTGGAGCCAGACGGCGGGCGAGCGGGAGCTCCGCTTCCGGCTGTCGAGGCTGCCGCTGGCCGACGGTCGCTTCCATCTCCGCTTCGCTCTGACCGACGCCGAGAGCGGACATCCACTGCACACGCTCGACGACGCCCTTCGCTTCCACGTGTTTCCAGCAGGGTCGGAGACCGGCGCGGTCCTGCTCGACGGAGCCTGGACGTTGCAGGAGATCGCGGCGCCTGTCGAAACTCCGCGAGCATGAGCACCACGCGCGCCTGCCCGGAGTGGCCGAGCTTGATGGAGATTGCGCCCGATGTGCAGTTCCGTCACTACACGCTGGCGGAGGCGCAGCTGCCGGTCGACGCGTTCGTGCAGCTCGAGGGCGTCGACGCCGACGCGGTGATGATCTGTTGTGACCTGGACGCACACATCTTCAATCCGGATCACACTGACCCGCGCGTCGTCGAGGCGCTGATCAGGACGCACTGGATCAACGTTCGCGAACTCACCTCCTAGCCAACCCGATTCGGCGGGTGCCCGCAGTGCGGGCCGAACCCAGGTTCAAGAGTTCGCGTTGGGCGGCCGGCAACTCTCGAACCTGGTTCGCGCGGATCGTCTTCGGCGGTGGGGTCCGTGGGTGGTTGCGCGAATCAGGTTCGGTTTTGGGGTCGAACCTGATTCGGCGGTGCCGGGCGTGCTGGCTCGTTGGTGGCGTGCAGGCCGAACCAGGTTCGGGGGTTTGCGTTGGGTTGGTGGAGGCTCGCGAACGTGGGTCGCGCGCGTCGTCTGGGGCGGTGGGGTCCGTGGCTGGTTGCGCGAATCAGGTTCGGGTTCGAGGACCTTCGCGCGCCTCTCGTCCGTACTCCGAAGGTGCGCCTTCTCCTGCAGGGTGTGCCGCTGGTAGCCATCTCGATCCTGACGATCCTGACGGGCTCAGCGGTGGCGTCCGATCCCTGGGACCTTCGCTGTCCTGCCATGCCCGTCGAGCAGCCCTCGCCCAAGCCCGTGACCACCGCAGCGCGCCAGTTCTTCCCCTGGGTCAAGACCGCCGGCTATGCGCTACACGACGGGACGGTGTATCTCGTCGCGCTCTCGTCGCATACGCGGATTTCTCGAGACGGCGATTACCGAGACAGCGACAACTACTACTTGCACCGCGCCCTCATCGCCGTCGCTCCCTCCCAGATTGGTGCCGTCACGATCACCGGCGCGCGCCTCCGCGGCGATGGGCCGCGCACCACACTCGGCTTCTCGATCAGTGGCGCGAACCACTGCACGTTGGCGAGTCCTGTCGTGAATTGCGGGAACCGCTCCCTGCGCTATGCGTCACGCCTTCGGATTGCGGGCCACCGCGGCTGGCGCGTCGTCGAGACCGAGCTCCGAATCGGCCGCACCGGCTGTTTTCGCATCACCGCAACCGGCGCCAATCTCGAAGCCCGCATACCGCTCTCGGTTCCCGGCCCCGACTGGGGGACTCCCGGCTGGTAATCCGGCGCCGGCCCCTCTGCCCGCGCCGTCCCTAAACCTGGCTCAATGGTCGAGGAAACCAACGTGCAACCGTCCAGGCCGAGCTTTAGTCCTCCCTCGGGACGACCTCGGAGAGCGGTCGCGTGTTCAGCACGTCGGCGGCCGTCGCCCAGCCGCGGCGCGCGGTCGCGACCGCGAGACGCATGTTCCCGAGCCCTCGCACGGAGTGGGCGTCGGTCGAGCACGTGATGCGCACGCCCGCGCGGATCGCCTCGCGCACCAACTCGGCACTCAGGTCGATGCGGTCCGGGAGGCCGTTCGTCTCGACGGCGGTTCCGGTCTCGAGGCACGCGGCGAAGACTGCTTCGAGATCGACGTCGTTCGGCGGCCGGTGGTTGATGATCCGCCCTTGCGGGTGGCTGATCGAGCGCACCGCCGGGTGGTGGACCGCGGCGAGCGTGCGCTTCGTCAGCTGGTCGCGCGACTGGCGCTGGCCCGCGTGCACCGAGGCTTGCACCCAGTCGAGCTCGCCGAGGACGTCATCGGGCAGGTCGAGCGTCCCGTCGGGGAGGATGTCGCACTCAGTGCCGCGCAAGACGCGGAACGGCGCGAGCCGCTTGTTGGCCGCGGCGATCTCCTCGCCCTGGCGGCGGACCTCGTCCGCGTCGAGACCGGGCACGACGCGCACGTTGCGCGTGTGGTCGCAGATCGCGATGTACTCGTAACCGAGGTCGCGCGCCGCCTCGGCCATCTCGAGCACCGATGCCTTCCCGTCCGACCACGTGGTGTGCACATGCAGGTCGCCGCGGACCTGCGCGAGGTCCACGAGCCGCGGGGGCTCTCCGGAATACGGCTCTTCGCGTAGCTCGGGCGGGAGGTATGGAATGCCGAGCGCGCGATAGAACGTTGCCTCGTCGGGTGCGTCCGGCAGCTCGCCGAGCGCGTCGACGTACGCCCGGCTTCCTGTTGCGCGCACGAGCTCGGTCCCGAAGCGCTCAGGCGCCGCGACGACAAGCTCGATCGGCACACCGTCGACGGTCACGCCGAGCGCGCGCCTGTCTGAGCGCTCGACGAGCGCGACGATCTGCGGCAGGTCGCGAAACCGCTCGATCGCCTCGTTGGGCCGATCGGAGGGGACGACGATCGCCAGACGCTCCGACGAGTCGCGCCAGCGGCGCGGGTCGCCGGCAGCCTCGCCGGCGAGTGCCTCGGCGATCCCTCCGACGAGCTGCCAGGCGCGGTTGAGGAGCAGGCCGCGGCGCGGCGCCGTCAGCGGCCGCTCGAGCGCATCGCGGATCTTCGCTTCCGTCGACGGCCCGATTCCCGGGACCTCGCGCAGCCGTCCGGCCGCCGCGGCCTCGCGCAACTCGTCTGCGGTGCGAATGCCGAGCGCTGTGCCGAGGTCGACCATGCGCTGCGGCCCGAGACCGGCCATCCGTCCGAGTCCGACCAGCTCAGGTTGCACCTCGCCCTCGAGCTCGTCGATCTCCGCCAGCCGGCCGGTCTCCACGAGCTCGCGCAGCCGTGTCTCGATCGCGGGGCCGATCCCCCGGAGCTCTCGCACGCGCCCGGTTCGCACGAGCTCAGCCACCGGCGCGGGCGTCGCTTTGATCAGCTCCGCCGCGCGTCGGTACGCACGCACGCTGTAGTAGCTCGCACCGGCGAGGTCGAGCAACGCGGCGAGCGTTTCCAGGCGCTCCGCGATCGTCGCGTTGTCGGGCAGGGGCACCTCGGTAGTGTCCCCAAGAGATGGCAACCGTCGTCGTCCCCTTCCGCAGCACCGATCCCAAACGCCGCCTCTCCGCGGTCGTCGAGGCAGACCGCGTCCGGCTCGCCCACGCGATGCTCGACGATGTGTTGGCGGCGGCAGCGCCGCTCGGTGACATCGTCGTCGTCTCGGCCAAGGCACCCACGCTGCCGGACGGCGCCCGGCACGTGCCCGACCCGCGCCACGGTCAGGGCGCAGCTGTCCGTGCGGCCCTCGACGCGGCCGTCGCGGCGGGCCTGCGCGCGCCCTACGTCGTCGTCAACGCCGATGTGCCATGCGCGACGACGCGCGACCTGCTCGCGCTCGTGGGTGCGCTGCCGGAACACGGGCTCGCGCTCGTGGCGGCAGTAGACGGCACGACGAACGCGATCGCCTTCTCCGACGACGGGCTATTCAAGCCGGTCTACGGTCCCGGCAGCGCCGAGCGGTTCGCGGCGCTTGCGCCGTCGATCCGGATCGACGCGCCGAATCTCATGGATGACGTGGACACGCTCGGCGATCTCGCGCGCCTCGGGGAGCGGCTCGGCACGAGCACCCGGCGCGTGCTGGCTTCGCTGCACCTCGAGTCCGCCGCGTGAACGTCGCAGTCCTCTCGGGCGGCGTCGGTGGCGCGCGGTTCCTGCGCGGCGTCATAGGTGTCGTCGATCCAGGCAACGTTTCCATCGTAGGCAACGTCGCGGACGACATCGAAGTGCTGGGCCTTCGGGTCTCGCCCGATCTGGACAGCATCCTCTACACGCTCACCGGACTCGCCGACGAGGAGCGCGGCTGGGGTCGCGCCGGCGAGACATGGCAGGCGCTCGACACCGTCGCGGAGCTGGGCGGCGAGGCGTGGTTCAGGCTCGGCGACCGTGACATCGGGCTGCACCTCGTGCGTACCGAGTTGCTGCGGCAGGGCGTACCGCTCTCGGAAGCGACGGTGCGCATCGCGCATACGCTCGGCCTCGAGGCGCAGCTCCTGCCCGCGACCGATGATCCGCTCCGGACGTTCATCGAGACGCCCGAGGGAACCTTTCCGTTCCAGACGTGGTTCGTCGTGCGCGGCCATCGCGATGAGGTCGACGCGGTGCACTACGCGGGCTCGCCGGAGGCGAGACCGGCACCGGGCGTGCTCGAGTCGATCGCGGGAGCCGACGTGATCTTGGTCGCGCCCAGCAACCCGTACGTCTCGATCGGTCCGATCCTCGCTGTCGCCGAGATTCGCGCCGCGTTGGAGCAACGGACTGTCCCCTGCGTCGCGGTCAGCCCGTTGATCGGCGGCCGTGCGGTGAAGGGGCCAGCCGACCGGATGCTGCAGCGGCTGGCGGGTGGCACGACAGCTACGCACGTCGCGTCGTGTTATGCAGGGCTGATCGACGCGCTCGTGATCGACGAGGTGGATGCGCCGGCAGACCTCGGCGCGGGTGTCCGTAGCGTTGTGACGCACACCTTGATGACCGACGTCGAGGCAGCCCGCCGGCTCGCTGCCGCGGCGCTCGACGCCGCGGGGGCCCTAGCATGAAGGTCGCAATCCTCGGTGGGACCGGCAGCTTCGGTCACGCGCTCGCGCATCGACTGTCAGCGCTCGGCGACGACGAGATCGTCATCGGATCGCGTGACGCCGCGCGCGCCCATGACGCCGCCGAGGCGATCGACGGCTCGCACGTATCCGGCGCCACGAACGAAGATGCAGTGCGCGGTGCCGACCTCGCCGTGCTGGCCGTCAAGGCGGACGCGGCACTCGACACGGCACGCGGCATCGCCGCGGCGCTGGGTAGCACGCCGCTTCTGTGCGTCGCCAGCGCGATCCAGGTGCAGAAGGGTGTGGGCGCGCTGCCGGACCCGCAGGCACTGAGTCTTGCCGAGCGCGTGCAGGAGGTCGTGCAAGGCCCGGTAACGGCAGGGCTGCATTCGATCGCGGCCTCGAACCTCGACGAGGCGCCGCCGGAGGAGGACGCGCTGATCTGCGGCGACGACGCCGACGCGAAGGAGTTGACGCTGCAACTTGCCGGCAAGCTCGTCGCCGGGCGCGCCCTCGATGCGGGCCCGCTCGCCAGCGCGCGCGCACTCGAGGGACTGACTGCCGTGATCGTCAACCTGAATCGCCGCTACAAGGCCCACGCCGGCGTGCGCATCACCGGGATCGAATGATCTCGATCATCCCGGTGCTGGGGCTGCCGGAGATTCGCGAAGGCGACGATCTGGCGGCTCTCGTGGTCGAGCTCGCGGAGCTCCAGGACGCCGACGTGCTCGTGCTCGCGCAAAAGGGCGTATCGAAGGCGGAAGGCCGCATTGTTCACCTCGAGGGGATCGAAGCCTCGGACACCGCCGTTCGTATCGCCGCCGGGGAACGCGACCCGCGCGAGATCGAAGTGATCCTCGGCGAGGCGAAGCGCATCATCCGCGAACGAGGCCCGCTCGTGATCACGGAGACGCAGCACGGGTTCGTCTGCGCGTCGGCGGGCGTCGACCACTCGAACGCGCCCGGTCCGGGGATGCTCGTGCTGCTCCCGGTCGATCCGGACGCGAGCGCACGCCGGATCCGGGAGCGCGTGCTCGAGCTGACAGGCCGCACCGTGGGCGTCGTGATCACCGATTCGTTCGGCCGCCCGTTTCGCCAGGGGACGACCGACGTCGCGATCGGCATCGCCGGCATTCCCGCGATCATCGACCTGCGCGGGACGAAGGACCGGATCGGCTACGAGCTGCGCGCGAGCCGGACCGCGATCGCCGACGAGATCGCCGCCGCCTCCGATCTCGCCCGTGGCAAAGCCGAAGGCGTCCCGGCGGTGGTCATCCGCGGGCTGGAGCTCGTAGGCGACGGCACGGCCCAGGAGATCGTGATCGAGCCCGAGCTCGACCTCTTCGCGTAGCCCGGCGGCGCAGTAGGCCTCGTCCGGCCCGTAAACCCAGCTTTACAGAATCTTTAGACCTTCTCTCGGCCGCACCCGGCGGGTGCCCGGGTACCGTCCCGCAGTCGTCGGCGGAACCACTCGCCCCGGCAACCCCCTCGAAGCCACTGCGGACTTTCGGGCCAAAGGAGGACAGCAATCTTGCGTTTCACCCTGCCGCTAGGTCTGGCGGCGCTGACGGCCATCGTGGCGTTCGCGCTCGTGGGAACGGCCTTCGCCCGCGACGGCGTGCGCCCCGACCGGCCGGTGCCGATCCGCACCATGCGGTCGATCGTCGACCACTACCGGACGCTCACATGGACGTACGAACGTGCTGCCCACCTGAAGAGGACGCCGGCATCGTTTAGCGATCGCCGCAGCGTCGATCGGCGATACCTGCAGTGGTCGATCGACACGTGGACGCGCCGCGCCTACCTGGCGCGTCGCGAGGCGCTGGCAAAGATCCAGCGACGGCTATCCCTGCACTTGCCAAAGCCCCCGACCTTGTACGCGCAGCTCTCGGAGCGCGTGACCTACAGTCGGCGGCTGGCGCTCAGGCTGCGCAAGATCTATCCCGGCAGGGTGAGCCGCCGGTTCGCGAGCGCCACCGGAGCGACGGGCCGCGAGACGCTCCGGCTCTGGCAGCAGCGCAGTGCGCTCGCTGCGGTCGCGGTCTCGGAGCATCGTCTGGACGTGCCGCTGATCCCTGCGTGGCTGAACGACTCGTTCATGTGCATTCATCGCTACGAGGGCGCCTGGAACGCGAACACCGGGAACGGGTACTACGGTGGGCTCCAGATGGACCTCGCGTTCCAGCGCGTGTACGGCGCCGACTTCCTGAACCGTTGGGGCACGGCCGACAACTGGCCGGTCTGGGCCCAGTTCCGGGCCGCGGTCCGCGCCTACCAGTCGGGCCGCGGCTTCTACCCGTGGCCGAACACGGCGCGGGCCTGCGGCCTGATCTGAGTACCCCGGAAGGGCACCGCCGGTGGCAAAAGTCTCAAGACCTGCGGCGTTTGCGCCGATGCAATGCCGATGGTGCGGCCAACTGCGGCGCGCGACCCCCTGCCCGGCGGCGCGCACGAGACGATCGGCGGCGGGCGCCCCGAGGCGCTCGTCGAGTCCTACCGCCGTTTGGCGGAGGTCTTTCACCACGTTCTCTCGGAGCAAAGCCTCGACACGCTCCTCGATCGGATCGCCGACACGCTTCGGGATCTGATGCCTTACGAGGCGCTGCACGTGTACGAGGCGAACGAGGAGGCGCCTTCTCTTGTGCCGGTGCTCGCGCGCGGCGAGTACGAGGAAGAGATCATGCGGAGCCGTCCGGTCTTCGGCGAGGGCATCACCGGCTGGGCCGTCGAGAACCGGTGTCCTGTCTGGACGAACAGCGCGCACCTCGATCCGCGCGTGCACCACATCCCTGGGACGCCGGTCGAGCCCGAGGCCCTGATCGTCGTGCCGCTGATCGCGCGAGGCGCGCTCAAGGGCGCGCTCAACATCTATCGCATCGGTGAGGATGCGGTCTTCTACGAGCACGAGTTCGAGCTTGCGAAGTGGTTCGGCGACGCCGCTGCGCTGGCGATCGACAACGCGCAGGTCAAGGCGCGACTCGAGCATCTCGCGCAGACCGACTCGCTGACCGGCCTTTACAACCACCGCTTCTTTCACGAGCGCCTTCGTTCGGAGCTGACGCGCGCGTCGCGCGCGAGCGATCCGGTCGCGGTCCTCATGTTCGACCTCGACGACTTCAAGCGTGTCAACGATGTCTACGGCCACGGCGCGGGTGATCAGCTCCTCGTCCAGGTCTCGCGGCTCGCCCTCGACACGGTGCGAATCTCCGACGTTGTCTGCCGGATCGGGGGCGAAGAGTTTGGTGTGATCATGCCCTCCTGTGACACGGCCGACGCGCTCACGCTCGCTGCGCGCTTCGCGGAGCGGCTGCGCGCGGTGGACTTCGAGCCGGCCGGCCACGTGACCGTATCGATCGGGATCTCGCAGGGGCCGCAGCACGCGATGAACCCGCGGGAGCTCGTCGCGTGCGCCGAGGCGGCGATGATGACGGCCAAGGCGCGTGGCAAGGATCAAACCGTTCTCTTCGACGACGGCGAAAGCGAGCGCCCACAGCCGGGCACGATTGCGCGCGACATACGATCGATCGCGCATCTCAAGATGCTGCAGTCGCTCGCAGGGAAGCTGAATCGTCTCAACGACGTAGAGCAGATCGGCGCGACGATCGCCACGGAGCTGCGGCTCCTGATCGACTACCACAACTGCCGCGTCTCGCTGCGCGACGGCGACGAACTGCGTCCGATCGCCTTCGTCGGCGATCACCCGGGGCTCGGGAGCGTGACGGAGACGTACACGACGAAGGTCGGTGTCGGAATCACCGGGCGCGTCGCCGAGACCGGCGAGTCCCTGCTTGTGCCGAACGCACTCGAGTGCGAGTTCGCGATCAGGATCCCAGGCACCGACGAGCTCGAGGAGTCGCTAGCGGTCGTTCCGTTGCGCTATGGGTCTCGTGTGATCGGCGTGATCGTGATCTCGAAGCTCGGGCTCAACCAGTTCGACAACGACGACGTCCGATTGCTCGAGGTGCTGTCCGGTCACGCCTCGGTCGCGCTCGAGAACGCGCGCCTCTACGAGCAGCAGCGTTTCGAGGCGGAGACGGCCAACGCGCTGCTCGAGGCGAGCCGGGAGCTTGCGACCGTGGAGACCGCTGAGGATGTCCTCACCCGGAGCGTCGAGGTGACTACGCGCGTCCTCGCGAGCAAGCGGGCTGCGCTGTGGATCGAAGAAGAAGGCGCGCCGCACGACCTCGTGGCGCGAGCGTCGTTCGGCTACACGCGAGAGCACGATCCGGCCGGCCGTCGCCGCTTCTCGCGGGAGTTCGCGCACAAGTGGCTCGAAGGTACCGAGCCGTTCGTCCTCGAGCCCAGCGAACTCGCACAGATCGGTGGCTTCGACGGGGATCCCGCAATCCGCGTCGCGGTCGCGCCGCTCAAGCTCGAGAAGAATCGTGTTGGTGCCTTGACCGCGACGGTCGGCGACCGCGTGCTCGACGACCGGCAGATGCGCCTCTTCGCGGGCCTTGCCCACCAAGCGAAGCTCGCGATCGACAGCGCGGAGCACTATCTGAACCTGGAGCGCACGCTCGTCTCGACCGTCGCGGCTCTTGCCAACACACTCGAGGCGAAGGACGGCGACACAGCCTCACACGCAAGGTGGATCACCGACATGTCGATGCTCCTGCGCCGGGACCTCGAGCTCGATCCGGACTCTACGAGGCGTCTCGAGCAGTCGGACACGAAGATCCCGGTCGAGGCGCGCGTTGTGCTGGTCTGCCACGCCTTCCATGCGATGGTCACAGACCGTCCGCACCGCAGCGCGCTGACGCATGATGAAGCCGTGCGCCGGCTGCAGGAGTCCGGCACGCAGTTCGATCGGACCGCCGTCGAGGCATTCGTCCGTCTCTACGAAGCCGGCGGTCTCATCGCGCTCGACTGAAGTCGCGTCTCTTGGAGAAGCCGGATCGTGCAGACCTCGGAGAAGCCGAGACGCTCCAGGATCGGATACGACGTGTCGACCAGCGCCTCCGTGACGAGCGCCGGGGTTCCGCGCTCGACCGCGTAGTCCCAGCGCGCCCGGACGAGCGCGCGATAGAGACCGCGACCGCGCGCCCACTTCGCAGTGGCCCCCGCGATCAGGAACACACCGCGCTCGCAGGGAGTCGCCATGCCCGTCGCTGCTGGTCTCCCATCGAGCAGCGCCAGAAAGCTGAGCGGCACTCCGTGCTCCATCGACTCGTTGAACTCAGTGCGCATGTGCGCACGCTGTAGCTCACGGCGGTCCGCCGGTACCTCGAAGCCATCCCACTGGACTTCGCGCGCGGCGAGGTAGTCCTCGAAGCTCTCGACGCGACGTACCTCGATGCCCGGCGGCGAGTCGGCCGGGGGCGAGGTGAGCACCATCGCGCGCACTTCAGATCCGTCCTCGGCAGGCCGGAACCCGCGCCCCTGCAACAGTTCGACGACGTTCTCGGGCTGCGCCGACGGGCCGATCCACCACACCTGCCGCTTCTCCGCCGGAACCAGGTCGTGGACAAGCCCGATCATCTCGTCAAGCTCCTCTTCGCGGCACCGTAGACCGCTGATGCCGGCCCAGGTCGCGCCCTGGACGACGCAGATGCGCTGGTCGGCGAAGCGCGACACGGATGAGCCCGCGGGGATCGGTGCGAAGCGGTCGGGCGTTTCGGCGTACTCGCGCAGCTCGTCGGTGATCATCGGAGCGCCTCCTCCCACTCCCCCGCGAGCAGGCGCGGCACGACGTCGTCGAGCAAGCGGAGCGTCATGCCCCACAGCACTCGGTCGCCGATCGGAATGCCGTCGACGAGCAGCCCCTCGGGCCAGTGCGCCGAGGTGAAGAGCAGCTCACGACGAATCTCCGGGTCCCACAGCTCCTGGACAGCGGGTGTCAGCACCTCCACCACCTCATCCGCATTCGGTCGCCATTGCGTGTCCGGCGGGACACGTGCGAGGAACGGATGCACTTCGTAGTTCGTGGGGCCGCTGCGCACCGAGTCGAGCTCCGCGATCACCCGCACATCCGCCGGTACGAGCCCGATCTCCTCCTCGGCTTCGCGTAGCGCCGTTGCCATCAACGTCTCGTCGTCCGAGTCGAGCTTCCCGCCGGGAAGCGCGAGCTGGCCCCCATGCAGGCCGCGGTCGGTGCGCACGATCAGCACCAGCCTCAGCCGGCCGTCCCCGTCCCGGAACACGGGAACGAGCACGGCGGCGACGCGCTGCCCAGAGCCTTGATGTGGATCTAGGGCACTCACGGATGGTGGCTCAGATCCCCGCAAGCACCCCAATCCACATCAAGGCTCTAGACGACGAACTCGTCGGCAACGGAGAGCGCGTCGTCCAGCGCGTCCAGTGCCTCGTCGAGCTCTTCGCGCGTGATCGTCAGCGGCGGGCAGCACATGACGATGTTCCAGTGCGTCATCAGGTAGAGCCCACGGTCGAGTGCGCGCTTCATCACGGCGCCCATCGGCTTCGCGTCCTCACCGCTCGCGTTGTACGGAACGAGCGGCTCCCGTGTTTCGCGGTTCTTGACGAGCTCGAGACCCCAGAAGCAGCCCAGGCCGCGCACCTCGCCGATCGACGGGTGTTTCTCGGCGAGCTTCGCGAGCTCGACCCGGAAGACTTCGCCCATCGCGGCGGCGTTCTCGACGATCCCTTCCTCCTGGAATGCTTCGATCGAGGCGACGCCCGAGGCGCAGGCGAGCGGGTGGCCGCTGTAGGTGAGCCCGCCGGCGAAGTACTTGTCTCGTACCCAGTCGGCGATCGGCTCGCGCACGACCATCGCGCCGAGCGGGACGTAGCCGGAGTTGATGCCCTTCGCGACGGTGAGGATGTCGGGGACGACGTTCCAGTTGTCGACGGCGAACCACTTGCCGGTGCGACCGAAGCCGGCCATCACCTCGTCGGCGATCAGCAGGATCCCGTGCCGGTCGCAGACCTCGCGGATCGATTGCAGGTAGCCGTCGGGTGGCACGATGATCCCGTTCGTGCCGGCGACCGTCTCGAGGATCACGGCGGCAACGGTGTGCGCGCCCTCGTACTGGAGAATCTCCTCGAGGTGGGGTGCGCCGGTGCACACCGGGCACGGGTCCGGGTGACCGGCCGGGCAGCGGTAGGTGTAGGGGTCGAACATCCGCACGACGCCCGGGATGCCGGGCTCGGCGGCCCAGCGGCGCGGGTCGCCCGTGAGCGTGATGCCGGCCGCGGTCGCGCCGTGGTAGCTGCGGTAGCGGGCGATGATCTTGTGGCGGCCGGTGTACCAGCGCGCGAGCTTGATCGCGTTCTCGTTCGCCTCGGCGCCCCCGTTCGTGAAGAACGACATCGTCAGGTCGCCGGGCGTCACCTCGGCGAGCAGCTTCCCGAGCCGGGAGCGCGATTCGGTCGCCATCGGCGGCCCGATCGTCGCGAGCTTCTCCGCCTGGTCCTTGATCGCCTGAACGATCTTCGGGTGCGAGTGGCCGATCGACACGTTGACGAGCTGTGAGGCAAAGTCGAGGTAGCGGTTGCCGTCGTAGTCCCAGAAGTAGCGGCCTTCGGCGCGATCGACCGCGATCGGATTGATCGCGTTCTGGACGCTCCAGGAGTAGAGGACGTACTTCTTCGCGTCCTCGACGATCTGTCTTCCGAGCTCGGACTGCGTCTCTGTGGTCGCCATGGGCTGATCCTAGTCGCGCTACGCTCCCTGCGAACCTTCGAGGAGGACTCATGACCGACGTCGTCGACGCACCCGCACTCGTCAAGCCGATCAACCATTGGATTTCCGGAAGCCCGTATGCGGGGCGGTCGGGGCGCACCGGGCCGGTGTTCAACCCGGCGACGGGTGAGCAGTCGGGCGCTGTCGACTTTGCGACTGGCGAGGAGGTCGACAAGGCAGTCCAGGCGGCGAAGCAGGCGTTCCCCGCGTGGCGTGCGACGTCGCTCGCGAAGCGCGCGGAGCTCTTCTTCGCGATTCGCGAGCTCTTCCACGAGCAGCGGGAGGAGATCGCGAAGTTCCTGACGCGCGAGCACGGGAAAGTGCTCTCCGACGCTCTGGGTGAGGTGACGCGCGGGCTCGAGGTGATCGAGTTCTGCTGCGGCCTCCCGCATCTCCTCAAGGGCGGCATGACCGAGCAGGCCTCGACGGGGGTCGACGTCTATTCGATCCGCCAGCCGCTCGGGGTGGTCGCCGGCATCACGCCTTTCAACTTCCCCGCGATGGTTCCGATGTGGATGTGGGCGCCGGCGCTCGCGACGGGCAACACGTTCGTCCTCAAGCCGTCGGAGAAGGATCCGTCCGCGTCGTTCTTCACGGCCGAGCTGCTCAAGCGGGCCGGCGTGCCGGACGGCGTCTTCAACGTGATCAACGGCGACAAGGTGGCCGTCGACGCCATTCTCGAGCACCCCGACGTTGCCGCGGTTTCGTTCGTCGGCTCGACGCCGATCGCCAAGTACGTCTACGAGACCGCAACGAAGAACGGCAAGCGCTGCCAGGCGCTCGGCGGTGCGAAGAACCACATGGTCGTGCTGCCCGACGCCGACATCGACATGGCGGCCGACGCCGCGGTCTCGGCCGCGTACGGCTCGGCGGGCGAGCGCTGCATGGCGGTCTCGATGGTCGTGGCAGTCGGTGACGCGGCCGATCCGCTGATCGAGGCGATCAAGGGGCGGATCCCGAAGGTGAAGGTCGGCGACGGCATGGACGCCTCGAGCGAGATGGGGCCGCTGATCACGCGTGAGCACCGCGACAAGGTCGCCTCGTACATCGGCGCCGACGAGGGTGCGAAGGTCGTCGTCGACGGGCGTGAGGGCGCGCCCGAGGACGGGTTCTTCCTCGCCCCGACGCTGCTCGACGACGTGAAGCCCGGCATGAAGGCCTATGACGACGAGATCTTCGGGCCGGTGCTCGGCGTTACACGGGTGTCGACCTACGACGACGCGGTGCGCCTGGTCAACGAGAGCCCGTACGGCAACGGCACGGCGATCTTCACGCGCGACGGCGGTGTCGCCCGCCAATTTCAGTTCGAGGTGCAAGCCGGCATGGTTGGGGTCAACGTCCCGATCCCGGTGCCCGTGGCGTACTACTCGTTCGGCGGTTGGAAGGCCTCCCTGTTCGGCGATCGGCACATCTACGGCCCCGAGGGCATCGACTTCTACACGCGCTCGAAGGTAGTCACCGCGCGCTGGCCCGACCCGGCCACCTCGAAGGTCGATCTGGGCTTCCCGCAGACCCGTTAGTCGAGGTCAAGCAGCCATGGCCGGGGACAGTCCCCGGCCATGCCGCTTCGGTCAGACCGTTGCCTCCACCTCGGCGAGCCGTTCTGCGACGGCCACTTCGTAGCGTTCGACTCCGGTGATCGTTCCGCCCGCGGCCTCGGCCGACTCGTTGCGCAGCGTGTTTGCAGCGGACTCGCTGGCCGCGAGCGCGTCTGCGCTCGTCCAGAGTGTGACGAGCTTCGTCGTGCCGCTCTTGCGATCGGCGAGAGAAATGACGCCTGCGAAGCCATCGAGGTTGCGAGCGCGCGGCAGGATGTCCTCGATCACCCGTCGCGTGCCCGGGTCGATCTGTTCGGGCGGTCCCTCGAGGGTGGAGAGCCGCGCTGCCTGCGCGCCGGTCCCACCCTCGAGCATCAGCACTTCATAGACGTCGACGGAGACGCGACGGCCGCGCATCTCCTCGGGGATCGTGCCGGCCATCTCCTCGAACGCCGGCTCCGAGTTGCGGAGCTCCTGCTCCGTCGCGAACAACGTGATCCCCAGCGCCGTGCCCCGCTCACGGTCGATGAGCATCAGAAATCCGTGCGCCCCAGGAATTGCATCCTCCTGGCGCGCTCTGTCCCTCACCTTCGCGACCAACCCGTCGGCGAGGCTCATGTCACGGCCCTCGAATGCTGCGACGCGCGCATACATCGGGTCCTCCTTTCTAGACCCACCGATCATCTGCCCTTGTGTCTGACGTTGCAAGTGCCGATACCGGAATAGACGGACGTTCCGGACGTTTTCGAAGGGATATGAGTGTGAACGACCCCCGGCCGACGTTTACCGCGTGCTCCGAGTGCGGGGAGGCGTTGCATCGCGATGAGCTGGACGGGCACCGCTGCTCTGAGCAGCGCCAGTCCGAGCTGGCCGTTCGACGCGCGCTCACGACCTTCGAGGGCGAGCTCGCGGCCTGGCTCGAGACGCCGGAGGGGCGCTTCTCGGTGTGGCTCGCCGAGCGCGAGCGGCCCTAGCTGCTGCCAGCTGGACGTCGACTGGGCTTCACCTGCCGGTGACGGGGTTTGCGCTTTGCAAGTCTTGGTTACATGGCTTGGGGTGGATGAGCGCGAGGCGGCGAACCGCTCGGTTGCGGAGTATTTGGCGCGCCTGCGCCAGCGGCTCGCGGACGGGCGTTCGGAGCTCGAGCGCCAGCGGGCGCTGATCGACGAGACGCACGAGCACCTCGCGGGCATGAGCCGCTGGATCGAGCAGACCGACCTGGAGTTGCGCTCGCGTCGCAAGGGCGACAACAGCACCGGCGCGTAGCGGCAACCGCTACGGCGTGAACGTCACGGGTTCGCCGAGCAGGGTCGTCTGCGCCGGCGTCGTCTCGGCGATCACCTTGCCGCCCCGGATCACCCACCGCCGGGTCGCGCGCAGGCGGATCACCTCGACTGCGTCGGGTGCGTCGAAGACGATGCAGTCGGCGGGTTTTCCCTCCTCGATCCCGTACTCGTCCTCAATGGCGAGCGTGCGCGCACCACGTTCGGTCGCGCAGCGGAGCATCTCGGCGATCTCCTCGCGGCTGCTCATGTACGTGAAGTGCAGCGCGAGGTGCGCGGCGTCGACGAGGTCGGCCTTGCCCATCGAGTACCAGGGATCCATGATCACGTCGTTGCCGAGCGAGACGTTCACGCCCTCGGCGAGCAGCTCCTTCAGCTGCGCGAAGCCGCGCCGCTTCGGATAGCTGTCGAGCCGTCCCTGGATGAGCGAGTTGGCGTAGGGGTTGACGACGATGTTGATGCCGGCGCGCTTCAGAAAGCCGCGCAGCTTCGACGAGTAGTACGGCTCGTAGGAGCCCATCGCGGTGCAGTGGCTTGCCGTCACGCGCCCGCCGAGCCCGAACTTCACCGTGTCGTCGGCCATTACCTCGAGAAAGCGGCTGTTCGGGTCATCCGTTTCGTCGCAGTGCACGTCGATGCGACGGTTGTGCTGCTTCGCGAGCTCGAAGACGCGATGCACCTCCTTCAGGCCAAGCTCGTTCGTCGGCTCGTAGTGCGGGATGCCGCCGACGCAGTCGACGCCGAGGCGGATCGCGTTCTCGAGCCGCTCCTCGTCGCCGCCGCGTGCATAGATGCCGTCCTGCGGAAACGCAGTCACCTGGATCGTGCAGAGGTCGGCGAGCTCGTCGCGCACGCGCAGGAGGCCGCGCACCATCGCCTTGTTCTCGCCGGAGACGTCAGCGTGGGCGCGGATGAAGAGCGTCCCCTGTGCGGCCGACCAGCGCACGATCTCCGAGGCGCGGTCGAAGACGTCCTGCTCCGTCAGCGTCGGCTTCAACTCGCCCCAGACGTGGATGCCCTCGATCAGCGTGCCGCTCTCGTTGAAGCGCGGCCGCCCGACGGTCAGCGACGCGTCGAGGTGGAGGTGACAGTCGACGAGCGGCGGCGTCACGAGCCGCCCCAGCACGTCGATCGTCGCGCGGGGCTCTCCGCCTGCGACGAAGCGCCCGTCGTCGACGTGCAGGTCGCGCGTCGTTCCGTCCATCAGCCGTGCATTCTCGAGCTTGAGATCGATCACCCGCGCGAGCCTAACTCGTCACCGATGGGTGGAGATCGCTGGTCTCACACTCGCCGAAAGCCTCCGGCGCGACCGGGCCTCCTGTGGAAAGCTCGTCACAGTTCCGGATCGACGTTTGGCGACGGTTTTTGGGCCTGCGGTTCGCGATCGCGCTGCGGCACCTCGTCGTTTGGCGACGGGCCAGCGCTCAGACGGCCGTGGCCGTGCCGGTCGGGCTAGGGCCGGAGCTTGCGCTCGACATCGACGTCCGTTCGCATCGCCTCGAGCCAGCCGGCGCGGACTGACGCGAGGAGCTCCTGGCCGATCTCGAAGCCTTCGTCGTGGCGCGCGACGATCTCGGCACCGCGCTCGCGGCCTTCGGCGAGCACGGCGGCCTCGTCGACACCGGTGACGCGGCCGTCGCGGACGCGCCATTCGCCGCCGACCATCACCGACGACACGGCGAGGGTGGTGGAGCCGAGAGCGACCTGCTTGAGGGGATCGTTGAGGGGCGTGAAGACGATTGACTCCAGATCGAGCAGCACGAGGTCGGCGCGGCGGCCGGGCTCGAGTGAGCCGAGGCCGTCACGATCGCCGGCCGCGGTCGCGCCGCCGACGGTCGCGATCCGCCACGCCTCTTCGGCGCCGAGCCATTGCTCGTAGTCGACCTCCCACAGCTTGTGCAGCAGCGCGGCTGTCTTGAGGGTCGCGAACATGTCGTTGCCGTCGTTCGAGCACATGCCGTCGGTGCCGAGCGCCACGTTTACCCCGCGTCCGAGCAGCTCCGGAATCGGCGCGATGCCGGAGCCGAGCTTCATGTTCGACACTGGGTTGTGCACGACGGTCACGCCACGGTCGTGCACGAGCTCCATGTCGGACGGCGTCATCCAGATGCCATGCTCGAAGCACACACGCGGCGAGAGAAATCCGATTGCGTCCATGTGCTCGGGCAGCGTGCGCCCGTACATCCGTTGCCCAGACACCGCCTGCATGCGCGTCTCGAGCACGTGGATATGAATCATCAGGTCGAGCTCAGCCGCGAGTGCCGCGCAGCCGGCGAGCATCTCGTCGGTGCAGCGCTGCGGCCCGGAAGGCGCAGGGCAGATCGTGATGCCCTCGTCTGGGCGGTGATAGAGCTCGACGGCCCGACGCGCCACGTCGCTCCACTCCTCCCACGACGGCGGCTTCTCGCGCTCGAGGCGATCGATCAGGTCGCGCGAGACAAGGCCTTCGTCGAGGACGACCGTCTCGTGGTAGGCGCGGTCGCCCATGCCGATCGCGATCAGCGCGCGCAAGCCCAGGTCGCGGTACGCGCGGACGACCGGCTCGAGCGCGTCCTCGTTGTCGTAGAGGAAGTCGACGACCGTGGTTGCGCCCGAACGGAGCAGCTCGATGCCGCCGAGGAGCGTCCGCGTATAGATCTCGTCCACGGACTGCGCCGGCGCCGCGAGCACCGGGTACGAGAAGAGCATCCAGGGCTCGAGCGGAAGGTTGTCCCAGAGTCCGCGGAACCAGTTCTCGTTCGAGTGCGCATGCGCATTGATCATCCCGGGGACGACCGCGAACCGCGTGCAGTCCAGAACCTCACTTTGTGATGAGTCATCACAAGCTCCGACGGACGCGATCCGCCCTCCATCTACCAGCACGTCGGTGCGTTCGAATCTGCCCCCGCCGAGGTCGACGAGGCCGTTGCGCAGGACGAGGGCCACGCTCGGAGCGTAATTTCTTCGTCGGCGGGCCGTGGACGAACGTCCGGTCGAGGGCGGATGATCGGCCGGACAAGTCCCCTCTTCTTACTGGGAGGCACACGAATGGCCACTGCAGAGCAGGCGGCCGACGTCCGGTTGGACACGCACGGAATCGAACCGATCCCTGCGGCCGACCGTGACTCGACACCGCTGCAGCAATTCTGGATCTGGGCCGGCGCCAACATCGCGCCGATCAACTGGGTCCTCGGCGCGCTCGGGATCATCCTTGGGCTGAGCCTCTTGGAGACGCTCCTCGTGCTCGTGATCGGCAACCTGGTCGGCTGCGCGCTCTTCGGCGCGTTCTGCGTCATGGGGTATCGCACCGGCGTCAATCAGATGACGCTCTCCCGGGCGGCGTTCGGACGCCGCGGCGCGTACCTGCCGGCGGTCGCACAGATGCTGATGACGATGGGCTGGCTCGGAGTCAACACCTGGGTCGTCCTCGACCTGGTGCTCGGCATCCTCACGCACCTCGGCATCGACAACCCTGGCACCGGCACGAAGTACGCGGTCGGGATCATCATCATGGCGATCCAGGCAGCGATCGCGATCGTCGGCTTCTACTGGATCCAGACGTTCGAGAAGTGGACCGTGCCGATCGCCGCGGCGATCATGGTGCTGATGTCGATCCTTGCGTGGAGCAAGGTCAACATCGTGTGGGGCCACTCGACCGCGCACGGGAGCGACAAGTGGACCGCGATCACGCAGCTGATGACCGCGATCGGCGTCGGGTGGGGCATCACGTGGCTCTCCTGGTCGTCCGACTACACCCGCTTCATCAAGCCGGGCACGCCCGAGAAGCAGGTCTTCTGGTCGACCTACCTCGGCGTCTTCATCCCAACGGTCTGGCTCGGCTTCCTCGGCGCCTCGATCGCCAGTGCCGGTACGAGCGCCGACCCGGCCGAGTTCGTCACCGCCGCCTTTGGCGGCGTGTCGATCCTGATCCTCTTCCTGGTCATGCACGGTCCGATCGCGACGAACATCCTCAACCTCTACTCCGCGACGCTCGCGGCGCTGTCGCTCGACATCAAGGCGGCACGGTGGAAGGTCTCGGTGTTCGTCTCGATCGTCGGCACGATCGCCCTGATCGTGTTCATCGAGTCGAACAGCTTCGCGAGCGACTTCGACAAGTGGATTGCCTCCGTGGTGGTGTGGATCGCGGCGTGGGGCGGCGTGATGCTCGTCGACTTCTACGTCGTCCGTGGCGGCAAGATCGACGTCGCGGGTCTCTACGACGAGCCGGAGAACGCACGCTACGGGGACGTCAACTGGGCGGCGATCGTCGCCGTGCTCGCCGGTCTCGTGGCGGGCTGGGCGTGGGAGTACGGGCTCGTAAGCGCCTTCCAGGGCCCGATCGCCAAGGCGACCAACAACACCGACCTCTCGTGGCTGACGGCGATGCTCGTCGGCGGCGGCCTCTACTACTTCCTGCGGCCGATCCTGGCCAAGGACACGACCGTCGCGCCCGCGCCGGTCGACTGAGCCGATTGACGTGGGAGGGCGGCGCGCGCGCCGCCCTCCCATCTCTCCTACGCGGTGGCGAGCGCGGCGGGCTTGAGCTCTGGGTTTCGAAGCTCGGCGCCGAACTTGGCGCGCTTGATGAACTGGCCGAGGCCCGGTTTCGCGACGAGCGCGTCATGCTCCACGAGCACGTGACCGCGGAGCAGCACGACCTCGGGCGAGCCCTGCACCTGGGTGCCCTCGTAGAGGTTGTAGTCCGACTTGGAGTGGTGCGTCGCCGCCGAGATCGTCACCTTCTTCTCCGGATCGAAGATCACGACGTCGGCATCGGAGCCGACCGCGAGGGTGCCTTTGCGCGGGTAGAGCCCGAACAGCTTCGCCGGGTTCGTGCACAGCAGCTCGACCATGCGGTTCAACGAGATGGGACCCTCGCGCACGCCGAAGTGATGGATCATCTGCAGTCGGTTCTCGAGCCCCGGCCCGCCGTTCGGAATCTGCCTGAAGTCCTCCAGCCCGGCGTCCTTCTGCCCCTTGAAGAGGTACGCGCAGTGGTCGGTCGAGATCGCCTGCAGCACGTCGGTGCGAACGGCGTTCCAGAGGATGTCCTGGTTCTCCTTCGCACGCGGCGGCGGCGTGTAGACGTACTTCGCGCCCTCGAAGCCGGGCTGGTCGAGGAACGACTGGTCGATGAAGAAGTACTGGGTGCAGGTCTCGCCCCAGACGTTCCAGCCCTTGTCGCGCGCGAGCGCGATCGGCTCGGCGGATTCCTTGCACGACACGTGCACGACGTAGAGCGGTGACCCGGCAACGCGCGCGAGCTGGATCGCGCGGTTCGTCGCCTCGCCTTCGAGCTCGGGCGGACGCGTGAGCGCGTGATACTTCGGTGAGGTATTTCCGGCGGCAACCGCCTCGCTCATCAGCACTTCGATCGCATCGCCGTTCTCGGCATGCACCATCACGAGTGCGCCGGTCTCGGCCGCGACCTGCATCGTCTTGAACAGGGTCTCGTCGTCGACCATCAGCGAGTCCTTGTAGGCCATGAAGAGCTTGTAGGAGGTGACGCCGTGCTCCTCCGGCAGGCGCGCGAGCTCCTCGAGCGTTCCACCCTCACGGAGGTCGGTGACGGCGATGTGGAAGCCGTTGTCGATCAGCGCCTTGCCCTCGCGCTTTGCGTGCCAGGCTTCGAGGGCATCGCCGAAGGTCTGGCCCTTGCCCTGGATGCAGAAGTCGACATGCGTTGTCGTGCCGCCGAATGCGGCGGCTGTGTGGCCCGACTCGAAGTCGTCGATCGTCGTCTCACCGCGCCACGGCATCTCGAGGTGCGTGTGCGGATCGACGCCGCCCGGCAGGACGTACTTGCCGCTCGCGTCGATCACCTTGTCCGCCGCGAGGTCCAGCGACTCGCCGATCAGGGAGATGCGCTCGCCCTCGATGAAGATGTCGGCGACGTAGTCGTCCGCCGCGGTGATCACGCGGCCACCCTTGATCAGCACAGACATGCGGAGGCTCCCTTCTCGTTTGACTCCATGGACTCTAGAACGGCCGAGGCCGCCTCGCAGGGCGGCCTCGGCCGACGCTTTCCGACCGTCGGCTACTTGCCGCCGGCCGTCAGCTTGATGTTTGCTGCCTTCCAGTTCTTGCCGTTGACGTCAACACCCGCCTTTTTCAGCGAGGCGACTGCCTTAACGGCGAGATCCGTCCGATAGGCGCCCGAAGGCGTCTTCTTGATCACGCCAAACTGCTTCGAGATCTGCGCGGTCTGTCCGTACGCAGCCTTGTTCATCACGCCGATACCGCCGGATGCAGAAGGCCAGGTCAGCTTGTTGATCTCGTTCATCATCCAGGTCTGGTGACCCTTCGGCAGCGTCGGGCCCGCCTTGAGCGTGAAGCCGACGCAGTCCGCCGCATGGTCGCGGCAGTAGGCCCAGCCCTTGAGCGAGGCCGCGAGGAACTTGACCGCCGTCGCTTGATTTGCCGGGTCCTTGAGCCACTTCCCGGTCGAGAAGACGCCATCCTCCAGCATCCCTGTCCCGACGTTCTGCATCTTGATCACGTTCAGGTCAGACATCTGGTAGAGCTTGCCCGTCTTCGAGTTCTTGGTCTCGAGGACCTGTGCGAGCTCGTTGTAGGTCATCGCAGACGCCGAGTCGATCTGGCGCTTGATGAAGGCGTCCATGTTGAACTGCTGCTGGACGATCGTGACGCCCTTGTTGTGCTCGGGGTCCATGCCGTTCTTGGTCAGCGCGGCGAACAGCTCGTACTGGTTACCGCCGAGCCAGTTGCCGACCTTCTTGCCCTTCATCTTCGCGATCGTCGAGATGCCGCTGTCCTTCCAAGTCAGCTGCGTCATCCCTGAACGCGCGAACACCTGCGCAATGTTCACGAGGTCGGTGCTCTTGTCACGCGCTGCGAGCAAGCTCGGCAGCCAGTCGATACCGAACTGCGCCTGGCCGGAAGCGACGACCTGCTCGGGGATGATATCCACGCCGCCCGACTTGATCGTCACGTTGAGGCCGGCGTCTGTGTAGTAACCCTTCGCGGCCGCTGCGTAGTAACCCGCGAACTGCGCCTGCGGGAACCACTTGAGCTGCAGCGTGACGTTCGTCAGCTTCGGCGCGGCAGACGCTCGCGACGCGGTGCCGACTGTGATTGCCGTCGCGGCGAGTGCGGCGACGGTTAGTGCCCCTACGACCCAGCGCTTCCTCATGCACGTACCCCTTTCGTCCTTCTGGTGTCTATCCGGGAGTTCCCGGCGATTCTGAACAGATTCGCAGCGGATTACGAGTCCCGCGATTGCGGCGCCCAGCCGACGAGCAGCCGCTCGGCGCCGACGACCGCGAGATACAGGGTGATTCCAAGCAGCGACGCGACGAGGATGCCGGCCCATGCGCGTTCGAATTGGAAGACCTGCGCGTCGGAGCGGATCAGGACGCCGAGTGCGGTGGTCGCGCCACCGAAGTACTCGCCCACGATTGCGCCGATCATCGCCAACACGCTCGCGACCTTCAGCGCCGTGAACACGTACGGCAGCGCCGTCGGGACGCGCACCCGCCGCCAGATCTCGAACGGGGACGCCGCATAGGAGCGCATGAGCTCGATCTGACGTGGGCTCGCGCTCTGGAGGCCCTTCATGGTGTTCACGAGCACCGGGAAGAAGCAGAGCATCGCTGCAATCGCCATCTTTGAGGCGGGCGACAAGGGGTTGAACCACGCGCCGAAGATGGGTGCGAAGGCGATGATCGGGATCGCGTTTGCCGCGATCGCGAACGGCAGGATCGCCGAACCAACCGCCTTGAACCGTCCGATGAGCGTCGCCATGATCATCCCGAGCCCCGAGCCGATCGCAAAGCCGCCGAGCGCCTCCTTGAACGTGTACCAGCCAGCCGGCCAGAGTGTGTGGCGCTCGTTCCAGAAGCTGCTGACGATGTTGCTCGGCTTCGGGAGCAGGAACTGTTGGATGTTGAACACCGCGATCGAGCCCTGCCAGATCGCGATCGCCGCCACAAAGACGACGAGGGCAGGCAGCCACTCGCGCACCTGACCTCCAGCGCGGCGAGCTGCACCGCGGGGAAGAGCGGTGCTGGTCACTCGGCGGCCTCCAGCAGCGCCTGCTCCTCCTCGGGAAGCAGATGCTCACCGCGTTTCCGCAGCAGTTCTCTGACGTGCGTCACGAGCTCGAAGAAGCGCGGCTCCTCGCGTGTCTCGACCGAGCGCGGGTACGGCAGGTCGACATCGACGATGCCCGCGATCCGGCCGGGTCGGGGACTCATCACCACCACGCGAGTCGAGAGAAAGACGGCCTCGGAGATCGAGTGGGTGACGAACACGACCGTCGACGCGAGCTTCTGCCAGATCGACAGCAGCTCGAGATTCAGCCGTTCACGGGTCATCTCGTCGAGCGCGCCGAACGGCTCGTCCATCAGGAGCAAAGCGGGCTCGAAGGCGAGGGCGCGCGCGATCGAGACACGTTGCTGCATGCCCCCCGAAAGCTGCCACGGGTTGTGGTCTGCGAAGTTCGTCAGCTCGACGAGCTCGAGCATCTCCGCGATCCGATCCTTGCGCTTGACCCGATCCCAGCCGAGCATCTCGAGCGGGAGGGAGATGTTCTTCACGACTGTCCGCCACTCGAAGAGGACCGAATCCTGGAACACGATTCCGTAGTCGTGGTCGGCCCGCGCTTGCTTGGCGGGCTTGCCGTTGACGCTGATCGTCCCTCGCGTCGGTTCCACGAGATCGCCGATCAGCCGTAGCAGTGTCGACTTGCCGCAGCCCGACGGCCCAATCAGCGAGACGAACTCACCGGCCGCGATCTCGAGGTCGATGTCCTGCACCGCGGTCACGTTTCCGCGCGGGAATGTCTTCGTCACGCCCTGCACCTGCACGACGGTCCGGATGTCGCTGTTCATACGGTCGCCTCAGGCGCTCGACGGACGATCGCTTTCTCTGCGGCAACCACGACGAGGAAGAACAGGATCCCGACGGCGGCGGCGGCGATGTTGGTCGCCCAGAGCTCCTGGGGCTCGAAGGAGTAGTACTGGTTGAAGTTGAGAATCGCTCCGCCGAGGCCGTCCTGAAGCCCCGAAGGCAACTCGCCGATGATCGCGCCGACGACGCTTGCGGTAGCGGCGACCTTGAGCGCGGAGAAGACGTACGGCAGGGACGCCGGGACGCGCAGCTTCCACAGGACAGTCCATGTGCTCGCGGCGTAGGTCCGCATCAGCTCGAGGGCGCGCGGGTCGGCTGACTGAAGGCCGCGCAGCGTGTTGATCGCCACGGGAAAGAACGTGAGATAGGCGGCGATCACTGCGACGGCGCCCCAGCCCTGGAGCGACGGCGGGAGCTTCGGGTTCACCCAGATCACGACCATGGGTGCGATGGCGAGGATGGGAATCGTCTGGCTCGCCACGATGTAGGGCAGGAAGCCGCGTTGCATCAGGCGCGAGTGCGCCAAGGCGATCCCGAGACCGAATCCGAAGAGCGCCCCGAGCGCGAAGCCGACGACCGCCTCTTTCGCGGTGAACAGGCACTTGTGGAACAGGATCGTGATCAGCGCGGGCTGATTGACCTGCGCCGGCTCTCCAAACGCCTTGAGAATCGTCTTGATGTGCGGCATCGACGTGTCGTCGACGATGAATGGCCACGTCCATCCGGTTGACGTCCAGATCCACCGGTACAGCTCCCACGCACCTGCTAGGACGAGGAGCAGCACGACCGTCGTGACGATTCGCTTGAGCGCCTCGCCGAGCGCCGGGACCGCCGAACGACGCGCGCGTGGATTCGCAGTGGCCACCTGGGTCACGCCGACTTCTTATCACGGTTTAACATCGCCCACGTGTCACTCGATCCTTCCCGCGTCGTGCGCGACCTCGAAGAGCTGCGCGCGCACACCGGCGACGACAACGGGGCGCAGCGCGTCGCCTGGACCGACACGTGGGAGCAGGCGCGCGACTTTCTCCGTGCGAAGGTCGCGGGCACGGGTGCGGAGGAGGAGATCGACGAGGCCGGCAACCAGTGGTTCACGTTGCGCGGCGACTCCGACCGCGCGCTGATCATCGGCGGGCACATGGACTCCGTCCCGAACGGCGGCTGGCTCGACGGCTGCCTGAACGTGATGGCGGGCGTGGAGGTGCTGCGCCGCATCGCGGAGGAAGGGCGGCCGCCGGTGACGGTGCGGCTCGTTTCCTGGGCGGACGAGGAGGGCGCGCGCTTCGGCCGCTCGCTCTTCGGCTCGTCGGCCGCAGCCGGGTCGATGAAGGACCAGGACGAGCTCCGCAGCTTGAAAGACCGGGACGGCGTGTCGCTTCCCGACGCGCTCGAGGAGCACGGCGTCGCTCTGGACGGCGCCCTGAGCGCGCGCTCGCAGCTCGAGAACGCCGCTGCCTATCTCGAGCTGCACATCGAGCAGGGACCGGTGCTGGAATCGATGGACCTCCCGCTCGGTGTCGTGCTCGGCACGTTCGGCGTCGAGCGCTCGCGCGTCACGTGGCGCGGGCAGGCCGCCCACGCGGGCTCGACGCCGATGGACAAGCGTCGCGACGCGCTGGCAGGCGCAGCGAAGCTCGCGCTCTACATCCGCGAGATCGCCGCCGAGGTCGGCGGTGGTGCGGTCTGCACCTCCGGCGGTGTCGTCACGAAGCCCGGCATCGTCACCTCGGTCGTCGAGACGGCGGACCAGCTGCTCGACCAGCGCCATCTCAACGCGGACTCGCTCGCGCGCATGGCTGCGATGGCCCACGAGGCGGCTGATCGCTTCGCCGCCGAGGAGAACATCGAGGTCGAGTGGGAGCGCATCTGGAACATCGAGCCGATTCTCTTCGACGAGACGCTGATCGGGTTCGCGGACGAGGCGATCAGAGAGGTCGTCGGCACCACCCACAGGCTGCCCTCGGGCCCGCTGCACGACGCGGCCGAGGTCTCGCGCGCGGGGATCCCGACCGTGATGGTCTTCGTCCAAAGCCTGCGCGGCCTGTCGCACACGAAGCTCGAGGACACGAAGCCCGAGCACCTCGAGCTGAGCGTGCAAGCGCTCGACAAGCTCGCGTCGAGAACGATCGCCTGGCTCGCCGAATAGGCCGCGGCCGGCTCGAAATCGTGAACCTGGTCCAAACCCGGAACCAGGTTCAGCCCCCAGGTTCGGGAGTTCTCTTAGAAGAGCCGGACGAGTAGCGCGCCCGAGATCAGCAACGCGACGCCGAGCAAGCGCAGCGGTGACACGTGGTGCTGTGGGAAACCGACCCAGCCGAACTGATCGACCAGCACGCTCGTCACGAGCTGCGCCGCCACCAAGATGCCGAAGAACGCCGCAGCCCCGATCCGCACCGGCACCACGACAGTCGCGGTGACGTAGAACGCACCGAGTAGGCCGCCGAGCCACGCCCACCACGGCGCGTCGGCGGCGCGGTTCCCGCTCGAGCGGTAGAACAGCACGACAATGAGGAACAGCGCTGCTGCGCCGACGACGAACGAGATCAGCGACGCGCGCACCGGCCCGCCGACGAAGTGCGCGAGCTTCGCGTTCACGCCCGCCTGCAGCGGCAGGAACGACCCCGCGATCACGGCGAAGAGGAGAAGCAGGAGCCCGGTCATCCCGCGACGACGGGGCTCGACACCACGCCGATCCCTTCCACCTCCACCTCGACGACGTCGCCGTCCTGCATCGAGACCTTCGGATCGCGCGCCCAGCCGACGCCGGGCGGCGTGCCGGTGAGGATCAGGTCGCCCGGCTCGAGCGTGAACACCCTCGACACGAATGCGACGAGGAACGGCACGTCGAAGATCAGGTCGTTCGTATTGCCGTCCTGCAGCACCTGACCATTGAGTCGCTGGAGCACACGCAGCCCGCTCCCGTCGCCGAGCTTCGACACGGGGACGAGCTCGGTCGAGAGCGGGCAGAAGGTGTCGAATCCCTTGGCCCGTGTCCACTGGCTTTCGGCGTACTGGATGTTCCGCGCCGAGACGTCGTTCGCGACCCGGTAGCCGCGGACGTGGTCGAGCGCGTCGTCGGCAGGGACCCGGTGCCCCCGACGGCCGATCTCGACTGCCAGCTCGGCTTCCGAATCCACGTGCGTCGCCTCCGGCGGCAGGACGATCGCCTCGCCGGGGGCGATCACCGTGTTCTCGAACTTGCCGAAGATGAGCGGCTCCGTCGGCGGCTCGTCGCCCAGCTCGGCTGCGTGCTCCGCGTAGTTCCTGCCGATGCAAATGATCTTCACGCTGCGATCTTGACGGACTAGGCTTGATCCTGCCCCGCGAACAGGAGGTCCCATGCCTTTGAGCTTCGGCGTCACCGTTCTGCCCGACCCGCCCTACACGCGGATGATCGAGCTCATCCAGCTCGCGGAGCAGCAGGGATTCGAGTACGCGTGGACCTACGACTCGCACGTCCTCTGGCAGGAGTCATTCCCGGTGATGGCGCTCGTCGCCGACCGGACCTCGAAGATCAAGCTCGGTCACATGGTCACGAATCCCGGCACGCGTGAGCCGACCGTGCTCGCGAGCGCGTACGCAACGCTGCATGACATCTCCGACGGCCGGATGATCATGGGCATCGGCCGTGGAGACTCGGCGCGCCGCTACATCGGGCAGCAGCCGGTCAAGGTGGCGGCGTTCGAAGAGGCGCTGAAGATGATCAAGCCGTTCATGAACGGCAAGGATGTCCAGTGGAACGACAAGGACCTCCAGCTCAAGTGGGTGCGCCCGGAGCTGCCGGAGATCGAGATGCACGTCGCGGGCTACGGCCCGAAGGCGCTTGCGGTTGGTGGCCGCCAGGGTGACGGGATCATCATCCAGCTCGCCGACCCCGACATCATCCAGTGGATCATGGACACGGCAAGGCACGCCGCTGCAGAGGCCGGACGCGATCCGGCGGCGCTGAAGTGCATCGTCAGCGCACCGAGTCACATCACCGACGACCTGCAGGATGCGCGTGAGCAGGTGCGCTGGTTCCCAGCGATGGTCTCGAACCACGTGCAGGACCTGATCGACCGGTACGGTACCGACGGAAGCGCGGTACCGCAGGCGCTGACCGACTACGTGCAGGCTCGAAAGTTCTACGACTACAACGAGCACTCGCGCGTCGGTGCCAAGCATGGGGAGTTCGTCACCGACGAGATCTGCGACCGCTTCTGCGTAATCGGCTCGGGCGACCAGATCAAGGCGAAGCTCAGGGAGCTCGAAGGAATCGGCGTCGACCAATTCAACATCTACCTGATGACGCACGGGCAGGAAGAGACGCTGAAGGCCTACGGCGACGACATCATCCCGGAGCTCGCTGCTGTAACCGCGTAGCCCGAGGTCCAGGGTCGGATCAGGGTCTTCACCCATAGGGGTCGTCGTCAGCTGTCGGTAGCCTCGCCGACATGAATTCCAATGGCAATGTCGTCAGCGCGACCGAGGTCACGCGCCGTTACGGTGAGGGCGAGGCGGCGGTCGACGCACTGCGTGGCGTCTCACTCGAGGTGAAGACGGGTGAGCTCGTCGCGGTCATGGGGCCGTCCGGCTCAGGCAAGTCAACGCTCATGCATCTGCTCGCGGCGCTCGACCAGCCGACGAGCGGCACGATCTCGATCGCGGGAGAGGACGTCGGCTCCCTCTCGGACAGCGAGGTCACGAAGCTCAGGCGCGCCCACATCGGGTTCGTCTTCCAGTTCTTCAACCTGTTACCGATGCTCGACGCCGAGGAGAACATCCGGCTCCCGCTCACGATCGCCGGTGAGAAGGCGGATCCCGAGTTCTTCGAGAATCTGCTGAAACGCGTCGGCCTCACCGACCGCCGCTCGCACCGGCCGTCCGAGCTGTCCGGAGGCCAGCAGCAGCGTGTCGCGATCGCACGTGCGCTCGTCTCACAGCCGACCGTCGTGTTCGCGGACGAGCCCACCGGCAATCTCGACTCGAAGACCGGGGCCGAGATCCTGGAGCTGCTCCGCGCGTCAGCAGAGGAGCTCGGACAGACAATGGTGATGGTCACCCACGACGCGAACGCCGCGACGATCGCGGACCGCGTCTTGTTCCTGGCGGACGGCGTGATCGTCGAAGAGCTCCCGCGCAGCTCCGGGCAAGACATCCTCGCCGCGATGGCTCGCGTCAGCGCATGATCCGCGTCGCACTGGCAGGCGTGCTCGGGCGCAAGCTACGCACCGCTCTGACGGCGTTCGCCGTAGTGCTCGGCGTCGCGATGGTCAGTGGCACGCTGGTGCTCACCGACTCGATCGACAAGGCATTCAACTTCATCTTCACGGACGTGCGCAAGGGCTCGGACGTCGTCGTCTCCGGCAAGTCGCCCTTCCACATCACCGAGGGTCAAGGCACCTTCGCGCCGACGATCCCACAGTCGCTCGTCGCCAAGGTGAGGGCGCTCCCCGACGTCGCGCTAGCGGACGGGGGCGTCAAGAGCGAAGCCACACAGCTCGTCGACCGGAAGAACAAGGCGATCGTCTTCGGCGGTTCGCCCAACCTGGGCTTCAGCATCGAGAACGGCGACTCGCCGTTCAATCCGCTCAAGCTCGTTTCCGGTGCGTGGCCGCACGGCAACCAGATCGTGATCGACGAGAACGTCGCGAAGAAGAAGCATTTCGCCGTCGGGGACACGATCGGCGTCCAGGCCGAGGGGCCGGTGCGGCCGCTGCGGATCTCGGGGATCGTCAAGTTCGGCTCGGCGCAGGCGCTCGGTGGGGCGACCCTGGCCGGCTTCGACCTGCCGACGGCGCAGCAGCTGTTCGACAAGAGGGGCCGGATCGACGAGATCGCGATCGCCGCGAAGCCGACGGTGACCGATCAGCAGGTCATGAAGGAGGTGCGCGCAATCCTGCCGTCGACCGCACAGGTGCGGCTCGGGTCGGACCAGGCGCGTGAGGATGCGAAGCAGACGAATTCGTTCATCTCGTTCCTGCGCGGGTTCCTCCTCGCCTTCGGCGGCATCGCGCTCTTTGTCGGCAGCTTCGTGATCGCAAACTCGCTCTCGATCACGATCGCACAGCGCACGCGCGAGCTCGCGACGCTGCGCACCCTCGGCGCGAGCAGACGCCAGGTGCTGACCTCGATCGTGATCGAGGCGCTCGTCATGGGCACGCTCGCCTCCGTCACCGGCCTGCTCGCCGGGCTGGGCCTCGCCAAGGGGCTGTTCAAGCTCTTCGACACGGTCGGTTTCACGCTCCCGAACAGCGGCATCGTCTTCGGCACGTCGACGATCGTGATCGCGCTCGTCGCCGGGATCCTCGTCACGCTCGTCGCGAGCCTGCGACCGGCGCTTCGCGCGACGCGTGTGCCGCCGATCGCCGCGGTGCGCGAGGGTGCGACGCTTCCGGAGTCGCGCTTCGCCCGGTTCCGCACCACGGGCTCCGCCCTCACGACCCTGCTCGGGTTTGCCTCCCTGGCGTTCGGGCTCTTCGGCCCGCACCTCGGTACGAAGGGCATCCTCCTCTACATGGGGGTTGGCGCGTTGCTGATCTTCATCGGCGTCGCGCTGCTCTCCGTGCGCCTGATCCAGCCGCTCGTGTGGGCGCTCGGCTGGCCCGCAAAGCGCATCGGCGGGGCCGCCGGCTCGCTGGCGCGCGACAACGCCCGGCGCAACCCACAGCGCACGGCATCGACTGCCGCGGCGCTCATGATCGGCCTCGCACTCGTCACGCTGGTCGCTGTGCTCGCCGCCGGGATCACGACGAGCTTCCGTGGGGCCGTGACCAAGATTTGGAAGAACGCCGACTATGCGATCACGGCGCAGAACAACTTCACGCCGGTGCCGCCTGCCTCGGCGAACGCAGCTGCGAAGAGCCCGATCGTGGAGGCGGTCGGCAACGTGCGCACCGGCGATGCGGGCGCGTATGGCAAGGCGTTCTTCGCGACGGCGGTCAACCCGGCCGCCGCGACGATGTTCACGCTCGACTGGGTGCAGGGCTCCGACCAGACGATGGCCGAGCTCGGCGGCGACGGCGCATTTACGGACAAGGACTACGCGAAGACGCACAACCTGCACCTCGGCTCGCCGATCAAGCTGACGTTTGCGAATGGCAAGCAGAAGACGTTCAGGATCAAGGGCATCTTCGATCCTCCGCCAGGCGGCTCCCCGTTCGGCAAGGTGACGGTCTCGCAGGCGACGTGGGACAGCTACAACGAGAGCCCGCGCAACCTGTACGCGTTCGTGCGGGTGCGCGGGGGCGAGACGCCGGAGAACCTGAAGCGTCTCGAGGAAGTCCTCGCGCCGTATCCGAACGCCAAGGTGGCGACGCGGCAGAAGTTCGTCGACAACCAGATCAGCGGCCTCAACTCGATCCTCAACATCCTCTACGTGCTGCTCGCGCTCTCGGTGATCGTGAGCCTGTTCGGGATCGTGAACACGCTCATCCTCACCGTCTTCGAGCGGACGCGCGAGATCGGCATGCTGCGCGCGATCGGGATGACGCGACGCCAGGTCCGCCGGATGATCCGGCACGAGAGCGTGATCACGGCGCTGATCGGGGGCGCGCTCGGGATCGTGCTGGGCATCGTCCTCGGCGGGCTGCTCGTTGCCCGCGTTGACTTCATCCAACTCTCGCTGCCGCTCGGTTCGTTGATCGTCTTCGCGGTCCTGACGATCGTCGTCGGGATCCTGGCGGCGATCTTCCCGGCCCGTCGTGCCGCCCGGCTCAACGTCCTCGAGGCTCTGCAGTACGAATGACGCGACGGGCCCAGCTCGTTCGGCTGCTAGAGGTGCACGTCACCTCGGACGAGCGCGAGGAGGCTGACCGGTGCGCAATGGTCCGCTTCGCGCACGAGCTGGCCGATCCGCTCTCTCGCGACGAACCGAGCGCCCACTTCACGGCTTCCGCGTTCGTCGTGGATGCGAGTTGCACGCGGACGTGCCTCGTGCAGCACGTCAAGCTCGACCGACTGCTGCAGCCCGGTGGTCACGTCGAGCCGTCGGATCTCTCGCTTGAAGCCGCGGCCCTGCGCGAGGCACAGGAGGAGACCACGCTCGAGGTCGAGCTGCATCCGATCGCGCCACGGCCGTTCGATGTGGACATCCACGAGATCCCAGAGCGCCCGGGTGAGCCGGCGCACTTCCATCTTGACGTTCGCTACCTCGTCATCGGCTGCGGCGAACCATGCGCAGGCGCCGCGTGGTACCCGATCGGCATAGCGGGCGATGAGTCGGTGACCTGGCTCGCCGAGAAGGCGCTCAGCTTCCGAAGCCTGCCTGCGGAGTGAGCTCGAGTGGGCTGACGGGCAGCCCGGCGACCGGCGCGCCCGCGTTGTAGCCGGCCGGCGCGACGTCGTTCGGCGCGTCCGCATGGAAGAGCGAGGCGAGCAGCTGGATCTGCGCCCGCCCGGGGCCGAGCTCGAACTGGCCGCCGCCGTAGAGGGCGATCCCTTCGCGTTCGCACGCGTCGTAGAAGTCGAACAGCCGCCGCACCGAGCCGAAGCGCGAGGGCTTCGAGTTCAGGCAGCGCGGCCGGAACGGCAGCGCCTCGACGTCGCTCCACTCGTGGATCCCCGCATCCCAGGTGATCCGGTCGCGGTGCGGGTCGAGCGCACGTGAGGTGTCGCGGGTAAGCGCCGGGTCCTCGATCCACGCCTCCGGAAATGCTGCCGCAATGCGTGCGTAGAGCTCGGCGTCCGGCGGCGAGCCGAACTCGCCGCGGTAGATGCCCTTGAAATCGACGGTGTCGACGACCGCCGCGTCAGACAGTTGCGCGACGACCTCGTCTGTCCACTCGCGGTCGGGGTCGAGCTTGAACCGCAGCTCCGGATACAGCGCGCGCCAGCCCGCGACGTTCGCGATCCGCGTCGAGACGACGAACCGCACAGGTTTCGGTGTCCTGCCGATCGCCTCGGCGAGCGGGATCCCGGCCTGGCGCAGCGCGAGGTCGAGCGCGGCAGACTCGAGCCCCCAGCGCCGGTATTCGGTCTGTCCCGACTGGAGCAGCGAGAACGACTCGAGCGTGTGCTCGCCCGCGAGCGGCAGTTCGCCACGTCGCGCCTGGAACTCCTGCTGGATGACCGGGTTGTAATCGACCTCCTCGCCGCGTCCCTCTTCGTCCCCTCCGCGAAGCACGACGACGGTGCGCCGCAGCGTGAACCCGCGCGCGACCTCCTGCTCGAGCGGTTCGAGCTCATAGCCCTCGATCTCGAGCGGTAGGTCCTTGACCGAGTCGTACGTCGACACCACGCGAGCCTAGCGGCGGGCTCGAAACTCATGAACCTGGTTCAAACCCCGAACCAGGTTCAGATGGAGTGCCGAACCTGGTTCGCTCTTCAACCAGGTTCGAGAGTTTCAGCGCTTGTGGCGCTCCAAGTGCTTGACGAGCGCATCGAGGCGATCGTCCCATTCTGCGCCCGCCTGCGTCAGGCGGTAGCGCGTCTCGCGCCCCTGGCGTTCCGATTCGACGAGGCCGGCATCGGCCAGGGTCGCGAGATGCTTCGCGACGGCTTGCCGTGTCATCGGCAGCTCGCCGGTCAGCTCGGTCGCCGTCGCGGTCTCGCGCTCCGACAGGTAGCCAATCACCTGCCGGCGGTTGGGGTCCGCGAGTGCGCCGAAGACGAGGTTCAGCTCAGACAAGCGCGAGCGCCGACGCCTGAAGCTCGAGCGCGGTGCTCCAGGACGGCGAAGACTCGACCACCGTGAGCCGCGTGCCGCCGGCGTCGTCGTCCAGGGTCAGCTCGACCTCGCCGCGATCTTCAAAAGTGTCCCGTCCCACTCGAAGGCCAGGCGGCGTCCTGGGTCGACCTCCGTGACGGTCGCGTGCCGCTCCTCGCCGTTCGACCAGCGGAAGCTCGCGCCGCCACCGGGCCGCAGGTCGAGATCGACGTCGTTGGCGAACCAGTCCTCGAGCCGCTCGGGCTCGGTCAGCGCGTCCCACACCTCTTCGCGCGCGGCGGGCAGAACGATCTCTCGACGTATCATGTGCAACCTCCTGGTTGCGCTAGAGTGCAACCGACAAGTTGCACATTACCTGAGGAGATAGCTGGTGCTGGTCGGATCGGTCGTACCGATGGTCATCGAGCAGGACGGACGTGCGGAGCGCTCGTTCGACATCTACTCGCGGCTGCTCCGCGAGCGCATCGTGTTCCTGGGCCAGGAGGTGGACGACCAGATCGCGAACTTGATCGCCGCGCAGCTGCTCCATCTCGACGCGCAGGATCCCGGACGCGACATCTATCTCTACGTCAACTCGCCGGGCGGCTCCGCCTATGCCGGAATGGCGATCTACGACGCGATGCAGTACGTGAAGTCGGACGTCTCGACCGTCTGTCTCGGGATGGGGATGAGCGCGGGCGCGATGATCCTCTGCGGCGGCGCCGCCGGCAAGCGCTTCGCGCTGCCGAACGCGAAGATCATGATCCACCAGGGCTCCGGTGGCTTCCGCGGCACGCCCGCGGACATCCAGATCGCGGCACGCGAGATCCTCGACATGACGAAGCGGATGGCCGAGATCATCTCGAACCATTCCGATCAGGACGTCGACCAGGTCCTGCGCGACATCGACCGCGACCGGTTCATGTCGCCGGAGGAGGCGATCGAGTACGGCCTGATCGATGCGATCATGGGACCGCGTGGGGTGGTGGCTGACTGATGACTGGGAGGGCGGCTTCGGCTGGTCCCAGGACGAGTTCATGCGCCGCACCTCACACGCGCTGGTCGTTGAGGGCCGCGTCTGGCTGACCGACCCGGTCGACACACCCGAGCTCGAGGAGCGCGTGCGCGCCAGCGGTGAGCCTGCAGGTGTCCTGCAGCTGCTCGATCGCCACGAGCGCGGCTGCGCAGCGTGGGCGGCGCGTCTTGGCGTGCCGCACCTGCGTGCGTGGGAGACGCTCGGCGCTGCGCCTTTCGAAGCGCTGCGCGTGCGGAAAAGACGCTGGTGGCACGAGGTTGCGCTCTGGGAACCGACGGCGCGCACGCTTGTCTGCGCAGACGCGCTCGGAACCGTCGCGTATTTCTGCGCACCCGGCGAGCGCATCGGGTTGCATCCGCTCGTGCGCCCGTTCCCTCCGCGCGCGCTCGCGCGTGTCGCGCCGGAGCGGATCCTGTGCGGGCACGGCGAGGGAGTGCTCGAAGATGCGGCGAATGCGCTTCACGAAGCCTTACAGACGGGAAGACGGCGCCTGCCGGCCGCATGGCTAAGCGCGATCAGCGCCGGTGTCAGAAGGACCGGGAGGGAGGCGCCGATCGGGCGCGAAACGAGACGCTGAGCTCGGTTTGTGCCAGAGTGGGGGTGACGGGGGCTCGTCGCCGGAGATGTCAGCGAGAGTCGACGAGAAGGAGGTTCGTGTGGGCGCACGCATTTTGGCGCCGGCAGTCGCGGTGATCGCCGTGGTGGTCGTCGCGGCGGCGCACGGCGCGACCGGTCCCGCGCAGATTCGAATCACTGACGTCCAGACGTCCTACGCGCGCGTCCCTTCGGCACGCGGTGGAACTGTCGGCTCCGTCGAGATCATCAAGCAGCGGTTGTACAACCCGGCCTTGGCGAAATCACCGATCGGAAATGCAAGCCTCGTCTGCACGTTTCTCGGCGCTCGCGCGCGCAATTGCACCGGGACGTACGTCTTGCCAAAGGGAACTCTGGTGGTCGCCGGTGCGATTCAGTCGCGCCTCCTCTACGAGATCGCGATCGTCGGTGGCACGGGTCTGTTCGACAACGCTCGAGGCGCGCTCACCGTTACCTCTACCGATCTGCGCCCGCGGCGTCGCGAGGTCCTGCTGTTCCGCCTGACGGGATGAATCAGGACCTACCGAAGATCCTGGTTGTCGACGACGAGCCGCCGCTTCGCGAGCTTGTCAGCGTGACCCTCGGAGATCGGTATGCGTGCGACGATGCAGTCGACGGTGACGCCGCTCTCGCACAGCTGAGAGCACGGCAGTACGACCTGGTGATGCTCGACGTCATGATGCCCGGGCGTAGCGGCATCGACGTGCTGCGCGAAATGCGCGCCGACGCCGCATTGAGAGACATCCCCGTCATCGTCATGTCGGCGTGGCAGTCCTCCGAGGACATCGACGCCGCTCTTGCAGCGGGCGCCGACGGCTTCCTTCCGAAGCCCTTCCGCGTCGAAGAGCTCGATTCGACGGTGAGGGACGTGCTCGGCCGGCCGGCATGAAGAGGTTGTCGCTCGTCGGGCGCGTCGTCGTCCTCGCGTCGGCGGTTGCGATGGTCGTCGTCTTGGTCGTTGCGGCGGCATTGATCGCAATCATCTCGTTGCGCCGTGCAGAGGCGCGCGAGTCGCGCGCGAAGGATGTGACGGCCGCAACGCTGCGCGTCGAGAACATCGCGTTCGATCTCGAGTCGTCGCTGCGCGGTTACACACTCTCCGGCAGTCCACGCTTTCTGACCTTGTTCAACGAGGCACACACCGCCCTGCCGGGGGCGTTGCAGCGGCTGAAAGCGCTCGTGGCGGACGATCCCGAGCAACTCCGGCGTGCGCGTGCGACGGACGGCTTCCTGCGTGCATACGTGACGGATTACGCCGAACCGGTGATCACGATTCGAACGTTGTTTCCGGAGATCGCGCGCGACCGTACGGCCGGTGACGAGGACCGGCGGCGCGCGCACGAGATTCGCGGCACCCTCGGCACGATCCTCGGCGTCGAACAGCATCGCTCCGCCGCGCGGTCCAGGCATGCGCGCGATGTTGCGCGGTACGCGGTCGCCGTCGGCAGCATGGCCCTTGCGCTCTCGGCAGGGCTTGTCCTTCTCTTCGGGGCATGGGTCGCGCGCGGAGTGGCGGCTCCGGTGCGGCGCACGTCGTCGGCCGCGGCTCGCGTCGCCGCGGGTGACTTCGATGTGCGTCTCGACGAGAGCGGCGCGGGGGAGGTCGGCGCGCTCCTCAGCGCGTTCAACTCGATGACCCGCGCGCTCGAGCTCGGCCGACGCGAGCTTCTGGAGCAAAACGAGCGACTCCGCGAGAGCGAGCAGCACAAGCGAGATCTGATCAGCATGGTCTCTCACGAGATTCGCACTCCACTCGCATCGGTCGTGGGATTTACTTCGCTCCTGCTCGAACGGCGGTTCCCGCCGGACGAGCAGCGGCGGTACCTCGAGATCGTGGACCAGCAGGCGCGGCGTCTCGCGAGCCTCGCCGGCGATTTCCTCGACGTACAGCTTCTCGAGGGGCGCGGGCTGAGCCTGGACTATGCGCCGTTCGATCTGGTCGAGCTCGTAAGCGAGCAAGCGCGGCTCTTCTTCTCGCACGCTTCGAGCCATACTTTCGATCTCGACGTGCCGGCCGAACCGGTTGTCGTCAACGCCGACCGTGACCGGATCGCGCAGGTGATCGGCAATCTCCTCTCGAATGCGATCAAGTACTCGCCGTTGGGGGGACGCGTCCGCTTGTTGCTCACCGCAAATGAGAGCGGCGCGCAGCTCTCGGTCGTGGACGAGGGCATGGGCATTCCCACAGCGGATCGTGCAAGCATCTTCGAGAAGTTCTTCCGCGGTGCGGATACGGCGTCCGCGATCGGCGGCACGGGTCTCGGTCTTGCCGTTGCGCGTGAGATCGTCATCTCACACGGTGGCCGGATCGAGGTCGAGTCGGAGCCAGGTCGTGGCTCCACCTTCACGGTGACACTGCCCACAGTGTCCGCCCCGGTCTCCGCCTAGCATCGACCATCTAGGCGCCCCGCGTCGTTCGCGGTGCACGGCGCGCGGCCGCGACCACGCGCTCGACCGCCTCGCGTAGCGGTCCCGGCACGTCGCCGTTGCCGCCGCGGAACCGCTTCAGCGCAGCGGCAGGCTTCCCGCGCCGCACCTTGAGCCCGGTGACGCCCTCGAAGTCCGGGGTGAGCATGATCGAATGCCGCTTCCCGGCGACGCGGAGGATCGTGTCGTTTACGATGCGCTCGGCTTCGGCGGGCTGCTCGCCGCGTGGCGCATCGCGATCGTGCACGACGATGTACGGAATTCCACACGCGTTGCAGATCTCGGCGAAGAGCGGCATGTTGCCTTTCCCCGCACAGTCGACGATCGCGATCGCCTCCTGATCGGCGTCGTAGCCGAGCGCCTCGAAGACGAACGGGAACGCGAGCTTCTCCGTGCGCCCCTCGACGAACAACACCGCGCGCGAGAGGAAGATCTCCGCGCGCTCTGCATCGATCTCGGCACTCATCCGGGAGGCCTGCTTCTGCGACAGCGCCTCCGGTTGCAGCAACCTCGTGCCCGTGCGCTCGTCGTGGCGGACGAGCACGAGCTCGTCGAGCCGGTCGACGCCGAGAAACACGGGCGAGTGCGTCGAATAGAGGACCTGGTTGCGGCCGCGTGCCGACAGCTTGCGCAGCAGTCGGTGCAGGTGTCGCTGCGCCGGCGGGCTGAGGTAGAGCTCGGGCTCTTCGATCAGGATCACGAGCCCGCGCACACGTGCTTCGTCGAACGCAGCGATCGAGCGCACGAGCGAGAGCCCGCCGTCGGGGTTCGACTCCGCCCCGCGCACGACGTCGATCGCGCGCTTGGCGGGATGGTCGGCAGGAGCGAGGAGTGTCGTCGGTCGAAGGTTAGCCGGGAAGAAGAGCGCCGGCGGTGCGCCCTCCCGGTTCAGGTTGAGCGTCGCCGGTGGCCGCGCGTCGAGGAACAGCGTGCGGTCGCCGATGACCGCCTCGACGTGGACACGCGTGTGCCCACGCGAGACGTCCTCACCGGCGGGCACGGGTGCCGCCGCCTCGAGCAGCGTCCAGATCGCCGAGAGGACGGTCGACTTCCCGGACGAGGACTCGCCGACGAGCACGCAGGTCGAGCCGGGCACGAGCGCGACGTCCCGTGCGCCGCGGTAGCCGGAGATCGTGACCTTCTCGATCAGCGCCATGCGGCGCCGTCTACCCGCGGAGTGCGTTCTTCAAAAAGAACAACAGGTTCGCCGGCCGCTCGCCGAGTCGGCGCATCAGGTACGGGTACCACTCGGGGCCGTACGGCGTTGCGACGAGCACCTTGTAACCGCGGCGCACGAGGTCGAGCTGCAGCTGCGGCCGTACGCCGTAGAGCATCTGGAACTCGAAGCCCTCGCCCGCGATCCCGTGCGCATCGGCGAAGCTGATCGTGTGCCGGATCAGCTGCTCGTCATGAGTTGCGACGGCGGTGTGGCCGCCCGCCGGGAGCATCCGCTCGAGCAGCCTTCCGTAGACGGCGTCGACGTCGGCCTTGCGGGGATAGGCGACCTGCTCCGGCTCGAGATATGCGCCCTTGACGAGCCGCAGGTTCGGTACGAGCGGTAGGAGGGCCTCGAGATCGTTGGGCGTTCGGTACAGGTAGGCCTGCAGCACGGTGCCGACGTTGTCGAAGCCGTCCTCGCGAAGCCGGCGGTAGATGCGTAGCGTCGCATCGACGAACTGCGACTGTTCCATGTCGATCCGGACGAAGCTCCCGAGCTCGAGCAAGCGCCGGATGTTCGCGTATGCGAGCTCCTCGTCGATCTCGAGGCCGAGGTGCGTGAGCTTCAACGCGACGTTCGCGCGCAGGTCCTCCGATGCGATGCGCTCGATCACCTCGCGGTACGCGGCGACGACTGCTTCGGTCTGCGCCGGCTCCAGCACGCCCTCGCCGAGCAGCGTCGTGTTCGTGTGCAGACCTTGATCGTTGAGACGGCGCAGGACCGGGATGCACTCATCGAGTGTCTCGCCGGCGACGAACCGTCCGGCACCGAGGCGCATCCCGTGCCGGCGCACCAACCGTCGGACGCGTGAGCTGTCGGCGGCGGCAAGGATTGCTTTCCGGAGCGCCGCGTTGAGCGCGACGTTCAGCTTTGTGACAGCAGCCACACCGGTAATCCCGCCGGAGCGCCCGCCTCGTGCATTTGGATCGTTTGCGCCACACGCGCAGCTTACGTCGCAGGTTTGGAAGGCGGCCCGTCGAGGGAGCCAGGAAATCGTGCACAGCTTGCTGCGCACGCTCGAGCACCACGGTGTTCCTCTCTCAGCAGCAAAGGCGATCCTCGTGATCGCGCTGTTCGTTGCGGCGACTCTGGTTGCCCGGCTGGCGCGGTTCGGCGCGCGGGTCGTTCAGTCCCACACGTCGAACATCTCGGTTGACTCACCGCTCAGCGCGCTCGCGCAGCGAGAGATGGCCGTGTCGCTGATCCAGACGAGCGCCGGCATCCTCGCGTACGTCTTTGCGCTCGCCCTCGCGCTCGTCGTGATCACCGGGGCGCAGGGGATCAGCACGCTCGCCGGCGCGTCATTCGCTGCCGTTGTTGTGGCGTTCGCAGCGCAACGCTTCTTGATCGACCTGATCGCCGGGCTCGTCATGTTCCTCGAAGGCTGGTACACCGTCGGCTCGTCGATCGTGATCGAGCCCTGGAGGCTCGAAGGCATTGTCGAAGAGGTCTCGTTACGCGCGACGACGATTCGCGACGTTGGCGGCGAAGTGCTCCGCGTCCACAACTCCCAGATCATGGCCGTGCGGGTTCTGCCGAAGGGCGGCCACGAGATCGAGGTCGAGCTGTTCGTGCACGACGGCGAGGCGGGAGAGCAGCTGATCGACCGGGTTGCACAGATCGTCCCGCTCGGGCCGACCGCGTTCACGCGGCCACCCCAGGTGCGGCACACGCAGGAGCTCGATGGTGACCTCTATCGGGTCACGGCCGATGCCACCGTCGCCGCGGGTCGGCGCTGGCTCGGCGAAGAGCTGCTGCCGACGCTCCTCAAGGAACGGGCAGACGAGGATCTGATCGTCCATGGCCCGGTGATCCTCCCGGTGGACGAATCCGCATCGACGCGCTTCGCCCGGGCGCAGCGCATGCGCGAGGCCGGTCGCCGGCGCGCCGGCAGGCGTTAGGAGCGGCGGCGCGCGGTGGGATCGTCGAGCCAAGGCGGGCGCCATCCCGCGTCGGCGGCATTGAGATTCGTGCCCGGCGGGACGATCTCGTCGATCGCATCGAGGAGCTCGTCGCTCAGCTCCACCTCGACGGCCCCAAGCTGGCCCTCGAGCTGCTCGAGCGTCCGCGGGCCGACAATCGCGGCGGTCACGGCCGGGTGGCGGATCACGAACGCGAGCGCGAGGTGGATCAGGCTGATCCCTGCCTGCTCCGCGAGCTGCGCGAGCCGCTCGACCGCGTCGAGCTTCGCCCGGTTGCCCGGCAGCGAGAGGTCGTAGCGGGCCGGCATGCGTTCTGCCCGGTGACCCGTCATGTCGCCACCCTTGCGGTACTTGCCGGAGAGCCAGCCGCCCGCGAGCGGGCTCCACGGGATCACGCCCATGCCGTAGCCTTGCGTGGTCGGCAGTACCTCGGTCTCGACGCCGCGGACGAGGATCGAGTACGGCGGCTGCTCGCAGACGTAGCGCGCGTGGCCGCGTTTCTCCGCCACCCACTGCGCCTCGACGATCGCCGACGGCGGGTAGGTCGAGGAACCGAGGTAGCGGATCTTGCCGGCGCGCTGCAGATCGGTGAGCGCACCGAGTGTCTCGTCGTGATCGGTCGTTGGATCCCAGCGATGAATTTGGTAGAGGTCGATCCAGTCGGTCTGCAGCCGCCGGAGGCTGTTCTCGACCTCCTGGATGATCCAGCGTCGCGAGTTGCCCTTCATGTTCGGATCGGTGTCGTGCATCGTCCCGTGCACCTTCGTGGCAAGGACGACGGAATCGCGGCGACCCTTGAGCGCCTCGCCGACGATCTCCTCGGACTCGCCGGCCGAGTACACATCGGCCGTGTCGACGAAGTTGATTCCGGCATCGAGCGCGCGGTGGATCACCTTGATCGACGCGTCGTGGTCGGTGTTGCCCCACGCGCCGAACATCATCGCGCCGAGACAGAGGGGACTGACCTGAACTCCCGTGCGCCCGAGCTCGCGGTACACCATCGTCCGACCTTAGCGAGCGGGCGCCGGCTCGCGTCGAGCACTTGCGCCGGCATGGCGCGGGCGGCTGGCTATGCTCGCTCGGTGGCACGGCGGACGATCGAAGACGAGAGCGAACTGCGTGAGTTGATCGGCTCGCCGTCCGGGCTCGTCGAGAGCAAGATCGCGGAAGGGTTGAACGAGCTGACGCGAGAGTTCGTCGAGCGCTCGCCGTTCGTCTGCGTCGCGACGGCGCGGCCCGACGGCGGCCTCGATGTTTCGCCGCGCGGCGACCCGGCCGGCTTCGTGCGCATCCTCGACGAGCGCACACTCCTGTTGCCGGACCGGCCCGGTAACAAGCTGGGGGACACGCTGACGAACCTGCTCGCGGACGATCGGATCGCGCTGCTCTTCCTCATCCCCGGCGTCGGCGACTCGTTCCGCGTCAACGGCCGCGCAGCGATCGTCCAAGACGATGCGCTGCTCGCAGAGAGCGCAGTCGACGGGAAGGTGCCGAAGCTCGGGATCGTGGTCTCGATCGAGGAGGCGTACACCCAGTGCTCGAAGGCGCTCATCCGCTCTGACCTGTGGAACCCCGAGCATCACGTCGACCGGTCGGAGCTGCCGAGCGCGGGCGCGATCCTCAAGTCCGTCACCGAAGCGGAGCTCGACCCGGATGAGTACGACCGCGAGCGCGCGCAGCGCTACGCTCGCGGCGACGGTCTGTACTAGGGCGCGTTTCTGCCCCGCCGCCGCGGGAACGCCTCGATCGTCACGCAATTCAGCCACGAGGAGGCGGTATGGGTTTCCTGCTCGCTGCCACCCAGGTCGAGTTCTCGACGTCGGACTTCGTCCCGATCGCGCTCGGGTTCTTCGGTCTCGGCACCGGTTACCTGATCTACGGGCCGGAGGAGCTCTTCAAGCTGCCGTCACGAAACCGCGCCGTCGATCTGACGACCGGCCTCTGGGGGATCTGGATGCCCGGGTTCCTGCAGTTCGTCACCGGCGTCTATCTGTTCGCCGGGCTGACCTGGTTCCACTCGTTCCGCGAGAAGCCGCTCTACATGGCTGCCGTGGCGTTCACCGCGTACGGCGTGCACTGGTGGGCGATCGGCCTGGCGCGGGCACTCGGCGGAGACCCGCGCCCGAACGGGTTCATGTCGATCTCGTTCATGGTGCTCTCGGCGCTCGGGACGACGGTGTTCTTCAAGGCTGGGGACGTGCCGGTCGCCTTGCTCTTCGTCGGACTGACGTGTGTGTATGTCTTCGACTTCTTCGCGAGCCTCTTCCAGCGACCTCCGCTCTCGGACGTGGCGGACGGGGCGGTGGGGAAGCCCCGTCCGACTGCGATCAGCGAGCTCGGCGAGCGGGGCCTCGGCCTCGCCCACATCGTCACCGGCTGCTGGCTGATGTACCTGACGGTTGCGGTCACGATGAACACGACCGTGTCGACACACCTTTGGATCTAGCAAGCTACGCGTACACCCCGTCCAGCCACGCCTTGAGTGCCGCTTCGCGCGTCGCAGCGTCGACGCCGTCCACGAACAGGTGCGCGCTCATCCCGACGACGCTGCCGTAGTGGTTGCGCCCGAAGAAGCGGTACAGCCCCTCGGCGGTGCGGACGCCGAGGAACTCGGGCGTCGAGTAGTCGACGACGCCCTCGAGCGGGCCGGCGTCGCCGAGCGATGTGTGAACCGCGTCGCCGACACCTGCGTCTGGCGACAAGCCCAGGGTGGCGCGGAGGGCATCCATCGCATCGGGCGTTCCGGAGGCCTCGGGCCCCTCGATGCCCGACGACGGCTGGCCGACGTAGGTGACCTGGCGGCCGTTGAAGTGCTCGAGGTACTGCCCGAGCGTGTGGAGGTAGAAGTCGGTGTGCCCGTCGATCGCGTCGTACTGGTCCTCCCAGCCGTCGGCGAGGATCCCGCTGTGGACGTAGCGCAGGTGCGCCGTGCCGCCTGCGCGGGCCTCGATCGCGTAGTCGAGGGCGTTGAACGTGCCGTCCGGCGACTCCATGCGGATCACCAGGCGGTGCGGCGGGTCCCAGGTCGTGACGGGAGCGCCCTTGGGCGGCGTGGCACCGGCGGGGATCTCCATCCCCGTCGGGAACATCCACGCCGCGGGATCGGCGGTGATCGCGGTCCAGACGTCGTCCGGGGCTGCGGGCAGGTCGATCTCGCGGGTGACCTCGAATGCGCGGCTCATGACTGTGGCTCCTTGTTCTTCGTGATGGTGGGATGGAGTGCGACGAGAAACCGGTGCCGACGACCGCCGGGAGCGGTCTCGTCGTGGTACTTCGCGACCAGGCCGTTGACGGCGTCCGCCAGCTCGGCGGCGAACGCGGCCCGGTCCTTCGCGGAGGCGAACCGCACCTCGCTGTCGATCCCGAGGGTCGCGAGGGCCTTGCCGGCTTCGCCTGCTCCGGTGATGAGCTCACCGACCTCGCGGACGAGGCGGCCCGCGACCGCGAGCAGCCAGCGCGAAGAGCGCTGATCCGGCTGGCGTGCCGGATCGGGGGCGACCGCCGACAGGGCGGTCGGCGAGATCACGTAGGACGCGGCGGTCGCCTGAAGCACGCGCTCGGTGCAATTGCCCTTGCGGCGCTCCTCGACGAGCTCCACCAGGCCGTGGCGCTCCAGCGCCCGGAGGTGGTAGTTCGCCTTTTGGCGGGTCAGCCCGACGCGCGCGGCGAGCGTGCTCGCCGACCCGGGCAGGGCCAGCTCTGCGAGCAGCCGGGCGCGGATCGGATCCAGCGACGCCTCGGCGGCTGCCGGGTCCTCGATGACGGCGACCTCGTGCACGGCCACAGCTTCTCACCGAAAGTTCTTTTTGTCAAGAAGACTTTAGTCGTCGGAGATTACGAGCTCCCGGCGCGCTGCTCGATCGTCTCGCGGAGTGCGCTCGCCGCGGGGCTCGGCCGGCGGTTGGCCGGAGCTGCGAGCGACGTCTCGAAGACAGGCACGTGGTGGCGAATCTGCCTGAAGGCGCACGCGGGCGGTATTTCGCGGCAGCGGCAGGGGGGCTGATCGCCTTCGCCGCTTTCGGGCTGTTCACCTCGCTCGCGTCCACGTTCCTCGCGCAGACGCTCGGCGACACGTCGCGCGCGCTCGCAGGAGCCTCCGTGTTCGCCGTCTTCGCGAGCGCCGCGATTGTGCAGTCGCTGCTCGGAACACGGCCCGCCCGCACACTGCTGCTCGCGGGAACGATCCTGCTGCCGCTCGGGCTCGCGTTCGTGACCGCAGCGGTCTGGCTGCCGAGCCCCAGCGTCGCGCTCTTCCTCGTCGGCGGCGTCGTCACCGGCGCCGGCGCCGGCCTCCTGTTCAAGGCCATGCTGGCCGACGTGATCGAGCTCGCACCGCCCGGGAGTCGCGCCGAGGCGTTGGCGGGCTTCTTCCTTGCCTCGTACATCGGCCTCTCGGTGCCGGTGATCGGCGTCGGTGTCGCCACCGACCTCGTGCCGGCGCGAGACGCGCTGCTCGGCTTCGCCGCGTTGACGCTCGTGGGGACGCTCGCGGTCGCGGCGTCAGTAGTTCGAGCGGCACGAGTGCGGCCGGTGCGCCTCTAGCGGCGTCGCGCGCGCACGACTCGTGCGGCGATCAGCGTGCCGGCGACCGTGAACACGAGTTTCACCGCCTTCGACCCGCGCAGCTTCGACTCGCCGCTCGCGCGCTCCTCCATGCTCACCGGGACTTCGCGGAGTCGCAGGCCGGCGTCGGTCACACGGATCAGCGCCTCGACCTCGGGCGCGCGGCTCGTGAACGGCAACGCGAGCAAGGGCAACGCCTTGCTATTGACCGCGGAGAGGCCGCTCGTCGCGTCGCCGAACGGCTGACCGAGCGCGAGGCGCATTCCCCGTCGAAGCACTGCGGTGCCGAACCGGCGCGAGGTGCTTGGCGCGTAACGGTAGGGCGCGTAGCCGTCGCCGGACACGAAGCGCGAGCCGACTGCGACGTCACACTCGTCGTTGCGCACGAGCTCGAGCAGACGCTTGAGCTCGTGCGACGGATGCTGCCCATCCGCGTCAACGCGCCCGCAGAACTCGTAGCCATGCTCGAGCGCGAAGCGGTATCCCGCCGCGATGCCGAAGCGCAGGCCCTGGTTCGCGCCGAGCGAGTGCACCTGCGCTCCGTGTTCGCGGGCGACGTCGGCGGTGCGGTCGGTCGAGCCGTCGTCGACAACGAGCACGTCTGCAGCCGGGAGCTCGGCGCGCAGCGCATCGAGCACGGCAGGAAGGTTCGCTTCTTCGTTCCAGGCCGGGATGAAGACGAGCGTGTCGCTCATGACCGATCCAGGTGCGCGCGGACCTGGCGCCTCGCGACGGTCGACGCCCCGAGCTCCCAAATGATTGCGCCGGGAGTCGGCACGACGCGCGCCGCACGAAAGCGGACTGCGATTCCATGCCCGCCGTAGATGCGTTGGAAGATCCAGCGCGCCCGGACGAGGTGCGCGGGCGCGCAGACCACGATCGCCTCGCGGACGTCGCGCCCGAGCAGCAGAGGCAGCGTGAGCGCAGCATTCTCGGCCGTGGTCGTTGCGGACTCCTCAAGCACGAGCTCCACGTCGGCACCGCGCCAGATGTCGCGCATTGGCGCCGCCTCGGACGCACCACTGAAGAAGACGACGCGCGCGTCGACCGCGCGCGCGACGCGCTCTGCCTCGCGCACCAGCCGTTCGCGGATGCGTTTCACGGTGCTACCGGGCACGATGATCGCAGGTCGAGGCATGCCCCACAGGGTACGTGGCTGGACGCCACCAAAACGACTGAGGCGCGCGGGACTCCGCGCGCTCGGACGCGAATAGCGATCTGCATGGAGCGCGTGAAGCTGACCGAGTCGACTGGCTCGACGACCTGGCCGACCTCGCGCGCTGGGAGGAGGGCGACCGCAGGAGGTGGCGGAACGTCGCGCATCTCTTCGACGACTGGATCGTGGGCGCGACTCCGAGCTGCGATGTGTCACTGCCACACGCGACGACGCGACCATGTCCGAGCAAGCGCGGCAAGTGACGAGCGCGCGGGCTCGATGCACTCGTCCGCCTGTCGGAAGGCCTCGACCGGCCGAGCGCCTAGCCCGAGACGCGCCGGCTCCGTGCAGCACGTGCCCAGGGCAGGTAGCTGCGACCGAGCTGCTCGACCGGTCGGAGCTGCCGCGGAGCTGCCGAGCGCCGGCTCGATCCTCAAGTCGGTCGCCGAGGCGGAGCTCGACGCGGAGCAGTACGACCGCGAGAGCGCCGCGCGGCGACGCCCGCTGCGACGCCCGCTATTAGCGGTGGCCACGAGAAAGGCCCCGCTGCCGGGCTTTTCGACGCACTGGGATGTCTGCCAGGTCAGATGTGGAGCGACGTGAAAATGACACTGAAACGACATCGAGTGTCAGTCGCGACAGCCATCACGCGGCCGTGCCTGCGCCGGCACGAGCCGGAACGACGGCACCCGCGTGTCAGCGAGGGCCCACGCGAGCGCAACCGTGACGGGAAGATAGATATCGACGTCTCCGTGGGCTAGCGGCTGCGAGCGCCCTAGCTCGCGCGCGTAATAGCCAAAGCGTCCGTCCGCATGCTGTTGAGAGAGCAGGTACTCGACGGCATAACCGACCTCTTCGCAGTCGGCGGCCCCGAGATGCGTAAGCGCGCGAAGCAGCGCCGACCCAAGAATGAGGTCGTATTCACGCAGCTTCTCTAGGAGGATGAACGACAACGCGTCACGCGCGGCGCTCGGCTCCTTGAGAGTGACATGGCGCGTACCGAAGCCGGATAAGCCAGCGAGGACCGTCGTCGCGCGGCGTAGGTGCGAGACGTCTGCACGGAGCAGTCCAAGGTTGGCCTCGAACGGGCTCCTTGAGATTGATGCGTGTCCGGTCTCTTTGCCGAGCAGTTCGAGCAAGAAGATGTCTCCGGCGAACTCCGCCGGCGCCTCATCAACCGATCGGAATGTCGCCGCCAACTCTTCGGTGTAATGTGCGAGCTGACCCGACTCAGCCCCGTGACTTCGCATGGCGTAGTGACACACAAGCAAGAGCTTGCTGTCGTGGTCGTGGCAATTGAAGACGCAGTGACGTGCGTTAGTCTCGATTGAGTCCCGCAGCGCGTGGGCTGCTACTCCGCACGCAGATGCCGCATCGACGACCTCTGCACGCTCGGCCACCCACAGCCCAAAGACTGCTTGGAGGTGGAGGCGCAGTGGTAGCGAGCTAGGCGTCGCGTCGTTCGAATTCGCCACGCGTTCGAGGTAGCGCGCAGCACGTTCGAGACCGACACCGACGCCGACTTCAATCATGGTCAGACGCCGCAGCGTTCAAGTACCCGAGAGCCGCTAAGGCGCACACCAGAGTCGTGTGGTAGTAGGCGCCGACGTCTGCCTCCGCCGCTTTGTCGGGATCTGCGCGGGGCCCCGGAACGGAACCGTCCGCTCGCTGCGCCGAGCTCAGGCATCTCCATGCCTCTTGCGCGAGAGGCAAATGGCGACTTCCTGCGAGGAGGTACCAAGAGAATAGGAACTCTGCGGTGAGATCCCAGTTGCCCTCGCAAATGGACATCGCGAGGAGCTGTACGACGCGGCGGGAAAGTGCCGCCGTCTCTAATGGCGCGATTCCGCGCGGCGCACAGTTCCCAAGATCGGTCGCGTAGAAGACAACGTGCGTCAGGACGTATGCCTCGGGCCGCGACATGAAGATCGGATTTACCGTGTGCGATGCGAACGAGCGCCGAAATAGCGTGCGATAACTTGGCAGACGATGCCGGATGCGAACGAGATCTAGGGCATGCCGTAGCTCCATCATTCGATGCGGCGCCAAGGCTGGAGCGGGCAACGTGCTCGCCTGAACAAGGCGCGAGAGCCCAACACGATCGAGATCGACAGCTCGGCCCGAACAGTCCAACGCCGCAGTTGCGATGACATGGGAGACCAGAGTCTCCGGCTCGCGGAATGGCCGTTGCTGGTAAACGGGATTGCTTGAGATTGATTCGATGTGGTCGAGGAACAAACCGAAGTCCCATGGAGGAGTGGCGGCGCAGCGTAAGCCGCACAACGTGAGGATCGAGAGCTCGGCGAGCGGGACCTCGCAGAGTCCGGACAACTCACCGTCCTCAAACGGGTTGAAGTGGTCGAGGTGTTCGGTGAGCCACGACAGCGCCCCATCCAGAACCCGAAGGGGCGCTGTCGCCGAACGCGCGCCGACGGTCGTGCTCACCGCAGCCGGGCCATTAGTTGGCGCACTCCCATGCTCGCTACCACTCGCACTCGCAGACCGCGTGGGGGTTGTCACCCGACGCGATAATCCACCAACTCGCCGAGGCGCGATAGCGAACGATGTTGCGCGCGAGCGCTGGAATCGCGTCGCGCAGCGGAGCATCCAAGTCAATCATGCCACGCTCTTCGAGCTGCTTGACTCGACGCTCAGTCTCTTGCGGGTCCAACTTACGCATTTCCATGTCATACCTCCGTCATCACGAGGACTCATTGGTCATTGGAGGTGGTTGCACCAGCCTTGATCGCCGACCAGCCAATATCCCTTTGCCGCTAGCGCGGCGGTCGGGTCGGCGGCGTCAGCTGCCTTCTGCTGCACGCCAGGGAAGTGCGACTGGATCACCTGGACGACCTCCCGAGCCGGCGCATCTAGGTCGATGATCCCCTGCTCGTGGAGGTGGTGAGCGTGGCTCATGATCTCGCGCTCGGTTCTCGCGATCTCGTCCTGCTGCTGCCGTTCGGTGCGCGCCGCGTCCCTGTCAGCGTCTGCTGACTTGCGACCTCGCTCGTCTGCCATGGCTCCTCCGTTCGTCGGATGTTGCCGCAGCGGTTGAGCGGAAGATATACGCCCTACTTAACAACTGTCAACGCGTCCGGAACTGATGTTGCCGAATTCTCTTGACAAGGCGGGATCAGCCCGAGCCGGAGCCAAAAGGGGAGAGGCTGCATGGCCTCTCCCCTTTTGTTTTCGTGACGTCAGATAACCCTTGAATCCGTGACATCTAGGTGTTCGATTCCCTGTGAACACTAAATGTCCGATCGCGGCAGATTCAGTCCGATCCAGTGACATTTCATGTCACTGGACAGCTCAGCCGCAGCCGGTGCTCGTACCGCAGTCGCGGCACGTGTAGCACGTGCCCGCTCGCACCATGCGGCCGCCGCAGCGGTTGCACTCGATCGCGTCCTCGTGCGGATTGAAGAGCGCGGTCTGGCCGGGCGCGGTCTCGACGACGGGCTTCGACTCGCCGCTCGCGTACCGCTCCGCCATCTGGGCGCGCACCTCCATCGAGAGGATGCCGGCCTCTTCCTGCTGGTCGACGTCGAGGAACTTCTTGCCGAACCAGCGGAAGATGTAGTCGGGGATCGACTTCGCCGCGCGGATGTCCGCGTCGTTCGTCGGGCCGGACGGCTCGAAGCGGAGGTGCGAGAGCTTCGAGACGTACACCTCGGGCGGCACGCCGTACTGCAGGCCCATCGAGACCGCGATCATCAGCGAGTTCATCAGGCCCTGCAGCGTTGTCCCGTCCTTCGCGATGTCGACGAAGATGTCGCCAGGCGAGCCGTCGTCGAACACGCCGACGTGGATGTAGCCCTCGTACTCGCCGACGCGGAACTTGCGGCCGACCTCGACGCGGTCGTCTGGCAGGCGCCGCCGCTTCGGAGCGGCCATCGCCCCGCCCGCTGAGCCGAGGATCTGCTGGCCCTTCTCGCCCTTGCCTGAGAGCGGCTGCGCGACCTTGCAGTTGTCGCGGTAGATCGCGACCGCCTTCACGCCGAGCCGCCACGAGTCGATATAGAGCTGCGCGACGTCTTCGATCGTCGCCGTCTCCGGCAGATTGACCGTCTTTGAGATCGCACCCGAGATGAACGGCTGGATCGCGCCCATCATCTTCACGTGACCGCGGTAGTGGATCGCACGCTCGCCGACGGCGCAGTCGAACACGGGATAGTGCTCGCTCTTGACGTACGGCGCGCCCACGACCGTGTTGCGCTCGTCGACGAACGCGACGATCTCGTCGACCTCGTTCGGTGCGTAGCCGAGCTTCTCGAGGCCGCCCGCGACCGTCTTGTTGACGATCGTGATCTCGCCGCCGCCGACCAGCTTCTTCGACTTGACGAGCGAGAAGTCCGGCTCCACGCCCGTCGTGTCGCAATCCATCATGAAGCTGATCGTTCCGGTCGGTGCGAGCACCGTCGCCTGCGCGTTGCGGTAGCCGTTGACCTCGCCCATGTCGAGCGCCTCGTCCCACGACTTGCGCGCTGCGCCGAGCAGGTCGGCGGGCACCGTCTCGGCGTTCGCGATGTTGCCGACCGCCGCGCGGTGCTTCGCGATCACGCCGAGCATCGCCGCTGCATTCGGGCGGTAGCCGGCGAACGGGCCCATGCGGCCTGCGATCTCCGACGACTTGCGGTAGGCCCGTCCCGTCATCAGCGCGGTGATCGCCGCTGCGTAGGCGCGACCCTCGTCCGAGTCGTACGCGAGCCCGCGCGCCATCAGCAGCGCGCCGAGGTTCGCGTAGCCGAGGCCAAGCTGGCGGTATGCCTTCGCGTTCTCCTCGATCTCGGGCGTCGGGTACGACGAGTTGCCGACCATGATCTCCTGTGCGAGGAAGACCACGTCGCATGCGTGCTCGAACGCCTCGACGTCGAGCTCGCCGTCCTCGCGGCGGAACTTCATCAGGTTCAGCGACGCGAGGTTGCACGCCGAGTTGTCGATCGACATGTACTCCGAGCACGGGTTCGATGCATTGATGCGGCCGGTGTTCGGGAGCGTGTGCCACGAGTTGATCGTCGTGTCGTACTGCACGCCCGGATCGGCGCAGCGCCATGCCGCCTCGGAGATCTCGTGCAGCAGCTTGCGCGCCTTGATCGTGTCGACGACCGTGCCGTCGCTGCGCGCGGTCAGGTTCCAGTCGGTGTCGGCCTCGACGGCCTCCATGAACGCATCGGAGACGCGAACGGAGTTGTTGGCGTTCTGGTACTGGATCGACGCCCAGTCCGGCGAGTCGAGCGACATGTCGTAGCCGGCCGCCTCGAGGACGCGTGCCTTCTCCTCCTCGTGCGCCTTGCACCAGATGAACTCGGTGATGTCCGGGTGGTCGATGTCGAGCACGACCATCTTCGCCGCGCGGCGCGTCTTGCCGCCGGACTTGATCGTGCCGGCGGACGCGTCTGCGCCGCGCATGAACGACACCGGCCCGGAGGCGTAGCCGCCCTTCGACAGCTGCTCCTTGGAGGAGCGGAGCTTCGACAGGTTGACACCGGAGCCGGAGCCGCCGCGGAAGATGACGCCCTCGCGGCGGATCCAGTCGAGGATCGAGTCCATCGAGTCCTCGATCGAAAGGATGAAGCAGGCCGAGCACTGCGGCTTCTCCTCGAAGCCGACGTTGAACCAGACCGGCGAGTTGAAGGCGGCGAGCTGGTTGACGAGGATCGCCTTCAGCTCGGCCTCGAACGTCTGCGCCTCGTCCTCGCTCGCGAAGTACCCGCCGTCGCGGCCCCACGTGCCGACGGTGCCGACGATGCGCCCGATCATGTGCTTGACCGAGCTCTCGCGCTCCGGGCTCGACATGCGACCGCGGAAGTACTTCTGCGCCACGATGTTGGTCGCGGTCTGCGACCAGAACTTCGGGAACTCGACGTTCTTCTGCTCGAATGCCGGCCCGTTCTTTCCGGGGATGTGGGCATCGCGGATCTCCCACTCGACCTCGTCGTAGGGGTCGCGCCCCTCGATCGTGAACAGACGCCGGACGGCGAGGGTGGCGTCCTCGTCGACGACGATGTTCACGAGCTCCTCGGGGTGGATCTGAACCGTGTTTTCTTGCTCGACAGACGCCATTTCTCCTCTTCCTTCCTACGTGAATTCTAGTTCGGGCAAGGCCCGTGCCGCGGCGGCGCGGGGACCCGAGGGGCGAGCTTGGGAACCATAGGGAGGGGACCTGACGGAGCCGCAAAAACGGCCCTCCGCGGGCGTTTTACGGGTTTTGCCGGCGCGCCTGGATGCGCTTCGCGACGAGCCCGGCCCCGCCGGCGGCGACGAGGAGGAGCGCCAGACCACCCAAGACGAGGAGCGGAACGGGCAGCGAGGAGGGGCTTCCCGGATCGAGCTTGCCGGCGAGGCCCGGTTCCTGCTGGCGGCCGGTCCGCGTGCTGGTGGTCGTCGTCGAGCCGCCGCTCCGCTTTTTGGGGCCTGCGGCCGGTTTGAGCAGCGTGTTCGGGCCGACCTTCTGGCCCCCCTTGCGCTGCTTCGCGGTCGCGCTCTGCAGTGCGCGCAGGATGTCGTCGTGAGCGCTCGAGTACGTCGAGACGTCCGCCGGGAGATGCTTCAGAGCGTCGTTGTAACAGTGCCGCGGGTAGGAGCCGTCGATCCTGCCGTCGTACCAGTCGTTCAGGAGCACCTTCCAGCAGGGGGTCCCGGCGGAGGCGGCCGCGCGCGCAGGCTGTGCGGCCGCGCAGAGCAGGGCGACCGACGCAAGCCCGGCGCAGACGGAGACTTTGAGAAGTGAAGTCACAGAAGCGAGAGCATGAGCTGGTTGGCGGCGAGGAGTAAGGATTGCCCGACGAGCGTAGGCGCCGGCTGTAACGGATTTGTAACGCAGGAGACGGCGTTGGATCGGGATGGTAGCTTCGCCCGGATGCGGGCGATTCGCGAACTGCCGCTCGCTGCATCCCTCCTCCTCGCCGGCTTCGCCCTCTTCTTCGGCGGCGGGCCTGGATCCGGCTCGCTGCCTTGGCTTGGCGGCGCGGCGCTCCTCGCGGTCGTGGCTCTGATCGCCACCTGGGGCCTGCCGTCCGGGTGGCTGCGGCTCGTGCCTCTCGGCGTGCTGGCGGCCTGGCTCGCACTCTCGATCGCCTGGTCGGCGCTGCCCGACCGCTCCTGGGATTACGCGAACCGCACGCTCGTCTACCTCCTCTTCGCACTGCTCGGCCTCTGGCTCGCCGGACGGACGCGCCTCTTCGCGCTGGGCCTGATGGCGCTGTTCGGTGCGGTCCTCGTGTGGTCGCTGCTCGGAAAGGTGCTACCCGTCGTCTACGACTACGGCCCGCCCGAGGTGGGGCGCCTGCGCGGGCCGATCGGCCTCTGGAACCAGCTCGCGCTCGTCGCCGCCTTCGCGCTGCCGCTTGCGCTGTGGCGGCGGCGCCTCGAGGGTGCGCTGCTCGCCTACGCGGCGATCGTCGCGCTGCTCCTGACGTACTCGCGTGGCGGCGTGATCACCGCCGTTCTCGTCGCCGCCGCGTGGTTCTTACTTGACGACGAGCGCCTGGAGAGCGCGCGCACGCTGCTCGCGGCCTCTGTGCCCGCGGCGGCCGTCGTCGGGATTGCGTTTGCGCTGCCGGGGGTGACCGGGGACGGCGAGCCGTCGCACGCGCGCTGGCGAGACGGGCTGATCTTCGGCGCCCTGCTGCTTGCCGGCGCGATCGCCGTGACGCTCCTCCGCCGCATTCCGCTACCGCGCGTGCCGCGGCAGGCCCTGATCGGCGCCGGCATGGTGGTGATCGCCGCGCTCGTCGCGGTGGCCGTCGTCAAGGGCGGCGGCTCGGGCGCCCTCGGCAACGGGGGCACCCGCCTCACGGAGACGAGCTCGAACTTCAGGTTCACCTGGTGGGGGCAAGCCGTGCACGGCTGGGAGCACGCCAAGCTCCTCGGCACCGGCGCCGGCACGTTTCACGTCACGAACCTCCTCTACCGCCACTCGTACCTCGACTACACGACCGAGCCGCACGACCTGCCCCTGCAGTTCCTGACCGAGGCGGGGATCATCGGGCTCGCCCTGTTCCTGCTGGCCGCGGCGGCGCTCCTGCGCGGCATGCATCGGCGGCGCAAGCACGAGCTGGCGCTCGCGCTGCTGCTCCCCGCATTCCTCGTGCACTCGCTCGTCGACATCGACTGGGACTTCGTTGCCGTGGCAGCGCCCGCGTTCCTCGCCGCCGGCGCGCTCACGGGCCGAGCGGAGCTGCGGCGCGTGTCGGCGTTCGGGTGGTTGTTCGCGGCCGGCGCCGCGTTGCTCGCGTTCGTCGTCTTGCTGCTGCCATGGCTCGGCGAGCGCTGGTCGTCGGAGGCGACCGTGGCGTCGCCGGCGCGCGCCGTAACGCTGGCGAACCGAGCGCGCTCGGTCGACCCGCTGCTCGTCGAGCCACTGTGGGCGCTCGCATTCGCGGCCGAACGGCGCGGCGACCTGCCCACCGCCTACGCGTACTACAAGGAAGCGGAACGCAAGCAGCCGAAGAACGCAGAGACCTGGCTGCTGGCCGGCCAGTTCGCATTCGCGCACGGATGCATGCGCGCCGCTTACGACAACCTCGAGAAGTTCACGGAGCTGGATAACAAGGCGCAGGCGAGCCGCGGTGCCGACGCCTACCGCGAGGCACGCGCGCAGGTCAACACAGGCAAACCGAGGTGCTAGAGCTACTGCGCGCCGAGCACGAGCGCCAGCTGCGCGCCGCGCAACGCTGACGGCTTCAGCCCGTCGAGCGGGCCGACGATCTTGACGCGCAGGTCACGCGCGAGGCGGGCCCCCTCCGCGTGGAAGCCCTGCTTGAACATCACGACGCTGGTCGCGTAGTCCTGGCGCTTGGCGTTGCCGGTGCCGGGCACCCGGTAGTTGAGGTTCGCGAGCTTGGCGGACTCGCTCGACGCGGCACCCGAGCGTCCGTTGCCGTTGAAGACGAAGACGCCCGTCTCCGAGCGCAGCAGCTTCGGCAACCCGACCGGCGCCTGCTTGTGAACGACCCGTGCAGCGGCGTCCTTCTTCGCGGGCGCGAATGCCGTCGCGGCGGCACGCTTCTGCATTGCGTGGGTCAACGGCTTTGCGAGCAGGAGGAAGCCGGCGCAGAGCAGCAGGACGAGCTCGATCGCGGCGACGAGGCTCGCGACGAGCGTCGCGGTGCGCCAGGGGCGGATGAGTGCGTCGGGTGCGGAAAGCGGCGTGTCCACGGCCGCCTTGATTCGTTACGCCGCGCCCTGATCCTGCATCCACGCCCACGTCCGGCGCAGGCCTTCGTCGAGCGGAACCTGCGGGCGCCAGCCGAGTGTGCGCTCGATCAGCGCGACGTCGAGCACCGAGCGTTGCACGTCGCCGAGCCTCGCCTCCTCGAGCCGCGGCTCCGCGTCGACGCCCGCGACCTTCGCGCAAGCCTCGTGCAGCTGTGCCACCGTCGTCGCCTCGCCGGTGCCGACGTTGTAGGGGCCGCCGGTCCGGCCGACCGACGCGAGCATGGCGGCGATCACGTCGTCGACGTAGACGAAGTCGCGGCTCTGGCCGCCGTCGCCGTAGATCGTCGTCTCCTCGCCGCGCGCAAGGCGCTCGAGGAAGATCGCGACGACGCCACCCTCGAGCCCTGCGTCCTGCCGCGGCCCGTAGACGTTCGCGAAGCGCAGCGGCACGTGCGCGCTGCCGTGGATGCGATTCCAGCCGAGGAGGTACTCCTCGCCACACTTCTTGGCGATGCCGTAGGGCGAGAGCGGCAGGAACGGCGCGTCCTCGCTAGCAGGGACGGGACACTCGCCGTACCCGGCGCCGCCCGACGACGCAAAGATCACCTGCGCGCCCGGCGAAGCTTGCAGCACGTTCACCGTTCCGACGACGTTCACGGCCGCGTCGTACTCCGGGCGTTTCATCGACGTCTGCACGTCGGCCTGCGCGGCGAGATGGAACACGACGTCGGCGTCCGCCTCGTACGGCTCGCGGATGTCGTGCTCGAGCAGCGTCGCCTTCGGGTTCAGGTGCTCGCGCTTGCCGGTTGCGAAGTTGTCGACGACGACGACCTCGTCGCCGCGCTCAATCAGTGCATCCACCAGGTTCGACCCGATGAAGCCTGCGCCCCCCGTCACGACTGCCCGCATCAAGCCCGTAGATTAGAGATGGATGGACGACCAGCAATCGGCGCACTTCCGGATGGCGACTCATACGCGGCGCCGGGAACCACCCTCGCCCTTGTCAAGGCGTCCTGCCTTGACGGCGGGCGAGTGCGGCCCCCGGCTTGGTCTGACTCGTCCCCAAAAGCACCCCGACCACCGGCCGGCCATCCGATGTTCGTGACCTTTGAAGGAGTCGACTGGTCGGGCAAGAGCACCCAGGCCGCGCTGCTCGCCGGTTGGCTCACTGAGCAGGGCCGGAAGGTGCTCTTGACCCGTGAGCCGGGCGGCACGCCGGTCGCGGAGGCGGTGCGCGACGTCGTTCTCCACGGTCACGACATGACGCCCTGGGCCGAGGCGGCCCTCTATGCCGCCGCCCGTGCCGACCATGTCGAGCATGCGATCCGGCCGGCGCTCGAGCGCGGCGAGGACGTGGTCTGCGACCGCTACATCGACTCGTCGGTCGCCTACCAGGGGATCGGGCGCCGGCTCGGCGAGGAGCGTGTGCGCGAGCTGAATCTGACCGTGACGGGCGGCCTGCTGCCCGACCGGACGTTTCTCGTGCTGCTCGATCCCGAGGAGGCGCGCCGTCGCGGCGCCGGACAGCCTGACCGCATCGAGCGCGAGGGGGATGACTTCTGGCGCCGCGTCGACGATGGCTTCCGCTCGCTTGCTGCCGCGTCTCCGGGGCGGATCGTCACGCTCGACGGCGCGCGCTCGCCGGACGAGATCGCCGAGGAGGTTCGTGAGCACGTTCGCGCGCTTCTCTGAGCGCTCCAACTTCGAGCATCCCGAGGCGGGGCGGCTGCTCGATGCCGCGCTGCGCGAGGGGCCGGCGCACGCCTATCTCTTTCATGGGCCGCCGGGTGTCGGCAAGCGTGAGGTCGCGCGCACGTTCGCGCGGGCGCTGATCGGCACGACCCGTGCGGTGCACCCCGACCTCTACGAGCTCGACGCGCTCGGGGAGATGATCCGCATTGACGCGATTCGCGAGCTGCGCCGCGACCTGCACATGCGCCCGTTCGAGTCCGACCGGCGTGTCTACCTGGTGCAGCACGCGCACCTGATGAACGAGGACGCCGCCGATGCCCTGCTCAAGGACCTGGAGGAGCCGCCGAGCTACGCCGTGATCGTCCTGATCGCCGACGACCTCGGCCCGCTGCCGGAGACGATCCTCTCGCGCTGTCAGCTGGTGCCGTTCCGGCGCCTTTCTGAGAAGGCGATCCGCGAGCTGGTCGATGCGCGGGCGCCGCAGCTCGACGACGAGGGCCGGGCCGCGCTCGCGCGGGTTGCGGCCGGGCGGCTCGACCGGCTCGAGCGGCTGCTCGACCCGGCCTCCGTCGCGCGCCGGGAGGCGTTGATCGACCAGGCGCGCGCCGTTTACCGCGATCCGCTGTTCGACGCGTCGGACGCGGCGGCGGCGGTGCTCGTGAACGCCCAGGAGCGAGCCACGGAAGCGCGGGACACGGAGGAGGCGCGGATCGCGGGCCTGGAGCTGACGGCGCGCGAAGCCGAGCAGCGCGTGAAGCGGGCGGCCCGGGGCGCGGAGCGGGAGGAGCTGCTCGCGCAGCTCGAGGAGCTCGGCGCGTGGTACCGCGACCTCGTGGCCGTCGCGGTCGGCGCCGAGAGCGCGGCAATCCATCTCGACAAGCTCCCTGAGCTGCGGGAGGACGCGACGAGGGAACGCCTGGCCGGTGCAGAACATGCCGCTGAGGCGGTCCGGGAGACCTGGCGGGCCCTAGAAGAGCTGAATCTTGCGCCGCAGCTGGCCTTCGAGGCCCTTTTCATTCGTATCGGTCGTGAGTTGTAAATCCCCCATATAGCTATTGTTTTTTCGCTGACGGCCGCTAAGAGTTGAAGACGGGCGTCATGGGCGGATGACGCTCTCACCGAAAGGGAGAGAGCAGTTGGTCGCAGTTCCGTCCATAGGCCGTGCCACTGAGGTCACCCCGCGTCGAGCCGCCCCCGAGGCGGACGCCACGCGCGACCTCTACGAGCGCTATGCGCGCCAGATCTACTCGTATTGCCTGCATCAGCTGGGCAATCGCGAGGAGGCCGAGGACGCGACTCAGTCGACGTTCCTGAACGTCTTCCGGAGCTTTCAGCGCGGCGTCGACCCGGAGTTCGAATCCGCGTGGGTCTACAAGATCGCCCAGAACGTCTGTCTGACGCGGCAGCGCTCCTCCTCGCGCCGGCGGAAGGTGGAGACGCCGGGCGACCTCGACGCGATGCAGGACTACGTTCCGGCTCCGCAGGCCGACTCGGACGAGCTGATCCGGCTGCCCGAGGCGCTGGACGCGATGCCGGAGCAGCAGCGGCGGGCGCTGCTCTTGCGGGAATGGCAGGGCCTGTCGTACAGGGAGATCGGCGAGGAGCTCGACCTCTCGCAGGCCGCAGTCGAGACTTTGCTCTTCCGGGCACGTCGCTCGCTCGCCGCGGGCCTCAGCGAGGAACCGGCGAAGAAGGTGGTGGGGATCGCGCAGCGCCTGCGCGCGAGCGGCGACCTCGGGTCGATCCTCTCGATCGTCAAGTCGCTCGTTCTCACGGGCGGCGTCAAGGTCGCCACGGCGGTCGCGACGGTGGCGGCGACCTCGGTCGTCGCTGCCACTCCCGTCACGCGCGACGCAGTGGTGGACGTCGTCGCGCCGCGGCACGACAAGGTGCCGGTCCATCAGGTGAGCACCGGCTCCGCGCGCAGCGGCGCGCGCGCGCCGGTTGGTGCGCCCCTCACGCTCGTGCCGTCTCGGCCGGTGGCGTCATCCGTCGCCGGGAAGGCTCCGGCGACCGGAGCCGCCACGAAGGTGCGCCGGCATCGGCTCGCTCTGCGCGCGCACAACTCGGCAGGCGCGTCGCGCGTCACGGTGGGTCACGCCCCGGCCACGATCGCGCCGTCAGCGGCGAGCTCGGCGCCGCCCCCTTCGACGCCGGTCGCGGAGCCCTCAGCTCCCGCGCAGGTCGATGCGCCCGCAGCAGAGCCGGAGCCCACGACGCCTGCGGCAGACAAGCCGGGCGGCGGCGGCAAGGCGCCGGCGGCGCAGCCCGCCGCGGTAACTCCGGCCCCGACGCCGACGACGAAGACGAATGGCAACTCAGACAGCAGCAAGGGCGCGGCGAAGGCCGGCGAGCGCACCTTGGCCAGCAAGGGCAGCGACACCAACAAGGACTCCAAGAAGATGGTCATGCAGACCACGTCGCCAACCGCGACGACGCCTGACGTCACGTCGACGACCACGACCGCTGCAACGCCGGCGCCGGCCCCCATTGCAGCCCCCGCGCAGAGCGAGAAGAACAATCGCCCCTCTGACGGCTACAAGAGCGACGGGAAGAGCGAGAACGGCACGAAGAAGTAGTCCAGGCCGAGATCCACTCGGGCTGTGACCGCGCCCGGGTGTGGGTCATGCGCCTGGGTGCCCCGGTTTGCAAGCCGGAGCACCCAGGCGATTTCTTGCAGACATCGCCGTCAATTGCCTTGATGAGCGTGTGCCATCACGCGCAAGGCGGCGGTGAGTCCTCGATCCGGAAGACGGGCGGAACGGCGTGCGGCGCAACGAACGTCGCATAGAGAGTCGCCCCGTTGACGCTCGAGGCTTGCCCCGGCTCATCGCCGCCCTCGACGAACACCGCGCCTGCTGGAAGCCCGGGTCCGTACGTCGTCGAGCTGCAGTCAGACTGCGTGAACGTCACCTCTCCAGAGGCCACAGTCGCGATCACGATGCCTGGATGGTGATGCCACCCGCTGTAGCCGCCGGCACCGATTTCGATCTTCTGAACTCGAACGTCGGTCGGATCCTTCGTCTGGAACTTGACCCGATCCGAATTCTGATGGATGTCGCTCGGGAAGTAGGCGGTCACGAGCGAGGTTGCCGTGAAATTCGACGCTTCGTAACATCTGAGTCAATCGGCCGACCAGCGCCAGAAACTCACCGGGCATCGCTGCGATACCGAGGGGTCGAGCACTCGACGAGCTGCATGAAGCCCCTTGAATTTTTCGGCGCACGTGTAGGTCATCAGCGCGCCAGCGCTGTCTCGATGTCATGGGCAAGGTTTGCGACTGTGAGATCGGCGCCGACGTTGAGCGTGGAGACCCAAAGCCCGCGGCGGTCGAAGATGCGGATGTCTGCTGAATGGATGTCCGCGTTGCCGGTATCAACGGCCGGCAAGACGTGGAACGCCCTCCAGACAGGTCTCATCCTCTGGACCGAAGCGACCGCATAGGTCACCTCGCCTTCGGCGTGTCGGTCGCGCAGGAACATCCGCACGTGGCGCGGAGTGTCCACCTTGGGATCGACACTGAAAGCGACGGCGACGACCGACCGGCGCGTTGCGCCATCGAGCTGGTGTAGGGCTGCCGCCAGCGCAGCGATGATGATCGGGCATGACTCTTTGCACGCAGTGTCGACGAACGTAGTCAAGACGACGCTGCGGCGCAGATCCCGCTTCGAGATGATGCGTCGGTCGTAGGTTGGCAGGCGAAAGCCGGGAAGCAGATTTCTGCCCGGCGGCTCGCTTCCGCGGTATGGCCCCTGGCTCGGCTGCGACGGCGATTCGGTCGCCTGATTGCGGGTTGCGGCAAACGCAGCGACGGCCAGAATCGGAACCGCGAACGCTGTGGCGATGACAAGCCGCTTCATCGCGCTTCCTTCAGAAGAGCCTGAACGTTCTGCTCGAGCTCCTGCTGCGACACAGCTCCGACGCTGTGGCCGATCGCCCGGCCGCGCCGGTCGACGAAGAATGTTTCCGGTACGCCGGTCAAACCGTAGGCCGTGTAGGTGCGGTTGGAGCCATCACGTACCGAGACATAGTTCACTTGGTAGCGACCAAGAAAGCGGCGTGCAGTGCTCTTTAGGTCTTGTATGTCCATTCCTACGAAGGCGACTCGGCCCGCGTAGCGCTGGGCGGCTGCACGAAAGGCAGGCGCCTCTTCGCGGCATGGGACGCACCACGATGCCCAGAAGTTGATCACGACCGGGAAACCGCGCAACTCGGCCAGAGAGAGTCGGCCGTCGTCGAGCCGCCGCCTAAGCGCCGCCGGCCACGTTTCGTGCTGATCCCAAAGCAGCGGAACCGCGAACCCCGGCGCGAGCGGTTTCTTTCCTTGCTTGATCTGGCTCACGAACGACGCACCGCTGCCGGTCGCGAACATGTCCCAGACCAGCAATCCCAGTAGAGCAACGACGAGGCCGACGGCGGCAGCTCGTAGCAGCGTGAGCGCGAACCGCCGGCCACCGGCACCGGGATCAACCATCGTCGCCGCCTTTGCCACGGCGCATCATCCACACCATGGCCGCCATCGACAACGGACACGCGAGAGCGCATGCACCAATGAGAAGTGTCCACATTGTTCTCACCTACTCCGCGGGCTTCCAGGTCAGGCCGGCGTCATCGCTCCGGTAGAGGGTGCGGTCGAAGCCGACGACATATGCCCGCGAGGGCCTCGACGCAGACCAGGCAACCGGCCCGGCGCCGGACTGAACCTCGAGCACACGCTTCCACGTGCGCCCTCCGTCGGCCGACCGAAGTACGCCGGGGCCTGTTGCGAGAATCAGCTTCGGGTCGCTCGGACTGATCGCTAGGCCGGCGAGTTGCGCGTTCAGGGCTCCTGTCCAAGTGCGACCGTTGTTCCTGCTCCGAAGAAGCCCGCGCGCCATGTCGCCTGCGAGCAAGGCACCCGACGGCGTCACGGCAAGCGCCATCACTGCCCCTCCGACGTCGCGGGAGACGAGCGTGAACGTTGCCGCGCGATCCACCGACCGGTATAGCCCGCGCCCGGCGACGGCGGCATACACGGTCCGGGGCTCCCGAGGATCGACCGCGAAGCCATGGATGTCCAGGCTCGGCAGCGAAGCCGGCTGCAGCTCCTCCCATGTTGTCCCGCCATCGTCGCTTCGCGCGAACACGTCGTGGCCTGCCATCCAGATCGTCTTGCCGTTCCCGGCTCGTGCGAGGTTCATCGCATCGCGATTCGCGAGCTTGAACAAGCGCCAGTGCCGTCCTGCGTCAGTTGAGCGATAGACGCCGACATGCGTGCCGAGCAAGAGCGTGTCCGAGTTCCCTGGTTCGACGAGCAACGAGTGGTAGTCCGGCGTGTTGGGTAGTCCGGCAGATGAAGACTGCGAGCCGCCGCCCCGGTTCATGAGCGCGATGATCGCGACACCGAGGACGACGATGCCAGCGCCGACTGCGAGGTAGGCCCACACGGGGGGCCGTTGAGACGCAGGAGGCCGTGACACCGGCCGTCCCTTCGAGTGCTTTGTCTTTGTAGCCATCGGGTTCGTTCCTCCAAAAATGAGCGTTCGATTGCAGGGCATGCCGCGCGGAACCGCGCGGGCTGGCGTCTACAACCGGCTCAGAGGAGGAAGCGCTGCAAGGCCGCCGGGGACGCGCGATCGCGCGTGCGTAGCGGCGCAGCCGACGGCTGCAACAACAGTGGCGCAGCCACGAACATCAAGAAGCCCCAAAGCACAAGGACAGCGGGCGCATGCGCCGCCGCAGAAGCGGCGCGCTCGGCGGCGTTCGCCGGATGATCGCTCGCACAGACGCAAATGAAGCCGAGCGCCACCACGAACAGGACGAGCAGCAGGATGAAGACGAGAAATGGCAGCCTGCGCCGCAGCCGGACGATGCCGATCACGTTCGGAACGCTACCCCGCGGCGCCCGATCATGTCCGCGTCAGCAGCAGCCATATTCTCTTGCTTTGCTCCAGCGCGGAGGTTAGGCATCCGCGCGCTTGATGCTCAGAAGCTCCTCACCGTGGCTGTGGTCGCCTTCGTCGTCGATGTGCTCGAGATCAATCTCGGCGTTGCGCACCGTTTGCCATGAATCCCAGGTGATCTTCAGGATCACGAGCGTGATCCCGAGGCCGATCACCGGGTCGAGGATGGGCGCGCCGAGCCATGCTGCGATCGCGCTGCCAATCACTGCGAGCGAAACGAAGCCGTCGATGCGCGCATGGTTCCCGTCGGCTACCAGCGCCGGGCTGCCGAGCCTACGTCCACCCCGAAGCCGGACGCGCGCGGCGATCTCGTTACCGATGAATCCGACAACACCGGCGGCGGCGAGAGCTGCAAGGTGGTGCAAGTCCTGCGGATGAATGAAGCGCAGAATCGTCTCGACGAGCGCGACCGTCGCGGAGACAGCGATCGCGAGCACAACGAACAGACCGGCCAGCTTCTCTCCTCGCGCGCTCCGCAGCAAGAAGGCGATGCCCAGAGGCACCGCGGTGAGCGCGTCGCCGAAGTTGTGGATCATGTCGGCAAGCAGCGCGACCGAGCCTGAAACAACGAAAACAAGAAGCTGAACGATCGCCGCGACCGCGAGGACGGCGAGTCCGATCGCAACCGTCTTCACGCCCTCGCGCGAGCGGAGGACCGAGCGGTCGATCAGGCCGTGCGAGTGGCCGTGATCGTCGCCCTCGTGATCGTGATCGTACTCGACACCGGAGTCGACGTGATGCTCGCGCACGCTCATGCGTTTCGGTCGTGGCGCTCGACAAGTCGAAGACGCAGGTGCTCGACATGAAAGACCGCCTGGTCAAGCAGGTCAGCCACGTGCGAATCGTGGAGTGCATAGACCACGCTCCGGCCGCTCCGCTCGCCGACCACGAGTCCGAGGTGGCGAAGCACACGCAGCTGGTGCGACACGGCGGAGCCTTCCATCTCGACGGCTTCAGCGAGTTCGTTCACGTTGCAGGCGCTCTCACGGAGCCGCGCGAGAATCCGAACCCGGCTCGGGGTTGCAAACGCTTGCATCGTCTCCGCCACCTGCCGGGCGGTCGCGGGATCGACGACAGCCGGTCTCGAATGTCCCTGAATCCCGTGGCCCATGCCGCGACAATAGCTGAACGAATGCTCAGACGTTCATGGGTGCGGCGTGCGGGTTGGTTCAGCAGCAGTCGCAGCTCTCGCCGCGCCAGCTCTCGATGCCCTCGCGGACGGCGACCGCGCCGATCACAAGTGCGGCTGCCGGGTCTGCCCACCACCACCCCGCGAGGGCGTTCATCGAGAGGCCGATGAGGAGTGCGATCGACAGGTATGCGCAGATCTGGTTCTGCTGTGCCTCGCTTACCGTCGCGGAGGAGTTGAGCTGGTGCCCGACTCGGCGCTTCGCTGCCGCGAGCAGCGGCATCGTCGGGGCGGTGAACGCGGCGAGGCCGATCCCGATCCAGCTCGGCGACGGGTGGTGGCCGCCGATGAGGTCCCTGATCGACTCGACGCCGATGTAGGCAGCGAGGATGAAGTAGCTCGCGGCGATCAGCTGCTGCGCACGTCGCTCTGCCTGCTGAGAGGAGCCGCGGCCCCCGGTGAACAACCACACGATCACGAACCCTGCGAGCCCTTCGATCAGCGAGTCGGCGCCAAACCCGATCAGCGCCACGCTGCCGGCGGCGATGCCTGCAGCGATTGCGATCGCGAACTCGATCAGGTGCCAGGCGTTCCCGCCCCAGGCAAGCAGCTTTGCCCGCTGCTCGAGTCTTTCCCGTTCCTGCGGAGGCAACTGCGGCAGAGCCGGCGGGCGAAACCCGATCTGCAGCAGCGTCTCAGCCACGAGCCGGCACTCCGATGTCGACGAGCTCGAGCAATGCTCGGCCTTGAGGGTTGAGCGAGTAAAGCGCCATCTTTCCATCGCGGCGAAAATCGACGAGACCCGCAGCGCGCAGTGCCCGCAGATGGTGGGAGACCAGGTTCTGGGCGCGCTCGACGATCCACGCGAGGTCGCATACGCAGAGCTCTGGTGCGCCGGAGAGCGCTGCCGCGATCGTCAGTCGTGTCGGATCGCCGAGCGCCTGGAAGCTCTCCGAAGCCCGGCGCGCAGTGGCCTCATCGAGCCGCCGCGCCCTCAGCTCCTCGGCGACGGGCACGTCGAGACAGAGAAGGTCACAGCTGTCCTCGGGCACCTCTACATCCTAACGTACGTTGATGCGTTCCCCGGTCCCGTCGCCGGGCCGCCAACGGCCTAACGCCCCGTGCACTTTGCGTCCACGACTGCTCTCACACGAGAGCACGGCTACCGGGTCGAAATCCTCACGCGCCTCAGCCGGCGTAGACGACACCGCTCTCGCACGACGCATTCCTGTCTGAGCGCGCGCACCATGGGAACCATCTGCGGAGGGAGCGTGCGCTGCTTTCCGGAGAAGTCGTCGACGAGTTCATCGCCGTTGTCGTAGTGCTTGAGCACCTCGTGGTCGTCGACAGCCTCTTCGACGAGCAGCCGTTCGTGCACGAGCAGATCGACGGCGCCGCGCGCGGCATCAGCACCGACGAAGAGCGAGCTGCCATCGATCTCGCAAACGACTTGGCCCTTGCTTTCAACGAGTGGGTCGGGACGGATGACCTGCAGGTCAAGGATGATTCCGTCGGTGACCAGCGCTTCTCGAAGTCGACGTAGGACGTACACGACGTCCTCCGGGTGGACTCATCAGAGCGACCAGGAGAACAAGACGATGTCGAACGCGCAACGTGGGATCTCTATGTCGGTCGCTGACGCCGTCCGGTAGCTGACGCGTTGGGCCAGGGACGCCGGGAGTTCATTGCGCGCTCGCATGACTGCTTCGTGATCCGGATCGAATGCGAGCACCGCCGCTGCCCGCTCGCCGACTTCCACCGTCAGCCGGCCGTCGCCGCAGCCGACCTCGAGAACGCGCGCACCGCTGAAATCGGCGAGTCGCAGCAGCGCGGCGAGGTGGGCGGCTTCCGGATCGAGTACGCCGCTCATGCGTGCCTAGTAACTGAAGACTGTGGCTCCGTCGCCGATCCACTCCCAGAGCGGCGTGGCTCCGGCTAGGCGGGCGTTCGGGACGAGGCTTGCCTCGTCGAGTTTGCGCGCGTTGAAGCAGATCGGACAGACGAGGAGTTCGCCGGCGCCGTCGGCGTACTGTTCGAAGAGCCGGGGCAGCGGCGGGCAGCCCTCGCAGGCGACGCCCTCGGCGTGACCGGGCAGCCCGAGTCGCACCGCCTCCTTGGTCAGAAACATCGCCACGCTCTTGCCCTGGTCGAGCGCTGCGCCGGCGACGAGGAAGGCGACCGTCACGCGCTCGGGATCCTCGAGTCCCGTCGCGAGGTTGATGACGACCTTCGCGCCAGTTTCGTTCATCGGAATAGCCTCATCTCGTAGACATCTCTCATCACTCGCTCCTTTCGGGCTTGAACGCTTTCACGGTGCTGCCTTGCGCTCCGAACTTGATTGCCTTTTCACGCGTGTCCTCGAACTTGGAGCGCGCGTAGGTTTCGACGAGGTTGCCGGTCTCGATCTGCTCGAACCCGTGATGCTCGAGGAGCTTTCCGTACTCTGCTTCCAGCAGAGCTCCGGCAATTCAGCCGGTCCAGAGGTCGATGTTGCGTTTCCCCTCTTCGCTCACCGGCCGCTGGATCGTCACGTCGGCGATTTGGATCCTCCCGCCAGGGCGGAGGACGCGGTGGATTTCCACGAAGACGGCGTCTTTGTCCGGGACCAGGTCGATCACACCGTTGGAGATCACGACATCGACGCTTCCGTCCGGTAGCGGCAACTGCTCGATCTCGCCTTCGATGAACTCGACGTTTGCGACGCCCATCTCCTTCGCCGCCGCACGTGCCTTCTCGAGCATTTCCGCTGTCATGTCGATGCCGACTACACGTCCTCCGGCGCCGACCATCCGCGCTGCGACGAGTGTGTCTGTCCCGGCACCGCAGCCGAGGTCGAGCACGTGCTCGCCCGGCTCGAGCCTGCCCAGCTCCCATGGGTTGGCGACACCGGCGAATGACTCGACCGCCGCGTCCGGCACCTCGGCGAGCTCAGCTGGGTAGTGAAGATCCTCCGCCCACGAGCGCCCGGTCGGGAAGATGAAGTCCGTGTCGGGCTCGCGCGAGACTGCGGCGTACGTCTTCTTGATCTCGCACTTCAGAACCTCAACGTCGACACCGATCTCGACCGTCATACGATCTCCCTTCAGGTCAACCAGCTTAGGAGGCCGCGACTCATCGGCCAAGGGCAAGTTGCCGATACCGCTCATCGGCGCAACCGATGAATTGGTCACTTCCACGATCGCGGCGCGGCCGCCGTGGCCCGCGCACCGGAGGCGAGCGGATCGCCACGGGTGCCGGTGAGTGAGCGCCATGGTGTCACGGCGACGATTGCTCCGCTGAATGCAGTCAGTGCACTGACGATCGCGATCGCGCTGCCGCTGCTCAGCGCGTCCGCCAGGAAGCCGACGATCAGCGCTCCGGCAACGAAGCCGGTGTCGCGCCAGAAGCGGTAGACCCCGACGACCGTGGCGCGGTCGCGAGGCTGGACGACGTCGGAGACAGCGGCGATCAAGGTCGGGTAGACGAGCGCGGTGCCAAGACCGAGGAGCGCCGCCGCTGAGAGCGCCGGCGCGAAGGCGCCGCCGCCGGCCACGAGCAAGGCGAGCGCCGCCGCCTGAACAAACATCCCGACGGCGATCAGTCGCTTGCGGCCGACGTGATCGGAGAACCAGCCGGTACCGATCTGCAGCAGGCCCCACACTGCGGGGTAGACGGCGGCGACGATGCCAATCCTGGTGGCGCTCGCTCCGTGAGCCGCGAGGTAGAGCGGCGCCAGACCCCAGGCGAGCGCGTCATTCAAGTTGTTGACCAGCCCTGCCTGCGAACAGGCGCGTAGGACCGGATGGCGGAGGCTCGCCTGCGCGAACGCCGTCCGCAGCGACAGAGGCTCCCGTTCGCCATGGCCTGACTGCTCCTGTGCCACATGAACCGCCGTGTCGCGAACGAAGATGACCGCGATCACCGTGCCGGCGAGCGCGATCATGAAGATGCCAACCCAGACAACTGTACGCGGTGCGATGCTCGCAGCCAGGGCTCCGCTGGCGAAGGCGGTCACGGCGACGCCGAGGTAGCCGGCTGACTCGTTCAGCCCCAGCGCGAGCCCGCGGCGGCCGGGGCCGGCAAGGTCGATCTTCATCACGACCGTCATCGACCAAGCGAGTCCTTGGTTCGCGCCGAGCAAGATGTTCGCGCAGACGATCCAGCCCCAACTCGGTGCGAACGCGATCAGTGGCGAAACCGGCAGCGCGAGCAGCCAACCGAGTACGAGCAGCCGCTTGCGTCCCGCGCGGTCCGCAAGTGCACCAGCGGCGAGATTCGCGAACGCCTTCGCCCCCCCGAACGCGACGACGAACGCGAGGATCGCGGCGTTCGAGGTGAGGCGGAAGTCCTGTCTGCCAACGAGCGGGAGCACGCTTCGTTCGAGCCCGACCATCGCGCCGACGAGCGCGTTCAGCCCCACGAGCAGGCTGAACTGCGCGGCATTCGCGCGCAGCCCGAGCCGGATGCCACTCACGCGTTCGCGGTGGCGACACCGGCGCGATTTGCGGCCACGATCGCTGCCTGGTCAGCGGGCGGCGGCGGCATGTCCACGAGCAAATCGCGCACGAACGTGTCCATATCGGGGGCGGCAAGTGCGCCGTTGTGGTCGCGCTCAAAGCCGATCGTCGAGAACGGGTTGCCAGACAACGCACGCCCGCAGACCGAGCCGGCGTAATGGCTCGGCAAGACGAGCACGCCGTCCGGAAGCGCGAGTAGACGCTGCAGCGATGCGTACAGCTCACGCGCGAGCGGCACCGGCTCGCCGGGTGCGTGCAAGTCCGGCCGGCCGACGTCGCCAACCAGCAGCGAGTCCCCAGTGAAGACAAGCCACGGCTCGTCCGTGCCGCGACGCCGATCCGAGACGACGTAGGCGTTGTGCGCCGGCGCGTGACCCGGGGTCGCGAGCGCGCGCAGATGCGTGTTTCCCAAAGCCACCTCGTCGCCGTCGCGAAGCGGCTCGTGTTCGAAGGCGACATTCTCGCCCGCCGGCAAATACGCCGTCGCGCCCGTCGCTTCGACGAGTGCCGGAAGACCCGACACGTGATCGGCCTGCACGTGCGTCTCGAACACGGCAACGATCGGTGCATCGACCCGCTTCGCCTCCCCCAGGTAGCGGTCGACCAGCGCCTCGTGCGGATCGACGACTGCCAGCTTGTTTTGGGTCAGGCAGCCGAAGAGGTACGAGGCGCACGCGGTCTCGTCGTAGAGGAAGGGACGCAGGATCACGACCCCAAGCTACGGCCCTGCCGGTGATTGCGCTAGACGAAGTTGCCGATAGTTGCTATCGATAGCGGCAATGGCCGGAACGACCACGCTGCGCGAGCTCTGGGACACAACCCGGCTGCGGCTGCTGGTCGAGATCGACCGCCAAGGCAGCGTCTCCGCCGCAGCCGCGGCGATCGGGATCGGACAGCCGAGCGCGAGCCAGCACCTGCGGCTGCTCGAGGCAGCGGCCGGTCAGCGGCTCGTCGAGCGCAACGGCCGCGGCAGCCAACTGACCCAGGCCGGGAACGTCCTGGCTGCGCGGGCAGCACAGGCACTCGCCACCCTCACCGCCGCCGAAGAAGAGCTCAGCGCGCTGGCCGGGCTCGAGACCGGCACGATCCACCTCGGCGCCTCGACCGCACCCGGCGTCTACCTCCTCCCAGACACACTCGGCTGCTTCCGACGGAACTACCCCGGCGTCACCGTCGAGATCGAGATCGCCGCCAGTGCGGAGATCCTGAAGCGACTCCTCACCGGCCGCGTCCAGCTCGGACTCGTCGGCGCCACTCATGCTGATGAGCGCATCGAGCTTGACCCCTTCCTCGAAGACGAAGTCGTCGGTGTTGCGAAGCCGGGCTTCGCCCCGCTGAAGAACGGCAAGCTTGCCCCCGCCAGGCTCGCTGAGTTCATGCTCCTCGCACGTGAGCCTGGATCGAGCTCGCAGCGCCTACTCGACGAAGAACTGCGCGCGATCGGGACACAGCCCTCGGGTATCTGGGAGCTCGGCTCGAGCGAAGCAATCAAACGCGCCGCTCGCGAGGGCCTCGGCCTCGCCTTCCTATCCCGCTTCGCCGTCGCCGAGGAAGTCGAACGTGGCGACCTCGAGAGCTTCCGACTCGGGGGACGGCCACCGCTGCTCCGCCACTTTTCCATCGCACACCTCGCCGGACGGCCACTCTCCCCGGCCGAGCGCAGCTTCGTCGCCACCCTCACGAGCTGCTGCGCCAAACAAGCCGACTACGCCGCCGCCTGCGTCAGCACACAGCGCCTCCGGAACCATGGTGGCTCGGACGCTCGCTCGTAACGGCACGGGATTGTTTACATGACGGAAGGTGATCGATCCGGACTTTCGGCTAACGGCTGGCGAAGAACTCCTCAGGCCGGCTGAATTGCCACGGGTCTCGCACTCTGCACGCGTGCTTGTGAACGGACTGCCAGACGTCACTCGTGATGTAAGGCTCTCGGGTGAGCCAGTCTTGCAGCCCGGCTTCGTTGTCGAAGTCGACCAGGCGCATCGAGCCAATCACGTCGCCGTTCTCGTTCTCGATCTCCGCGGCGTACCAGAGGTCGCCGGACGCGAGTAGCTGATCGCCCAGAGATTCGTGCGCGGGACGCGCGTTCTCGCGACGCGCAGCGGCGTCGTCGTCCTTCCCGTCAAAGCCAACTACAAGAAACTGCATATCGCACCTCCTAGAGAATCGCTTCCAGAGTTAGTGGCTGCCGGCGCCGATCACACCGGTGAGGTGAAGCACGACAACGGCGACCACGACGGCGACCGCGGCGGTGACGCCAAGGACGCGCACCATTGTCGAACCGGTCGACGGGTTCGTCTCGTCCCGCTCTGAGTGGCCCTGCATCGGAATCCTCCTGTTGTCGGGTTGGGATGGTCATGCGACGTCGCGACGGTTGGTTGCGATCCAGCCGGCGGTAGCCGTGGCCGCGACATAGACAGCGAGCAGCAGCGCGCCTATTGCCGGAGCGAGCAGCGGCCTCACCTCGCCGGTCGTCGTGGCTCCGGCGATCGCGGCGCCCGCAATGCCCGGCAGGAAGCGGCCCGCAGTCGGCAGCAACCCAAAGAGCAAGCCCTCGACAAAGAGCAGCCATGCGAAAAGTCCTACGAGGGCTGCGACTTGGTTGCGCAGGAGTGCGCCGAGGCCGACGCCGATCGGCCCCCACAGTGCTGCGGCGACAGCGCCACCGACGATCAGTTGCGCGGCGTCGCCTCCGTCGAGGTGCACCGGGATACCCCTTGCGGCGAGCGCTGCCCTGCCGATGCCAATGGCGAAGCCCTCGGCAGCAAGGCCGAAAACAACCCCGATCAAGGAGCTGGCAACGGCTTTTGCGAGGATCACACGACCACGTCGCGGCGTTGCCAGAAAGGTCGGCCGGATCGTTCCGTGGCGGATCTCAGCGGTGATCGACATCGCGCCGACGAGACCAGTGAACAGCGCGCCAAGGCCACCCCAGCCGAAGACGTGCATCTGGTCGTTGTGGCTGGCAAGGCTGGACGCTTTCAGGCCGAAGCTGTGCAGCACGACGGCGAACAGGATGAGTGTGAGCATTACGAGCAGGAACCCGAGGCTCGTCCGCGTCGAGCGCTGCTTCAAGAGCTCCGCGCGCAACAGCGCCTTCACGACGACACCTCTTGCGTGACGAGTTCGAGGTAGACGTCCTCGAGTGTGCGCCCGTGCTCTGTGAGCTCATCAAGCGCGGCCAGCTTCACGATCCTGCCGTGGTTGATGATCGCAATCTGGTCGACAGTCTGGGCGATCTCGGCAAGCGCGTGGCTCGAGACGAGCACCGTGCGCCCCTCCTCGGCGAAGCGGCGGAGGAAGCCTCGAAGCCAATGCATTCCCACCGGGTCGAGGCCGTTCGCCGGTTCGTCGAGGATCAGGAGCTCCGGGTCGCCAAGCAGCGCGCCGGCGATCCCGAGCCGCTGGCGCATGCCAAGCGAGTAGGTCTTCACGCGTCGACGTGCCGCGGCTGTCAGCTCGACCAGGTCGAGCACCTCTTCGACACGCTCTCGTGGGAGCTCCGATGCGAGTGCGAGCGTGCGCAGATGGTCGCGGCCTGAGCGCGCGGGATGAAAATCGTCCGACTCGAGCATTGCTCCGACGCGCCGGATCGGCTCCTCGAGCTCTCGGTACCGCCGGCCGAAGATGAGGGCCGCGCCGGAGGTCGGCTCGGCCAGCCCGAGGAGCAGCCGCAACGTCGTCGTCTTGCCCGCACCGTTCGGGCCGAGGAAGCCCGTAATGGTGCCGGCCTGCAGAGAGAAGCTCACGTCGTCGACAGCGAGGACCTCTCCGTAGCGTTTCGTCAGCGAGCGCACGCTGATCACCGCCTCAGCAACCGCCGCCGGCGCCAGTGGCATCACCTCGCGCCTTGCGTCGTCCATTGCGTGTTCTCCTTCGTCGGCGACTGTCATCGGTGCTCATCGTCTGCGCCAGAGCGGGGTCAGGCATCGGCCGGGAGGTGTGTCCCGTGTACATCTCGCGGAGTACGCGCCGCGTGCACAGCGGCGCTAGATTCGCTGCATGAGACACGACGTTTCGCAGATGCTGGACGCAGCGGTTCCGGTGGTGGTTGGGATCGTCGTCGCAGTCGGCGTGGCGCTTCGCGCTGATGCAGAAACTCGGTTGATTGCGATCGCACTCGCGGTAGCTGCAGCGGCGGCGCTGATCTTGCGCAGGCGCCTACCGGTCGTGACGCTTGCACTCTCCGGAGGGCTCGTGCTGGGCGTGTTTGCGCTCGACCACGCCGCCGGCGCGATCGCGGTCGTTGCTCCCGCGACCGCGCTCTACTCCTTGGCGCTCGTCCGTGGATGCGTTCAGCTCGCCGTCGCCGCTGCCGCGACGGCCGCAGCTGTCGTACTTGCGGACACGCTCCTCGCTGGCGGGCATCGCCACGACCTCACGCTTCAGACCCTTGCGCACGTCGCGCTGGTCGCAGTCCCGCTGCTGGCGGCGGAAGCGCACCGTAACCGTCGCTCCTACATCAAGCTTCTGCTCGAGCGGCTCGAGCTCGCGGAGCGCACGCGTGAGGAGGAGGCACAACGCCGGGTCGAGCAAGAGCGACTGCGCATCGCCCGCGACCTCCACGACGTCGTCGCGCACACGCTGACCACGATCAACGTGCAGGCCGGCGTCGCCGCCCACCTCATCGACCGCAACCCCGACAACGCTCGATCTGCGCTGAAGACGATCGAGAATGCAAGCCACGAGGCACTCGACGAGCTGCGCACAATCCTTGGCGTCCTCCGCAACCCTGATTCCGACGGAGCTCCACTCGAGCCAACCCCCAACCTCGACAGTGTCCGCGAGCTGATCGAACAGTCACGCGGCGTCGGACTCGACGTGCATTTCGAGATCGACGGCGAACAGCCGGAGCGAGTTCCCGACGCGGTTCAGCTTGCGGCATTCCGGATCCTGCAGGAGTCCCTCACGAACGCCCAGAGACATGCGGCCGGCGCCTCTGCGCGCGTCCGCCTCAGATTCGAGCCCGACCGACTGCTCCTGGCGGTCGAGAACGCCGCGGGTGCAGGAACGAACGCCGACGGAAGCCTGGGCGTCGGGATCCTCGGCATGCGCGAGCGTGCCGTCGCGCTCGGCGGCACCCTCGACGCGGACCGCTTCGCTAGTGGGTTCCGGGTTGCGGCCGACCTGCCCTACCGGCGGAGCGCATGATCTGCGTCCTTGTCGCCGACGACCAGGCCGCCGTTCGCGCAGGCTTCGCGGCGCTGATTGCCTCGGAAGAAGAGATGGAGATCGCGGGTGAGGCGGCAAACGGCCGCGAAGCCGTCGACCTCGCGCGGCGCACCCTCCCGCACATCGTTCTGATGGACATCCGGATGCCTGTGCTCGACGGGCTCGAGGCGACCCACCTGATCTGCAGCGACCCCACGCTGACCGCAACCCGCGTCCTCGTCCTGACGACCTTCGACTTGGACGACTACGTCTACGGCGCCCTCCGCGCAGGCGCGAGTGGCTTCCTGCTCAAAGACGCCGGCCCGCACGAGCTGCTGCACGCGATCCGCGTTGTCGCAGCCGGGGACGCCCTCCTCGCCCCCTCGATCACGAGACGGCTGATCGGCGAGTTCGCTGCACGGCAAGACCCGAGAAAGCCGCCGGCCGAGCTGCTCGAGCTAACGGAGCGCGAGCTAGAGATTCTCCGTCTCGTTGCGGGCGGGCTCAGCAATGCCGAGATCGCCGGCAGGCTCGTGATCAGCCCCCTCACGGCGAAAACACACATCAGCCGCATCCTCGGCAAGCTCGGCTGCCGCGACCGCGCGCAACTCACAGCCCTGGCCTATGAAACAGGACTAGTCACACCTGGAGCGAGTCCAGGAGGCTAGCTTCGCGGCAGCCGCAGCCGTTTCAGCGCGAGCGCATTGACTGCGACGAGCACGCTCGATCCTGACATCGAGATCGCGGCGATCTCCGGCCGCAGGGTGAAGCCGAACGGTTCGAACACGCCGGCGGCGATCGGGAGAGCGAGCGAGTTGTAGCCGATCGCCCAGCTGAGGTTCTGGCGCATCTTGCGAACGGTGCCACGACCGATCTCCACCGCAGTGGCGACGTCGACCGGGTCGGAGCGCATCAGCACGATGTCGGCCGTCTCGATCGCGACGTCGGTTCCTGCGCCGATCGCGATCCCGACGTCGGCTTGGGCGAGCGCGGGGGCGTCGTTGACGCCATCGCCAACCATCGCAACGCGGCGCCCCTGCTGCTGCAGCTCCTTCACCTTCTGCGCCTTGTCCTGTGGAAGTACCTCCGCGATCACTTCGTCGACGCCAACCTGTGCCGCGATCCGCCGGGCGGTCTGCTGGTTGTCGCCCGTGAGCATCGCGGGCCGGATCCCAATCGCCTTCAACGCCTCGATCGCTGCAGCGGCGGTCTCACGAGGTGCATCGGCGATCGCAATGACGCCGATCGCTCGCCCGTCGCGTGCCACATGCACGACCGTTTGACCTTTGCCGGCAAGCTCGCGTTCCCGCGCCGACAATCCGTCAAGCGCTGCGTGCTCTTGCTCGAGCAAGCGCGCGTTCCCGATGGCAACCCGATGGCCTTCGATCGTGGCGACAGCGCCATGGCCGGCAACCGACTCGAATGCCTCCGCGTGGGGCGGGTCGAGGCTCCGCTCACGTGCGGCGCGGACGATCGCCTCCGCCAGCGGATGCTCACTCTCTCGTTCGACCGCCGCAGACAGACGCAGCAACTCGTCCTCGTCGATTTCGTCTGCCGCCACGACCGCGACCACCTCCGGCTCGCCCTTGGTCAGCGTGCCGGTCTTGTCGAGCACGACAGTGTCGAGCGAAGCAATCTGTTCGAGCGCGACTGCGTTCTTGAACAAGATGCCACGCCGCGCGCCGAGCCCGGTGCCAACCATGATGGCCGTCGGAGCCGCAAGGCCGAGCGCGTCCGGGCAGGTGATGACGACAACGGTGATCGCGAAGAGAAGAGCGTCGGTCACCGACTTGCCGAGGCTGAGCCAGACGAGGAAGGTGCCGAGGCCGCCAAGCAGAGCGACCAGCACGAGCCAGAAGGCGGCACGGTCAGCAAGCCGCTGCGCGGGCGCCTTCGAGTTCTGCGCCTCCTGCACAAGCTTCACGATCTGGGCGAGCGCTGTATCCGAACCAACGGCCGTGGCGCGGGCGCGAAGTGTGCCCTGTTTGTTGATCGTCGCACCGATCAGCTTGTCACCCGGATGCTTGGAAACCGGGAGGCTCTCCCCGGTGACCATCGACTCGTCGACGGATGACTCGCCTGCGGCGACCTCGGCGTCAACGGGCACTTTTGAACCGGGCCGGATGAGAAGAAGATCTCCAACCACGACCTCGGCCGTGGGGAGCTCGACTTCCTCGTCGTCACGGATCACGACCGCTTTTGGCGGCGCAAGGTCAAGAAGCGCGCGAATGGCGTCGTTGGCGCCGCCGCGGGCTCGCATCTCGAACCAGTGCCCGAGCAGGACGAAGGTGGCGAGGAATGCCGCCGCCTCGTAGAAGACGTCACCCTCGATCCAGAACGTCGCAGCGACCGAGTAGACGAACCCGGTGCCGATCGCGACCGCGACCAGCACCATCATGTCGAGCGTCTTCGCCTTCAACGCGTGGTAGGCGCCGGTGAAGAAGATCTGCGACGAGTAGAAAACGACTGGTAGCGACAGCAAAAGCTGCCAGAGCGAATTGCGCATCCCGAACGGTGTGGGCGGGGTCGAGCCGAAGATGCTCTCGCCGATCGGCGACCAAAGGGCGATCGGGAGTGCGAACACGAGCGCAACCAGGAAGCGGTTGCGCATGTCTCGAACCATGGCCTCCATCGACATGCCGGCGTGCCCACCGTGCCCGTGCCCGTCGGCAGCGTCTGCGCGCTCGACGGCGCTCTGGTCGTGTGCCGGCGCGAGCGGCTCCTTGTCCGCAAGCGGATCGCAGATATGGCCCGGCACCGACCGGCCGGCGCAGTGGTAGCCGCACTCCTCGACCCAGTGCTTCAGCGTTGCAACGTCCGTTTGCGCCGTGTCGTACTCAACGGTCGCCGTCTGTGCGACCGGGTTCGCGTCAACACTGAGGACTCCGGGCTGGGCGCCGAGCCGCCGCTCAACGACCGCTTTCTCCGAGGCGTAATGGAGGCGTCCGACGTGCAGCACCACCGAGTCGCGCTTGACCGCGGTGCTCGCCATCAGCGCGTTTTGGCGAACCGCTGAACCGCTTCGAGCAGTTCCCGGCTCTTTTCATTCGCTTCTTTCGGATCGCCGGAGGCAAGGGCGCCGGCGACGCAGTGCTGCACGTGCTCCTCGAGCACCTTGATCGCTACCGCTTCGAGCGCCGTGTCCACCGCGCCGAGCTGAGTCAGGATGTCGATGCAGTAGCGGTCTTCGTCGATCATCCGCGCGATTCCGCGAACCTGTCCCTCGATCCGGGCAAGGCGCTTCATCAGCTGTTCTTTGTCGGCTGTGTAGCCGTGGATCTTCCTTTCAGTAGTAGCCATGCCCGGGAGACTAGCATACCCCTACCGGGTATATGGTATGGTCATCTTCGCATACCCCGAGGAGGTACATGAGATGTCCCAGATCGAACTCACCTACAGCGTGCCCGGCATGAGCTGCGAGCACTGCAAGACAGCGATCACCAATGAGGTTTCTGCCGTGGACGGCGTCCAGACGGTCGAGGTCGACCTCGCCACAAAGCAGGTGGCGGTGCGCGGCGATGGCCTGAGCGATCAGGCTGTTCGCGCGGCGATCGACGAAGCCGGATACGACATCGCGAACTGATGGGCGACCGTTTCGCCAACCTCGCCGCACCTGCACGCCTCATGCTCTTCGCGGCGCTGCTGGCCCTTGTCGGCGCGGCGGCGGTCGGCGTCGGCGCTGCGACACGCGACGACTCGGTTGCGCCGCGGACGACCGGCGACGGGATGGCGATGAGCGAGCCGATGACCCCTACCTCGGACGAAGAGGCAAACGGGCTTTCGACGAGCGCCGCGGGCTTCACCTTCGAGCCGGCGCGAACGAGCTTCGCACTCGGTTCGAGCTCGTTCCGGTTCCGGATTGCCGACTCACAAGGCAATGCTCGTCACGACTTCACCCGCGAGGGCGGGGTAGAGCTGCACCTGATCGTCGTACGGCGCGATCTGGTCGGGTACACCCATGTCCACCCTGTGGTTCAGGCTGATGGCTCCTGGCTCGTACGGCTGAACTTCACGAAGCCCGGCGTCTACCGGGCATTCGCTGACTTCGAGCGCGCCGGCGAGAAGACCGTCCTTGGCACAGATCTGTTTGTCGCCGGCCAGATGAAGCCTGAGCGTTTGCCGGCCGTGCAGAGCGTCACGACGGTCGGCGGCTACGACATCGAGCTCGCCTCGCCGCAACTTCACGCAGGCAAGGCCGCCGACGTTGAATTCACAGTGACACACAACGGGACTCGGGTGCCGTCGTTCCAGAGCTATGTCGGAATGCGCGGACATCTGGTCACGCTGCACACAGGCGACCTGTCCTACTCACACGTGCATCCGCTGGCGACAAACGCTCCCGGACAGATCGGGTTCCGCACCGAGCTTCGAAGCGCAGGCACATACCGGGCGTTTCTTCAGTTCAAGATCGCAGGCAGTGTTCATACCGCACCGTTCACCCTGAAGGTCGTGCGATGAGCGCGACCGAGATAGCCCAGCGGATCGAGCTCCCGATCGAGGGCATGACGTGCGCCTCGTGCGCAGCACGGATCGAGCGCAAGCTGAACAAGCTCGACGGTGTCAGCGCAAGCGTGAACTACGCGACGGAGAAGGCGGCCGTCGACTACGACCCGTCGCTCGTCGAACCGCAGGCGCTTGTCGACGCGGTGCGTCAGGTCGGATACAGCGCGTGGCTTCCACAAGCCAGCGCCGACGCCACAACCGAGCGCGACCCGATCGAGGCGCTCCGCCGGCGCCTGATCGTCGCCGTTGCGCTGGCGCTGCCGGTCCTCCTGATGGGAATGATCCCGGCACTTCAGTTCCGGAACTGGCAGTGGCTCGCGTTGCAACTCGCCACGCCGGTGGTGCTCTGGGCAGGCTGGCCGTTCCACCAAGCCGCCTGGCAGAACCTGCGCCATGCCGCAGCGACGATGGACACGCTGATCAGCCTCGGCACGCTTGCCGCCTACGGCTGGTCGGTCGTCGCGCTCTTCTTCCTTGACGCCGGGGCACCCGGCATGAAGATGCCGTTCGCGCTCACGCTCTCGCGCGACGCGTCGAGCGGCAGCATCTATCTGGAAACCGCTGCTGCGGTCATCGCGTTCCTGCTTTCCGGACGCTACTTCGAGGCGCGCGCAAAGCGACGCGCCGGCTCCGCGCTGCGCTTACTGCTCGAGATCGGCGCCAAGGAAGCCAACCTGATCGGCCCGGACGGATCCGAGCGTCGGATTCCGACCGGAGAGCTGCAGGAAGGCGACCTGTTCGTCGTGCGTCCCGGCGAGAAGATCGCCACCGACGGCGTCGTCGTCGAAGGACGAAGCGCCGTCGATCAGTCGCTTCTGACCGGTGAAAGCGTCCCGGTCGAGGTCGGTGAAGGCGATGAGGTCAGCGGCGCAACGATCAACGCCGGCGGACGGCTGGTCGTGCGTGCTACCCGCGTCGGCGAGGAAACGGCGCTCGCACAGATCGGCCGTCTCGTTGCAGCAGCTCAGTCCGGCAAGGCGCCGGTACAGCGTCTTGCCGATCGCGTGTCGGCGATCTTCGTGCCGGTCGTGATCGTGCTTGCCGTCGCGACGCTTGCCTATTGGCTCGGGAACGGTGCGAGTGCGACGTTCGCGTTTTCCGCCGCCGTTGCCGTCCTGATCGTTGCCTGCCCGTGCGCACTCGGACTCGCCACGCCGACGGCACTCCTCGTCGGCACCGGCCGCGGCGCGCAGCTTGGGATCGTGATCAAGGGGCCGGAGATGCTCGAGTCGACCCGGCAGGTCGACACGATCGTGCTCGACAAGACCGGCACCGTCACCGAAGGACGGATGGCGCTCCTCGACGTGATCGCTGCACATGGCACCGACAAGACGGAGGCCATCCAGCTTGTGGCATCGCTCGAGCACGCCTCCGAGCATCCGATCGCGCGCGCGATCTCGGCCGCAGCCACTGGACCGCTGAGCGCGGTCGATGGATTCCGTAGCCGGGACGGGCTCGGCGTCGAAGGCGTGGTCGACGGCCACGCCGTGATTGCCGGACGACCCGCGCTCCTTGTCGAATGGAACATCGAATTGCCCGAGGAGCTCCACGCCGCGCTCCAGGCGGCGCAAAGGCAAGGCCAGACTGCGATTGCCGCAGCGTGGGACGGCGCCGCACGCGCCATCTTCGTCGTAGCCGACACGGTCAAGCCGTCGAGCCGGGCGGCGATCGGCGAGCTGAAGCGGCTTGGCCTACGCCCTGTGCTCCTCACTGGAGATAACGAGCACACGGCACATGCCGTCGCGAATCAGGTTGGAATCGACGAGGTGATCGCCGAAGTCCTGCCCGCTGAGAAGGGGCAGCTGATTCAGCGTTTGCAGGCCGAGGGCAGAATCGTTGCGATGGTGGGCGACGGCGTCAACGACGCGCCGGCACTCGCACAAGCGGACCTGGGACTTGCAATCGGCACCGGGACTGACGTCGCGATCGAAGCAAGCGATCTCACGCTCGTCTCCGGCGACCTGCTTGCGGCAGGCGATGCGATCCGGCTGTCTCGTCGCACTCTCACAACGATCAAAGGCAACTTGTTCTGGGCCTTCGCCTACAACGTCGCCGCGCTGCCGCTTGCCGCCTCCGGCTACCTGAACCCGCTGATCGCCGGCGGTGCGATGGCACTCTCGAGCGTCTTCGTTGTGTCGAACTCGCTGCGCCTGCGCACGTTCAAGGCGCGGCGGCAGACCTTCGCCGACGTTCGCTGACGCGCCGCTAGGCGTCAGCGAACGCGAAGGCGGGCGACGTAGCTGGCATCGCCGGCAGCGCGGCCGGAAACGGTGAGGACCCCGCCGCGCGTGGCGCGCCAGGAGACGATCCTCTTCGTCCCGTTGAGGCTCACGCGGACGGGCGTCTTGTTGATGCTGACGCTGACCGTCTTCGCCGCGAAGCCGAGGTGAACACGAACGGTTGTCGTGCTCTTCACGCCGAAGGTCGGCAGGTCGGGCCGGCTGTCCGGCGGGATCATGTCCACGCAGCTCGTCTTCCAGCAGTAGCTGCCATAGGCGAGCCAGGCTGATTTCGCTTCCGTCTCGATCCAGGCGGGCGGCGGCGCCCCGGCGTTTGGAACCTTCGGTGGCGAACTCGCCGGGGGTCCAGGCCAGGCAAGGGCCGCCGGAACAACAACTCCGAGAGCGGCCACGAAGACAAGAAGTTGAGCGCGAACTTTCACTGGACTAGGGCTGTTGTGGGGTTCGTCAGGCGATGGAGCCTTTGGGGGCCGACTTTCCGCCGGCCCCCAAAGCGCTGGATCCGTTAGCCGCCGTTGCGGGCGTGAGCAACCCAGATGACCCAGGTGACCAGCTTGTCCCCGTTCGGCAGGTCGTCGACGTAGACCGACGGCGCCCGTTGTGTCGCTGGCGCGAACGACGGAACCGCGTCGGGCAGGCTGCCGGCGCTTCCGCTGACCGTTGAGGACGAGTCGAGATGCCCAGTTCCGGTGCACGTGTGCCCACCATGAGACAACGTTCTTCCGGCGGATGCGGGATCGTAGATACAGAGCAGCTCGTCGTAGTCGCCCGCGTTCGGCGAGGTCGACTGCGTGTCTGTGCTCGAGGTGTTGTGGTAGTAGTCCATGCACGTATTGAGCGAGGCGCCTGTTTCGCTCTGGTGATCAAGCCCGAAGGTGTGCCCGATCTCCTGGCAGATGACGTGCTGCATCTCGGCCGTGTTGTTGTACTGGTAGGTCGAGTTGCCGAAGTAGTAGTCGTTGTTCTTGACGGTGCCTTGCGTGATGTGCGTGCCGCCGCTTATCCAGATCTGAGCGACGCCGAGCCAACCGGTGTTCCCGTAATTGGCGCTGCAAACCTCGACCTGTCCGGACGTCGGCCGGCACGACCTTGGCTTCGCCCCGCCGGCCACCACCTGCGTGTCGAGGACGGTCGATTGCGACCAGTCCGACGACGCCTTCTGGAGCATGGTCTCCCAGGCCCCACTGACGTTGTCGCCGAGCTTGATCGTGAACGGGTCCGCGGTGCGTGCCCAGTGATAGCCGCCCCACGAATGGTTCGCTGATGCAGATGTGGCAAGCACGACGGCAGTGACAGCCACGAGCCCTGCAAACGACGCGAGCTTCTTCAACGTCGACCCCCTGAATTTGATGGATCCTGCCAAACCACGGCGCCGGCGAGGCCGCCGATGCCCCCGAGCTTGCTTCGTTTGTCTCGAACTGTCAAGGGGCCGAACGAATCTCACCTCGGCTTGCTGCGGCTGGGAGCTATTCAGTCGTGACGGAGCTTGGCCGGCAGTTTCGAGGAAGGCGGTTGCACCGTTCATACGCCGCCGCCACACGCTCTCGTCTCCCAGACTTGGTGCTGACTTACCTGCGGCTACAATCCGTCCGCCTCGGACCCACGTTCTTTCGGGAGCAAAGGCCGGAGAAAGGTCGCGAACAGGCAGCCTCTGGGGAGCACCTACGTGCTCCGCGATCCACTCCGGTCATCATAGAAAAGATCTTGCAAGCATCTTTTCGATCTATGCGCCGACGTAGCTCAGCTGGTAGAGCACTTCACTCGTAATGAAGGGGTCGGGAGTTCGAGTCTCCCCGTCGGCTCTCTCAGAGCGAGCGCGAGTAGCCCACGTCCAACGGGTTGGGCGGGAACGGCACCTCGCGCGTTTCGCCGTTCAGGCTCCAGTCGCGGCGCTCGTAGAAGCGGCGCGCGGGCTGGTTACCTTCGAGTGTCCAGAGCTTCGCCTCGGTCCAGCCGAGTGCGCGCAAGCGTTCCAAGGCGTGATCGTGGAGCATCGAGCCGATCCCGCTCCCCTGATGCCCGGGCAGGACGTACAGCGTGAGCAGGTACCCATGGCCGACCCCAACCGATGCGGCCGGTTCGCCCTCGATCTCGGCGACGTAGATCTCGACCTTGGGGTCGGCAAGCGCGTTCTTCCAGTTCTCGCGCACCTCGTTGTCGGGGAACGGATAGCGATCGGGCGGGAAGACGTGCGCGAACGCCGCGACGGCAGCCTCGCGCTGGACTCGGAGCAACGTCTCGGCCTCGTCGGGCCGGGCGCGGCGAATCACGAACCGGAGGAAGCGAGCGCGCCGTCGACCGAGTCGTGCACCGGCAGATGCCGGTCGAGGCCGCTCACCTCGAGCGTGCGCCTCGTCTCGAGCTGAGGGGCGGCGAGCAGCACCCCGTCATAGCCGAGCTTCGAGCGCGCCTCGATCAGCACGCCGAGGGCGGTCGAGTCCACGAAGTCGACATCGGACATGTCGACCACGATGCGGGCCGCGCCGCCGTCGATCGCGCCGGTGAGTGCATTGCGGATCTCGTCGGCGTTGTAGAGGTCGAGCTCGCCGCCGAGGCGCACGACGACCGCGCCGTTGTGCTGCTCGACCCCCCGGACAGGTGGTTCACGCAACGGCTCCATCGAGTCCCCCTCCATCTCGACCGATTGAAGCAGCCCGGTCCCTGTCTGCGCAAGCAACTTCGGCAAAAGCTTCTGGCGTGGCCAAGTGGGCACGTATGATTGGCTCAGGATGGGTCGTCTGGTCCGTAAGCGAGGGCTGGTTACGTTTGGCGTCCTCGTCGTGATTGCCGAGGTCGTAGGCCGAAGCCTGATCGGACACGTCGATCGCCTGCTCCACGTCGAGCCGCTCGCGCGCCCGGACGCGAGCTATTACCCGTTCCTGCTCGTGGCCGTGAAGACGGTCGGCGCCGTCGTCTTCGCCGGGCTGCTCGCCCGGGGAACGCGTGCGTGGGCGAAGGCCGACGCCGGTCACCGCCTGCTCGCTGCAGTCGGCCATGGTCATGAGCGCCGCACGCCACGTCTGCGCGCGAACCTCTCGATGCGCGTCTGGTTCGCATCGTTCGCGTCGACGTCGCTCCTCTATCTCGTGCACGCGGACGCGGACGGAATGGCGGCCGGACGCTGGCCATTCTTCGCCCCGTGGCTGCACACCTATGCGCTGCCGATCTTCGCCGGCCTCGCTTTCGTGGTCGCCCTCGTGTGGCGGTTCGCGAGTTGGCTCTACGAGGTCGAGGACTACGCCGTTCGCACGATCGCACGCGTGCGCCGGCTCCTCACGGCCGCTCTCAACCCCTCCGCACTCCGCGCGCATTCGCGCGCGGGAGACGACGCGGCGCCACGCCGCCGGTTCGGGCTCTCCTTCGAGTCCAGGCCTCCTCCGCTGCCCGCCTAAGCCGCGGGCACGCCCTTGACCCTGGAGGCCGCGGGACGAGCAAGTCGTCCTTGGTAGGCAACCTCGAAGGAGCACGATGGAAACACCAATTGTTCGACACATTCCGGCGACGGCCGTTGCGCGCTCGACCCGTGCGCGCGTGGTTTCGCTGATCGGCCCGGCAACCGTCGCCTCCGGGTTGATCTGGGGCATCCTCCAGCAGCACCGGCTGACCCTCCTCCACCCGTCGGGGCAGGGCTTCTGGTGGTTGGCGCTGGAGTCGCCGCTGCTCGTCGTGGCGGCCGGCGTGATCTTCGCGCTCGTCGTCGCGCGGCCGCTGCTCTCCGACCTGGAGGCGCACGATGCTGCCTCACGCTGAGATGGTCCACTGGGCGTTCGCCGCCGGGATCCTGTTCGTCGGGCTCTGCCTCCTCTGCGAGGCGATCGTCGGACAGGAGGTCTGGCGGATGCGGCCGTGGCGCACGTACCTCTGGCCTGGGGTCGCATTCGGCATGGGCGTCCTGCTCTGGCCGGTGATGGCGTTCTTCACGAACTCGTCGATCCACATGTACGCGCACGGGTCGTGGGCCGAGGTGCTGATGCTGGCGGGCGGCGCGGAGCTCGGCCTCGTGCATGGCCGGCTCCGCTCTCCGCTCTGGCGGCTCACGTGGCCGCTCGCGTTTGCCGTGACCGGGATCGCGTTCATCGTGCACGAGCAGAACCCGTGGTTCTTCGCGCGGTCGGCGTTCCTGCACCACCTACTCGGCTGGACGTTCCTGCTCGGCGCCGTGATTCCATTGGCGCTCGCCTGGCGGCCACGGTCAGCGGTGTTGCAGACGTGCTTCGCGCTCACGATCGTCGCGGTCTCGGTGATGCTCTTCACCGACCGGGACGTCGCACCGATCTTCGGGCACCTCTCGCCGCTCGCTGGCCCGCAGCACCGATGAGACGGCTACTGGCCATCGGAGTCGTCGCGCTCGCGTTCCCGGCAGCGGCCTCGGCGCACGCGACGCTGCGTTCGACCACGCCGGCATTTGGCACGGAATTGCAGCGAGGGCCTGCGCAGATCGGGCTGAACTTCGACCAGCAAGTCAAGGTGCTCCCCGGCTCGATCAAAGTGCTGAACGGCGTCGGCAAGCAATTCGCGTTGCCGTCGCGCACCGTCGGGCGGAGCGTCGTCGCCCGTGTGCTTCCGCTCGAGCTCGGCGCGTACACCGTTCGCTGGCGTGCGATCTCCGCCGACTCACATGTCGTCTCGGGTGTCTGGACGTTCGGCGTGCGTGTGCCTGCGCCAGCGGTGGCGAATGCCTACGGCGCGGGCGGCCCGACGAAGGCCGAGCACCTCGTGCGCTGGCTGTGGCTCCTCGGGCTCGCGCTCACGATCGGGTCGCTCGGATTGCGCGTGATCTGCCTGCGCGGGCTCGCTGTTCCGCGCCTGCTGGAGCGGAGGATCGCGGTTGCATCCGGCCTCGGCGCCGTGATCAGCCTGCAGGCGGGCATCGCCGCCTTCTCGCTGCGCGCGGAGGACGCACTGCAGTTGCCGTTCGGCAACTTCCTCTACGGCGATCTCTCGCCGATGGCGGCGACGCGCTTCGGGCAGGCGTTCGTGGTGATGACGCTCGGGTTCGCTTTCGTGCTCGCGCTGGTCTTCCTCTCGTGGCTGCTCGACCGGAGCGAGCTGCTCGTCCCGGCGTTCGCCTTGTCACTGTTCTTTGCCGGCGGCCTTTCGTGGTCCGGGCACGACGCAGTCGATCCCGGGTCGTCGTGGAAGACCGCGATGGCGGACTGGGTGCACATCGCCGCGGCGTCGCTGTGGATCGGCGGGCTCGCGACGATGGTCGGCCTGGTCTGGTACGGCGCACCCGAGCTACGCCGGGCAGCGTTCCTGAACTTCTCGCGCCTGGCGACAGTGCTGATCGCGCTGGTGCTCGGGGCGGGGACGTACCTGAGCATCGTGCGGCTGCCACACCTGCACGACCTGTGGACGGAGAGCTACGGGCAGGTCCTGCTGATCAAGATCGGCCTCGTCTGCTTCGCGTTGCTCTGGGGCGCGTTCCATCACTTCGTCGTCGCGCCGGCGCTCGAGCGCGCGGACACAGGCTTCCTGACACGCATCGGCCGCTCGCTCGCCGGCGAGACTCTCGTCGGTGTTGCAGTGCTGCTCGTCGCGGCCGTGCTCGTCGACTCGAAGCCGCCACCGCGGCCGGTGAATGCCCCGACCGTGCAGGCGGTGCGCTGACGCTAGTCGAGTAGCTCGCGCAGGCGCGCGGCGGTGACGGGCGCGGTCGGCTCGTCCTCGTGGCGCACGTAGACGTAGGCGGGATCGCGCACGGTCGCCGCGAACGCGCGCAGGTCGTCGTCGGTGTACGGAGGCTCGCGCAGGCGGAGGTAGCGGAACGGTTGCGCGCCGGGTTCGTTGACGCGGACGACGCCGTCGACGTCGCCCCACGACTCATCCCGGAAGTCCCAGGCGAGCTGCACCTCGTCTGGCGTCGAGCCCTGGACGAACGAGAGTGTCCCGTCATCGCGCGGTCCCTCGTAGACGATGCGCACGGGGCCCAGCCGGTCACCGAGCGCGAGCACCCGCTCGAAGAATGTGGTCACGCGGTCGAGTCGCGTGAGCGCGAACTTGACGGAGAACTCGAACCCGTCCGGTACCGCCTCCGCCCAACGGCGGAACTGGTCGGCGCTCGGCAGCCGGTAACCCGTCGAGTTGAGCTCGACGGTGTCGAAGCGCTCGGCATAGAAGCGCAGGAAGTCCGCCGGCTGCATCCCGTCGGGATAGAAGCCCGGCCGCCAGGACGGATACGACCAGCCCGACGTGCCGATCCGGATCACTCCCACACGCTACCGCTCAGTTTTCGTCTTCATACGGCGCCTGTGCCGCCCAACGCCGGTGCCAGGCACCGACCGGACATCCCGCCCGAGTCCGACCAGGATGCCCCGGTGCTTGCTGGCGCACAAGGGTTGTGGACGATTTGTCACAGCTTTGTTGGTGCCTGGCACCGACCTGGCGGGCTGGGGTACCGTCCGGATTGCGTACTAGGGTCCGCGAGCCTTGACCGTGACCGCCGACGTCATTCCCGAGAACACGATCAGCGTCCTCGACCACGGATTCGTCCGGCTGGACGCTTCGATGGCCGACGATCTGTCGGTGGTGAACGGCGCTCGCGTCTCCTTCGCGCGCCACAAGAGCGTGATGGAGGAGTCCGACGAGGGGCTGATTCGGTTCCTGATGCGCGACCGGCACGGCTCGCCGTTCGAGCACAACGCCTTCCGCTTCCACATCCGCTGCCCGATCTTCGTCGCGCGCGAATGGTTTCGGCACCGTATAGGCAGTTTCAATGAGTTCAGCATGCGATATGCGAAGGCGACTGACGACTTCTACGTCCCCGCGGCCGAGGACGTCCGCAGCCAGGTCGGCAAGCCGGGCGCCTACAGCTTCGAGCCGGTCAGCGACGAGCTCGCCGAGGAGACCCGGCAGGAGCTCGAGGCCCTCTATAAGGAGGCGTACGCCACCTACGCGCGTCTCGTCGAGAAGGGCGTCGCCCGGGAGCTCGCGCGGGTCGTGATCCCCGTCGGGGCCTACACCCAGTTCTACTGGACGGTCAACGCCCGGGCCCTGATGAACTTCGTTTCCCTCCGGAATGCGGAGTTCGCCCAGAGGGAGATTCGGCGCTATGCCGAAGCGGTAGAGGCATTCTTCGCCCAGAAGATGCCGGTCACCCACACCGCCTTCGTGGCGAACGACCGGATGGCCCCGTAAGATCACCCTTAATAGGGCGGCACGGGCCGTCCTAACAGGTTAGTAACAGTCTGTCACTAAGTTCTGGGTTACCGCGTCCCAGAAAAGGAATAACGCCAGTGCCCAGGGCGTTTTCAAAGGTGATGGATGACGCGCAAACCGCGCGCCCGTCACCCTCGAAGACCAGTAACCACGTTAGTTAGGAGTTCGTTGACCCAAATCAGCATGACCCCGGCCGTCCACGATGCCCTCGAGGCACTGCTTGCCCTGCGCTCGGAGCACAACGTGCTCACCGCTGCCGACGTAGCGGACGCAGTCCTCACCAACGACCTCGACGAAGTGGAGGCCGAGGAGCTCGCACACGAGCTCGAGAACCATGGTGCCGCCCCCGAGGCCGAAGATGAGGAGTTCGAGCTCGACCTGAGCGTCGGGACCAGCCTCTACACCACCGACTCGTTCCAGATGTTCCTCAACGAGGCCGGCCGCTACCCGCTGCTCACCGCGGCGGAAGAGGTCGAGCTGGCGAAGCGCATCGAGAAGGGCGACATGCTCGCCAAGGAGCGGATGATCAACTGCAACCTGCGGCTGGTCGTCTCGATCGCGAAGCGCTACCAGACGCAGGGCATCACGCTCGGCGACCTCGTCCAGGAGGGCGTCCTCGGCCTGATCCGCGCCGCGGAGAAGTTCGACTGGCGCAAGGGCTTCAAGTTCTCGACCTATGCGACCTGGTGGATCCGCCAGGCGGTGCAGCGCGGCGTCGCCAACAAGGCACGCACGATCCGCATCCCGGTGCACGTCGTCGAGCGCGAGCAGAAGGTTGCCCGCGCCCGCCGCGAGCTCGTCGCAACGCTCGAGCGTGACCCGACGCCCGAGGAGATCTCGGCGCACTCGAAGCTGCCGCTCAACCATGTCCAGGAAGTGATGGCCGCCGCACGCGCGGTCGCATCGACCGACATGCCGGTGGGCGACGACGGAGACGCGTCGTTCGGTGATCTGATCGCAGGCACGGGCCCGTCGACGGAGGAAGAGGCGTCGTCCTCGCTCCGCGACCTGGCCGTCCGCCAGGCGGTCGCCAACCTGCCGGACCGCGAGCGCGACGTGATCGAGCTCCGCTTCGGCCTCGTCGGTGACGGTCCCGCCTCGCTCGAGTCGATCGGCAAGCAGCTCGGCCTGACGCGCGAGCGGGTGCGCCAGATCGAGACCGAGGCCCTGCGCAAGCTTGCGCAGAACGAAGACCTCGCAGACGCCGCGTAAGCGGCGCACCATGTCGGAATGACAGACGGGCCCGGTTCGCCTCGCGACCCGGGCCCGTCTCTCTTATCGTGGGCCGACCGTGCAGCACTTCACCGCTCACGAGGAGCTCCAGCTTCTGATCATGCTCACCGCGCTCGCGGCGATGCTGGTCGTCGCGGCGGTGTGGCATCTGCCGCCGGCGCTCCTCTTCGTGACCGGCGGCCTCCTCCTCGGGTTCGTCCCCGGGCTGCCGCACTTCCAGCTGCCGCCGGACCTCGTGCTGATCGCGATCCTCCCGCCGCTCCTCTACTCGTCCGCGTTCTTCACGGGCCTGCGCGATTTGAAGGCGAACCTGCGTCCGATCACCTTGCTCTCGGTCGGGCTCGTCGCGGCGACGATGTGCAGCGTCGCGGTGATCGCGCACGCCGCCGTGTCAGGGCTCTCCTGGGCGGGCGCCTTCACACTCGGCGCGATCGTCTCGCCCACCGACGCCCTCGCCGCGACCCAGATCATCCGGCGCGTCGGGGTCCCGCGGCGTGTCATCGCCATCGTCGAGGGCGAGAGCCTCGTCAACGACGGCGTCGCGCTCGTGCTCTACAAGGCAGCCGTCGCCGCGGCTGTCGCCGGAACCTTCTCGCTCTGGAACGCGTCCTGGCATCTCGTCCTCAACATCGTCGGCGGGATCCTCGTGGGTCTGGCCGTGGCCTACGTCGTGCGGCAAGTGCGCCGACGCATCGACGACGCGCCGACCGAGGTGGCGCTCGCGCTGCTCTCCGGCTACCTCGCATACCTCCCCGCAGCCGCCCTCGGCGTCTCGGGCGTGCTCGCCGCGGTCGTGATCGGCGTCTACATGGGCTGGTACACGCCGCAGCTGACGACCGGGGTCACCCGAGTCTCGGGGAACTCGTTCTGGGAGATCGTCACCTTCATTGTCAACGCGCTGCTCTTCGCGTTCGTCGGACTGCAACTGCACGGGATCCTCAACCGGCTCAGCGGCCGTTCGACATTGTCCCTGATCGGAGATGCGGCGATCGTCGCCGCGGTGGTGATCGTCACGCGCATCGTCTGGGTGCCGATCTTCACCTACGTGCCGCGCTTCCTCTTCCGGAGCGTGCGCGAACACGACCCCTATCCGCCGTGGCAGGCGCCCGCCTTGATCTCGTGGACCGGGATCCGCGGCGCCGTCTCGCTTGCGGCCGCGCTCGCGCTCCCGACGAATGTTCCGGGTCGCGACCTGATCGTCTTCCTGACCTTCGCCGTCATCCTCGTCACGCTCGTCGGCCAGGGGCTGACGCTGCCCTGGCTGATTCGGCTGCTGCACGTCGAGGACGACGGCGGCGCCGAACGTGAGGACGCGAAGGCTCGGATCAAGGCCTCGGAGGCCGCCCTCGCGCGCCTCGAGGAGCTCGAACGCGAAGGCTGGGTGCGCGAGGACACTGCGGAGCGCACGCGAGGGCAGTACCGGTTCCGCACCAACCGCTTCCGCGCGCGGTACGAAGGGGTCGACGAGGAGGGTGTCGAGGAGCGCTCGCAGCAGTACCAGCGACTACGGCGCGAGCTACTCGAGGCCGAGCGTCAGGCCGTGCTCCGGCTGCGCAACGAGGGGACGATCACCGAGGACGTGATGCAGCGCGTGCAGCGCGACATCGATCTCGAGGACCTACGCCTCGACGTATAGGGGCACGGGCACGCGTGTCGGTTGAGGCCCGCGCGCGATCTGCGTCACGAGCCCGACCGCGAACAGGCAGAGCAAGCCCGAGGTGCCGAACGCCCAGCCGTAGCCGCCGAACCACGTGCGCGCCGCGCCCGCGCCCCACGCGGCGACCGCCGCGCCGGCCATGTGCGCGGCAAAGATCCAGCCGAAGACCACGCCGACCGACTCCCGCCCGAAGATCTCCGCGGTCAGCGCCACGGTCGGCGGCACCGTCGCCACCCAGTCGAGGCCGTAGAAGACGACGAAGAGGATCAAGCCGAAGCGCGGCGACCCGAAGACGTACGGCAGCGCGAGCAGGCTGAGCCCGCGGAGGCCGTAGTACCAGGCGAGCAGGAGCCGCGGGTCGTAGCGGTCGGTCAGCCAGCCCGAGGCCAACGTCCCGACGAGGTCGAAGACGCCGATCGTCGCGAGCAGCGATGCGGCGGCAACCTCGCCGAAGCCGTGGTCCATCGCCGCAGGGATCAGGTGCGTGCCGATCAGTCCGTTGGTCGAAGCGCCGCAGATGAAGAAGCTGCCCGCAAGGAGCCAGAATGCGCGCGAATGGCGCACTGCGCCGAGCATGCGGACGGCGCTCGCGAATGGATTGCCGGTGACAGCAGGAGCCGGCTCGATCACGTCGCCGCCGTACGGCGCGAGCCCGAGATCGGACGGCCGGTCGCGAAAGAACACGAGGACGAGCGGCAGCACGACGACGAGCGCCACGGCCGCCGCGGTGCCGGCGGCGTAACGCCACCCCCACTGGGTGACGATCCAGGCGAGGAGCGGCAGGAAGATCAGCTGTCCGCTCGCATTCGACGCGGTCAGCAGGCCCGTGATCAGACCGCGCCGTCGTGCGAACCAACGGTTCGCGATCATCGCGCCGAGTGGTACCGAGATCGCGCCCGTTGCGGCGGCATTCACGACGCCCCAGAGCACGTCGAGCTGCCACGGCGCGGTCATCAGCGTGCTCAGACCGGCGCCGAGCGAGATGCCGAGCACGGCGACGGTGATCACGCGCCGCATCCCGTACTTGTCGACGAATGCCGCCGCGAACGGTCCACCGAGCCCGTAGATGACGAGGTTGATCGCGATCGCAAAGCTGATCGTCGCCCGGCTCCATCCGAACTCGTCCTGCAGCGGGACGATGAGAATGCCGGTCGTCGACCGGAAGCCCGCCGACGTGATCAGCGTCACCAGCCCGACGGCCGCGATGATCCAGGAGTAATGGACGCGCCTCATCCGAGGCGCAAACGTACCGGTCGGGCCCGAGCTTCCCTACGTGGTCAAGACGACGGGGCCAGGCCCGTGGTCGTTCGCGCCCTGCCTCGTGACGACCCAGCCGTCGAAGCGCTTGAAGTCGTACGGCACCGACAGCTGGACGACCGTCGTGCGCGGGCTTACCCGGAACGTCCCGCACGGCGCAAGCGGCTTGCCGTTTCGGGTCAACCAGAGCTCGTAGTAGGCACGGGGATTGGTCTGCATCGGCAGGTTCTCGACCTCGAGCTGCATCGGCCAGTTGCCCGCGGCGTCCCTGGGCGCGACCCGCAGCAGCGCGAGCGCGTTACCGCCGTGCATCGGCACGACGCGCTTCGCCTCGAACGAGGCCGGCTTCGTCTTCGCGTGACCGATCAGGTAGCCGCCACCGAAGGCGAGCACGACCAGCGCCGCGGCGGCGACCGCCGCGAGTGGCCAGCGGCGGCGTGGCAGCGCCGGGAGCTGCACGAGCTCAGGCTCGGGCGCGGTAGGCGGTTGCTCGAGGCGCGGGGGGAGGTCGGGGGGCGGGCCGGCCTGCACGAGCAGTTCGTGCACGCGGCGCAGCCTGGCCTCCTCATCGGCGCCCAAGCCCTCGCGGTCGATCATGTCGTCGAAGTTGCTCACTGCAGCTCGTCTCCCAGGATCTCGGATAGCTTGGCGAGCGCCGAACGCGTCCGCGTCTTCACGGTGCCGAGCGGGATACCGAGGGACTCTGCGACCTCGCTCTGGGAGAGACCGCTCCAGTAGGCGAGGGCGAGCACTTCGCGTTCGCGCTCCGGCAGCTCCTCGAGCGCGCGGTGCACCCGCCAGGCCACCCAGCCATGCTCCACGTGCTCGCTCGGCCCAGGTTCGGCCGCGGCCCTGTCGGGGATGTCGGACGGGATCTCGCTCCGCGAGCGCGCACGGTCGACGATCGCGTTGCGTGCGACCGCGTAGAGCCACGGCGCTCCGGGCCCGCGGTCGGGGCGGTACGACGCCGCCGAGCGCCAGATCGATGCGAAGGTCTCCTGCACGGCATCCTCCGCGCGGCCACGGTCGCCGAGCCGCCGCAGCGCGAGCCCGAAGACCGGCCGCGCGTAGCGGTGGTAGAGATCCTCGAACGCCGAGTGGTCACCGGTCGCCGCGCGCTGGATCAACTCCCCGTCGCTCGTCACGAGTCGCATAGTACGGAGTGGGATTGCGAAGGCCACAAAGGGACTACGAGCCGAGCCACCTTGTTGGTTTCCCGGACGGCCCAGGAGAGACCTACGTAACAGCGCGTTGGACTCTCCAGAATAAGAAGACGATGGTGGCGACCACGGGGACGAGGATTGCGATGATCGGACGAATGTGGAAGGCGGTCAGCACGACAACGACAATTCCTCCGACGGCGAGCCAGAGAAACTCGCTTGCGTCTGATGCGAGCCGAGACGCGACGCTTGTACGGATCGTCACCGGACCTGCCAGTGGCACGCCGAGATCTTCCCTCGCGAACCGGTCGAGGTACAAGGCCGGATAGGGAGGATAAATCCCATGGACTGCTGCCGGATCGACCCAGCCGTCAGTCCCCTGTGAACGTTCCCATGTCTTCCGCTCCGCGGCCTCCGCTTCGTCAATCGGCAACGCGCGGAGCCGTACGCGCTTGCGGCGATACTCCTTTGCCTTCTTGTCGTACGTCACGGTCTCGAGCACGACGACATCTTCCGCCCGCGCTCCGATCGCGATCAGCGCATCTGAGGGTAGGCGGCAGACCTGCTTTTCGACCTCCGTGCGTGCAGCGACCTTCGTGTGCGCGACGATTGCACGGCCTTTCACGAGCCTCCACCCGGGCTTCGCGCGCTGCCACGGCTTGCCCCTCTGCCACGCAACGAGCCTGCAGAATTCTCCGTCGAGGACACCAATCGAGTCGCGGCAGCTCGCGGACAACGCGACGATCCGTCTGTCTTTGTACTCCGTCGAGTTGAGCAGGCTGGTGCCCCGATCCGGCTCGACGGATGCGTAGACGCGCATCGCGGGATCGAGCGGGCTCTCGATCACGACGTAATCCGGCTGGCCAAGTTGCTGCAACTGCTGCGACGACAGCTTCGCAACGAACTCGCCTTTGAACAACTGCTTCTCTCCCTGCGGCCAAACGCGCCACCAGCTTTCGTCATCGTTGCGACCGTCCAAATAACGCCATTCCGATCCCCAGTAGCGATTGATCTCCGTGGGCGGTTGACCGCCCGAGGCGACCGCCCGGTATAGCGTCTCGAGCACCAGGTCGCCGACCTGACGCGACTGTCCGTTGGCGGCGGCGATCTCCGGGCCGATCACCTGCACTTGCTCAGCATCGAGGTACGCCACGTCCTCCGCGATCACGATGAACACGCGCGACGCGGCGGTGCGCTCGAGCGACGCCATTATGTCTGCGGGCGTGCGGCCGTCCATCAGGATCGGCATCCGCCGGCGGAGGGCCTCCCCTCGTGCCTCGGCGAACGCCCGCGCGGCCGGGATCAGCTCGCCCTGCTCAAACGCCCAGAGATGAGACAGGGGGCGTCCGGGAGCGAGTCGCAACTCGAGCTGGTGCGGCCCGTACAGCGTCCCAACGACCTCGAGCGCCTGCAGGGACATCGGACTACTCTACGGAACGAGTGTCGGCGACTGCGTTCGTTCCATCTCCGGCAGATCTCCGGATCCGAGAGATCGTCGCGGCGTATCCCGGGCGGGTGCCGAGAGCCGATGTGGCGGCGGTCGAGATCCTCCGAGCTGCCGCCGGCATCAAGTTTTCCGATCGTTCAATCGTTGTCGTCGGCACGAACGGAAAGACGAGCACGGCGACGTTCATCGAGCGCATCCTCCGCTTCGTCGGTGTTCGAACGGGGCTGACGACATCGCCGCACATCCACGCGTGGGGAGAGCGGATCACGATCAACGGGGAGGCGATCACCGACGAGCGGCTACTGGCCGAGCTCGAGCGGTTGCACCGCTTGGCGCCGACAGTCACCGACATTGCTTCCCTCCGCTTCTTCGACCTCGTCACGCTCGCGGCAGCGGCATTGTTCGCCGAAGAGCAGGTCGAGGTCGCAATCTACGAGGCGGGCATCGGCGGACGACTCGACGCTACTCACCTCGTGGCGGCGCCGCTCGCGGTGCTCACGAGCATCGGGATCGACCACGAAGAGCTGCTCGGCGAGCGAGAGCTGGATGCACTTCGAGAGAAGCTCGGAGTCGCGCGGCGGGGCGCCACGGTCGTGTCGGCCGAGCTTCCGGCCGTTCTGAGGCACGAGGCCGAGGCCATCGCCGCCCGCGAGGGCCTTGACCTGCGCATCGTCGACGACGTGACCGGCGCATTCCTGTCGCGCAACGCCTCGCTTGCTTTGCGAGCCTTACGGGACGCACCGTTCACGGTCGGTGTGATCCCTGACGATGTCACCTCGGCGCTCGCGGGCGGCGTCCGCGGGCGGATGCAGCGCATCCGCGCCCATGGTGTCGAGGTGATCTTGGACGCGGCGCACAACCCTCAGGGTTGGTCGGAGCTCAGCGCACTGCTCCCGCCGCGCTACGTGGCGGTTGTGTCGATCGCGCGGACCCGATCGGCCGAGGCTCTCGCTGCATCGCTCGCGCAGGCTCACCGCGTCTTCGTGACTCAAGCGTGGCCCGACCGCTCGTACGACGCTGTCGACCTAGGTTCGATCCTCACGCGTGCAGGGCTCGAGGCCGACGCGGTCTCCGAGCCGGCGCGTGCGTTCGACGCGGCGCTTCGCCTCGCGAAGTCCGAGGAGTTACCGCTCGTGGTGTACGGCTCCACGTACCTGCTCCCTCATGCTTTTGCGGCACTCGACGGCTGAGCGGTCGACAGATCGACACGCTACGGATCGACCGGCACGGTGCGAAGTCGTCTTCCTCCGTCCACTACAAGCGTCGAGCCCGTCACGTAATTCGCATCGGCGAGATACAGGATCGCGTCGAGCACATCGTGCGGATCGCCGATTCGTCTGAGCAGCGTGCGGGCCGCGCGTCCCTCTGCGTCCTCCGGGGGCACGGACACGGGGCCCGGTGAGATCCCGCAGACGCGGACGTCCGGGGCGAGTGCACGCGCGAAGATCCTGGTCAGGTGCGCTTGCGCGGCCTTCGCCGCGGCGTGCGGCGCGAGGTTCGTCCACGGGAGATCGGCGGCGACATCCTCGATGATCAACAAGACACCTTTCGATTCCCGAAGGTGCGGCGCGGCCGCCTGCGAGACGAAGAACGTTCCCTTCGCTGTTACGCCGAATGCGGCGTCCCAGTCGGCTTCCGTCACGTCCTCGATCGGCTGCACACGCCAGCCTGCGCCCGCGCCGTAGATCACGACGTCGAGGCCTCCAAGCTCCTCGACTGCGCGGGCGACGAGGCCGCGCGCATTGTCGGCCAAGGTGAGATCACCGTCCGCGGAACCGGCCGCCAACACCTCCCAGCCCTGTTCTCTGAGACCAGCGGCAAGGGCCGTCCCCAACCGCCCAGTGCCACCGGTGAGAAGACAGCGCTTGTGTGGGGTCCGTAAGGGCATGCTCGTGATGAGTAAAACAGAGGCGCATCGTGCATCGAGTTTGCTGCCGCCGGGGACGACACCGGCAATCGAAGTTCTGAAAGGCAGGTTCGAACGATGCGCAAGGTGATTCTCGTGCTCGCGGCGGTTTTGACCCTCACAGTCGCAGGGCCGGCCGGCGCAGCAACGACGAAGACGATCAACATCTACGGCTCGGGCTTCGCGCCGAAGTCGGCGACGATCACCGAGGGCGACACCGTCACCTGGGTGAACAAGGACAACGCGAACCACCAGATTCTCGCCGACAAGGGCCAGTTCGTCTCGCCGATCCTACGGCCGGGGCAGAAGTACTCCTTCAGTTTCAATGCGGCCGGGACGTACACCTACAAGGACGAGTTGAACAGGAAGCTCGCCGGGACGATCACTGTCAAGGGTCTTCCGCCGACGCTCACACTCGCCGCGTCGTCGCAGTACGTCGTCTACGGCGACAAGGTGACGCTCAGCGGCGTCGTTTCGAACCACAAGGGCGGCGAGCAGGTCACCATCTATTACCAGCCGTACCCGCAGCCGAACCCGATCAGCAGGGCGACCCTGCTGACCGCGGCCGACGGGTCGTTCAGCTTCATTGTCTCGCCGCGAATCGCCACGAGCTACCAGGCGACCTGGAAGGGCGCGTACGCGACGCCGACGTCGATCCAGGTGCAGCCGAAGCTGACGCTCGGCCGGAACAACGGCTGGATCATCCACGCCGCGGCGGGCGTGTCGTTCAGCGGCAAGGCGGTGCAGCTCCAGCGCCTGAACACGCTGACCGGCCAGTGGGTGACGCTGAAGAAGGTCATCCTCAACTCGAAGTCCGCGGCCAAGGTGCTCTACAAGCTCCCGAAGGGCCAGAACCAGCTCCGGGTCACGATGTCGGTCAACCAGGCGGGCGCCGGCTTCCTCGGCGCGATCAGCCCGATCGTCAAGTGGCACCAGCTCACGTAGACGGAAGACGCGCGAAGCGCGCGCAACTGACTAGTTTGCGCGCGCTTCGTCGAACCGCTTGCCGACCTCGTCCCAGTTGATCACGTCCCACCACGCGCTCAGGTAGTCCGGGCGCCTGTTCTGGTAGGAGAGGTAGTAGGCGTGCTCCCAGACGTCGATGCCGAGCAGCGGCACGTCGTCCTGCATGAGCGGGCTGTCCTGGTTCGGCGTCGAGTAGAGCGCGAGCCCGGTGCCGTCCCAGACGAGCCACGTCCAGCCGGAACCGAAGCGCTTCACGCCGTTGTCGTTCATCGCCGATTTCAACGCGTCGGTCCCGCCCCACAGGTCGTTGATCGCGTCGGCGAGATCGCCCGTCGGCTCTCCGCCGCCTCCCGGCTTCATGATCTCCCAGAACAGCGAGTGGTTCGCATGCCCGCCGCCGTTGTTGCGGACCGCGGTCTGCTTGTCCTCGGCGATATCGAGCAGCGCCCCGAGCAGCTGCTCGAGCGGACGGCCGTCGAACTCGGTGCCTTCCACCGCCTTGTTCAGGTTGTCGACGTAGGCCTGGTGGTGCTTCCCGTGGTGGATGCGCATCGTCTGCTCGTCGATCGTCGGCTCGAGCGCGTTGTAGTCGTAGGGAAGCGGGGGGAGCTCGTAGGGCATTGCTCTTCTCCTTCGGATGGCTTCTTCTCTGGAGGATATGCTCCGCGCCGCACCCGTTAAGCCGCCTGCCGTCAAAAGCACGGGCGTTAAGAGCACAGAGGAGAGACATGGCGCTTGCTTATAACCACGAGGAGATCACCCCGCGCGAGCTGAAGCCGGCGCTGTACGAGCTGGACGGCATCTCGCGCGAGACCGTCGAGGCCCACTACAAGCTCTACGAAGGGTACGTCAACAAGCGGAACGAGATCCTCGGGAAGCTCGCCGACGTCGACCTCGCGAGCGCCAACCAGGTGTTTTCCGATTTCCGTTCCCTGAAGGTCGACCTGTCGTTCGCGATCGGGGGGATCAAGAACCACGAGATCTACTTCGAGCATCTCGGCGGTCACGGCGGCGACCCGAGCGGCATCTTCGGCGACCTCGTCAAGCGCGACTTCGGCACGATCGCCGACTGGAAGGCCGACCTGAAGGCGACGGGCATGGGTGGCCGCGGCTGGGCCTGGACGGCCTACGACTGGGACGAAGGGCGGCTGTTCAACTACATCGGCGACGCCCAGAACACCTTCCCCATCTGGAATGCGACTCCGCTCGTCGCCCTCGACGTCTACGAGCACGCCTACTTCATCGACTTCGGGACCGACCGCGCCGGCTACATCGACGCGTTCTTCAACAACCTCGACTACGACGTCGTCAGCGACTGGGCGCAGAAATACGGCATCCGCCCGTAGAGGCCTAGGCGAACCGCCGAAGCCGCGGCTACCCTGAATCGCGGATGGCGTTTCTCGGGCTCGTTGTCGTCGGCTACCTCCTCGGCTCCTGTCCGTGGGGCTATTGGCTCGTGCGCCTGATCAAGCACGAGGACATCCGCAAGGTCGGGTCCGGCAACATCGGTGCGACGAACGTCTGGCGCACCTACGGCCGCTGGCTCGGCATCCCGGTCGTCCTCCTCGACGTGCTGAAGGGCTTCGTCCCCGCGCTGCTCGGAATGCTCTTCGCCTCGCCGCACCATCTCGCCGGGGTGTGCGCCGGCGCTGCGGCGATGCTTGGCCACTGGCGCCCGATCTTCCTGCGCTTCGAGAAGGGCGGGAAGATGGTGGCGACCTGCGGCGGCGTGTTCTTCGGCGTCGCTCCCTTGGTCGCGGTGAGCGCGGGGATCGTGTGGCTCTCGCTCTTCCTGGTCTTCCGGTACGCCTCGATCGCTTCGATCGTCGCCGGAATCGCGCTGCCGGTCTTCGCCGCTCTGTACGGCGACCCGCTGTCGGTGATCCTCTTCGGCGCCGGTGCCGCCGCGGGAATTCTCTTCCTCCATCGGGGCAACCTCCGCCGGCTCCGGGCAGGAACCGAGAGTCGCTTCCACTTCAGGCGCTCTCCGGCGAGTGCGTAAGCTCGCGGCCCTCGTCGTCGCCGGAGCGGCCCTGTGGCTCGCTCCAGGCGCGCTCGCAGCCGGGTGGTGCGGCACCGGCGAGACGGCGACTGACCGGCCGGACGCTGCGACGGGACAGCAGATCCATCCGGTCGTGATCGTGCCGGCCGACGGCGCCGACAACTTCGCGGCCGACGCGAACAAGCTCGCCGACGACGTCGCCTCGATGGCGGCGTGGTGGACGGGCCAGGACGCGACGCGCGTGCCGCGCTTCGACCAGGCCGTCTTCCCCGGCGGAACGTGCCTCGACATTTCTTTCGTCCGGCTGCCGGACCCTTCGGCGTCCTTCCGAGGGTCGAGCGCCGCGTTCGGCCTCGCCGTCCGCACCCTCGAGAGCGCCGGGCTCTCGGACACCTACAAGAAGTACTACGTCTACTACGACGGCCCGTCCGTCGAGCAGGATGTCTGCGGGACGGGCGGCGGGGATTTTGCAACCGGGCCTGGGTACGCGATCGTTTGGCTCGCCGGCTGCCCCAGCGTCCCCACAGACGCCATCGGGACACATGAGCTCATCCACACGCTGGGCGCGCTGCCCGCCGGCGCCCCGCACGCCTGCCCCGGCGACTCGGGCCACCCCTGCGATGCGCCGTTCGTCGACCTGCTCTCGCCCTACACGGACGGGCGTCCGCTGCAGCAGCAGGTGCTCGACTTCGGCCACGACGACTACTACGCGCACAGCGGCTCGTGGAACGACCTCCAGGATTCGTTCTGGCTACGCCATCTCGACACGCCCCAGGTACCGCTCTCGGTGGCCCTGCTCGGGGCCGGCGCGGTGGCGAGCGATCTGCCGGGCGTCAATTGCAGCGCCTCGTGCACGACGCAATGGGACCAGGGCACGACCGTCACGCTTGCGGCGACACCGGGCCACAGCGCGCGCTTCGTCCGCTGGACCGGGGCGTGCAAGGGAAGCGGTAGCTGCACCGTCGCACTCGCACAGGCGCAATCGGTCAGCGCGGTGTTCGGGCCGCTGACGATTCCGGTGAAGGTGGCGACGACGGGCCGTGGCGGCGTGCGCTGCACGCCGGTCTGCTCGAAGACGTTCGCGGCCGGTGACCCGCTCACGCTGCGTGCCGTTCCGGCGAAGGGCTGGAAGTTCGCCGGTTGGAGCGGCGGCTGCAAGGGGTCGCGCCTCGTCTGCCGTCCGGCGACGGATTCCGCGCTCAGCGTTCGCGCGACGTTCCGCCGCAAGTAAAAGGTCCGCTCTAGGGCCGGACGATCCAATCGCGGAGGTCCGTGTGCCGCTGCGCAACGACCCCCGCGAGCTCTCGCCGAGCCTCTCCGACCGTGCCGGTGCGCTCCGCGAGCACATCGTGGCGGTGGATCGTCTCGAGGTTCAACTGGCGCGAGAAGACGAAGTCCTCGTCGTCGAGCTCCGGGTACCGGTCGAGCAGGGCCTTGACCGCAAAGCGAACGGAGTCCTCGACGAAACGCGGCTGCAGGTGCGCGTGCTCGACGACGAACAACTCGTCCGGCCGCTTCAGAAGCTCGTAAACGGGGGAGCTCATCGACTGCTCGACGATCTCGACGAGATGCTCCGCGTTGATCTGGGCGTTCGTGCCGACGAGCAGCGTGCCCTTGCCGCGCTGGTTGTGGGTCGCGAGCGGGACGAGCTCGAGGATGCGGTCGATGTCGCCCTCGGCGAACCCGGCCTCCAGCAGCCGCTCGGAGGCGGCGCCGCGGACCAGACCCTGTGCGCACGGGCAGGCATTGATGCCCCAAGCTTCGACGCCGACGACGCGTCGCACCCCTTCGGGCGAGGCCGCAGCGATGCCGATCAGGGTTGCAATCTCCTGGGTCGGCAGGTCGGTCACGGGCGTGCGGCGTTCGAGCGGGTACTGTGCTTCGATCCGCACCTCGGCGCGGAGCGCGTGTTGACGGCCGACGATGTGGCGTGCAATGTGCTCGGCAAGCGTCTCGACGAGGAACGCCTCACCGATCACGACTTGATCGATCGCCTCACCGAACAGCGCTGTATTGAAAGACTCAGCGAACCGCGACATGTGGACACCCTTCTGCATCGGATCGAGGTCGACCGTGCAGGAGATCTCGGCGGCGAACGTCTTCTCGTGCCCCTCGTGCCGGATCCGGATGGCCTTCTGCACGCCCGTCACGCCGGCGCGTGTCAGGCCGAGCTGGATCTCGGGCGCGGAGGCCTGCATGTCTGCGATAGGACTGTTCCTCGTGTCTGCCATCGGGTAGAACCGTAGCGCCACGATGTCAGAAGACAGATTCTCCCGTGTTGTCTCGCTTGCGTGCCACGACCTGCGCACGCCGCTCGCGACCATTTACGGCTTCGCCCGGACGCTTACGCGAACCGGCGACCTCGATGAGCGCACCATGCGCTTCCTCGGGATGATCGAGGAGGCCTCGGAGCAGATGACCGAGCTCCTCGACGAGCTGGGCGTCGCTGCCCGGATCGAGGGTGGTCGCTGGGAGCCGGGCCTCGTCGAGGTGGACACGCTGGAGCTCGCACGACTCGACGACGAGCGGGTCGTGACCGAGGGCGAGGGCGAGGCGATCGAGACCGAGGCGACATCCGTCGAGCGCGCGCTGCGTTCGCTTGCGATCGCCGCCGCGCGCTACGGCCCCGCGGAGCAGGTGACGTGGCGCGTACAAGGGCGCCTACTCGAGCTCTCCCCGATCACCGCCGACGCTGCTCCGGTCGTCATAGCCGAGTCGGTACGCGATCTGGGCTCGATCGTCGCGCGCGTCGTGATCGAGGAGCTCGGCGGCTCGATCGAGCTCGACGGCGGGATCTTGCGTGTGACGCTTTAGATCTTCAGCCGCTCCGCCACCCAGCATTGGAAGGCGGCGAGCAGCGGCTCGGCGTTCAGGAGCAACCGCCCGTGCTCGAGGAGCCCGGAGGCCATGCCGCGTTGCACCGACTCGACGAGTGCCGTGTCCTCCTTGCCTACCTGATTGTCGAAGGCGAAGAAGTCGCGCAGCCACCTCTCGTCGACGTCTGGTGCGAAGAAGTAGTCGAGGTAGCGCTCGGTGCGTCCCGGCCCCGCCGGGACGATCGGTCCGATCGAGAGGTTCGCCGGGCCGGGGAACACGTTGATGCCCGTGTTGGGATAGAGGAGGTGGAACTGCCCTCGCTCTCCCGTTGTCTTGGCGCGGCAGAACTGTGCGTTGAAGGTGGGATGCGCTTGGAGCAGGTAGCGGTCGGGATGCACGTCGACCTCGTCGCTGAACGCGGGGTGCGCCGTGGCGCAGTGGTAGCACTCGAGGAAGTTCTCGACCACGATCTTCCAGTTCGCGTTCGCGCCGAACTCAACGCGGGAGTGGAAGGTGAGCCCGTCGACGTCGATGTCGCGCGCCAGGATCTCGGGCAGCTCGCCCAGGTGCTCCGACAGCGGCGCCGCGTCGGCGTGGGGATTCACGAACAGGAACGGCCCCCACGTGCCGGCGCTCGCGCGGACGAGTGACCACTCCGATTCGTCGAAGCCGGGCTCGCGCTCCGAGCGCGGCGCGCTACGCAGCGAACCGTCGAGGTCGTACGTCCACGCGTGGTAGCGGCACTGGATCGTGCTGCGCTCGCCACAGCCGTCCGTGAGCACGGCACCGCGGTGCCGGCAGACATTCAGGAACGCGCGCAGCTCCCCACTGTCGTCGCGGGTCACCACGATCGGGATGCCGCCGGCGTCCGTGGCCAGGAACGAGCCCGGCCGAGCGACCTGCGTCGCCCGGCCTGCGTACTGCCAGCTGCGCGCGAAGATCGACGAGCGCTCTCGGCGCAGGAACTCCTCGTCCGTGTACCACGAGTACGGCAGAGTTTCGGGCATGCTTGGTTCGGTCACAGCCGCCGTGCCTCGATGATGCGCTGCAGGAACTGCTGCGTCCGCTCTTCGCGTGGCGCGCTGAAGATCTGATCCGGAGGTCCGTCTTCCAGGATCCTGCCCGCATCGAGGAAGCAGACCCGGTCGGCCATGTCGCGTGCGAACGACATCTCATGCGTCGCGATGATCATCGTCATCCCACCGGCGGCGAGCTCGCGGATCACCTCGAGCACCTCTGCGACGAGCTCCGGATCGAGCGCGCTCGTCACCTCGTCGAACAGCATCAGCTCCGGCTGCATCGCCAGCGCCCTGACTATTGCAACTCGCTGTTGTTGACCGCCCGAGAGCCGGTCCGGGTATTCCTCGCGCTTGTCAGCGAGGCCAAAGCGGTCGAGCAACGTGGTTGCTCGCTCTTCGGCATCGCGCCTCGACAGCCCAAGAACGTCGCGCGGTGCGAGTGTCACGTTGCGAAGCACGCTCATGTGCGGAAAGAGGTTGAACGACTGGAAGACGATCCCGATGCGGCGGCGCACGGCATTGACGTGACGGGCACGCGTGATCTCCTCGCCGCCCAGGAAGATGCGCCCGGCATTGATCCGCTCGAGCAGGTTGATGCAGCGGAGGAGCGTCGACTTGCCCGACCCGGACGCCCCTATCAGCGCAACGACTTCGTGTTCTGCGACGGTCAGATCGATGCCGCGGAGCACCTCGTGCCGGCCGAACGACTTCGACAGCTGCTCGACGACGAGCGTGTCGGTCACAGCGTCGCTCCCCCGGCCTGGCGCTGACGGCGGTCACGAATGATCAGCCAGTCGGTGAACCGCGCCAGCGGGATCGTGATCGCGACGAACAACGCTGCAGCGCAGAGGTACGCGGTGAAGTTGAAGGTCGCGTTGGCGTCGATCTGTGACTGCTGAAACGCCTCGATCGCGCCCAGCGTGCCGACGAGCGCGGTGTCCTTCTGCAGGCCGATGAAGTCATTGAGCAACGGCGGGATCACACGGCGCACCGCCTGCGGAAGGATCACCCGCCGCAGCGTCTGCCAGCGCGTGAGCCCGAGCGATCGCGCAGCCGCTTCCTGGCTCGGATGGATCGACTCGATCCCCGCGCGATACACCTCGGATACGTACGCGCTGTAGATCAGCACGAGCGAGACGATGCCCCAGAAGATCACCGACGTCGGGACGTAGCTCAACCCGAGCGCGGGGGCGCCGAACCCGAGGATCGCGATCACGAGGATCGTCGGGATGCCCCGGAAGAGATCGGCATAGACGATCGCCACTACACGCAGCGGGAAGAACACCGGCCCCGGCAGGCTGCGCAGGATCGCCAGGAAGAGCGCGAAGACGAGGATGAACGCCTCGGCGATGCAGAAGATCTTGATGTTGAGCCGGAAGGCCCGCGCGATCTCGGGGAACGTCGACTTGAACTCGTGCCAGTCGAAGAACTGGCTGCGGACCGCCGGCCAGCCCGGCGCGTGCGTGACGGCGAACGAGAGGGCGGCGAAGAAGACGACGGTGCTCGCGAGGGCGATAACGACGCTCCGGCGGCCTTCGCCACCGGAGCGCAGTCCATCGAGCAGGCGCGAGCGCCGGTCTACTTCAAGACCGGCGCGCCGGTCGCCTTCGCTAGCCACAGCTGCTGGAGCCGCTTGAGGGTTCCGTTCGCGCGCAGCGACGAGAGTGCCTTGTTGACGCAACTGGTCAGCGGGTTGCCCTTCGCGAGCACGACGCCGAAGCGGTCGGTCGAACCGCCCTTGTTCTCGAACTGGCCGAGGATCTTGCTGTTCGGTACCTGCACGGCTGTCACGTAGAACGCCGTCGGCAGGTCGACCATCAGCCCGTCGATCTGCTTGTTCTTCAGCGCGAGCACGGCGGCCGCGTTCGAGTTGAAGACGGCCGGCTGCTGCGACGGCTTGATGCGATTCCTGATGTACGTGTAGCTCGTGGTGCCGAGCTGGGCGCCGAGCTTGTACGACGCGAGGCCCTTGATGCTACGGACCGCGGCGATCTTCGTTCCCTTGTTGACGACGAGCGCTTGGTTCACGTCGTAGTACGACGTGCTGAACGAGACGACCTTCGCGCGGGCCGCCGTGATCGAGATTTGGTTGATGTCGAAGTCGAACGCCTTCGGGCCTGGTGCGAACGCCTTGTTGAAGGGCACGTACGTCCACTTCACCTGGGCCTTCGAGTAGCCGAGCTTCTGTGCGATCGCATAGGCGACTGCCGACTCGTACCCCTTGCCGGTGGAGGGGTCGTTGATCTTCCAGGAGCTCTTCGTTCCGCCCGCGAACCAGGGGGGATACGCCGGATTGTCCGTACCGATCGTGAGCCGGCCGTCGGTCACGGTCGGGCACGTGGCGCCCGCGGCGATCGGGGAAGCCGGAGCAGCGGCGACCAACGCACTGACCGCGATCGCGGCCAGTGCGTTGGTCGGCGTGAGGAGCAGGAGGAGGCGATTGCGCATGTCGTCATTAGCCTTTCGGTCAAAGAGGAGCAGGGCTCAGTGTCGAGGCCCAGCGTATCCGCCTGCGTTCCAACCATCTGACATGGAGCAAAAGGTCAAGGGGTCCGGCTCGGGTTGATGGGTTTGCTCTCGGCCCGGAGCAGCGGATGGTCCTTGGCAGCGACGGTGGATCAGACTGACATTCGCCGGTCGGGACGGCATGACTGGTAACCGTCGGGAGCTGCCTCGGTCTAGCGTCGCGGGTCACCGGCAAGCGGCGCCGCATAGATGGTTCGAGGGTTCTCCGTGTGGTTGGACGCATCCGCTGTTCGGGGCCGAGAGAGTCGG
>JBJMKA010000009.1:0-21302 GCA_045805985.1 Gaiellaceae bacterium | reverse complement strand
GGGTCAAGATCCCCGACACGGTCGAGGCCGGCATCGCCAGCGCCTCGGCGATCTCCTCGCCGCTCATCCGCAACCGCCGCAAGGCCGCGACCAACGCGACCCGCTGCTCGCCCGTTCGCAGCGGCACCCGCACCGGAGCCGACGAGCGATCGAGCAAACCCTGCTCACCCTCGGCCCGGAAACGGCGCCGCCACTTCGAGACCGTGCGCACGCTCACGCCAGCGGCCTCGGCCACCGCCGCAAGCGTCCAGCCCTGCACCTCAACCCGATCGACCGCCAGACGGCGGCTATGCGGGCAGGTCCTCGCGTTAGCGTGCAACTTCAACATCCGGATCCCCTCCTTGGAGCTGGTCGCTTGGCAGCTCCAGCCTCCAAGGAGACCCGGATGGAACAACGCTCTCAGGAACTACACCTAGGTCGCGACTGATGAGAACGACCAGCTGTCGGGGCCGTGCACGCCCTCGACCCGGCTCAACTCGATGTCCGAGGTCGCCGACGGCCCGGAGATGAGCGTGACCGGCCGGCGTTCGTCGCGAACGAGGTCTGCGACGCCGTCGATTCCTTCGGGAACCGTCTCGACGATCTGGTCGCTCTGGACCATGCAGACGTGAAGATCGGGCACGAGCGTGAGCTTGCGCGGCCCCTCGCTCGGACCGCTGGTCATGACGATGGTCCCCGTCGCCGCAATTGCGAAGGTGCAGCACGTGACGACGCCGTCGATCGCGCCGAGCTCGAGCGGTGTGAGTGCATCGCCGACGATCGAGGTCGGAGGGCGCCACTCGTCGGGCAGTTCGGATGGCACAGCAAACGTGGTGGCGCCACGGGCGGAGAGGATCGACGCGAGAGTCGACGAGACGTCACCAGTGTCGGTGTGGCGCACCTCGGCGCGGTAGTCCGCGATACGCTCGGCGAAGAGCTCGATCCGAGCGTGCGTCGAACGATCCGGTTGTGTCGTAGCGCCGCGGCACGGCAGGCGCCGTATGGCGCAGCTCGCGGATCCGTCCGAGCATCGTGTCCCGCGCAGGACTCAACGTCGCCGCCACCAGTCGCGGAAGCTCTCGGGCTAAGGCACCATGTCAGTATTGGCCAGGCCAATTGAGGTGCGGTGTGGTAAGTTCGCGCGGATGTCGTTCAACGCCACTGTCTGGCAGGAGCGGTTCGGGATCCCGCGGCCGGAGAAGATCATCTGTGTCGGCCGGAACTACCGTGCGCCGCGGACGAAGAGGGCGCCGATCTACCGCCGGAGCCTCTGCTGTTCGGGAAGTTCTCCACCACACTGGTTGGGCCGGGTGAGCCGATTTGTTTTGCCCGAAGGCTCTACGCACGTCGACGTCGAGGCGGAGCTCGCGGTCGTGATCGGATCGCCGGCAGCTCGCGTCTCGCGTGACGACGCCCTTGTACACGTCGCCTGCTATACGTTCGCGAATGACGTCAGCGCCCGCGATTTCCAGTTCGCCGACGGCCAAATGGTTCCGGGGCAAGCGGTTCGACACGTTGCCCGTTGCTGCCGGAGCTCGTGCCGGTCGACGTGCTCGGCGACGGTCGCGGGCTGCGCGTGACGCAGCGGCTAAACGGCGGGCTGCTCCAAGATGGAAACACGGACAACCTGATCTTCGACGTTCCGACACTCGTCGCCTACGCACTCGCACATGTGCTCGCTGCTGCCCGAGACGTGATCCTCACCGGCACCCCCGACGGCGTCGGATACTTTCGTGAGCCGCGCATCGCCCTACAGCCCGGCGACCAAGTCGAGATCGAAGTTGAAGGCGTCGGACTGCTCTCGAATCCGGTTGGCTGAGCGCCCCGTGAGGATCGATTCTTCGCCGGCGCGGAATGCCGCTGGGACAGCTCCCCGTGCCGGCGCGACCGCGGGAGTGATCGAAGCGGTCTGCACACGGATTCGCGACGGGCTGTACCAACCCGGGGATCGGCTCCCGTCCGAGCGGGATCTCGCCGAAGACCTGAGCGTCAGCCGCCCGACGATGCGCGAGGCGATTCAGTCGCTGGCGACGCTGAACATCGTCGAGGTGAGGCGAGGTTCGGGAGTGTACGTCGCCGAGCTCGACGCGGAGGTCTTGCTTCGGCCGGTGCTGTTCGCGCTGGACCTAACGCGACCGACGGCCAAGAGCCTGTTCGAAGTTCGCCTCGCACTCGAGCCGCTCTCGGCATCGCTCGCGGCGCAGAACGCGGACGAGGATCAGATCGCCGCGATGCGTGACTGCCTGACGCAAGCGGAGAAAGGCAAACCAGCGCCGCGGCGCATGCTCGAGCTCGACACGCGGCTGCACAGACTGATCGTCGAGTCGGCGCGCAATGACGTGCTGCTCGGGCTCGTTGCGAGCCTCGCTGCTCTCTCGCAACGGAGCCGTGAGCGCACGGTCAAGGAACCAGGCGTCGTCGAGCGGTCGCTGATCGATCATCGCGCGATCGTTCGCGCGATCGAGGTCGGCGATTCGGATCGCGCCGAGCACGCGATGCGTCGGCACCTCGAGCGGCTCGAACGGCTGTATCTCTCTTTCGACGAGTAGCTTCGCCCCTTGACAAATTGGCCTGGCCAATCTGTTAGAATCAGGCGATGAGGCAGACGGCCGCTGAGACCGAGCTTCGGTTCGTGTATCTGGCCGTGGTCTAGATGTTCGTCGCAGCGCACGATCCGGATCTCCTGACAGGGGCAGCATGTGCCATGACCGCACGCACCTGCAAGAGTGAGTCGTGGTGATGTCACACGCAGTCGGCCGCTTCACCGGCTTGAGGGCGCTCGTCACCGGCGGCGCGTCGGGAATCGGTCTCGCCGTTCTCCGGCTGCTGTCGGCAGAAGGCGCGCACGTCGTCAGTCTCGACCGCGATCCGGCGACCACCGAGGACTGGTACTCGGTCGTGGCCGACGTAGCGGACGAAGCAGCTGTTGCCGCCGCGGTTCAGGATGCCGTGCGCGTGCTCGGAGGTCTCGATCTCCTCGTGAACAGCGCCGGGATCGGCGCCCAGGGTCGAGTGGAGGATCACTACGACGCCGACTGGCAGCGCGTATTCGCAGTCAACGTGTTCGGGTTGGCGCACGTCACGAAAGCAGGCCTGCCGAGTCTCAGGGCATCGAACCACGGCTCCATCGTCAACGTCAGCTCGATCGCGGCGACCGCCGGCCTGCCAAACAGGGCGCTTTACTCGGCAAGCAAGGGAGCTGTGCTGGCGCTGACGCGCGCGCTGGCGGCGGACCTCTTGCCGGACGGCATTCGCGTCAACGCGGTCAGCCCGGGAACCGCCGATACCCCGTGGGTGGCGCGACTGCTGGCCGCCGCCCACGACCCCGTTGCCGAAAGGGCGGCGCTCGAAGCGCGGCAGCCGCATGGCCGGCTCGTGACCCCGGCCGAAGTTGCCCAGGCTGTCGCCTATCTCCTCTCGCGCGCCGCAGGGTCGACGACCGGTGTGTCGCTCCCCGTCGACGGTGGCATGCAGGAGCTCCGATTGCGGGTGCGGGACTGATGGCTGTTCGTTACGGCTCGGTGATCTTGCTGCGCGATGACCGTCGGAACGAATATGTGGCACTGCACAAGAACGTCTGGCCCGAGGTGTTGGAGCAAATCCGGAGGAGCAACATCGTCAACTACTCAATCTTCCTGCACGACGGCCTGTTGTTTTCGTACTTCGAATATGTCGGGGACGACTTCGCAGCGGACATAGCAGCAATGGCAGCGGACGAGGCGACGCGCCGCTGGTGGGAGCTCACGGACCCATGCCAGGAGCCGGTGAGCGCGGCCGTCTCCGGAGAGCGGTGGGCGCAGATGACTGAGGTGTTTCACAGCGACTGATCATCGCTGGTGTTAGCGGCCATGCGGATCGATGCGCACCATCACGTCTGGGACCTGAACGTACGCGACCAGCCGTGGACCGTGAACCTCCCGCCTTTGCGCCGCTCGTTCGCCCTGGCCGAGCTGCAGCCGCTGCTCGTTGCTGCCCGCATCGACCAGACGGTTCTCGTTCAGACCGTCACCGTTGCCGACGAGACTCCCGAGATGCTTGAGCTCGCTGCGGCGCACGACGAGGTTGCCGGCGTCGTCGGCTGGGTGGATCTGACAGCTAACGATGTCGATGAGCGACTCGCGGGCCTGCGCGATCTTCCTGGAGCTGCTTTTCTCGTCGGCATCAGGCATCAGGTGCAAGAGCAACCGGATCCGCGCTGGCTCACGCGCGGCGATGTCTTACGCGGCCTGCGCGCGGTCGGCGCGGCGCGGCTCGCCTACGACCTAATCGTGACCAGGGAACAGCTCGCCGCCGCCGCGAGCGCGGCAGCCGCGGTGCCCGAGCTGAGGTTCATTCTCGATCACGCAGGCAACCCTTCAATTGCAACGAGTGAGTTCGATCGCTGGTCTAACGACATCTCCGCGCTTGCCGCGCTCCCGAACGTCGCCGTGAAGCTCTCCGGGCTGGTGACGAACGCCTTGGCCAATTGGACCGTCGAAGACCTACGTCCGTACGCCGAGCATGTGCTGTCGACGTTCGGGCCGGATCGGGCGATGTTCGGTTCCGACTGGCCTGTGTGCACACTTCAAGCCAGCTACGGCCAAGTGGTTGAGGCGAGCGAGCTGCTGATCGAGAATCTCAGCGAGAGCGAGCAGGCGGGCGTCTTCGGTGATAACGCGATCGATTGGTATGGACTCGATCAGCTTCGCACCAGTGTTGCGTAGCCGCCGTCTAGGAAAGTCGAACGTCTTCGTCACCGAGTTGGGGTTTGGTGGCGCGGTGGTCGGCGGCCTCTATTCTGCGACACCGGGGACGGTGGCGCGGAATGCGATCGACGCGGCCTGGGACGCCGGGATTCGCTACTTCGACACCGCACCGCACTACGGACTTGGCTTGTCTGAATCCCGACTCGGAGCTGCGCTCCGGGATCGTCCTCGGGAAGACTTCGTAATCTCGACCAAGGTTGGGCGTCTCCTCACGCCCAACCCGCACCCGAAGGGGAGTGATCTGGCCTACGGCTTCGAGGTTCCCGATGATCTCCAGCGCGTCAACGACTACTCGCGCGACGGCATTCAGAGGAGCCTCGAAGCCAGCCTGGCGCGACTCCAGCTTGATCGAGTGGACGTCGTGCTCGTTCACGACCCTGATGAGTTTGTCGAGCAATCTCTTCGCGAGGCGCTCCCGGCGCTCATCGAGCTCCGCGAGCAGAACGTTGTCGGCGCGATCGGGGTCGGCATGAACCAGTGGGAGGTGCTGCGCCGTTTCGTTCTCGAGTCTGACCTCGACGTCGTTATGGTCGCGGGCCGTTGGACACTCCTGGATCGCAGCGCCTCGCCGCTGCTCGAGGCATGCGAAGAGCAACGCGTTTCGGTCCTGGCCGCTGCGCCATTCAACTCGGGCCTGCTTGCGACCGCGTCGCCTAGGGACGGAATGACCTTCGATTACGTGACCGCGACAAGACCGAAGGTTGCGGCCGCTCGCCAGCTCGCCGCGGTCTGCGAGCGGTATGGGACGACGCTTCCGGCAGCTGCTCTGCAGTTCCCGCTTCGGAACGAGACCGTCGCCGCTGTCGTGACCGGCATGCGCTCCAGTGCCGAGGTCGACGGGGACGTCGAGCTCTTCCTGAGCGCCATTCCCGAAGACGCGTGGACCGAGCTGGACCGGGCCTGGGCCAGTTCCCCATGATCGAGTCCCTCGTTCACCAGGACGCTTGCGCCGCGGTCTCCCGCGCGCCTTGGTAGTCATCCGACCTCTGCGGAGACGTCCGCCGCGAATCGCCCATTTGAAGGCCGATTCGGTTACTTGACGACCCCGGGGCAAGTGTGTAAATATCCGACGAATGAGCGGCCAAAGCCCCGAATTCACCGAAGATAGGTGGGTTGATCGTCGATTCATCGGGTCAATATGCTCACTGCCTCGAGGAATGACCACCTGATGGCGGATCAGGAAACGGCGTTGAGCCTCGCAGCCAGAACGAGTCTCGTGAGCGACCTCTTCCTCCGCCCCACACGTCGGCACCAACAAAGGAGCCCGCAGTGAAGCGCAATATCTCAAGGCGTCGCGGCTTTTCAGCCGCGGTCGTCTTTGCCTGTCTTCTCGCCGCGATTCTCGTGCTCAGCGCGACGGCGGCGACGACGACCCATCGCGACAACGTCACGATCACCTGGTTGACATTCGAGACGTCGAATCTTCCGGCAGCCTACTGGGACGACATCGTGACCCGCTTCGAGGCCGCGAACCCTGGCATCAACGTCAAGCGCATCGTCTCGCCGACGCTCGACCGGGACGGCTACGCGAAACAGCTTCTCGCGTCGGGCCAGTTCCCGGACGTCCTACAGTCGATCACCGTCCAGGACTTCGCCAGTCAGGGACTGCTCTATGCCTGGACGCCGGCAGAACAGGCGAGCTTCCACATCCTGTTTCCGAAGTCCGAGATGCTGAACGGGAACCAGTACACGATCCCGCAGAACTCGCAGTTGATCCCGCTCATCTACTACAACAAGGCGGACTTCGCCAAGGTGCACGCCACGCCGCCAAAGACATGGGCGCAGTTCGTGGCGGTGTGCGCGAAGCTCAAGAAGGCTGGGATCACCCCGCTGCTCCTGGGCGGCAGCAAGGACACATGGACGTCGTGGATCTTCATGGGCGGCATCTTCTCGGCGGATGTGCTCGGGAAGGACTCCAACTGGATCCTGAAGCGCAAGCAGAACAAGGTGCACTTCACGGATCCGATCGTCCAGCACGCCTTCAACAAGTGGGCGGCGCTCGCGAAGGCGGGTTACTTCAACAAGAACGCGCTGAGCCTGGACTACCCCGGCATGCAGCAGGCTTTCCTCGACGGGAAGGCCGCCATGTACCCGATGGGCAGTTGGGCCGCGTCGAAGACCGCGGTCGGTGCTTCCACCTTCGGCACGGGCGTCTTCCGCGTCCCGACGGACACCGGCGCCGCGGTTCAGGCTGTCATCACCGGTGGTGGGATTTACGTCAGCGCGAAATCGCCGCACCTGGACGCCGCAAAGAAGCTTGCGCAGTTCTGGTCGCTTGATCCGAAAGCGAACGCGACGCTCGCGACGAATGACGCCGGCCTGATCGCCGTGAAGGGCTTCACGCAGCCCACAGGGCTGACATCCGTCTTCTACCAGACCGCTGCGCTCTACAGCCAGAAGAGCACGAAGAAGAATCCGGTCAAGACCGTCGACGTCATGTTCTTCAACGCCGGCGATCGCGGGTCTCTTGCGGGCATGGACGGCTTCTACGCGACAGCCGCGCAGAACATCCTGCTCGGCAAGTCGGTCAACTCGCAGCTCAAGTTCCTCGACCAGCAATGGAAAAAAGCCGCAGGCCATTGAGCCTCCTGCAGGAAGCGTCGCCCGCCGGGCCGCACCATGTGGCCCGGCGGGACGTCGTTGGTCTTTCAACCAAGGAGGCATCGACCACGTGGCTGCTTTCGATCTCTCTTTCGATGAGCTCCAAAGGTACGCGCCACGCCTTCGCGAGCCGGAGGACTTCGAAGAGTTCTGGGCGAGCACGCTCGACGACGCGCGCGAGCATGAGCTCGACGTTCGCTTGGAGCCGGTCGAGAGCGGTCTGCTGGCTGTACGGACGTGGGACGTGTGCTTCAACGGCTTCGGCGGTGACCGGATCCGCGGCTGGCTGCACATCCCTCGATCCGCGTTGACGACGGCGACGGGCAAGCTCCCGGCGGTCGTCGAGTACCGAGGCTACGGAGGCGGACGCGGCCTTCCGCACGAGTCCGTGTTCTGGGCGACTGCCGGCTACGCCCATTTCGTCATGGACACGAGAGGGCAAGGAAGCGGTTGGTCGACGGGCGACACCCCGGACCCGACCGGCTCGGGCCCGGCGCACCCCGGCTTCATGACCCGCGGGATTCTCGACCCGCGCGACTACTACTACCGGCGCGTCTTCGTCGACGCCATCCGAGCCGTCGCGGCCGTTCGCCAACACGACGCGATCGACGGTACTCACATCATCGTCGCCGGGGTCAGCCAGGGCGGTGGCATCGCCCTGGCCGTAGCCGGACTCATGAACGACGTCGCCGCAGTGATGCCCGACGTCCCAGGCCTGTGCAACTGGGAGCGCGCGATCGAGATCACGGATCGCAGTCCCTACGCGGAGATCACGCAGTACCTGAGGGTGCACCGGGACCGACGAGACGAAGCGCTCAGAACGCTCTCGTACTTCGACTGCGCGCTCCTCGGCCGCCGCGCCAACGCTCCGGCGCTCTTCTCTGTCGCGCTGATGGACCAGGTCTGTCCGCCCTCGACGGTGTATGCCGCCTTCAACGCCTACGCAGGCCCGAAAGCGATCCGCGTCTACCCGTACAACGACCACGAAGGCGGGGAGGGCTTCCAGCAGGCAGAGCAGCTGAGCTGGCTGCGGGAGCTGTTTGCAGCCCAACTGAGTGGCCTAACGGCGGGTGATTGATGGCGGATGCTCGAGACGGCGCTTGACACTCGGCTTGGGAAGCCTTAGCTTCACTGATCATCGTTCATCTTGTACGAACGGTGTTCATTTCCGATGAGCGTGACGACAAACGAAACGACGCTGGTGGTAGCCCAGCAGAGCCGGTCTCGCCGGCGGCTTCCGCCGATGCGTCGCCGCGAGCGCAACCCGAACCTCCGGTTTTGGACCGTCCCGACCTTCGCGACGCCCGCGGTCGTGCTCTACGTCGGGCTGGTGTTCCTCCCGCTCGTTCTGGCCGTGGGCTACAGCCTCACGAACAAGAACCTGCTAGCGGCCCACACCCGGTACATCGGGCTCACGAACTACCGCTCGCTACTGAGTGACGACGTCTTCAAGCAGTCGCTGCGCACGACGGCGATCATGTCGGCGCTGATCGTTGTCTTGCCGAACGCTCTCGGGCTCGGCGTCGCGCTCATGCTGCGCAGCGAGGGACGGATCTACGCAGTGCTGCGCACAGTCTTCTTCGTCCCGATGGTGCTCGCAGCAGTGGTCGTGAGCTTTATCTGGCAAGCGATGCTTACTGACGACGGTGCCATCAACTCGGTGTTGCGCGCGATCGGTCTCGGCTCGCTGCAGCAGGGCTGGCTCGACACACCGAACCACGCGATCGGATCAGTTGTCGCCGTTGTGACGTGGCAGCTCCTCGGCTTCTGCGCGGTGATCTACCTGGCCGCGCTCAAAGCGATCCCGGACGAGCTCATCGAAGCGGCGCAGGTCGACGGCTGCACAGGTCTTCGCCGCTTCCGCCGCATCACCTGGCCGCTCGTCGCCCCTGCCGTGACCATCAATACTGTGCTCCTCTTCATCACTGCGTTCAAGCTCTTCGATCATGTCAAGGTGATCACGAACGGCGGGCCGGGCGGGGCGACGAACACGCTGGCAGTGAACATCTACACCGTCGGGTTCACGCAGAACGATTTTGGCCTCGCCTCTGCGCAGGCTGTCGTCCTCTTCGTGATCGTCGCTGGCATCTCCTCGGGCGCAGTGATCCTGTTGCGTAGACGAGAGGTAGTAACGTGATCTCGCCGGTCTGGCGGTCGCAGGTGCGGTTACTTGCCGCGCTCGTCGTCACAGCGGTCTTCGCGGGCCCGCTCTACCTCGCGCTCGTCAACGTCTTCAAGCCGGCGGCTTCGATCCGCGCTCATCCACTGGCCCTACCGACCGATTTCACGACGAGCAACGTGGTCAGCGCGGCACACCTCTCGCTCGTCCAGAGCGGCCTGAAGACGAGCTTGATCATCACCACGTGCACGGTGCTCCTGATGGTGCCGATCGCGGCGATGGTCGCCTACTACATCTCCCGCTGGGACACCCCCGTCGCGAAGGCGCTGCTGCTCTTCTTCCTGCTCGGGCTGATGCTGCCGCCGCAGGTCGTCCTGATCCCGACGACGGTGATCCTGCGCAAGCTGCACCTGCAGTTCACCTATTGGGGGGTGATCCTGAACTTCGCCGCCTACTTCATGCCGTTCGGGGTCTTCGTCTTCAGCGGTTTCCTACGCTCGATCAGCCGGGAACTCGACGAGGCCGGCGCGATCGACGGCGCCTCGAGCTTCAAGGTGTTCTGGCGGATCATCTTCCCGCTGATGCGGCCGGCGACCGCGAGCGTAGTGATCGTGACGGCGCTGTGGACCTGGAATGACTTCCTAACGCCGTTGATCATCCTCGGCGCTGCAAGCGGCGTGACGATCACGACCGGCATCTACCTCGCCATCGGGACATTCTCGGTTGACTATGGCCAGGAGTTCGGGGTGATGTTCCTCGCCTCACTGCCGATCCTCGCCTTCTTCCTTTTGCTCCAGCGCCACTTCGTCAGCGGCCTGACCGGAGGGGCGACCAAGGGATGATGCGCATGGGCGAGAGGGAGGCCTACTAGCTATGGCCGGCGTTCAACTCGCTGGTGTTACGAAGGAGTTCCCAGGCGGCGTCCGTGCCGTCGATGAGCTTGACCTATCCGTCGCCGACGGGGAGTTCATGGTGCTCGTTGGCCCCTCGGGCTGCGGCAAGACGACGGCGCTGCGCATGATCGCGGGGCTCGAAGGCGTGACAAGCGGCACGATCGCGATCGATAGCCGCTTCGTCAACGACGTCCCCTCCGCGAAGCGCGACATCGCGATGGTCTTCCAGAACTATGCGCTCTACCCACACATGACCGTGTTCGAGAACATGGCATTCGGGCTGCAACAGCGGCGAATGGCGAGAAAGGAGATCGTCCAGCGCGTCCACGAGGTGGCGCGGCTGCTCGAGCTCGAATCAATGCTTAAGCGCAAGCCGCGGGCGCTCTCGGGCGGGCAGCGACAGCGGGTCGCGATGGGGCGCGCCATCGTCCGCCGCCCTGCTGTGTTTTTGATGGACGAGCCGCTCTCCAACCTCGACGCGAAGCTGCGCGTGCAGATGCGCGCCGAGATTCGGACGCTTCAGCGCGAGCTCGGTGTCACGACGATCTACGTGACGCACGACCAGATTGAGGCGATGACGATGGGTGACCGCGTCGCCGTCATGCGCCGCGGTGTTCTTCAGCAGGTTGAGCCGCCCCACCAGCTCTTTCACCAGCCGGTTAACATCTTCGTCGCCGGCTTCATTGGCAGCCCGGCGATGAACCTGATCGAGGCGGCCTGGACCGACGAGACGCTCCGGGTGGGCGAGCACCGGATCAACGTCGGCGGGCGGCTCGCCGCGATTGGGAGCGGCGAGCTGGCTCTGGGCGTGCGGCCCGAAGATGTTCGCTTGGGTGTCGCGGATGGGATTCCGGGGCGTGTGCTCTATGTCGAAGACCTTGGTGCGGAGGTGGTCGCGCACCTCGAGATCGACGGCGTTCCAGTCGCGACCGAAGACGTACGCGAGCTTGTCGCCGACTCCGACGCCGTCTCGCTCCAAGAGCTCGCGAGCGACGCGCGCTCGCGCCGGGCGCGCTTGATTGCACGTCTTCCTGCCGACGCCGACGTCCGGATAGGCGAGACGACGCGGGTGGGCTTCAAGGCAACCAAGGTGCACCTCTTCGATCTGAAGAGCGGGCTCGCCCTCGACTGGCGAGCCGCTGCAGGAGCCTCCGCTGTCGACAAGGCCGCGCTGCCGATACTGGAGGGTGAGCATGGGACTTGAGTTCGCTGAGCTCGCACGCGACGAAGCTGCGACGAGCGATGTCTCCACGCCTGAGATCGAGGAGATCTTGCTCCTCCACCACAGCCACCTCGACGTCGGCTACACGCACTCTCAGCCGGTTCTCTGGGAGCTGCAGGTCGAGTTCATCTCGCAGGCACTCGACTGGCTCGAGCAGACCCGCGACCTGCCCGCCGACCACCGGCCGAAATGGACCTGCGAGGCAACCGAGCCCGTCCTCCGCTGGTTGGCAAAGGCCTCGCCAGGCGACGTCGAGCGGTTCAGAACGCTCCATCGCGAGCAGCGCATCGGGCTGTCCGCTTTGCGTTGGCACATCTCCTCCGCCGTCGACCGCGCCGGTTTGGAGCGACTCCTCGATGGCAAGGCCAAGCTCGAAGAGCTCACGGGTGAACCGATTCGCGTCGCTTGCCAGCACGACGTCAACGGCGTCCCCTGGGCGCTCGCGGACGCGCTCCTCGACGCCGGCGTTGATCTGTTCGTCATGGCTGTAAACCCGCACCTGGGGCGGGCCGTACAGCCGCGCCCGGGGATGTTCATGTGGGAAGCCCCCTCAGGCAGGAAGCTGCGAGTCTTCAACGGACACCACTACACGATGTTCGATCAGCTGCTTTGGGCTTGGGACGACTCAGTGGATCGGATGGCGGAGGGCTGGTCACTGCTCGCCGAGAGGCTCCGCGAACTCGCGTACCCACTCTCGTTCGTCTACCTGACGACGACTTGCTCCCCGATCCTCTGGGACAACGCCCCACCGAACCCCTTCGTGCCCGACCTCGTGCGGCGCTGGAACGAAGCCGAATTGGGTCCGGGCGTCCGCTACGCAACGTTCGACGACCTCCGCCAGCGCGCGCTGACGATTCCAGACGACGAGGTGCCGGTGCTGCGCGGGGACTGGACCGACTACTGGAGCTTCGGCTACGGCAGCGCGCCGGGAGCTACGTCGCTCAACCAGCGAGCAAAGGTCCTCACCGCCGCCGCGTCGAGTATCGCCGGCGCACGGGCGAGTGCCGTCATCGGACGAGCGCTCGAGCGGATCGATCTCTATGACGAGCACACTTTTGGCTACTGGGATACGGCGGACGAGCATCCGCTGACCCAGACGACCGAGTTGCTCAAGCAGGCGCCTGCGCACGAGGGCCACGAGCTCGCGTCGTTGGCCGTGATGGACGCTCTCGAGCGGCTGGCCGATAACCCTTTCGCCGACAAGGGCGTCGCGCGAGTGCTGCTGTGCAATCCGAGTCCGAATCCGATCAGCGTCTACCCCGAGTTGCCCGAGGCATGGTTCTTCGAGCCCGACCAGTTGGGAGAGCACGCGTACCAGGGTTGCCGGATCGACCTGGCGAGTGAGCGCACCTACAGGGCGAGCCGAATGGCCTATGAAGGTCGGCCACGCTGGGACGGCTCGGCGACCGAAGGTGCGCGCGTGTTCGGACGGATCGATTTGCCACCGCTCTCTTGGCGGTTGATCCCCCTGGACGAGCTTCCCTCGCCGCCCGCGACGGCCCTCGTTCATCGGCTGGACGATGACGCTGTCGAGCGGCGCGAGCTGAACCGTGCGCTGATCGCCAACCATGCGCGTCGCACCGGGGTCATCGAGTCCTCGCTCTATAGGCTTAGCTACGAGCCGAGCTCCGGACAAATCGTCTCCCTCGTCGACCTGGCGCGCGACCGCGAGCTGCTCGCGCCTAGGCCGGGGATCGACCTTTTCGGGGTCGTACGCGAGCGGGCGGACGGTCTGAGCGCCAACGGCCGGTACGCGTACTACCAGCGCGACTTGGACAAGGAGAAGGTTGACCTTTCGTGCTGGCAGGAGTGGGCGCCTGTACGCGAAACTCCGACGCGCCTCCTGCAGTTCGAGATCCACGAGTCGCCGACGCGCATCACGCTCGAGCGAAGGCTGCAAGCGCCGGGCCTGCGACGGCTCATCCAGCGGCTCTCGATTCTGCCCGACGACCCGATCATCCGCTTCGAGGCCGAGCTCGAGCTGGAACCCGACCCCGAGCCGCAAGGAATCTACTTCGCCCTGCCATTGGCTCTCGCCGCCGACTGGGCCGCCTGCTTTGACAGCGCCGGCGAGACCATCCGGCTCGACGATGACCAACTTCCGGGTGCCTGCCGGAACTGGGCTGCCGTCGAGACGATGGCGGCCATGGGAGACGAGAGCGGCGCGGTCGCGCTCCTGTGCCCAGACGCGCCTCTTGTCCAATTCGGCGACTTCCACTTCGGGGCGCCGGTCGACTCGATCGAGCGTACGGCAGACCCACTCCTCCTCGCCTGGCCGATTAACAACTACTGGGACACAAACTTCCCCCGCCTTCAACACGGACGCATTCGTCTTCGCTACGGGCTCGTAGCGCTCGACCAGCTCGACCGCGATGCTCTGCGGAAGCACGGAGAGACGTTCCGCCAGCCTGTTCTGACCTGGCCGGTCGCAACGAACGGACAAGCTCCGGGCTCGGGATCGCTGCCCGCTGAGTGAAGGCTGCTGACCGATGCCTGAAAGAACGAACGCGCCTCGCAAGCGGCCGGGCATCCGAGCCGTCGCCGAGCTCGCCGGTGTGAGCGTAGGCACCGTGTCTGCCGTCCTCAATGAGAAGGCGAACGTCAGGCCCGAAGCGAGGGAGCGCGTCGAGCGCGCCATGCGGGACCTCATGTACGTGCGCCCGGACGGCCTACCGCGGAAGGAAGGGATGATCGGGCTCTTGACCCCGGACGTTCGCAATCCGATCTTCCCGCTGCTCGCGGTCGTGGCGTCGGACATTGCGGCTCGCGCCGGATACAGCACCGTCATTCATTCCACCGACCCGATCGGGACGAACGAGTCGCTCGCGGAACGCGAGCGGGCGGGAATGCACCATCTACTCGATCACGGCATCACCGGGATGATCCTGCTCAGCGGCGAGGCACCCGACAGCACCGGCTCGCACGAGCACTTCGACCAGCTCGCCGCCCTCGGCGCATGCATGGTGGTCGTCAACGGGCCGAACGACACCCTCGACATTCCCAGCGTGGGTGTCGATGAGCGAGTGGCGGGGTCGTTGGCTGCCGAGCATCTCGTCGCACTCGGGCACGAGCGCATCGGAATCATCGGCGGGGTCGAGTCCTTCGTGCATTCACGCCAGCGCCGTAACGGCGTTCAGTCGACACTCGATCGACACGGGCTTGCGCTAGACGCACGACACGTTATGCACTGTGGCTGGGGCGCAATCGATGGCTTCCGAGGTTTCAAGCAGCTCGTCGAGCTCCCTGAGACGGAGCGCCCGACAGCGCTTGTGGCCTCGTCCGATTTCCTGGCCTCTGGCGTCATGAGAGCGGCTGCGGACCAGGGCCTCGACTTGCCAAGCGACCTCTCGATCATCGGGTTCGACGGGATCGAGGCTTGCGAGTATCTGGTTCCGAGGCTGACGACGATCGCACAGCCGATCGACGAAATCGCGCGCTTGTCGGTTGGCATGCTCACGTCACTGCTTGCCGGTGGGGGCGAGAGCGGTCAAAGCGTCCTTTTCCGGCCGACGCTGATCGAACGTGAGTCGACGGCCCCGCCACGGCGGTGAGCGAGAGCCTGGCAAGCCGTTCGCCGACGACCATGACCGTGCTTGTGTTCGACGTCGGGGGGACGCGCCTAAAAGCGGGCCTTGTGGGGCCTGATGGGATCAGGCCGAAAGCGGTTGTCCCAACCGACGTCTCCTCGGCCGATGCGCTCATCGAGCAGATCGTGGCGCTCGGCGGACAGTTGCTCCATGGTAAGCGCCCGTCGGCCGTCGGGGTCGGCATCAAAGGCATCGTCGACCCGCGGCACGGCAACGTGGTCGAGGTGAACGGCCCGCTCGACCATCTCAGCGGCGTGCCGCTCGCCGGCTGGCTCGCGAACATCTTCGGAGTACCGGTGTGCGTCGAGAACGACGCGCGCATGTACGCACTCGGCGAGCTGCACCACGGCGCCGGGCGGGGCGTAGAGAACCTCGTCTGCCTCACGCTCGGCACCGGCATCGGAGTCGGCGTAGTCACCGAGGGGCGGCTGCTTCGCGGCGGGCGCGGCGCGCTCGGCGCCCTCGCCGGTCACATCACTGTCGACGTCGACGGCCCACCGTGCACCTGCGGTAGCGTCGGATGTCTCGAGGCGCTGATCGGGTCGCACGGGCTCATCGCCGACGCGCGCGCGCGTGCGTGCGATCACCCCGGGTCGCGCCTCGCTACCGAGGTCTTGGATCCTGAGGCGATCTTCTCGGCGGCTGCTGACGGGGACGCGGCTGCACTTGCGACAGTCGAGCGCTTCACGCACGTTCTGGCGTGCGGCGTCGTTTCGCTCATCCACGTCTACGACCCCGACCTGTTCGTCCTCGGCGGCGGCCTCGCCGCGTCCGCTCCGCAGTTCCTCGAGCAGGTGCAACAGTTCGTCGACGAGCACGCGTGGACGCAGCCAAAGGGGCGGGTGCGATTGGCGCTGTCAACGCTCGGCGACACGGCGGCGCTGCTCGGTGCCGCCGAACTCGCTGCGAGCGCAGCTGAGGCCTCGTGAGCGCGTTCAACCGAAGTATGGGGCGATGAGCGTGCGCCTCTGACTGCATACGACCGGTTTCCCGTGCAACGCGTCACCGTCGATGATGGCGACTGCGCCGAAGGCTGGACCGACGTCGTGGGCGTCGTCTCGGCTCGGTCGCGCGCGACACAGCGCTGCGTCGTCGCCGTCGAGTGCTATCCCGGCGTACTTGTGCGGGAGGTGCGCGAAGCGTTCCAGTCCGTGCTCGCGCCCACGCTCACCGTCGATGCGGAGGACGCGTTGCTGCCGCCCGACGAGCTCGAGCGCATGCTCGAGCCGTACCTTGGCGACGATCCCGTCTTCGGATTCATCTGCCCGTGCCGCCTCGAGGAGCTCTTGGCGCCCGAGCGGCTCGACACGCTTCGTCACCGCGTTCGCGCCACGGAAGGCCTCACGCTTGTCGTCGGCACGGGCGCGTCGCTCGTCGCGCCCGACGCCGACGTACTCGTCTATGCGGATCTAACCCGCTGGGAGATCCAGCAGCGCCAGCGCAGCCACACGATTGGCAACCTCGGCGCTGAAAACGCAGGCGCACCGGCACGACAACTCTACAAACGCGCCTTCTTTGTCGACTGGCGCGCAGCCGACCGGCTGCGACTAGCGATCTTCGACCGCATCGACTACTACGTCGACACGAACGTCCCAGGCGCGCCCCGCGTCGTCAGCGGTGACCTCTACCGGCGGGCGCTCGAAGAAACGTCACAGCGCCCGTTCCGCGTCGTGCCGTTCTTCGATCCGGGGCCTTGGGGCGGCCAGTGGATGCGGCAGCGGTTCGACCTGCCGAGCGAGGCGCCGAACTACGCCTGGTGCTTCGACTGCGTGCCTGAGGAGAACAGCCTCCTGTTCGGATTCGGGACACGCCGCCTGCACTCGCCAGCGCTCCCTCTCGTCCATCGCCATCCGGAGGCGCTGCTGGGCCACCACGTCCACGAGACGTTTGGCGCCGAGTTCCCGATTCGGTTCGACTTTCTCGACACGATGGACGGTGGGAATCTTTCGCTCCAAGTCCATCCACTCCGCCGCTACATCGCTCACAAGTTCGGCGTGCCATATACGCAGGATGAGAGCTACTACGTCCTTGATGCGAAGCCTGGCGCCGTCGTCTACCTCGGCCTGAAAGAGCACTCCGACCCGAAGGCCTTCGAACGGGACTTGCTCGCAGCGCACAACGGCGGCCTGCCGTTTGCCGTCGAGCGCCATGTGAACGCTTGGCCGAGCCGTAAGCACGACCACTTCTCGATCCCCGCCGGGACAATCCACTGCTCCGGCAAGGACAACGTCGTGCTCGAGATCAGTGCGACGCCATACATCTTCACCTTCAAGCTGTGGGATTGGGCCCGCCTTGGGCTAGACGGCGAGCCTCGGCCGATCCACCTCGAGCACGGACTCGCGAACATCCAGTGGGACCGCACGACCGACTGGGTCGCACACAACCTGATCAATCCGGTACGCAACCTCGGATCGCGGCCCGGCATGCGCGAGGAATCGACGGGACTCCACGCATCCGAGTTCATCGAGACGAGGCGCCATTGGTTCACGGAGCCAGTCGAGCACGACACGCGAGGTACGCTCAATGTCCTCAACCTCGTCGAAGGCGAGTCGGTCCTCGTCGAGAGCCCCGACGACGCGTTCGAGCCGCTCGCGGTGAATTACGCGGAGACATTCGTCGTCCCGGCGGCGGTCGGTCGCTACCGGGTCCGCCCCGTCGAAGGAGCACACGACACGCCGCTCGCGACAATCAAGGCGTTGGTGCGCGGCTGCGAGACGCACTACTAGTCGTCCGATCTCTGTGGGGACGTTCGCCGCCGAATCGCCCAGTGGAGGCCGATTCAGTTACTTGACGGCTCTGGGCCAAGTGTGTAAATATCCGACGAATGAGCGGCCAAAGTCCCGAATTTCGCGAAGATAGGTGGGTTGATCGCCCGATTCATCGGGTCAATATGGTCACGGCCTCGAACAAGTGAACAACATCAGGAACGGCGCCAAGCCGAAGGTCGCCTGCGCCGCGGTCCCGATGCAGGTCGTGACAAGGCCGAACGTGAAGCTCATTCTCAAGGGAGAGGTTTTGTGTAGGGCCCTCGGCGACGGGGACGGGCCATTCGGCGCGGCCCCACCTTCGTTGGCACAAACGTCATGACCAACACGCTCACGTCACGTCCCGAGCTCCGCATCACCTCATTCGAGGTTGCGGACATTCGCTTCCCTACGTCGCGCGATCTCGACGGCTCAGATGCGTTGCATCCAGATCCCGACTACTCGGCTGCCTACATCATCTTTCGCACTGACGATGAGGAGCTATCTGGTCATGGCTTCACGTTTACGCTCGGCATCGGGAACGATCTTTGCGTCGCGGCGATCTCGCAGATCGCTGATCCGATCGTTGGGCTCACGCTTCGCCAAGTCGTCACCGACATGGGCGCGTTCTGGCACGAACTCGTGAATGCGAGCCAACTTCGTTGGCTTGGTCCACAGAAAGGAGTCGTTCATCTCGCAACAGCCGCCGTTGTCAATGCGCTGTGGGATCTCTGGGCCAAGGCGGAGCGAGTTCCTGTCTGGAAGCTGTTGGTAGACATGACGCCCTCTGAGCTCGTGACATGCATTGACTTCTCGTACATCACCGACGCGATCACGCCGGCCGAAGCGATCGAACTGCTGGAAGCGCTCGAGCACACGCGCTTCGACCGCGAAACCGACGTGCTTGCGAATGGTTACCCGGCCTACACGACCTCGGCGGCGTGGCTTGGCTACGAGGACGCGAAGATTCAGCGACTGGCCATGGCTGCTCTCGCTGACGGGTTCGAGGCGCTCAAGATGAAGGTGGGCCGCAGTCTGACCGATGATGTCCGGCGCGCAGGTCTCCTGCGTGAGGTTCTCGGCCCGGATCGTCGGCTCATGATGGACGCGAATCAAGCCTGGGACGTGGACGAGGCGATTGAGGCAATGCGGGAACTCGCCAAGTACGACCCCTGGTGGATCGAAGAGCCGACGAGCCCGGACGACATTCTCGGACACGCCGTGATCCGTGAGGCCATAGCCCCGATCCGTGTTGCGACCGGGGAGCACGTTCACAACCGGGTCATGTTCAAGCAGTTGCTTCAAGCTCGAGCGATCGATGTCGTGCAAATCGACGCGTGCCGGATGGGGGGCGTCAATGAGGTTCTTGCTGTGCTCCTACTCGCCTCAAAGTTTGGGGTTCCGGTCTGCCCCCACGCCGGAGGGGTTGGCCTCTGTGAACTCGTGCAGCACCTTGCCGTTTTCGACTACGTCTGTGTCAGTGGATCCCTCGAGAACCGGATGATCGAGTTCGCCGATCACCTCCACAATCACTTCGTGGCCCCAGCGGAGGTCCGCAACGGTCGGTACGTCATCCCGACCACGCCGGGATATAGCGCCGAGCTGCATGAGGAGTCGAGGCTCGCATACGCTTACCCGGACGGCGGAGTCTGGAGAGAGTTACTGCCGGCATGATGGATTGCAACATCGACAAGGAAGTCGCGTGGCGCTGACCGACGAAGCGATCGTTCGCATCAAGGAGATGATTGTGTCCGGGCAGTTGGCGCCTGGAGCCAGGCTCCCAAGAGAGTCGGACCTCGCTGCACTGCTAGGACTCTCCCGCAACTCGCTGCGTGAAGCGATTCGAGGGCTCTCGCTCGTCGGGGTACTCGAGTCGCGTCAAGGCGATGGCACGTACGTCACAAACCTCGAGCCCGACGTTCTCCTGTCCGGGACAGCGCTGGTATCAGAGCTTGTGATGGGAATCAACATCCTCGAGCTTCACCAAGTCCGACGCTTGCTGGAGCCAGCAGCAACCTCGGCGGCCGCAACCCGGTTGACGGCCGACGATCTAGACCGACTCGAGGAGTGCCTTCAGCGGATGGAGGCGGCGAGTTCGACCGAGGAGTTCATCGAGAACGATCTGCGATTTCACGAGGTCATCGTGGATGCTTGTGGCAACGCGACGCTCGCCTCACTCATCAAGAGCCTGAGCGGCGGAACGCAGCGCGCTCACATCTGGCGCGCCATTCGGGAGCGGGGGGCAACGGAGCGCACGATCCGGATGCATCGCGAAATCCTCGCCGCGCTGCGTGCACGAGACTCGGCGAGGGCACATGCCGCCGATCTTCTGCATTTGGTCGATGGTGAGCTCTGGCTCCGCGCGGCCCATGAAGGCGAGGAGGCGGATGCTGCCTTGGATCTGGACGGCAGTCTCCTCCCGTCGTTACCGACCCAGGCGTAGTCCTGCCGTTCGCGCCTGGTGTCCGTGGTGCCGGCACGAAAGATGAACCGCGACCTCGATATGAACGGCGTCGCCGGAGACCGGACCTGACACGGATCTGACCCCGCGCGAGCGCATCGCCCCGAGAACGGCTCGAACAGACGGTTTCAGAGGGTGGGAGAGTGGGCGCACCTGGGATCGAATCAGCTCGGTCGTTACGACCTAGCCGGACCGTACAGGACCTGAGCCAAATCTGTTGGCGACGATAGGACGCTGGACGACGTCGCACGACTTCGTGTGCGCGTCGAGTCTGACACGGAATCTGACACCACAGCACGAAGACCGCGCCGACGTGATGCTCGCTTCGCAGCCCTTCATTCGGTTCTGCTCCGCCCGGGTCGGCGGGCTCTCATCGCCCGTGTGTGTCGCCTCTCAGGTCGGGGGCGGCTGCCGAGTTGACGTGGTGCGAGCGGCTAGTAGCTGTTGCGCTCGAGGATCTCTTTGAGGCGCTGGTGGCTCTTCGGGATTTCTTTGCGTGCGTTGGCGCGGGCGAGCGGTGCGAAGAGCACGCCGAGTCCCTGACCTTTGAGCTCGAACGCGAGAGTGAGCTTCGACCTGGCGCCGCCGTCGAGCGGTTCGACGGTGAGGGTGCCGAGGGGGCGGATGGGTCCGTTGACGCCGCGGAACGAGCTCGTGCGCGGCGGGTCATGTTCCGTGATCTCGTAGGTGACGTCGCGGGTGCCGCCGGGCAGCCGGCGTTTGTCGGTCGCGCGGCTGCCGACACGCGTCGGGCCGTCGGTTTCGACGTGGACGCTGACGATCTGCTGCTGCCATTCGGCGTGCTTCCCGAGATCGTCGAAATACGCGAAGACGTCTTCGGGCGTGCGGTTGATCTCGATGCTGTCAACGAACGGCGCCATGATGCGGGTTCTCCTGACGGTGATCGGTGGCGCAAGATGCGACCACCATATTGGTTAGACTTAGAGTATG
>JBJMKA010000008.1:0-331779 GCA_045805985.1 Gaiellaceae bacterium | reverse complement strand
GACCGCCTCCTCGTCGTAGGCCAGCGTCCGCTCCTCCAGCAACTCGTCGGCGCGCACCGCCGCCAGCCGGATCGAACGCGCGTGAACGTCAAGTCCGACGGCTACCGTCATAGACTCACTCATGGTCGGCGACCTCCGTATGTGGCTCTACCGGGCCATCCCCGGCAACCCACGACAGATGCGTAGGCGCCGACCACTCTCCGCCAGCGACCGGACACCGCAGCCACACCGGCTACGGCTCCATCCTGTCTAGCCCCCGTGTGTAAGACGGGCTAGGCTAGGGCGCGCTAGCTACCCCCGGTCAGACGAAAACAACAGGAGGGTTCATCCAAGTGAGGAAGCGTTGGCTCATGCTCGCGGCACTTGCTGTCGCGACGGTGCTTCTGGCGTCCGTGTTCGCCGCCACGCGCGGCAGCTCGGCGTCCGCAGCACACAAGGCTGCCTTCAGCGCATGTCTCGTCACCGATATCGGCGGTCTGAACGACAAGTCGTTCAACCACCTCGCGTTCGTCGGTCTTCAGGCTGCTGAGAAGAGCGGAATCAAGGGTCGTGTCATTCAGTCGAAGTCGGGCTCCGACTACATCCCGAACCTCAAGGCGTGCGTCACATCGGGCGCCGGGATCACGATCGGCGTTGGCTTCCTGATGGCCGACGCCATGGACGCAATCGCGACGTCGTATCCGAGCAACAAGTTCGCGATCGTCGACGTCGACGCGACCGGGCTGAAGCACAAGCCGAAGAACGTCGAGGGCCTGCTGTTCAAGGAGCAGGAGGCGGGCTACCTCGTCGGCTACGCGGCCGGCCTCTGGGCGAAGTCCCAGAGCGGCGCGGCGGTCGGCTCGGTCGGCGGCCTCAAGATCCCTCCGGTCGACCGCTACATCGCGGGCTACCAGTTCGGTGCGAAGAAGGCCGACCCCGGCCTGAAGACGCTGAACGACTACTCGCAGGACTTCCAGGCACAGGCGAAGTGCAAGGAGAAGGCGCTCAACCAGATCGCCCAGGGCTCGGTGGTCGAGTTCCAGGTCGCCGGCCAGTGCGGTCTCGGCGTCCTCGACGCCGCGCACTCGAAGGGCATGTTCGGCATCGGCGTCGACGCCGACCAGGGCTACCTCGGTTCGTGGGTCCTGACGAGCGCCCTCAAGAAGGTCGACGTGGCCGTCCACACGGCGATCACCTCGGCGAAGGCGGGCACGCTGAAGGGCGGCAAGAACGTCGTCTTCAGTGCAAAGGTCAACGGCGTGGGCTACGGCAAGTGGAGCTCGAAGACGCCGGCGTCGATCAAGACGGCAGTCGCAGCGCAGTTCAAGCTGCTGAAGGCCGGCAAGGTCAGAGGGATCCCCGCCACCGTCAAGTAGGCGGAAACGGCAGGACGATGCACACGGGGCGGGCCGCCGAGGCCCGCCCTGTCTATTTTGGGAGGAATGCGGATGAGGGCGGCTCTCATCGCGCTCGCACTGCTCTGCGCGGCGACTGCAGCAGGGTGCGGCGGCGCGCCCCACACGACGACGACCACGCCCGCGAGGGCTGCAAAGCCCGCGCCGGCACGAAGCGGGCTGCATGTCGGCGTCGTGGGCCCGCTCGAGGTGCGCGTCCCGGGCGCCGTGCCCGAGCACGGCACGCTCGAACAGGTGGCGGAGGACCCGCTGGTGCTCGTGTCCGCCGAGGTCGCCGATGCTGCGATGGTCGCCGCGGCGGCTGCCGCGAACCCGACGTCGCATTTCGCGCTCGTTGGAGCGTCTTCCAGCGGTCACCACCGTCCGAACCTCGTCGGTCTCGTGCTGAACGACGAGCAGGCCGCGCTGCTCGGCGGAGTCGTCGCCGGCCTCCTTGCGACGGAGCAGGGAGGAGCGGATGCGCGCGTTGCCTGGGCTGGGCCCGAGGAGCGTTCGCTGGCGGCCGCGTTCGCGCGAGGCGCTCAGGACGTGCGACCGGGAACGACGGTCCTGCGCGCGTGGTCGCAGGATCTCCCGGCTTCGTGCAAGGAGGCCGCGCTCGGCGCGATCGCGCGGGGTGCGGTCGCGGTGATGGCACACGGCGGCCTGTGCGCCGACGCGGCGATCGCCGGCGCAGATCAACAGAACCGCATCGGATTGCGGGTCTCGGACTTCCAGCTGCCTTCGGTTCCGATCGGCGTCATCGTCCAGGACGCAATCGCCGGCGTCTATCGCGGGGGTGAGGACATCGTGTTCGATGCCGCGAGCGGCGCGATCGGCTTGCGCCATCTCGACCCGCGCATCTCGGCCGACATCGCCGTGCGCGCGCGTGCAGCCTCGCAACAGCTGGCGAGCGGCGTTCGCCCTTCGGGGTAGGATCGCCCGATGGCTGAGGCGCCTCTCCTCGAGCTCCGCGGGATCACGAAGCGGTTCCCGGGGGTGCTCGCCAACGACAACGTGAACTTCGACCTGCGCAGCGGCGAGGTCCACGCGCTCCTGGGAGAGAACGGCGCCGGCAAGTCGACACTGATGAACATCCTCTATGGGCTCTACACACCTGACGAGGGTGAAATCCTGCTCCGCGGGAAGCCGATCGAGCTCGGCTCGACGAGAGCTGCGATCGAGCACGGGATCGGGATGGTGCATCAGCACTTCATGTTGATCCCCGTGATGACCGTGGCCGAGAACATCGTGCTCGCGACGGAACCCCGACGCGCCGGCGTCCTGCTCGACTACGACGCAGCCCGCAAGCGCGTGCGCGAGCTGTCGGAGCGCTACGGCCTGCTCGTCGACCCGGATGCGCGCGTCGACAGGATCAGCGTCGGTCAGCAGCAGCGCGTCGAGATCTTGAAAGCGCTCTACCGCGGCGCGGAGATCCTGATCCTCGACGAGCCGACCGCGGTGCTGACGCCGCAGGAGGCGAAGGAGCTGTTCGAGATCCTCGACTCGCTGAAGTCGCAAGGAAAGTCGATCATCTTCATCTCGCACAAGCTGAACGAAGTGCTCGAGGTCGCCGACCGCATCACGACGCTGCGCCGCGGCGTCAGGGTCGACACGATTCCGGCTGCGGGAGCGACCGAGGAGAGCCTCGCGCGGATGATGGTCGGGCGAGAGGTGCTCCTGCGGGTCGAGAAGAAGCCGGGACACCCGGGCGACCCGTTGCTCGAGGTCGAAGACCTGACGGTGATCGACGACCGTGGACTCGAGACTGTGCGCGGTGTCAGCTTCACCGTGCGTGGCGGCGAGATCCTCGGTCTTGCGGGCGTTGACGCGAACGGCCAGAGCGAGCTGATCGACGCGATCGCCGGCCTGCGCCACGTGAAGTCGGGCCGGATCGTCGTCGACGGGCATGACCTGACACACGCGAAGGCGAAGCAAGCGCTCGACGCCGGCATCGGGCACATTCCGGAGGACCGCCATCTGCGCGGCCTCGTGCTGCCGTTCACGCTGACCGAGAACCTCGCGCTGCACGCGTATCGCCAGCCTCCGAACTCGAACCGCGGATTTCTGAACCTGAGCGCGATGACGGCCCGGGCCCGCAGGTTGCTGAAGGAGTTCGACGTGCGCGGCGGGACGCCGACGACGCTCGCGGCGGCGCTCTCCGGCGGCAACCAGCAGAAGGTCGTCCTCGCGCGTGAGATCGACGGCGATCCGAAGGTGCTGATCGCCGCGCAGCCGACACGCGGCCTCGACGTCGGCGCGATCGAGTTCGTGCACGGCCGCCTGCTCGAGCAGCGCGACGCGGGCCGCGCCATCTTCCTTGTCTCACTCGAGCTCGAGGAGATCCTCTCGCTCTCCGACCGCATCCTCGTCATCTACGAGGGGCGCATCGCCGGCGAGTTCCCGCCGACTGCGACCGAGGAAGAGCTCGGCTTCGCGATGACCGGCGGCGGGCGCGCGGAGGAGGTCGCGTGAAGCGTAGGCTCGACGGAGCGAAAGAATGACCGACGACGGCGAAAAACGCGTCGACGAGTCGGTCGAGCTGCCGGCCTCACAGGACGAAGTCCCGCAGGCGCCGCTCGAGCCGGGCGTGATCCCGCCGCCGTCGATGCACTTCGCCTCGCGGTTCGACGGTCTCTCCGGGATCATCGCGCCGCTGATCACGACGCTCGTCGCGTTCCTGATGGGCGGCCTCGTCGTGGCGCTCACCGGCAAGAATCCGATCAAGGTCTACCACGCGATCTGGAACGGAACCGGCCTGAATTGGTTCTTCCATGTCGGCAACTACTCGGCGCGTGTCCCGTTCTCGACGTCGCATATGTGGTTCCCGTGGGACACGGCGTCGGTCGCGGCGCAGAACCTCCAGCAGACGCTGCTTGTGACCTCGCCGATCATCCTGACCGCCCTTGCGGTGGCATTCGCGTTCCGCTGCGGCATGTTCAACATCGGCGGCCAGGGCCAGTACTTCGCCGGGACGATTTTTGCGGTGTGGATCGGTACGTCCTTCGGCGGCCTCAGTCCGTGGCTGCACATCCCGCTGGTGCTCGTGATCGGCGCCCTGGCGGGGGCTGCCTATGCCGGCATCGCCGGAATCCTCAAGGCAACCGTCGGGGCGCATGAGGTGATCTCGACGATCATGCTCAACTGGATCTCGATCTGGGTCGGGTCGTACCTCTTCGGCCAGGGCGGCCCGCTGCAGGGCTCGCAGGTGTCGATTCCGATCTCCAACGACATCGTCGAGAGCGCGAAGCTGCCGGTCTTCTGGGGCCTCAAGCTGCTGCAGGGCCTGTCGGTCGGCATCTTCATCGCGGTCGCGATGCTGGTCGTCTACTGGATCATCATCAACCGCACGACGCTCGGCTACGAGGTGCGCGCGGTCGGGTTCAACCCCGAGGCGGCGCGCTACGGCGGCATCTCGGTCGCGCGCAACTACTTTCTCGCGATGGCGATCTCTGGCTCGTTCGCCGGCCTCGCGGGCGCCATCGACATCACGGGCTGGGAGTACCGCATCGGGGAGAACGACATCCACGCCAACCAGATCGGCTTCATCGGCCTCGCCGCCGCGCTGCTCGGGCGCAACACGGCACTCGGCGTCGGGATGGCGTCGTTGCTGTTCGGCGCGCTGATCAACGGCACCTCCGGGCGGCAGCTGGACCCGGCGATCTTCCGTCCCGACCTTGCCGGCAACCTGACCACGATCATCCAGGGGCTCGTCATCCTCTTCGTCGGGTTGAACCTCGGCGGCGTGTGGGTCTGGCTGAAGCGGCGGAGGCGCGCATGACCGCGATCACAACCCGCATCGGCGGTGTCCAGTGGACCCATCCGAAGACGGTCGGCTTCTTCGGCATCGCGCTCGGGGCGCTCGCGTTCTGGCTCGCGCTGCCGCCGCTCGCGTCGCGCACGGCCGTGCTGCCGATCGCGATCGGGATCGTCGCGATCGCGATCGGGATCTGGACGTGGTCACGCGAGCAGCGGCGCGTCGGGGGAGGGGCCGTCGCAGCCGGGATCCTCGGGATCGTGCTCGGCGTCGTCGCCACGCGCTCGTCGACCGCGCACCTCGACCAGGTTGTCGTCTGGAGCGCGCTCGGCGCAGCGACGCTTCGGTACGCGACGCCGCTCACGTTCGCGGCGATCGGCGGCCTCTTCTGCGAGCGCAGCGGAGTGATCAACGTTGCGCTCGAAGGGATGCTCCTGACCGGCGCGTTCTTCGGGATCTGGGGCGCCGTCTGGGCGCACCCGTGGGCCGGCGGCTGGGCGTGGGTGGTCGGGGTGATCTGCGCCGCGCTCGCGGGGATGGCGCTCGCGGCGATCCACGCGGTGTGGGCGATCCACCTGAAGGTCGACCAGATCATCTCGGGCACCGCAATCAACTTCCTCGCGCTCGGGATCACCGGCTATCTCTTCATCGACAAGTACGGCGACACGGGAACGCCGGGCAACGTTCCCGACTTCGGCATCCCCGACGTGCACCTGTCGTTCCTGCAGAACTGGTACTTCATCGGTCCGATCATCGGCCAGCTGAACCTGATGATCTGGCTCTCCTTCGTGCTGCTCATCGCGACGTACGTCTTCGTGTTCCGCACGCCGTACGGACTGCGCCTGCGCGCGGTCGGCGAGCATCCGCGTGCCGCCGACACCGTCGGCATCTCCGTCTACAAGGTGCGTTACCTGGCCGTGATCGGGTCCGGCGCGATCGCCGCGATGGGCGGCGCGTATCTCTCGATCGGTTTCGTCCACTCGTTCAACGAGGGGATGACCAACGGCACCGGGTTCATCGGGCTCGCGGCGCTCGTCTTCGGCAAGTGGCGCCCGTTCCCGACCTACTGCGCAGCGCTGCTGTTCGGATTCTCGAGTGCGCTCGCCGACCGGCTGCCAAGCGCATACGGAAACCAATGGGGCACGCTCTTCCAGGCGCTGCCGTATCTGCTCACGCTGATCGCCGTCGCGGGCGTGATCGGACGCTCGATCGGCCCTGCGGCCGCGGGCCGGCCGTATGTCAAGCAGTAGAGCCCGCGGCGGGCGTGCCGCGGCAGTCTTCGGCGCCCTGGCGGTGCTGGCGATTCCGGTGGACGTCGCCCTCGCGCAGTACCTGAAGGGTGTGCAGTTGCTCCAGTCGCTTTACGTGGCGGTTCCGCTCGCGTGGCTGTTCGCGCTCACGGCTCTCGTGTCTGCCCGCCGGGCCCGCTTGGCGCGCGCGCGCAGCGTCTATGCGCCCAGCGGCCGCTGGAGCGCGCGCCTGGCCTGGGCGGGCCTCTACTGCGCGGCTACCGGCGCGATCGCGCTGGCGATTTACGGCGGATTGCGCGCCGCGCAGTAACGGCGCTACCCTTGGCGGGCCTTGTTCGAGATCGGCAACAGCCTCCGCGAGGCTCGCGTCCGGCGTGGTATCGAGTTTGCGCAGGCGGAGCTGGCCACCAAAATCCGTGGCAAGTACCTCCGCGCGCTCGAGGAGGAGCGCTTCGAGGTGCTCCCGGCCGAGACGTACGTCAAGGGCTTCCTGCGCACCTACGCGGAGTACCTCGGCCTCGACGGGCAGCTCTACGTCGACGAGTACAACTCGCGCTTCGTCATCGGCGAGGAGCAGACAGAGGCACGCGCGCGACGATCGGCGGCGCGCCCGCAGAAGCGGAACCACCGGATCGAGACAAACGTCGTGCTCGTCGCGCTGGCCGCTATCGCGATCCTGACTGTCATCGTCATCTCCGCGTGGAAGGTGGGTGGCAAGCCGACTCCGGCCAAGCGCGCGACACCCCCCGTCGCGCCCCGCACGGGCGCCGTCGCGCCGCTGCTCATGGTCACGCCACTCCGCGGAACGACGCATCTCACGGCGCGTGTGGGTTCCGCGACCGGCAACACCGTCTTCGACGGCACGATCGCGAAGGGCGATCCGCCGCGGGCGATCCGCGGTCGCAAGCTGTGGGTGCAGATCGACACACCCGAGAACCTGCGCATCGAGGTGCGCGGCAAGCTCGTGCGCGTCCCGGGCGGGAAGCCCAAGGTGATCATCGTCACGCCCACCGGTTGGCGCCCCGCGTAGTGAGTCGAGCAGCGATCGTCGCGTCGGGCTCGGAGCTCGTGCGCGGCGACCGGCAGGATCGCAATGGGCCGTTTCTCGCGGCGTCGCTCCTCCGGCTCGGGATCGACCCGGCGCGTATCACGGTTGTCGGTGATGAGCCGGCCGATCTCGAAGCTGCGCTGCGCGGAGGTCTCGCGCACGAGCTGCTCGTCGTCTCAGGCGGGCTTGGGCCGACACACGACGACCGCACGATCGAGCTGCTCGCACGCGCCGCGGGCGTCGGCTTGCATACCGACGAGGAGCTCGCCGTGCGGATCGAGGAGATTTCGCGCTCTGTCGCAAGCCGGTTGAACCGCCCCTATGCGGACTTCGAGCACGGCGTGCGCAAGCAGGCGACGATTCCCGACGGCGCGTTGGTCGTCGGGCTCGCGGGGACCGCGCCGGCCATCGTGCTCGAGGTGGGGGAGCGGGTGGCCGTCGCGCTGCCCGGTCCGCCGCGCGAGCTGCAGACGTTGTGGCCGCGTGTTCTGGAGACGGAGCCGATGCGCCGGGTGCTCGCACGTGCACACGCGCCCGAGCGAAGAGTGATGCGGTTCTACGGCGCGTCGGAGTCGGAGGTCGCACAGGCGCTGGCCGCCGCGGGCGGCGACGGTAGCGGCGTCGACGTGACGATCTGCGCGCGCGACTTCGAGCTGCACGTCGACCTCTTCGTCCAGCCGGGCGCCGAGGCGCGGGCGGCCGAGCTCGAAGCCGGGCTCGAGAGTCGCCACCTCTTCTCGCGCGAGGAGACCGGCACGGCCGAGCTCGTCCTCTCGTTGCTTCGTGAGCGTGGCCTGAGGCTTGCGACCGCGGAGTCGTGCACCGGCGGGCTCGTCTCCGCGCGCCTGACCGACGTGCCCGGCTCGAGCGACGTCTTCGTCGGCGGGATCGTGGCGTACGCGGACGGCGTGAAGATCGCAGAGCTCGGCGTTCCGGAGGAGGTGCTGCGCCAGCACGGCGCCGTGTCGGCGGAGACCGCGGCCGCGATGGCACGCGGCGCGCGCGAACGGCTGGGCGCCGACGTGGCCGTGTCCGTGACCGGCGTCGCCGGGCCTGGGGGCGGCACGGAGGAGAAGCCTGTCGGGCTCGTCTACCTGCACGCGAGCGGGCCGATGGGGGAGAGGCACCTGCGCTTCGACTTTCCGGGCGATCGCGCGACGATCCGCGGGCGCGCGGCCGTGGCGGCCCTGCACCTCGTGCGCAGACTCGTCACACAGTCGTGACAACGACAAAAATCACAAACACGTCACAGACGTGAGGGAGATCACCGGGTAGCGTCGTGAGCGATGAACGGCTCCGGCTCTTCTGCGCGCTCCAGCTGCCCGACGAGACGATCGACGACCTCGCCGCCTGGCAGGAGGTCAACCTGCGGGGCGGGCGGATCGTCCCCCGGGAGAACCTGCACGTCACGCTCGCCTTTCTCGGCTCCCGGCCCGCCGCGGAGGTGCCGGCGATCATGGGCGAGCTCCGGGGAGCTTCCTCCGTGGCGGAGCCGATCGAGCTGCGGCCCGTGCGTTACCGCGAGACGAGGAGCGTCGGGATGATCGTCCTCGAGGATGTGGGCGGGGCCGCGACCGCGCTGGCGGAGGACCTGGCGGAGCGGTTGGAACGGCGCGGTGTCTACCGCTCTGAGCGTCGGCCGTGGCTCTCGCACGTCACTGTTTTGCGCTTCAGGGAGCGGGCAGGACTCTCACCGGAGGTGGGGAACATACGTTCGATCAATGTCGTCCGGTCGGCCCTCTACCGTTCTTCGCTCGGCCGCGGCCCTGCTGGAAACAGAGGGGCGAGGTACGACGCACTGGAAACGGCAGCCCTAGGAGGTCGGTAGAAAGATGGATCGCGAGCAAGCACTGGATACGGCGCTTGGACAAATCGAGCGCCAGTTCGGCAAGGGCGCCGTGATGAAGATGAACGACGCAGCCCAGGTCGCGATCGGCGCGGTCTCGACGGGATCGCTATCGCTCGACATCGCGCTCGGCGTCGGCGGGCTTCCGCGCGGCCGGGTCTGCGAGGTGTACGGACCGGAGTCGTCCGGCAAGACGACCCTCGTCTATCACGTGATCGCCGAGGCGCAGCGCCGCGGCGGGATCTGCGCCTTCATCGACGCGGAGCACGCGATGGACCCGGCGTACGCCAAGCGGATCGGCGTCAACATGGACGAGCTGCTCGTCTCCCAGCCCGACACGGGGGAGCAGGCGCTCGAGATCTGCGAGCTGCTCGTGCGCTCCGGCGCGCTCGCCGTCGTCGCGATCGACTCTGTCGCGGCGCTGACGCCGAAGGCAGAGATCGAGGGCGAGATGGGCGACTCCCACGTCGGCCTCCAGGCACGTCTGATGAGCCAGGCGCTGCGCAAGCTGAACGGCACACTCCACCAGACCGACACGATCTGCCTGTTCACGAACCAGCTGCGCGAGAAGATCGGCGTCATGTTCGGCAGCCCGGAAACGACGTCCGGCGGGCGCGCGCTCCGCTTCTACGCGTCGGTCCGGCTCGACATCCGGCGCATCGAGACGCTGAAGGAAGGTGTCGAGGCGATCGGTAACCGCGTCCGCGTGAAGGTGGTCAAGAACAAGGTCGCGCCGCCGTTCAAGCAGGCCGAGTTCGACATCATCTACGGCGACGGCATCTCTTGGGAAGGCTCGGTGCTGGAGGTTGGGCTCGAGCGGAAGGTCGTCCAGAAATCCGGCTCGTACTTCTCCTACGGCGACGAGCGCCTCGGCCAGGGCCGCCAGAACGCCACCGCGTTCCTCCGGGAGCACCCGGACGTCGTGCAGGCGATCCTGCGCGAGATCCAGGCTGGCGCTTCCGAAACGCAGGTGATCTCGGCGCGGCTCCTGCCGCAGGGTGAGGTGCCCACCGAGGTGATCCCGGTGCTCGACGAGGAAGAAGCGGAGAAGGAGACCGCGGCCGCGTAGCGCCTTGACAGACGACGATCCGATCGAGATCGCGGCGCGTGCGCTGCGGCATCGCGACCTCTCACGACGAGAGGTCGAAGAACGGCTGGCGCGCGCCGGAATCGACGAGGACCGGCGACACGACGCGCTCGAGACGCTCGAGCGCGTCGGCTATGTCGACGACGAACGGTTCGCCGGCGCCCGGGCGGGGGCTCTGGCGGCCCGTGGCTATGGGGACGAGTGGATCCGGCACGACCTGGCCGAGCACGGGGTCGCGGCCGAGGCGGTGGCCGAGGCAATCGGGGGGTTAGTGCCGGAGGGAGAGCGCGCGGCGGTGCTGGTGGACCGGCTCGGGCGCACCGCGAAGACGGGCGCCCAGCTTGCCCGGAAGGGCTTCGGGGAGGATGCGCTGGAGACCGCCCTCGGAATCCACATTGCGGAGTGAGCAGTCGGGGTTGTAGAGTTCACCTTCTATTCACTTCCATTTTGCCTGCACAACGCAGATTCCGCTGATCTCTTACGCTTCTTGAATCCCTTCCTGACACTTCGATCCCACAGGCACCAGCCTCAGCGCACGTCAACTCTGCGCCTCTTCAACCAGCGAACCTGACCCGAGATCGGAGCGGCGCGCCGGCTGTCAAGAAGCAGCGGCGGCGCCGGTAGCGTCAAGCGGCGGACATGCGTCGTGCGGGCATAGCCCGTAGGAGCGCCCATGCTCGTCGTCGTGGCAGTCATCGCAGTCGTCGCCGGAGCCGCCGGCACGTTCGTCGCCCTGCGCCTGGTGGCCGGCCCGCGTCTCGACGCGGCGCGCCGCGAGCGGAACCTGCTCCTCGCCGAAGGCAAGCGCGACGCGGAAGCGACCCGCCGGGAGGCAGGGATCGAGGCGCGCGAGCAGGCGGTCAAGCTCCGCGGCGAGCTCGAGGCGGAGCTCCGCGAACGGCGCGACGAGGTGGTGAAGATCGAGGAGCGCGTGATCGCGAAGGAAGACGACATCGACCGGAAGCTCACAGAGCTGATCCGCCGGGAGCAGGGCGTCTCCGACCGCGAGGTTCACCTCCGGCAGCTCCAAGACGACATGAAGGAGTTGAAGGAGACGCACAGGCGGGAGCTCGAGCGGATCGCCGGCATGACGAGCGGCGAGGCCCGACAGCGGATCCTCGACGAGTCGCAGGAGCAGGTACGGCACGAACTGGCGGGGCGCGTCCGCCAGATGGAGGAAGAGGCCGCGGCGGAAGCGAAGCGGCGCGCACGCAATCTCGTCGCCGACGCGCTGCAGCGCGTCGCCGCCAGCGCAGCGGCAGAGACGACGGTGACGCTCGTCGAGCTGCCGTCCGACGACATGAAGGGCCGCATCATCGGCCGGGAGGGGCGCAACATTCGCTCGCTCGAGCACCTCACCGGCGTCGACTTCATCATCGACGACACGCCGAACGCCGTCGTGCTCTCGTCGTTCGACGGCATTCGCCGCGAAATCGCGCGCATGACGTTGCTGAAGCTGATCGAGGACGGGCGCATCCATCCGACCCGCATCGAGGAGATGTACTACCTCTCGAAAGCCGAGCTCGACGAGCACATCCGGCAGGCCGGCGAGCAGGCGGTGTTCGAGGCGAACTGTGGTGAGTTCAACGAGGAGCTCGTGAAGATCCTCGGCCGGCTGCGCTACCGCACGAGCTACGGCCAGAACGTCCTCAAGCACACGCTCGAGGTGGTTCAGCTCGCGGGGCTGATGGCGGCAGAGGTCGAGGCGTCGGTGAAGACGGCCAAGCGCGCTGCCCTGCTCCACGACTTGGGAAAGGCGATGACACACGAGGTCGAGGGCTCGCATGCGCAGATCTCGACGCAGCTCGCGCGCCGCCACGGCGAGAGCCCTGCGGTCTGCCATGCGATCGAGGCGCACCACTACGAAGTGCAACCGCAGACGGTCGAGGCGGTGCTGCTGATCGCCGCGGACGCCATCTCGGCGTCGCGGCCCGGCGCGCGTGGCGAGGGTCTCGAGCACTACGTCAAGCGGCTCGAGTCGCTCGAGAAGCTCGCTGCCAACCACCCCGGCGTCGAGAAGGTCTACGCGCTGCAGGCCGGTCGCGAGATCCGCGTGCTCGTGAAGCCGCACGAAATCGACGACGACGGCGCTGTCCTCCTCTCCCACGAGATCGCGCGCGAGATCGAAGAGCACCTGGAGTACCCGGGTCAGATCAAGGTCACGGTGATCCGAGAGAGCCGTGCCGTCGACGTCGCGTCGAACAAGCAGGACCAGCGCCGAAACGGAGCTGCGGTCGAGCGGCTCGACGCAGCCTGAGCCTGGTTCGCTCCGCGGGCTGAACCTCATTCGGCGGTGCCCGGCACATCGCATCGCACGTGACCTGCAGGCCGAACCGGTTCGAGAGGTTCGATCTTCCTAACGCCCGGTACCCTGTGGCGGCGGTGCGCCGGTACCACGTCACAACGTTCGGTTGTCAGATGAACGCTCACGACAGCGAGCGGATCAAGGGCATGTTGGAAGAGCTCGGCCTCGGTGAGGCGGTGTCGGCAGACGACGCCGACGTCGTTGTCTTCAACACGTGCACGATCCGCGAGAAGCCCGACACGAAGCTTGCGGCGTACCTGGGCGAAGCCGCGGCGCGCAAACGCGAGCATCCTGAGCGCGTGATCGCGGTTGGCGGGTGCTACGCCGAAGCGCAGCGCGAGCGCATCTTCGAGCTCTACCCGGCCGTGGACGTCGCGTTCGGTCCCGGTTCGATCGCCCACCTCGGCGATTGGCTGGGTGCCGGCGGAGAGGGAGTCGCGCGCGGACGCTTCGGTCTCGACGACCGCGACTTCGCCGCCGAGCTGCCGATGCACAACGAGCGCTCGTTCCAGGCGTGGGTGCAGGTCTCGATGGGCTGCAACTCCAAGTGCTCGTACTGCATCGTGCCGGCGGTCCGCGGTCGCGAGCAGAGCCGCCGGCCCGGCGAGATCCTCGCCGAGGTGCGGCGCCTCGCGGATCAGGGCGTCAGGGAGCTGACGCTCCTCGGGCAGAACGTCAACTCGTGGGGCCGCGACCTGCTGCCCGGCATCGACACAGAGTTCGGCGAGCTGCTGCGCGCCTGCGACGCTGTCGACGGCATCGAGCGCATCCGCTTCACAAGCCCGCACCCGAAAGATTTTCGCGAGCCCGTGATCGCTGCGATGGCCGAATGTGCGTCGGTCTGCGAGCACGTACATCTGCCGCTGCAGTCCGGCTCGTCACGCCTGTTGAAGGCGATGCGCCGCACCTACACGCGCGAGCGCTACGTCGCGCTCGCCGACAAGATGCGCGCTGCGATCCCCGACCTCGCCTTCGGGACCGACATCATCGTCGGCTTCCCAGGCGAGACCGAGGACGACTTCCGCCAGACGCTCGAGGTGGTGGAGGAGGTGCGCTACGACAGCGCCTTCACCTTCGTCTACTCGCCGCGCGCGGGCACCGAGGCTGCATCGATGCCCGGTCAGGTGCCGCACGAGCTGAAGATCGAGCGCATGGAACGGCTGGTCGAGGCCGTGCAGCGCGGAGCGCGCGAGCGGAACGCCGCCCGTGTTGGCCGCATCGAAGAGGTGCTCGTCGAGGGAGCCTCGCGCACCGACGAGTCGCTCCTCCGCGGCCGCACCCGGCGGAACACGATGGTCAACTTCACGGGCGAGGCTCAGGCAGGCGAACTCGTCGATGTGCTGATCGAGAGCGCCACCTCGACGACCCTGCGGGGCGTCCAGAATGCCCTGATCGTTGTCTAACTCGGTGTCTAACGGCTCCATCACATCCATCCGTCAGGATTAGGGCGATGCGCATCCTCGTTACAGGCTCCTCCGGTCAGATCGGCACGAACCTTGCGCTCCGCCTGCTCGAGGACGGGCACCAGGTCTTCGGCGTCGACAAGCGCCCGAACGCCTGGGTCGGCGATGCCTTCCCCACGCTTTTGCAAGATCTCGCCGGCCACTATTCGGCGTTCCCGGGCGGCATCAACGGCGTCGAGTACCCCGACGTCGACCTGGTCGTGCACATGGCCGCGCACGCGAAGGTGCACCAGCTCGTGCGCCAGCCGCACCGCGCTCTGGAAAACACGATCATGACCTTCAACGTGCTCGAGTTCGCGCGCGGGAAGAACCTGCCGATCGTCTTCTCGTCGACGCGCGAAGTGTACGGCGACGTGCACCGTTTCGAGGAGTACGCCGAGGAGGCTGCAGACTTCGCCTTCACCGAGAGCCCGTACTCAGCGTCGAAGATCGCGAGCGAGGCGTTCATCTACTCGTACGCGCGTTGCTACGGGCTGAACTATCTCGTCTTCCGGTTCTCGAACGTCTACGGCCGCTACGACAGCGATCTCTGGCGGATGGACCGCGTGCTCCCGCTGTGGATGCATCAGCTCTCGCGCGGCGAGCCGATCACGATCTTCGGCGGCGACCAGAAGGTCCTCGACTTCACCTACGTCGACGATTGCGTCGACGGAATCGCGCGTGGTGTCTATGCACTCGCTGAAGGCCGCGCGGGCAACGAGACGGTCAACCTCGCCTACGGCCAGGGGAACACGCTCGTTCGTGCGGCCGAGCTGATCGCGGAGCAGCTCGGCGTCGAACCGAACGTGACGATCGCACCGTCCCTGCTCGGCGAGGTCACGCACTACGTCGCGGATGTCCGTAAGGCTCACGATGTGCTGGGCTGGTCGCCGACAACCTCGCTGGACGAAGGCATTCCGAAGGCCGTGTCGTGGTTCAAGGAATGGCGCTCGGCCCATCCCGAGGAAGATCGTCCGTTCGAACGTCCGCAGAGTTCTGATGAGCTCGCGCATGGCTTCAAAGAGCCTGCACGCGCCTAAGAGCGTCGTCGGGCTCTTCGGGCCGACCGCGTCCGGGAAGAGCGCGGTCGCGGGCATTCTGCGCGAGCGTCTCGGCGCAGAGGTCATCTCCGCGGACTCGGCCGCGCTCTACGAGGGGCTGCCGGTGATCACAGCGGCGCCGAGCTATCCCGCGCGGCTCGTCGGGGTCGTCCCGCTGAGCGACGACGTGTCGGTCGGCGCATACCAGCGGCTTGCGCACGCTGCGATCGAGGAGACCGATGTGCCGCTCGTCGTCGGCGGGACAGGGCTGTACTTCCGAGCCGCGCTGTCGTCGCTCGAGCTGCCGCCGCCGGCGACGCCAGGTCGGCGCCTGTTCTGGCAGGACGAGTACGACCGCCTCGGACCTGAGGCTGCGCACGCCGTACTCGCTGAGCACGATGCGGCGGCCGCGACGCGGGTGCACGCAAACGATCGGAAACGTGTCGTCCGGGCGCTCGAGCTGGCCGACGCCGGCCACTCGCTCGCGCCTGAGCACGACCGGCTGTGGACGGAGGACACGCGCCTTCCGACGACGATCATTGCCCTCGACCTAGCGGTTGAGGAGCTGGACAGGCGCATCGATGCCAGGACGCGCGCGATGGCTGAGGCGGGTGCTGTTGAAGAAGCCCGAGCGGCCTGGGCGCAGCCTCTCTCCGACACGGCGAGCAAGGTGCTGGGCCTCGAGCAGTTCGCGACGCTGCCTGAGGACGAGGCGATCGTCGCCGTGACACGAGCAACGCGCCGGCTTGCGCGCTATCAGCGAAAGTGGCTGCGAAAAATGCCCGGGGTCGTTAGGCTCGACGGGAATCGGCCTGCGGCGGAGGTCGCCGATGAGATCATCGCGCTGGGACGCGAACGGCAACATCTATCTGGTCACTGAGGAGTCGCTGACTCCGGGCGCGGTGCGAGCGACGGTCGGCGACGCCGACGGGATCCTCGAGGTCTTCCGCTGCGGCGAGGACTGGATCGAGATTGCGATCTGGAACCCCGACGGCTCGCGCGCCGAGATGTCGGGAAACGGAACGCGCATCGCGGCCTGCTGGCTCACCGAGCGGACGGGCGCGGATCATGTGACTGTGCGTGTCGGTCCACGCGACGTCCAGGCACGCATGCTCGGCGGTACGCTCGTCGAACAAGACATGGGGGAGGTCGTCGTGTCGGAGCGCGAGGAGATCGAGGGCATCGGCTTCATCGCGGTCGATGTCGGCAACCCGCACGCGGTTGTCGAGGGCGATCCCGCGGATCTCCACCAGATCGGGCCGATGCTCGAGGTGCACGAGCGGTTCCCGAGGCGTACAAACGTGCAGGTCGCGCGTCTCGCCCCCGACGGAGCGATCGAGGCCCGCGTCTGGGAGCGGGGCGCGGGAGAGACGGCGGCGTCCGGATCGAGTGCGGTCGCGATCGCAGCCGCCTTCGGCCGCTCGCCGGTGACGGTCCGCTTCCCGGGCGGCGAGCTTGCGGTGCGCTTCGAGGGCGATCGCGCATTCTTGACGGGCCCTGCCGTACGCGTCCAGCCCGACCCCTAAAGGTGTCTGACACCTCGTGGCAGCCCGGTCTGCGTGCGCGCGTTCGAAGAGGTGTCAGACACCGCTGCCGCGCCGTTTTCTAGGCACCGATGCCGTGCTCGCGCAGGGCGTCGTTCAGTGACGTCTTGAGATCGGTCGACTCACTGCGCGTGCCGATGATCAGCGCGCAGGCGAGGTGGTACGTGCCGGCCGGGAAGTCCTTCGGTCGCGTTCCGGGCACGACGATCGCGCGCGGGGGCACGTAACCGCGGCGCTCGACGGGCTCGTCGCCCGTGACGTCGATGATCGGGACACTCGCGGTCAGGGTCACGTTCGGAGCGAGTACCGCCTCGCGGCCGATGCGTACCCCTTCGACGATGATGCAGCGCGAGCCGATGAAGGCGCCGTCCTCGACGATCACGGGGCGGGCGCCTGGCGGTTCGAGGACACCGCCGATGCCGACCCCACCGGCGAGATGGACGTTGGCCCCGATCTGCGCACCGGAGCCGACGGTCGCCCACGTATCGACCATCGTGTTCGGGCCGACCCACGCGCCGATGTTGACGTACGACGGCATGAGCACGACACCGCGCGAGAGGAACGCGCCGTAGCGCGCGGTCGCCGGCGGCACGACCCGCACACCGAGTCGCTCGTAGCCGTTCTTGAGCGGGATCTTGTCGTGGTACTCGAACGGACCGACCTCGCGCGGCTCCAGCTGCTGCTCGCGGAAGTAGTCGAGGATCGCCGCCTGGACGTCGCTGTTGACGCGCCAGCCGTCCCCGTCCGGCTCGGCGACGCGCACCTCTCCCCGATCGAGCGCGGCGATGATGTCGGCGGTGCTCACAGGACCTCCCGCAAGATCGTCGCCGCCCGTTCGCACTGTTCCTGCGTCGGCACGAGCGCAAGGCGGACGTAGCCCTCCCCGGCGTCGCCGAAGAACGACCCCGGAGCCACCACGACACCGTGCCCGAGCAGCCGCCGCGCGAACTCCTCCGACGGGCCGCCGACGTCGAGCCACAGATAAAAGGTCGCCTCGGATCCCGCAAGGCGCACCCCGCGCCCTTCGAGCGCGAGCAGCAGCGTCTCGCGCTTGCGGCGGTACAGCGCACGTACGTCCTCGACGTGCCGGTCGTCCGACCACGCTGCGACGGATGCTCGCTGGACGAACTCCTGCGGCGCGGTCCCGACCGTCGGACGGAAGCTGCGCAGGGCGTCCCCGATCTCCGGCGGCGCGCAGACGAAACCGGAGCGGTATCCGGTCATCGACGAGCGCTTCGAGAGTGTGTTGAACACGACGACGTTCGTGCGGTCCTCGACCTGGAGCGCAGAGACCGGCGGTTCGTCGAACCACAGCTCCGAGTACGCCTCGTCCGAGCAGAGGAGGAAGCCGTGCTCGCGGGCGCGCGCGGCGAGCTCTTCGTAGAACGAGAGCGACGCGACGGCGCCGGTTGGGTTGTTGGGATAGCAGACCCAGAAGAGCGCGATCTCGTCCCACGCGTCGAACGCGTCGAGGTCGGGCAGCCAGCCGTTCTCTTCCTTCAGCGGCAGGGTCGTGACGGAGCCGCCCGCGAACAGCGCGCCGCGCTCGTAGACGGGGTATGCAGGCTCGGGGATCGCGACGAGGCGCTTCTCGGAGAGCGCAAGCTGGGCGAAGGAGTAGATCGCCTCCTTCGAGCCGAGCGTCGGCACGATCTCCGTCGACGGATCGACCGAGACGCCGAACCGACGGCCGATCCAGCCGCTGATCGCCTGCCGCAGCTCCGGCAGACCCGTCGCACGTGGGTACGACGAGACAGGCTCGATCGACGCCGCCAGCGCTTTGCGGATGAACGCAGGCGTCACCTCGCGCGGGTCGCCCATGCCGAAGTCGATCAGCTCGATCCCGCTCGCGGCCGCTTCCGCTTTCCAGTCGTCGAGTCGGGCGAAGGGATACTGCGCGAGCTCGGCGAGGACGGGGGAGAGGCGCATGCCTCGAACGCTACCCGGCAAGGAAGCGCCGGAGTGTCTCGTAGGTCCGTTCGAGCTCGGCGATCTCCACACGCTCGTCGACTGCGTGGGCGTAGCGGGTCGCGCCCGGGCCGAGATTGATCGCGTCGAGGCCCCGGGCCGCGAAGTCGGCGACGTTCGTCCACGCCTGCTTGGGCTGCACCTCGAGGTCGCCGAGCGCGCGCAGTCGCTCGACGAGCGGCGAGTGGAGTGCGACGTGGGCGGGCGGTGAGTTGGCGAGGATCTCGACATCGGCGCCCACAAGCTCACGTACGCGCGCGACCGCCGACTCGGGCGTCCGGTCCGGCGCGTAGCGGAAGTTGACGATCGCCTCGGCCCGCGCGGGGATGACATTGGACGCGATACCGGCGTTCAGCTGTGTGACAGAGATCACCTCCCGGAACACGAGCCCGTCGATGTCGACGTCGCGCGGCTCGGCGTCCAGCACCTCGCGCAAGCCGTCGAAGGCGAGCTTGATCGCGTTGACGCCGAGCCACGGCCGCGCCGAGTGTGCCGATTTGCCCTCGAACACGGCGCGCGCGGTGAGGTTCCCGAGACAGCCGAGCTGCAGCGTGTTGTCCGTCGGCTCGAGGCAGATCACGAGCTGTGCCTCGTCCACGAGACCGGTCCGCTCGAAGACGCCGGGGAGCGGGTTCTCGGCGGGGCCGAGCTCCTCCCGCGGGAAGAAGAGCAATGCGAGGTCGTAGGCGAGCTCCGTCTCCGCCGCCCAACGTCCGAGCTCGATCATCACCGCGAGCCCGCCCTTCATGTCACTCGCGCCGAGGCCGACGACTGCGCCGTCCTCGATCCGGCCGGGCAGGTTCCCCTGCGCGGGAACCGTGTCGGTGTGCCCCGCGAGCAGCACGAGCGGCTTCCCGTCGCGCTTGGCGTAGAGCAGCGATTCACCGTCCGAAAAGGCCTTCCGTAGAGGCACTGCTGCCTCGATGTAGCTGCACAGCTCGGCCTCGTTCCGGGACTCCGAGGCGATATTGACCAGATCGAGGGTGCGCTGGGCGAGTGCCATAATCGAAGACGATGATTCCACGTACACCGGAGCCCGAGCGCGGGTTCGTCCTCGCGGTGCTGGCTCAGGGTGCGGATCCCGACGAGGAGCTCGCCGAGATCAACGAGCTGGCGCGCACCGCCGGCGTCGAGCCGGTCGGCTTCGTCGTGCAGCATCGCGCGCGTCCGGCGCAGCGCACGTACGTCGGGAAAGGAAAGCTCGAGGAGCTCAAGGAGCGGTTCAAGGAGTCGGGCGCCGAGAGCGTGATCGTCGACGGCGAGCTCGACCCGTCCCAGCAGCGGTACCTCGAGAACGCACTCAACACCCGCGTCGTCGATCGCACCCAGCTGATCCTCGACATCTTCGCCCAACATGCGACGAGCGCCGAGGGGAAGCTCCAGGTCGAGCTCGCGCAGCTCGACTACAACCTCCCGCGCATGCGCGGCATGTGGCAGCACCTCGAGCGCCTCGGCGGCGGAGTCGGCACGCGCGGTCCCGGCGAGTCGCAGCTCGAGTCCGACCGCCGGATGGCACGCCAGCGCATCAACCAGCTGCGACGCAGGCTCAAGGATCTCGGCAAGCAGCGCGCGACTCGTCGCAAGGAGCGCACGCGCAGCGAGACGCCGACCGTGGCGCTCGCGGGCTACACGAACGTCGGCAAGTCGACGTTGCTCAATGCGCTTACGGGCTCCGACGTCTCGGTGGAGAACCAGCTCTTCCACACGCTCGACCCGACGACGCGCGGCTTTGAATACGACGGCCGCCGCTATCTGGTCACCGACACGGTCGGCTTCATCCGCCGCCTGCCGACACAGCTGGTCGAGGGCTTCGCGTCCACGCTCGAGGAGACGCTCAACGCCGACATCGTCCTGCACGTCGTGGACGCCTCCGCGGAGGACGATGAGCAAGACCGGCAGCGCGAGGCGGTCGGCGACGTCTTGCACGAGATCGGCGCGACAGAGATTCCTGTCGAGGTGGTGCTGAACAAGATCGATCGCGCCGACCCGTTGCACCGCCGCCGGCTCGCGAACCGCTTTCCGGCCGCGCCGCAGGTCTCGGCGCTGACCGGCGAGGGGATGGAGGAGCTGAAGGCGGAGATCGCACGGCGCTTCGAGGATCGCTGGGAGCGCGTGCGGATGCTCGTGCCGTACGAGGATGGCGGCAGGCTGTCGGAGCTCTACGCGCTCGGCACCCCGATCGAGGAGCGCGAGGACACACCTGACGGCGTGCTGGTGATCGCGCGCCTCCCGCGGCGCGAGCTGACGCGCTTCGCCCCGTACCTCGTCGCCGATTCCTCGACGAAACGGTCTGATCGAAACCGCCGAGAAAGCGCGTGATCGAGCTCCCGATCCAGCGGCTGCGGCAGAACGCCGTTGTGCCCGGGCGCGCCTACAGCGGCGACGCGGGCCTCGATCTCTCCGCGTGCGACCGTGTGGAGCTCGCTCCGGGCGAGCGGGCCCTCGTGCCGACCGGCATCGCCGTCGCGATCCCGGAGGGCTACGCGGGCTTCGTGCAGCCTCGCTCCGGGCTTGCGACGAAGCACGGCATCTCGATCGTCAACACGCCCGGCCTCGTGGACTCGGGCTACCGCGGTGAGCTGCTCGTCAACCTCGTCAACACCGACCAGCGCGAGGCCTTCGTCGTCGAGCCCGGCATGCGCATTGCCCAGCTCGTGATCCTCCCGATCCCCGAGCTCGAGCTGGTCGAGGTCGACGAGCTGCCGGAGAGCGAGCGGGGCGTCCGCGGCTTCGGTTCTTCACAGCACTGATGGAGCCCCGGATCAGAGTGAGCGCGATTCTCCGCTGGCAAGGGCGCATCTTGCTCTGCCGCCAGGAGAAGCCGGGCAAGGAGTACTGGCTGCTGCCGGGCGGCGGCGTCGACGGCGGCGAGTCGTTGATCGAGGCGCTGCGCCGCGAGTTGCGCGAGGAGCTCGGCGTGGAGGCGGACGTCCAGTTCGAGGGCCCCGTCGCGATCTGCGATTCGATCGCCCCCAAGTCATTGCTCGCACGCAAGCACGTCGTGCACATCATCTTCGCGGCCGACCTCTCGCACCGCTCGCTCGAGGACGTCGAGACTCGCGACGCTGCGGTCAAGGGCGCGCGTCTCTTCACCGACGACGAGCTCGGCGAGATCGTCGTGCATCCGCCGATCAAGCGTTTCCTCACGCGTTGGGAGCCCGGCGACCCGGCGGTCTACCTCGGCGCTCTCTGGGCGCGCTAAACAAGCAGGCCTAACAAAGGGAGGACGAAGATGGCCGTGAAGCTCCACCGCTGCCCGAACATCTGGGCGAAGCCCAAAGGGCACCCGTGCTGGAAGGTGCAGAAAGCACTCGACGACCAGGGAATCGACTACGAGGTCGCGAAGGGCCCGTGGCCGAGAAGAAAGAATCGCACCGCGGTGCTCGAGGGCACCGGCCAGGCGTTCTATCCGGCGATCGAGTTCGAGGACGGCAGCTGGTACCGCGAGGAGTCGAAGGACATGGAGCAGACGATCCGCGAGGGGCGTCTGATGGAGAAGAGCGGGGGCTAGCCGCCGCTAATCGCGGCAATCACGTCCACGCGTGCGTTGGCGTCGAGCGGCGCGTCGAGCTGCGCACGCTCACCGTTGACGTAGACGTGGATGTGGGGGCGGATGACGAGGCCCGGCTCGCAGAGACGATCGCACAAGCCGGGCCAGCGGGCATCCAATTCGTCGATCGCGCCGACGACTGTCGTCGCTTCCACGTCCACGCGGCGCTGCAGGCCCGGGAAGAGCGGAAGCAACGTCATCGGCAGATGCAGCGTGGCCACGATCAGTCGACGATCGCCACGTCGACGGAGGAGATTGCGGGCAGGTAGCTGGCGATCTCTGTCCACGACTCGCCTTCGTCCGCGCTCGCGAAGACCTGACCGGTGCTCGTCCCGAAGTAATAGCCCGGCACGTCATAGGTGTCGGCGGCCATTCCCTGGCGCAGTACGCCGAGGTGCGCTTCCCTCTGCGGCAGGCCACGCTCGATGCGCTGCCAGCTGGAGCCGGCGTCCTGCGTGCGCCAGACGGCCGCCTTGCCGTCGGGCATCGTCCGTCCGTGGCCGGGATCGAGCGGGATCACGAAGAACGTGTCACGGTCGTGCGGATGCGCCGCCGCCGCGAAGCCGAACTCCGTCGGGAGGCCGTCGGTGATCTCTGTCCACGTCTGTCCAGCGTCGTCGCTGCGATGCATGCCGACGTGGTTCTGCTGGTACATGCGATCGCCGTCGCTGCGCGAGCGCACCAGCTTATGCACGCAGAATCCGACCTCCTCATGCGGGCGCGGCCAGTCGGCGCGGAGCCCACGGTTGCGGGGAGTCCACGAGCTCCCGCCATCGGTCGTCTCGAAGAGCCCGACACCCTGCACGATCGCCCAGAACCGGTCCGCGTCATCGGGGTCGGACTGGAAGCCCGAGATCCCGAGGTGACCGGGCGGCTGGTTCGCGGGGTCGTCCCACTCCTCGCTCCCCGGTTGGCCTTCGAGGTTCGTCAGCAGCGACCAGGTGTCGCCGCGGTCGCGGCTCTCGAAGATGCCGGGCGCCTCGACGCCTGCCCGCACGCGGCCGTGGGCGACGGAGAGGGTGGAGACCTTCGACAGCTTCTTGCCGCCGTCCTCGTAGGCGAGACCCTCGCTCGAGTGCGTCCAGGTTTCGCCGAGGTCGGTCGACCGCCAGATCGCCGAGCCGTGCCACTCGCTTGCTGCGGCGGCGTAGAGCGTCCCCTCGCTCTGGTCGAACACCGCGTGGTAGACGGGCCAACCCTCACAGAGGGGGCCGCGCATCGACCACGTGCGCCGATCCTCGTCGCTCTCCATGACGAAGCATCCCTTGCGCGTTCCAATTGCGAGCACTGTGCGAGCCAACGGGCCTCCTTGAATTTTCGACGTCGTCCGATTGTTCTACAGACTCCTGACGGACCCAAATCTCCGCCATCAGAGCTTGCCGCCGCGCGAGCGGGCGCGCGCGGCGGAGACCGCGTGCGCCTGCTGCTCGAGGTCGTCCGGGAGCGGCGCGAGCTCGGTCGGGCCGCCCGCATGGGCCAGCGCCTCAGACAGCAGATGATCGGCGAACCAGGGGTTGCGCGGCAGCAGCGGGCCGTGCAGGTACGTGCCGTACGCGCGCTTGTAGCGGGCACCCTCGTAGCCGGACTCGCCGTCGTTGCCGAAGCCGGAGACGACGCGGCCGAGCGGCTCGGCGCCTTCGTCGAGGATCGTGCGGCCGGCGTGATTCTCGAAGCCGGCGAGGCTTTGGCCGGCCCAGTCGCAGGAGAGGAGGACGTCGCCGATCATCCGTTGCTCGTCGGCGATCGTGTGCAGCGGCAGCAGGCCGATGCCCGGCTGCTCCTCGCCCGCCACATCCCGGTAATACCGTCCGAGCAACTGGTACCCACCACACACGGCGAGGAACACGGCACCGGACTCGACCGATTCACGCAGCGCCGACGCCTTGCCGGCCAGGTCGTGCGCGACCAGCGCCTGTTCCCGATCCTGGCCGCCGCCGATGTAGAAGAGGTGGATCTCGCCGACCGGCACGGGATCGTGCAGCCCGATCGCGGTGACATCGAGCTCGTGGCCGCGCGCCCTCGCGCGCTCCGAGAGCACCGCGATGTTGCCACGGTCGGCGTAGATGTTCAGGTAGTCCGGATAGAGATGCCCGACGCGGATCTTCACGCCGCGGTCTGCCAGTAGTTGGTGACGTGCCCGCGCGACGCCACGATTTTGCGCAGCGCGAGCATCGCCGTGTAGGTGGGGAGGATCGCCAGGTCACCGCCGGATGGCGTCAGCTCGAGCCCCCGATCGAGTGCGGCCCCCAGTGACGGCACGACCTCGATGCGGTCGCGCGCGAGACCGCCGTAGGCAAAGCGCAGGGCGAGCTCCGCGGCGCGCTTGCCGGTGGCCACGAGCCTGTCGAGGCCCTCGAGCAACGGTTCGAAGTCGACGTCCCAGATCCAGGACACGTCGCGCCCGTCGGCGATCTCGTCGTTCAGCGCGATCACGGCGACGCGCGGCGTGCTGCCCTCGAGGAGCGTCCGCACGATCTCATTGGCGCCTGCGGGGTTCTTGATCAGCAGCATCAACAGCTGCCGGTCCCCGATCGAGATCCGCTCGAAGCGTCCGAACGCCGCCGAGAAGCGTTCCAGCCCGGCGGCAACCTCGTCGATCGGCAGGCCGAGCGCCAGCGTGAGCGAGGCAGCGCCGACCGCGTTGTAGACGTTGTAGAGCCCCGGGAGCGCGAGCTGCACGCGCGTCTCGCCTTCGGGTGCGTGGAGGGTGAAGGACGCGCCGTCGAGCCCGTGCAGCTCGATCTCGCGCGCGACGACGTCGAGCGCGGGCCGTGCATGTCCGCAATTCGGGCATTTGTAGTCGCCGAGGTGGCCGACGTAGGCAGCCAGGTAGTCGTAGGGATGGCCGCAACGAAGGCAGTACTTCGAGTCCGCCGCGTGCTGCAAGGCGGGTCGCGCGCGCCGCGGATCGTCGAGGCCGAACAGGAGCGCGCCACCGCGGGCATGCGCGAGGTTGCCGACCTGCGGATCGTCCCCGTTCAGGACGAGCTGGGCGTCGGGGAGCTCGGCGAGGGCAGTGCGCCAGCGCGCGGCTACGAGCTCGAGCTCACCGTAGCGATCGAGCTGGTCGCGGAAGAGGTTGCCGAGGAGCAGCGCCTTCGGCCGCACCCGGCGTGCGACCTCGGGCAGCGCGCCCTCGTCGACCTCGAACAGGCCGAGCTCGGCCCGGCCGGCATCGAGGAGGCTGGAGGCGACGCCGGAAACGAGGTTCGCCCCTGAGTCGTTGTGCGCGATGCGCACGCGCGGGCGCAGGATCTCCGCGACCATCGCAGTCGTCGTCGTCTTGCCGTTGGTGGCGGAGATGAGCGCCGAGCCCTGCGGCAGCCTGCGCGCGAGCAGATCGATCGCACCGGGGTCCAGCTTCCACAGCAGCTTTCCGGGCAATGTCGTCCCGCCGCCGCGCCCCGCGAGGCGGGAGAGCTTCCCGGCGGTCCGAAAACCGACTGATTCGACGGCGAGTGGGATCGGAAGGCGCACGGACGACACGCTACCCGGCGCTCCTCGCGCGGTTGAGCTGGCAGCGTTCTCACCCTTCCAGGGGAGGGACGCAAATCTGTTCTGTGTGTAGCTTTCAAGTGTTCGGGCGTTTTCCCCGCGGTAATCAGGGATCGCCCGTCAAATGTTCTGCGGCTCGCGCTTCGGTGCGGAAAGAAGGAAACCCATGTCTCAGTCGAGTGAGAGTCATTCGACCTCGATGTGCTGGAACTCGATGGTGGCCGGTCCACCGTCGCCCGTGGTCTAGGACGATCCATCCTCAGCGAAGACGATGCGAGCCGTCGGCTCTTCAGTGGCACCCCCCAAATGGGGGAACTCCAGGCCGCTCCCCGAACGGGGGATGAGACGGCCCCCGAACGGCCGTAACTTCCTGTGTGGGTGACGTTTGTGGTCGCGCCTGCGGCGCGGAAGGAGAGTTGTGAATGAGCGCGATCCCGAGCGAGGTACGGCTTGAGACCGAACCGGGACAGACAGGTGAGCGCCGACATGCCCTGCCTCTGTCGGCGATGGTCTACGAGGTCATCGTCTCTCTTGGGGCGATTGCAGCAGCGGTCCCGTTCCTCCTCCGTCTGAACGCAGACACCCCTCGCTGGGTGACGTTTGGCATCCTCGCCGCCGGGGCGGCTGCGAGCCACACCTACGCGGTGCACACGGCCAAGAATTCCTCGTTCCACACCTCATGGGTGTTCCTGATCCCGGCAGCGATGCTGCTTCCTCCGGAGCTCGTTGCCCTGCTCGGGGTGGTCATGCACATCCCCGAGTGGCTGAAGGAGCGCTACCCCTGGTACATCCAGAGCTTCAACATCGCGAACTACACGCTCGGGAACCTCGCGACGTGGGGGGCGGCAAGGCTCGTACTCGACTCGAACGGGTTGATCCCGGATACCCATCTCCGCTGGGCGGTCGCAGGTCTCGTCGCCTGCGTCGTGGCCGTCGTTGCGAACCACGTCGTCCTCGCGCCGATGGTCACGCTCGCACGCGGCCATTCGTTGCGTGAGTCCGGCGTCTTCGCGCTCGAGAGCCTCTCAACGGACTTCATCCTCGCGACGCTTGGGCTCGCCGTCGCCGCCTTCTGGGACCTCAACCCGTGGCTGATCCCGTTCGCGGTCGCGCCGATGGTCCTCATCCACCGCTCGCTTGCGATTCCCCAGTTGCAGGCCGAGGCCCGGGTCGACCCGAAGACCGGTCTCTACAACGCGCGGCACTTCGCCGTTGTCATGCAGGAGGAGCTCGGACGCGCGCAACGCTTCGAGCGTCCGCTGTCGCTGATCATGGCCGACCTCGACCTCCTCCGCGACATCAACAACACCTATGGACACCTCGCGGGCGACGCGATCCTGCGCGGCATCTCGGAGGTCTTCCGCCAGCAGCTGCGCCACTACGACGTGCCCGCGCGTTTCGGCGGCGAGGAGTTCTCGATCCTGCTCCCGGAGACGCCACCTGACCAGGCGCATGACATCGCCGAGCGGATCCGCCGCGCGGTCGCCGCGCGTCTCTTCGAGGTCGAGACGTCGAGCGAGCCGATTCGCGCGACCATCTCGATGGGCGTCGCCGCATTCCCTCGCGACGGCAGCGACATGAACGAGCTCGTGCACCAGGCAGACCTGGCCGTCTACCGAGCGAAGCTCCAGGGTCGCAACCGGGTTCTCGACGCCTCCGACGAGCCGTTGCTCGCCCAGCACGAAAAGCGCGCCCCCCGCCTCGTTTCGCTGCCCACCCGGCACAGCGAACGGGTGCGCCCGTTGCCTCCCGCGGCCGAGGCGATCCCCGACGTCGACCGTCGCCAGTCTCCCCGGCCGCGCCACGTCCCGGCCCCGCGCTTCTTCTCCGTGCCTCGGCGTCTCGCCTTGCTCGTGGGCTTCGTCGGCCTCCTCGGGACGGCCGCCGGCGTGCTTGCGGCCGTCTTCGGCGAGTCGCGGGACGTGGGCGGGCTCGTGACGATCATCGTCCTCGTCGGCATTGGACAGGTTCTGTCGCTGGAGGTCGAGGAAACCGGATCGATCTCGGTCAGCGCCGTCGGTGCGCTCGCGGCTGCTGCCATCATCGGGCCCCGCGCGGCGATCGCGCTCGCGATCACCATGTCGGCCGTGGAGTGGAGCGCCCGCCGCGCGGTCTTCCATCAGCTGCTCTTCAACGTCGGCGCCCTGTCCCTCGCCTCGCTCGCGGCGGCAGCCGTCTTCTCCCTGCACATCGCCGGTTCGGTCGGCACCGGCATCTTCGTCGCCTCGGGACTGCTCGCCGGCCTCGCGTACTTCGTGGTCAACATGGGCTTGGTCTCGCTCGCGGTCGGCATCGAGGGGGGTGAGAGCCCGCGACGCGTGTGGACGGAGCGTTTCGCCTGGCTCGCGCCGCACTACGCCGTGTACGGCTTCATCGCCGCCGCCGTCTACGAGGCCTACAAGCCGATCGGCCCCTGGGCGATCGTCGTCTTCGCGCTCCCGCTCTTCCTGATGCGCAAGACGCAGGAGGCCTACCTGAAGCACACTCAACGTTCGGCGCACAAGCTACGCGAGGCGGCCGAGACGATCCAGAGCCAGAACGTGTCGCTCGAGCAGGCGAACAGGCTGCTCAAGGAGCGCTCGACGGCCGCGATGGAGTCCCTCTCGGCGACGGTCGACGCGCGCGACGCATACACCGCAGGTCACTCGCGGCGCGTGCAGCAGCTGGCCCTGGCGATCGGCCGCGAGCTCGGCCTCTCGCAGGCGGAGCTGGATCTGCTCGGGCACGCAGCGCTCTTCCACGACATCGGCAAGCTCGCCGTCCCGGACGCGGTCCTCCTCAAGCCGTCGAGCTTGAGCGACGAGGAGTGGGTGATCATGGAAAACCATGCGGCCGAGGGTGCGTCGATCATCAATCGCCTCGGCTTCCTGAGCGACGCCGTCCCCGCGATCCGCCATCACCACGAGCGCTTCGACGGTCACGGGTACCCCGACGGTCTCGCCGGCGATGACATCCCGCTCGGCGCGCGGATCATCCACGTCGCCGACGCGTTCGACTCGATGCTCACGACACGTGTGTACCGCCCGGCTCGCCCCGCGCAGGATGCCCTCGAGGAGCTGCGGCGGATGGCCGGCTCGCAGTTCTGCCCGCGGTGCGTCGGCGCGCTCGAGGCGATCCTCGAGACGCAGCTGGGCGACCTCACGGTCCGCGAGCGGTCGCTCGTCCTCTGAATCTCTAGTCCCTACTTGCGCTTTTTCTCACTCGCTCTACCATTGTTGGTATGGGGTCAGAGCGACGGAAGAAGCCCTATCGGGCGGTTGCGGGCATCGACCCGCAGGCGCTCGCGGAGTTCCAGGCCGGAATCCGGAGGCGGTACACGGACGAGCAGATCCTCGAGGCGCTCGGTGCGTCGGCGAGCCGGCTCGGGCGCTCGCCGACGATGAAGGAGTTCGCCGCCGATCCCGGGGCGGGGATGCACCCGCAGACCGTGATCGAGCATTTCGGAACGTGGAACGCGGCCAAGCGGGCCGCGGGGCTGATGCCCAGGCGCTTTGCGACCCGTGAGGAGCTGGCGGACCAGCTGCGGCGGCTCGGCGAGGAGCTCGGGCGCGTTCCGACGGCGCGCGACCTCGACGACCGCCGGGGGACGATGCCGTCGAAGTCGCTCTACTGGCACACCTTCGGGTCGCTGTCGACGGCACTGCGCGAGGCGGGCTTCGACGTCGCGGTGGGGGAGGAGCGCCTCGAGCGCGCGATCGCGCAGGGGGCGAGGCTCGCCCGCCGGGTCGGACGGCTGCCGAAGTTCGGCGACTGGCAGGCGGCGCGACGCGCGGACACCTCGCTGCTCACGGAGTGGCAGGTCTACCGCATGTTCGAGGCGCGCCGGGGGGCGTGGGCGACGTTCCAGTTCCTCGTCCGCGAGCGGCTGCTCGACGAGGGCGCGAGCGTCGAGGCTGATGGCTCAGTGGCGTAGGCTCGACGGAGCCACCAAAAGAGCGGTCTCTTAAGCGGCCAGGGCGGCGAGCCGGCTCAGGCAGACGTCCCGCTCCTGCGGGGCGCGCACCGGCGGCAGTGGGTCCTGCTCGACGTACTCGAGGTCGGGCCGGAAGCGGTCCTTGCTCGCGATCGCGCCGTTCTTCAGCGCGAGCAGCATTCCCTCGCGCACCTGCCGTTTCCGCAGCTTCAGCACGAGGTAGCGCTCCAGCACCTCGAGCGCGACCTTGGTCGAGGCGAAGAAGACGCCGTCGCGGCCCTCGCCGATCCAGAGCGGGCGGCCGCTACCCCGCGCGACGAACACGACACCGGGCTCGCGCTCGTCGAGCCACCCGGTCGCCATCGCGCCGCGCAGGTGCTCGAGCGCGCGCGCGTCGTTCCGCGAGTGCGCCGCGATCGCAAAGATCGCTTCCGAGTCGACGGTCATCCGTGGCTCGACGCGGGCGCAGGAGTGGGGGGCGAGCAGTTCGTCGTCGTTCGTGATGATCCCGTTGTGAATGCCGACGATCGGCCCGTGGCGGACGGGGTGGTTGTTCGCGGCGATTGACGGGTGGCCCTTCGTGTAGTCCCGGACGTGGACGAGGAGCTGGTTGACCTCTTCGGGGACGGAGACGCGATCGAGCAGCTGCGAGGCGGGGGTGCGCTGCTTGACGACGGTCGCGTACGTTTCGCGCGGCGCTCGGTAGGCATACCCGACCGCGTCGGCGCCCCGTTCGGCGATCGCGGCGAGCAGGGCCTGCGCGGCCAGCGTCCGCTCTAGGTCAGAGCTGGAACGGAGGCTGTATCCGGCAATGCCACACATAAATCAATCCTAGGGTCAGAGACGGACACTCCGATCCTTTGTTGGTTATCGGCCAGGACTCTTTACATCTCAAGCCCGGCGCTCCTGCAGCCGATAGGGAGAGAGTGGAACAACCGCTCGTCACCCCGTCCGCCGACAGCGATGCGACCGAGCCGGTGCTCGATCTGCTGCCGTTGCTCGACGTGGTCGACGAGGTCGAGGAGGAGCCCGACAACGCCTTCATGAGCGAGGAGGACCGTCTTCAGTCGTCCGATCCGCTGAAGCTGTACGTCCGCCAGATCGGCGACGGCCGGCTGCTCACTCCCGGGGAAGAGCGCGAGCTCGCACGGCGGAAGGACCTCGGCGACGAGGCCGCCAAGCGCCGCCTGATCGAGTGCAACCTGCGGCTCGTGATGTCGATCACCCGCAACTACACGAAGGCCGGCGTGCCGCTGCTCGATCTGATCCAGGAAGGGAACATGGGCCTGATCCGGGCGGTCGAGAAGTTCGACTACAAGATGGGTTACAAGCTCTCGACCTACGCGACATGGTGGATCCGCCAGGCGGTCACCCGCGCGCTCGCCGACCAGGGCCGCACGATCCGGCTCCCGGTACACGTCGCCGAGCAGGTGCGCCGCGCCATGCGCTCGCGCCGGCAGCTGACGCAGAAGCTCAACCGCGAGCCGACCCCGGAGGAGATCGCGAAGGACGCGGGCTTTCCGGTCGAACGCGTCCGCGAGCTCTTCAGCCTGGTCGAGGATCCCGTCTCGCTCGAGACACCGGTCGGTGACGGCGAGAGCATGGTCGCCGACCTGGTCGAGGACCTGAAGTCCGAATCGCCCGACAGCGCGCATTCCGACCATGCCCGCTCGCTCGAGCTCGGCATCGCGATCGAGCGCTTGAACCCGCGCATGAAGCACGTCGTCCTCCGGCGCTTCGGCCTCGACGGCCAGCCGCCGCAGACGCTCGAGGAGGTCGGCAACGACCTCGGCATCACGCGCGAACGGGTGCGCCAGCTGGAAACGCGCGCGCTGCGCGAGCTCCGGGCGGGCGCGCCCGGGCTCCAGCTCTACCTGCAGAGCTAGCGCGCGTTGACAGGAGTTCGCGGGCCTCGTAGGGTCTGCAACGCTCTGCCCCGCCCAGTCAACTTTTGGAGGCTTTCGATGCGCAAGGGCCTGATCGGCGCTGTTGTCGCGCTCGTCGCCGTCGCGACGACGTTGCTCGCGAGTTCGTCACCCGCCTCGGTCAGGGCGGCCGGCTGCATTTCGACCAGCGACTGCCTCTCGAAATTGACGCTGGCCGAGAAGGCGGGTCAGATGACGCAGGTCGCGAACACGTACCTCAAGAGCGACACGGACATCTCCACGTACGCGCTCGGCTCGGTGCTGAGCGGGGGTGGGGGAGGCCCGAATGGCGCCGGCGGCACCGCGAGCCAGTGGAAGACGATGGTCGACAACTTCCAGAGCTACGCGCTGCAGAGCCGCCTCGGGATCCCGATCCTTTACGGCATCGACGCGGTGCACGGGAACAACAACATCAGCGGCGCCGTGGTGTTCCCACACAACATCGGGATGGGCGCGACACGCGACGCAGCACTCGTGCAACAGGCGGAGGACGTCACGCGCCAGGAGGTTCTCGGCTCCGGCATCCGCTGGGCGTTCGCGCCGTGCGTCTGCGTGGCACGCGACGACCGCTGGGGACGGACGTACGAAAGCTTCGGTGAGGATCCGTCGATCGCGAACCCGCTGGCCTCGGCCGCGGTCACCGGCTTCCAGGGCACCTCGCTCAGCTCCACCTCCGTGCTGGCGACGGCGAAGCACTTCGTCGCCGACGGCGGGACGAAGTACGGGACCGGCAGCAGTGGCTACCTGATCGACCAGGGCGACGCGCAGATCTCCGAGGCGGAGCTCGACGCCATCCACCTGCCCCCGTTCCAGAACGCGGTCAGCGCGGGCGTCGGTTCGGTGATGATCTCCTACAGCAGCTGGAACGGCGTCAAGAACCACGGCAACGGCTACCTGATCAACACCGTGCTCAAGGGCCAGCTCGGCTTCAAGGGCTTTGTCGTCAGCGACTGGGCCGGAGTGAAGCAGCTGTCTGACTCGACGTATGCGGCACAGGTCGTGCACGCCGTCAACGCCGGCATCGACATGATCATGGTTCCGGACGACTATGTCGGCACGATTAATGCGATCGTCAACGGGGTCAACAGCGGCCAGATCCCACTGTCGCGTGTCAACGACGCGGTGACGCGGATTCTGAACCAGAAGTTCGCGCTCGGCCTCTTCGCACAGCCGTACACCGACAGCATCTACACCGCTCAGGTCGGCTCGGCCGCACATCGCGCGGTTGCGCGGCAGGCGGTGCGGGAATCCCTCGTGCTGCTGAAGAACGACGGCGTGCTTCCACTATCGAAGACGGGGACGTACAAGATCGTCGTCGGCGGCAAGTCGGCTGACAACATCGGCAACCAGATGGGCGGCTGGTCGATCAGCTGGCAAGGGGCGAGCGGCGCGACGACCACCGGCGGGACGACGTTCTGGCAGGCACTCCAGCAGGCCACTGTCGGCACGAGCATCACGCTGCAGAACGTCGGCACCCGAACGAAGGGGAACTATTCCGGCGACATCGGCATCTGGGTCGGAGGCGAGACGCCATACGCCGAGGGCAAGGGCGACAGCTCGACGCTCGCTTTCGGCAGCGACAACTCGACGGCGCTCTCCGACATCTGCGCGCACGTGACGAAGTGCATCGCGATTCTCGAGGCGGGCCGGCCGGTCATCATCAAGGACCAGTTGGCGAAGGCGAACGCGTTCATCGCAGCCTGGCTCCCCGGCACCGAGGGTGGAGGGATCACGGACGATCTCTTCGGTGGCGGCTTCACCGGCAAGCTGCCGCAGAGCTGGCCGAACGCGGTCACCGACGAGCCGATCTCTAGCGGCGACGGCAAGACGCCCCTCTACCCGCTCGGGTATGGCCTCAGTCCGTATTAAGTGGTGTAGGCGACGGCTTCCATCTCGTGGAGCGTCGAGAGCCGCTTCAGCGCCTCGACCTCGATCTGGCGGACGCGCTCGCGCGTCAGCCCGAGGCGGCGGCCGATCTCCTCGAGGGTCTTCGGGTCGGCATCGTCGAGCCCGTAGCGGAGGATGACGACGGAGCGGTGGCGCTCGGGCAGCGAGCGGAGCGCATCGGCGAGCGTCTGGGAGCGGAGGGAGTCCTCGACCTGCTCGTCAGGGAGCGGCCCTTCGCCGGCGACGAAGTCGCCGAGCACCGCGTCCTCGGCCTCGCCGACGGGGGCATCGAGCGAGGTCGAGGCACGGGCGGCCGCCTTGACCTCCTTCGCCTGCTGGAGCGGGAGGTTCGCCTCGTCGGCGATCTCCTCGAGCGTCGGCTCGCGGCCGAGCACGGCCCAGAGGGAGCGCTCGGCGCGGTTCATCTTCTGCATCCGCTCGACGATGTGGACGGGCATCCGGATCGTCCGCGCCTTGTCGGCGAGCGCCCGGGCGACCGCCTGGCGGATCCACCAGGTGGCGTAGGTCGAGAACTTGTAGCCGCGGCGCCAGTCGAACTTCTCGACCGCGCGGATCAGGCCGAGAGTGCCTTCCTGGATCAGGTCGAGGAACGGCAGGCCCTGGTTGCGGTAGTTCTTGGCGATCGAGACGACGAGGCGGAGGTTCGACTGGATCATCCGCGTCTTCGCGGCCCCGTCGTCCTGCTCGATCTTCTTCGCGAGCTCGACCTCTTGGGCGGCGGTCAGCAACGGGTGGCGGCCGGCCTCGCGCAGGAAGAGCTGGAGCGCGTCCGTCGTCGTCTCCCAGGAGATCTGGAGCGGCTGCGGCTGGAGCTCCTCGGGACCGGGCTCGGGCTTCGGCTGCGCCTCGATCTCGCCGTCCTCGTTCACGTCCAGGATGACGTCGATCTGGCGGGTCTCGAGCTCGCGGTAGAGGGCGTCGGCCTCGAGCGCGTCGGGGTTCAGCGGCTCGAGCACGTCGTTCAGCTCGGATTGCAGGACGTTCCCGCGCTCCTCCGCGACGTCGACCAGCTGCCGCAGCTCGTCGCTGAACAGGAGGATGTCGGTCTCCGTCGCCACGCAGAGCTTGTCTAGCCACTCGCAAACGGGCCGAAACCACCCATTTCGGCGGTTACCCCGTATGCACGATAAGCCATGTTATGGAAAGCTGGCGCGGAAACGGCTTGGGAGGAGCCGTCACCGCCCGCGGAAGCGGCCGGCGAGCGGGCGCCCGGGTATCCACAGGCTTCTCCCCAGGGGCCGGCAAAGACCGTGGAAATGTGGACAATTTGCTGTGCGCAAAATGCGCGCTTTTCGCGGCGGCGCGGGCTTGCCGGGAGGCGGCCGGCGGGTTAGGTTGCTCTTGCACCGAGCACGGAGCGCGAGTAGGTCGAAGCAGCTCGCGGGGGCGGTAGGCGGAAGCCGAAGGTTCCCGGGAGATGTGGACGAAAGCGCAACCGGCTCGGTGAATTTTTTTGGTCCCATCCTTTGGAGCACACAGCAGGAACGCCTAGTTCGTGCTGCGCTCAGAGAAGTCTTCGCAAATTGCGCGCTTCGCTTGTCGGCCTCCCTTGCGCCTGCCCGGGGCACGCTCTAGGTTCCCTCTTGCACCGAGCACGGAGCGCGAGTAGGTCGAAGCAGCTCCCGAGGGCCGTAGGCGGAAGCCGAAGGTTCACGGGAGATGTGGACAAAAGCGCAACCGGCTCGGTGAATTTTTTTGGTCCAAATCGCCCCACCCCTGCGGCGTTCCGTTCGGCAGTCGAGGCCTACCGCTTCGACGGAGCCCCAGTGGCTGTGGCGAGGCGAGAGCTGCTTCTGGTCGGCGACGCGCACGGCGTGCACGCCTCGCGCGAGCCGGCCGTCCTCTACGAGCTCGCGCACGCACTCGGTGCGCGCGCACTCGCGCTCGAGTGGTCACACGACCAGGTCGGGGAGATCGTGCGCCGGTTCATGCGCACGGGCACGTTCGACCTCGAGGCGGTCTGGGCGCTGCCGGCCGGCGCCGAGGCCTTCAGCGGCGACGGGCGCTTCACGGCCGGGCACGTCGCGCTCCTCGAGCGCCTCCATCGCGAGGGGACGCTCGAGCAGGTGATCTTGATCGACCGGCTCGACCCCGACCCCCTCCCGCCGGCGGAGGCCCGGGACCGCGACATGGCGGAGCGACTGCTTGCAGAGTGGGACCGCGCCCTCCCGCTCCTCGCCGTCGTCGGCGCCGGCCACGTGGCGTCGATCGCCGCCCTGATCGGCGCCACCGAGACCGCGATGCTCGACTATCGCGCCGACGTCGAACTGCCGCCCGCCGCGCTCACGTTCGCCGTTCCGCACGGGCCGCCCGCGGTCGTGCCGGGTCGCTAGGATCGCGCGCGATGCACCTCCGCCCTCCGTCCATCGATCACGGCATCACGTCGTTTCTCTGGGCCCTCTTCTTCGGGCTCTTCATCTGGATCGGCGGCCGGGCGGTCGGCTTCGGCAGCGCCGTCACGTTCATCGCCGGCTGCGTCGGCGGCTTTCTGATCTTCCTCTTCGTCCGCGTCTACGGCGAAGACGAGCCGCGCCGGCCCTGAGCGCCGCTCAGCGCGAAGACGAGCAGCCGCGTGAGCTCGCTCCCCAGCTTGCGCTCGAGGCGCGTGTAGGCGCTCTCGCGCCCGTCGGCGACGGGCGAGCAGTGCACGAGGAGCAGCGCAGCTCCCCGCATCGGCTGCGGCTGGTGGACACTCATCGAGACCCAGCTCAGGTATCGGCCGGAAGGCCGTGGACCGAATCCCTGGCGGGAGGGAACGCGCTACTCAAGTCCGAGGCGGCGGGCGTCGAAGGACCCCGACCAGAGCTCCGACCGGAACTCGGCGACGGTCGCGGCCGCGTCGCTCGGGAAGTGGTGCTGCACCACCCCCACCTCGCGGTCGTTCACGAACGGGACGTCGACATGCGCCCGCGAGACGAGGTTGACCGAGACCTTGCCGCACGCCGGGCAGCGCACCGCGAGGCCGACGCGGTCGCCGCCCGCGACGGGCGCGAGCAGCTTGAACGCCGACGGGAACACCGGACGCGGCCGCTCCTCCGGCCAGCAGAAGAAGCTCCACGGCCACTCCCCCGCCTTGATCCGCGATGCCGCCAGCTCGCCGAGCTCGTCCCCGAGCGCCTCGACGCGCGAGGTCATCAGGTTCACGTACTGCGTGTCGTCATCGAGCCCGAGCGGAGCCCAGTCCAGATCCTCGTGCGTGACGAGACCCGGATGGTCGCTTCCGCAGCCGCACTCGAACTCGACGCGGAAGACGGCCGGATGCTGCGCGCCCGGAAGCTGCTCGAGCCGGCGGAAGCGCGACAGCCGCACGTGCGTCTCACCGTGGATCGGACAGTTGAACGTGTAAGACGTGGTCAAGGTGTCGTACATGGAATGGTCCTACGCAGTTCTTCTACGCTGTTCTTCTACCTCGTGTATCGGACGATCAAGTCCCGATCTGAGTGTCAGTAGGTGATCAGCGCGTGCACGTCGGTGCCCTCGAGGCGCCGGCGGCCCTCGAGGAACGTCAGCTCGATGATGAAGCACGTGCCGACGACCACCCCGCCCAGCTGCTCGACGAGCTTCTTGATCCCCTCGACGGTGCCGCCGGTCGCGAGCACGTCGTCGTGGATGATCACCCGCGAGCCGTCCGGGATCAGGTCGGGATGGAGCTCGAGCGAGTTCTGGCCGTACTCGAGTGCGTAGGTGACGCTGATCGTCTCGGGCGGCAGCTTGCCGGGCCGGCGCGCCGGCACGAACCCGACGCCGGCCTGCGCGGCGATCGCGGCGCCCAGGATGAACCCGCGCGCCTCGGCGCCGATCACGATGTCGCAGTCCTTCACCTGGACCCAGGTCGCGAGCTGATCGACCGTCTCCCGCAGCGCCTGCGCATCCGCGAGCAACGGTGTGAAGTCCTTGAACCCCACGCCGGGGGTCGGGAAGTCCTGGACCTCCCGAATCTTCGAGCGCAGGTCGATCACTGCGCGAAGTCTCGCAGGTCGCGCCAGAAGAGCAGCGACGACAGCTCGCCCGCAAGCTCGGCGAGCTGCTGGAGATCGCGCAGCGCCGCCTGACGGCGCTCCGGATTGCGTCCGCGCAGCGCCGGCGCGACGAGCTGCTCGATCAGCGCGGCCTGGCGCCCGGTCGCGGTGCGGAAGGTGCGCAGGTTGCGCGGGTCGACGCCGTAGCGCATCAGCTGCGCGCAGGTCGCGGCGACGTCGATGTCGGATTCCAGGTACCGCTTCTCGCGCGCGCTGCCGTGCGGCGCGAGCAGCCCGTAGTCCTCGAGCTCCTTGGCGAGACCCGAGTCGATCCCGGCGCGCTCGCAGAGCTCGCCGAGGTCGATCGTCTCCTCCTCCGCGCCGAGCGCGGTCGGCCGGCGGCGCTTGCGCTCCGTTTGGCCCGGCGCGTCGAGCTCGTCGCGGATCACGCGCAGAGGCAGGAACTCGTCGCGCTGGAGGCGCAGGATCGTCTGCAGGCGCTCGAGATCGGCCTCGCTGAACAGCCGGTAGCCGCCCTGCGTGCGCCGCGGCGTGAGCAGGCCCTCGTCCTCCAGGTAGCGGATCTTCGAGATCGAGATGTCGGGGAACTCGGCCGTCAGGCGCCGGACGACCTCGCCGATGCGCAGGAACCGCTCGCGTTGGGACGCGGTGGTCGTCATGCGATGAAGGTCATCCGGTACTTGCCGATCTGCAGCTCGTCGCCCTCGGCGAGCGGCGCGTTGTCGATTCGCTTGCGGTTGACGAAGGTCCCGTTCAGCGACCCCTGGTCCTCGACGCGGAACTTGCCGTTCTCCTGCACGAGGATCGCGTGGTTCCGGGAGACGGTGACGTCGTCGAGGAAGATCTCGCAGTCGGGCGAGCGGCCGATCCTCGTGCGCTCACCCGTCGGCTTGAAGCTCTCCCCCGCCCTGCCGCCGCCCGCACGCACGACGAGCGCCGGCCCTTCCAGGCCGAAGTCCTCGTGCTCGAGATGGTCGCCGACCTCCTCCGGAGAGAACGTCTGGGTCGCCTCGGCCGCGGACTCGCCCCGCGAGAGGAGCGCGCCGCAGCGCGAGCAGTAGTTCGCGGACTCCGGGTTCTGGAATCCGCACTCCTGGCAGTACACGACACTCATTCGTTCTTCGGCGCTGCCTTGCCGGTCAGGATCTCCGTCAGGCGATCGACGTCGACCTGGTCGAGCACGCTGCGACCGCCCGAGGACTGCAGCCGTGCGACGAGCTCTGCCCGCAAGATGTCGATCTTCCCGTGCAGGAGGCGGCGCTGGTAGCTGACCTCGCGCTCCTGCTGCTCGAGGTCTTGGATCAGGCCCTTCAACGTGCTGTCGTCGAGGGAGCCAAGATCGGGGAGCGGTTCCACGATGCTGCCGCCTTTCGTCGTCGGTCGAGGATGCCCTGGTTGGGGACCGTCTTGATTCCAGCAGAGGCTGCCGGAACCGTCAACCTCAGCTTAAGGGTTCGCATGAATTACGTCCAATCCTGCATGCTCGCCTCTACGGAACCGAGTGCGTGGCCGAAACTGCGGCGGACTTCCTTACCCCAAATGCGATGGCGCGGCTTCACGTCGAACTCGACGAGATCGAACGTGGGAGACGTAGCTCAGGCGGCTACTCGGTCGGCAAGCGCCGCAGCCGCTCCCGCGAGGAGACACACGCCGCTGTCGTCCAACTCTCAGTCGAAGGGCTCGGTAAGGCCGCAATCGCGGACCGGTTGGGTATTACAGACAAGCGCGTACAAGCGTTTCTAAGGGCCGCGTAGCTCAGGACAGGTTGGGTATCCAGTTAGGCGCTTCGCGCGCAAAACAGCCCAATGGTAGAGCCAAAAATTAGGGCAATTTCAGAGGGTGTCGGACCGGTTGAGCTTGGCGTTCGTAGCGGTTCGCCTCAATTCGAACTCCACTTCAGCCATTGCTTCCCTGTCATGCAGTAGCCGCCGCCCGCTGGCGTGAAGCCGTTGTACGCGGGCGTGGCACCGTTCGGAGGCGTGTAGCCCGTCGCATTCACACGAATGCACTGCTCTACATGGGGGATGTTCCTCGCGACCTTAAAGGCCAGAAATACATGCGGTCCGGTCGGCGAATAGTTCCTCGGAGGATTGGTGCGGGTCCAGTGCTTCGTACCGGCCCTAATGATTACGTCACCGCCAGTCCGGTGGACCACCACGTTGGCCCTCAGGACGCTGTACTTGCTCGTCCCCTTGACGAGCGTGCGGTACTTGTTCGGCGCGGCTAGATACATACGCACCGTCTGTACGCCCTCGCCCGTGAAGTCGTATCGCAGCAGAGCCACACCGCCCCTGCCGGAGATGACTCCTCCAGCGAGGCTGAAGTTACGGGCCTCGGACGTCGAGGCCGAGGCCGCGGTGCTCAAGCAGCACAACAACGCGAGTAGGAGCACCGTACCCACCCCATTCATCTTGCAGTTCATGATTAGACGGTGTCGGCGACGAGCGTGGCGTTGACGCCGCCTTCGCGGCCGTGCTCCTCGTCGTCGTACACCTCAAGGACTTCCGCCGTACCGCCATCCGGTAGAGCAACAGCCTCGCCGTGGCGTATCTCGTTCCGTCGATCTTCGATGATCCCGAGCTCGGAGCCGGCGGTGTCGATGATCCGGTAGGACGGCATTGGTCGCCGAGCATTACTCGTCCCTCGTGAGATTTCAAGGGCTCGTCCCGGGAGCAACTCGCGGACAAGTTGGGACTCACGGACGCCTACGTGCAGAAGGCTCTTAGAGCCGCTTGATTTCCCCGAAACGCCTTGCCAAGCAGATTCCCTAGGCAGAGCGTTTCAGAGCCAAAACGGCCGCATGATTGAGCCAAAAACCGGGGCGTTTCTGAGGGGCAGGGACACTGTTTTGAGCGCGGCTACCCGGTCCGCCCGACGGAGCGTAACTCCTATGCCACGTTCACTGTTGTAAAAGCGTGACACGTGTGCTACGCTTGTTCCCAAGTGGGCGAGACTCGGAAGGGAGTTACTCATGCCACAGGACACCAGCTACTACCAGCGTCGGCAAGCGGAGCGGATGAGGGATCCGGAGTACGCGGCTGCCTATGAGCAGGCCGCTCTGGAGATCGCGCAGGTCGACTCGATTATCCGTCAGCTTGATGAGCGTCGGGTCGAGTTGGGGATGAGCAAGGCTCAGTTGGCCCGGCACATCGGGAAAGAATCCTCGAGCATCCGCCGTCTGTTCTCCGCTCATTCCAACCCCGAACTAAAGACGGTTGCTGCCCTCGCGACAGCGCTTGGGAGCGAGATCGTCCTCAAGCCACGAACTCAGAATCGGCGCAGTGTTCGCCGTGCTGGTAGCGCGGCTGCCTGACTGACGACCGCCTGACCCCATAGTCTCGCCTTCACTTGAACGCGCTGACTTGGGACATCGTCTTCTACGCAGCCGATGATGGGTCGGTGCCTGCCGACGCGTTTCTAGGCGGCTGCCCGCCGGCTGTTGCGGCGAAGGTGGACGCAGTTCTTGCGGCCGTTGCAGCAGCGCCGCCTCCAGCATTTTCTGGTGGTGGCATGTGGGAAGCCATGGGCAGCTCGATGAAGGGCCACTACGAAATTCGGGTGACGGGACCGTCACGAGAGCAGTTCAGGTTGTTTTGCCTACTTGACAGAGACGGCGCTGGCCTTCCTGGGCCTGCGATCGTTGCCGTGACAGGAATGCGAAAAGCCCACATGACGGTGTTCACGGACCGCGACTACGCAGCGGTCCGTGCGCTAAGCGCGGATTATCGTGCGACGACTCCGCGCCGCATTGCCTAGTTACATTCGCCCAAGATGACACTTCGGTCGCGCCCCAGCGAGTTCGTTCACAGGCCGCTGTACGGCTGCATGGAGGTTGTGCCTCTCGAGTGATGTGGTCGGTCACGGTGTTCGGATCGCCACCCGGTCCCAATTAGTCGCTGTTGGGGACATCAGAGTAAGGACTGATGGTCAACCCCTGCCAACCCTCCGGCACGCCAAGCATCACCGTGCAGTCGACTGGATCACGGTCGTCTGCCAGTGCCCGCACCTTCAACAGATAGACCCCAGGACCAAGCTGTTGGGGCAGACCAATCGGCACGGGGTCCAAGCTCGCTATGTGCGCTTGCCCTGCGCGCCCGCTCGAGTGTAAAGGCAACGTCCGCAAGCGCCGGCTCGCCCGGTCTGATGTCTCGAAACTCGACCTCCGGATGGTCGAGCCCAGCGAACGACCACTTGAGGCGGACCGGAGCCGCGAAACCCTCATGCTCTACCCATCTCCCGCCCGTCGCTTGCGCGACACGTACGAGGCGAATATGGCATCGCGTCAGATATTGTAGGAAATCGCCGCGACGGCGAGGTGTCCCCAAATGGTTTGTCCGCCCTGAGCATCGTTGTATCGCTCACATGGGTTCCTAGGGACATACAACGCCATCATTGGCTCGTCGCGACGGCCAGCGGCGACGCCAGTTGCCCGGCCTCGCTTTTTAGGTGATCCGCGCCAAGTGATCGGACTCCAATTCGCGAGATGATCTTTGACCGCTCGAAGTCGCGGCCGGTTCCTGTCGATGATTACGACCGCAATGAGAGCCAACGCCGCGCCCGCGATGGACACCGTTAGCACCCTTCGCAGGTGATTTGGTCCGGTCGAGGCCACAACGAGTGCAATGACCAGTCCGACGAGGAGCGGCGCGATCAGCACTTCCTTGAGGAAGCGTGTCAAGGGCTCGGACTCTAGTCGCGTAGACGGGCTTATGACCACACGCTCCGCCGGGAGAGGCGCAGGCGACTTCCCTTGCGTCTTTCCTTCTGGGCCGAAAGACCCAGAAGCGAACCTGCGGTCGGACCACCCGATGAAGCCATTTGCATCTGCGACCCGCAGGAGTGCTTCAGGTTTCATTCCGGTTGCCGCTTGCTCGGCCTTGGGTCTACCGGTCTTCAAGACCCGTCGCTCGGCCTATGGCGCGACGGCCTCCATTGCCTCACGGTGAGCGCAACAAGACGCCACGCGACGCAAGGAGACGAAGCCCCTCATGCTCACCCAGCCTAACCCGGACAACGCGAAGCCCATAGAAGAAGTCTTCGCCACGTTCCTTGAGTCCCTCAGCATGGCGCCCGGACTCGTCCACATGAACATCGCAGCAGGGATCGCAAGGGAGGATCTCCTTGGGATCGACTCAACGAACCTGTAGGGACCAAACCGAAGGGATGCGCGCGTTCTAAACCAAACCGAAGGGAAGCCCAAGCGAAGGCCCGCCACCGTGCGGGCCTTCGTCTTTTGGGGGTGAGTTCGCGTAACCGTGAAGCAGCGCTGCCCGTTCAGCTTTGCCATGACGTTTCGCTATCGCCTCATTGACGAGCACGGCGCTGATCTTGGGCCGCTTGCCTCACAGCGTTTGGACTGGCAGCCGGGGGAGCGGCTTTCACGCCGTCACGGAGAAACGCTCGAGATCGTCCGGGTGGTCGACGTTGACGACGCACATGCTGAGTTGTTCCGGGCCTACATCGTCGTGCGGTCTTCGGGCTAAGGCTGCTATCGAAGCGCGCCTGCTACGGCTGCGTTTAGCGCTTTCTTGACGCCATCCTCACAGCACAACTCGCCGCTGACACCTAGCGACTCGCCGCGCACGCTGACGGGGAAGCTCTTTCGATGTACTGAGCAGGTAACGGTTCGAACGCGCCCCAACCGTTCCATGATGCCTCGCATTACCTCTCGTTCAAGGTTCGATGCATTGAAATTGGAAGTGACCTTGACGCTTATCACTGTCAACGCTCCCTTCGTGAAACGGACGAACCCCACAGCGTAGAGAGCGCGCCGGTCGATACGACCTTCGGAGCGTTCGAGCGTGGGCATAAAGCGGTCAGAATCCACTGACCCACCCTGCCCTACGTCGCTCTAGGCGATTGGCGTAAACAGACGTTTCTCGCGGTGCTGATGCACGCTGATTAGGCCATCTGCTCAACCTCAGCTTAAGGGTTCAGCTGCCCTTCGTGTTCTCCTCTCCCCGCATTCGCAATTGGGAGGCCCTAGAACATCGGTCTGTGCCGTGTTCTAATCGAGAGTGTCGCGCATCCGCGTGCAGCCACCAAAGGAGCGGCGAGTGGACACCTATCGGACGGTTCTCTTTCTTCACTTGCTCGCCCTGTTCGTAGGGATCGGAGCGGCTGCCATTCTCGGCCTCTCCCTGTTTCGACTGCGTGCGGCGCAGACGCTGGCGGACGCTCTGCCTTGGGGGATCTTGGCCGGCAAGACCGAGCGAGCGTTCCCCGTCGCGATTGTCGGGTTGTTCCTCACCGGCGCCTATATGACGAGTGACGTTTGGACGTGGAGCACCGGATGGATTGACGTGGCAATCGTGTCCCTCGCCGTCATCGCGGCACAGGGAGTGCTGATCGCGGGCCGCCGGGCCAAGGTGCTCGAGCGTGCGCTGGAAGCCAACGGCGCGGGGCCGCTTTCGGAAGTCGCTCGGAAGCTGACGTGTGACCGGGCGCTCTGGATCGTGTCGTTTGCGAATCCCGGAATCGTCCTGGGCGTCGTCTGGGTGATGACCCAGAAGCCGGGAGCAGCAGAGGCGGTAGCTGCGGTGATCGTCGGCTACGCGATCGGCGCCCTGGCCGCTCTCCAGTTCGCAAAGCCGGCGGCAGTCGAGGTCGCGGCTGTAGCGGCGGCCGGGTAATCGACTGCAGACTCTGAAACGGCTTGGACGCTCCCTCTCGGCGCCGACAGCGGATACGCGACGAGGGGAGCGTCAGCTGCGGGCGCCGATCTCCTCCCGCTCGATCACGTCCATGACGAGCGTTCGGAGCTCACGCTCGAGGTCTTCCGAGGATTCGGTCGTGTCGCCTTCTGCGTAGAGGTGGATCACCGGCTCGTCCGCGTCCGGCAGCACTTGCACCCAGCCCCGCTCGTCGAAGATCTTGATGCCGTCGGTCACGTCGACGTCGCCTTCGGCGTAGCGCTCGTTGAGCACGCGCATCACCGTCCCCTTCAACGCCCACGGGCACTGCACCTGCCTGTGGATCAGCGTCGGGCGGGGCAGCTGCGAGACGAGCTTCGACATCGGCTGCTCGACGGCCGCGAGCAGCTCGAGCAGCTTGCAGAGGGACGCGATCGCGTCGTAGGCCGGCAGGAAGCGCGGGAACACGTACCCGCCCCCCGGCGCGCCCGCGAAGACGACCCCGTCCGCGGCCGCCGCCTGCGTCAGCCCGGCGAGCGAGGCCTGCGTCCGCACGACCTGGAAGCGCTCGCCGACGACCTCGTCGACCTGGCTCGTGGCGGTGATCGGCACCGCCACGGTCCCGGTGCTGCCGCTCAGCCCGATCAGGTGCAGGAACAGCAGGAGCGCCTGGTCCGGGCGGATCTCGCGGCCGGTCTCGTCGATCAGGAAGAGCCGCTCGGCCGAGCGGTCGAAGACCGCACCAAAGGTCGCCTCGACGGCAGGCACGAGCCGCCGTGCCTGGTCGATCGTCTCCGCGATGCGCACGGGCGCCGCGCCGGAATCGGACTCGAAGGCGTGCGCCGTGATCGCCTCGACGCCGAGCGGGCCGAGCACGAGCGGGAGCACGTAGCTCCCCGCCGAGTAGCCGTAGTCCACGATGATCCGGAATCCGTTCGCCCGGATCGCCTCGACGTCGAGGTCGGCCAGCAGATCGGTCGCGTAGCTCTCTCGCGCGCGCGCCGGGTAGGCGACCGAGCCGACCGCGCCGAACGGCACGCGGCGCAGCTCCTGGCGGAGGAAGTGCTTCTCGACCTCCTTCTGCATCGCGACCGACAGCGCGACGCCGGGGCGCTCGAACAGCCTGATCTGCACCGCCTCCGGATCCGTCGTCGAGGCGCCGACATGGAAGGCCGCGTCGTAGCCCTGCGTCTTCAGCAGATGCTTGCCGACCGGCGCCGGCAGCGTACGCAGGTCGGCCACCTGGATGCCGGTCGAGTTGAGGCCGGAGATCAGCGCACGCTTGATCATCCGATAGGCCGGAGCGCTCTCGCGGCTCGCGACCACGCGCGCGCCGCGCTTGAGCGAGGTGCCGAGCGCCGCGCCGAACCGGAGCGCGACCTCCGGTGTGAGGTCGACGTTGACAAGGCCGACCACGCCGTCCTGCGAGAAGACGCGCGTCGTCGCGCGCGACTCCCAGATGAGGCTCTCGTGGATCTGCGCGCCGTACTCGACTTCCTTGTACGGATAGATGCGCACGCCGGGAAAGACCGCCGACTGGTCGCCGAGCGTCACCTGGTCGCCGATCGCAACGCCCTCGTGCACCCGTGCGTGCGGGCGAACATCGCAGTTGCGGCCGAGGATCGCGCCCTCGATCACCGCGCTGCGCCCGATGTAACACGACGCGTCGATCACCGAGCGCGAGACCCGCGAACGTTCGCGCAGCGTGGTTGCGGGACCCAGCACCGTGTACGGGCCGACCGACGACTCCGGCGAGATGGTGCAGTAGTTGCCGATGAAGGCCGGCCCCTCCACGCCCTCGACGTCATCGATCTCGACGCCCTCGCCGATCCAGACGTCGCCTCGGATCTTCAGGCCGGGGACGTTCAGGCGCACCTTCTCGTCCAGCGCGTCGAAGTTCGCCTGCCGGTACTGGTCGAGGTTCCCGATGTCCTGCCAGTAGCCCTCGCACACGTGGCCGTAGATCGGCCGGCCCATCTCGAGCAGCAGCGGGAAGAGCTCCTTCGAGAAGTCGAAGGGCCTGTCCGTTGGGATGTGCCGCAGCACCTCGGGCTCGAGCACGTAGATGCCCGTGTTGATCGTGTCGGAGAACACCTGGCCCCAGGACGGCTTCTCGAGGAAGCGCTCGACGCGTCCGTCCTCGTCGGTGACGACGATCCCGAACTCGAGCGGGTTCTCCACCGACTTGAGGCCGATCGTGACGTCGGCGCCCTTCTCCCTGTGCGCCGCGACGATCCCCGAGAGGTCGATGTCGCAGAGCGCGTCACCCGAGATGACGAGGAACGTGTCGTCGAGGCGGTCGCTCGCGAGGCGCACGGAGCCCGCGGTCCCAAGCGGGCTCTCCTCGACCGAGTACTCGATGTTGACGCCGAGGCTCTCACCGTCGCCGAAGTACGAGCGGATCGCCTGCGGCAGGAAGGCGACCGTGATCACGATGTCCTCGAAGCCGTGGTCGCGGAGCAGCTCGATGATGTGCTCCATGCACGGCTTGCCCACGATCGGGACCATGGGCTTCGGCTGGTTCGACGTCAGGGGGCGCAGGCGCGTTCCCTCCCCACCCGCCATCACGACCGCCCTCACGCCCCTGACCGCCTTCGGCTCATGCCAATACCTCTCTCCGCGCCTTGCGTCCGTACAACACGAGTGACGCGATCGCGAGCACAAAGCCCGACCAGAAGATCCAGAGCGGCCATTCCGTCGACGGGTGGGTGACGATCGAGCAGCCGACGCCGAGGAAGAGCAGCCAGGTTGCGACCTTGCCGAGCAGGTTCACCTCGAACCGGTAGCCGTGCGCGAGCATCGACGGAGTAACGGCGAGGAGCAGCACGTCGCGCAGCGGGATCGCGAGCGCCGCCCACGGGAGGCGCCCCGCATGCCACTCGAGCACGACCGCGGTCCCGATCATCAGGCGGTCAGCCAGCGGGTCCGCGAAGGTGCCGAAGCGCGACTCCACGTGCCAGCGACGGGCGAGGAACCCGTCCACCTGGTCGGTGATGCCTGCGACCAGGAAGAGCGTGCCCGCCCACCAGGTTCTCCCGCCGTCGGAGGCGAGGATGAAGGCTGCAAACGGCGGGATCAGCGCCAGACGGAAGATCGTCAGCGCATTGGGCAGCTGCGCAAGCAGAGGTGAGACGGTGCGCACGGCCACGCTGAAAGGATACGGGCGTGCCCACGCTCGCGATTCCCGGCTTCGTCGACGCCCATTGCCACGCGTTCCAGCGGGCGCTGCGAGGGCGCCACGGGGGCGGCGACTTCTGGGCCTGGCGGGAGCAGATGCTCGCCCGGGCGGCGTCCGTGACCGTGGAGGATGTACGGCGCGAGTACGTGGAGGTCTACCGCGAGCTGCGGTCGAACGGCTACACGGCCGTCGGGGAGTTCCACTACCTCGGCTTCGACGAGGGCCGCGCGGCGGCCGAGGCCGGCGCCGAGGCGGGCGTCGAGCTAACGCTCCTCCATGCCTGCTACTTGCGCGGTGGCATTCCGCGCTTCCGGCAGGAATCCGCGGCCGACTATCTGCGCGAGCTCGAGCGCCTGCGTGAGGAGGGCATCCGGGTCGGCGTCGCCCCCCACTCCGTGCGCGCGTGCCCGGCCGACGCGCTCCACGAGCTGGGCCGGTACGCGCTCGAGCACGACCTGCCGCTGCACGTGCACGCCGACGAGCAGTCGCGCGAGATCGACGAATGCCTCGCCGAGCACGGCGTCCGGCCGATCGAGCTGCTGGCGCGCCAGGGCTGCCTCGGCCCACGCACGACGGTCGTGCATGCGACGCACGCCGACGGGAACGAGCTGGACTTGCTGCGCGATGCCGGCTCACGCATTTGCGTCTGCCCGACGACCGAGGCGAACCTCGGTGACGGGTTCCTCCCCGTCGCTCGCGTCTGTCACCGTGAGATCGGCATGTGCATCGGATCGGACTCGAACGTGCGCATCGACCCGCTCGAGGAGCTGCGCGAGCTCGAGGGCATCGCACGCCGGCAGACCGGCCGGCGCGGCGTCATCCCCCTCGACGCGTTGCTCGAGTTCGGTTCCGACGAGGGCGCCGCGTCGATCGGGATCGAGACGTGGCCCGACGCGGTCGTCGACTTGGAGCACCCACAGCTGCGCGGTGTCGACGAGAGCGTTCTCTACGACGCCTTGGTCTTCGGCTGCACAGGCGACGTGTTGCGGAAGACGTCGGCCCAGTAGCGCGTTCGCGTCAGGTACGCGTCTTCCGCTGCAACGCCGTGCAGCCCCCAAGCGCCGTCATAGCTGAGGTACCGGTAACGGCCGCGCCGCGTCGGGCTCGACGACGCCGGCTCGATCTGCGTGCCCTCGTGCCACTCGTTGTATGAGGTAATGGTCACGAGGTCGGCTCCGGCCCGGATCGCCGTCTTCCACATCGAGTCGTACGTCGCGCCGTTGCGACGTGGTTTCACGACGGGATCACCGCTGCCACGGCGTGCGTCGTAACCGGGGCCGACCGACGGAGCGCAGAGAAGCTTCGCTTCGTGCGCCTGCGCGCAGAGCCGTCCGAACTTGCTTGCACCGTAGACGACGATGTCGTAGGTGTAGACGCCGTCGAAGCCGCCCGCGGCAGCGGCGCCGACGAGTGCCGTCTGCGCAAACAGCATCGAGCCGTCGGCGTGCAGCGCGGTTTTCGCCGCCGCCCAGTCAGCGACCGGCAGGTCGAGCGGCCGGTAGACGTAGAACGTGCGGATGCCGTACCGGCGCAGGTACACGAGGTCCGCGACCGTGCTCGCGACCGTCCGGCCCGCGTAGGGCTCGAGGTGCACGGCAACGCTCAGCCCGTCGTCTTGCGCTGCGGCAACGACCTCCGGCAGCCGGATGTCCTCCGGCGAGCCCTGCCCCCACCACGAGATCGCGACCTCGTCGATCCCGGCCCCACGCATGTCGTCCATCTGACGGCTGGTCACGAGCGCGTCCGACGAGGAGTAGAGGCCGCGCAGCGGATAGTACGACGATGCGATGTCGTTCGGTGGTGCATGCCCACGCTGCGCCCAGTGCTGGAACGAGCCGTCGCGCGCCGACGTGCCGTACCACGGGTAGTAGAACGCAGACACGCGCACGCCGGCCTGCGCGGTCGCAGGCAGGAGCAAAGCGATGATCAAGCTCGGGAGGAGTCGCCACATGGCGGGGGGTCTGCGCATCCTCTACTAGCCCCGCCTGACGGACAATGGGCCGAGCGACTCATTCCGGGCGCCTGGCGGGTCCTAGGTGTCGACGGCGGCCTCGGTGTCGGCGGCCGCGCGAGACGTCACTCGCGGTGCCCGGCGGATCGCGAGCGCCGAGCTGCCGAGGAGCGCGCTCAGCACCCAGAAGACCGCCCGCGCACCGGCGCTTCCGGAGATGACGCCGGCGGCGGCGGGTGCGGCGACCTGTCCCACGCGGTTTCCGGCGAGGCGCACCGCGAGGGCCGTGCCGCGCGCGTACTCCGGCACGAGCTGCACGACGAGTGTCATCGAGAGCGGTTGACCAAAGCCGAGCCCGATGCCGGTGATGAGACACAGGATGGCGAGTGGGACGACGCCGTGCACGAACGAGATCGCGCCGAGCGAGAGCGCGGCCGCCGATGCGCTCATGACGATCAGCCGCTCGCGGCCGGCGCGCGCAACGATCCTGCCGATCCCGATCCGCGACGCCATGGACGCCCCCGCTCTCAGTGCGAGGAGGACCCCGACGGCGCCCGGCGCGATGCCGCGCTGCTCGCCGATCACGGGCATGTAGGCGGTGAAGACGTCGGCCGCGGAGAGCACGGCGATGCTGGCGAAGATGCCGGCGGGCACTCCCCGCGTGCGCAGGATCGTCCGGACGCTGCCACGCCGCGAGACGGCATTGGTCGCTCCCTTCCCCCGCCCGCGCTCGCCGAGCGCTGCGAACAGGGTCGCAGGTACGACGACTACCGCGGCGATCAGCATCGCGTCTCTCGTCGTGGCGAGCAGCGAGCTGCCACGGTCGAGCACGAACCCGCCGATCAGCGGGCCGATCAACTGGCCCAGCGAGACGCCGGCTGTCAGTAGCCCGAAGTCACGGTCGTGATGGCTGTCGTCGGACTCGCGGGCGATCACTTCCTGCACGCCGAGTGCGACTCCGAGGTGGCCGAGGCCGAGGACGGCGCTTGCTGCGCCGAGCGTGAGCGGTGACTGCGCCCAGGCGAGCAACAGGCATGCGACCCCCTGGATCGCACAGCCGACGGTGACGAGCGGCGCTCGTCGGCGGTCGGCCGACCGTCCAAGTGGGATTGCGAGGAAGAGCGGCAGCAATGCGAACGCCGCGGTGACGAAACCCACCTCGCGTGCACCGGCGCCGAGGCCGAGCAGCCGGTACGAGGTGATCGGCCTCGCGATGTAGACGGCAACCTGGGACGCGGTCATGGCCGCGATGCAGAACGCGACCCGGCGGTTCACACAGTCAATCGGTCGAGGAGCGCGTCGGCCGGTAACCGGGGCAGGTCGCCGGCGTCGAGCAGGAAGGCGGCGAGCGAGCCGGCGCGATCCTCACCGTAGGCGGTGCCGAGGTTCACGATCAGCTTCTCGCGCAAGAGCGGAACGGCTTCGGCTCGGCGGCGCGGATGCCCGAGCGGCACCTCCACCTCGACGAGGTCGGTCGCGCTGCCGTCGGTGAAGACGACGCGCACGGCGTTCGCGATGAACCGCTTCGCCGGATCGAGGTAATCGCGGGTGTAGCGGGGCTCTTCCTCGACCACCATCTGCGAGCGGAGACGGTCGATGCGCGTGTCCGCTGCCACGTCGTCCTCGTAATGGTGGTCGGTGATCGTGCCGTAGAGGAGGCCGAGTGCGATCACGTACTGCAGGCAGTGGTCGCGGTCGGCGGGATTCGTGAGCGGGCCGCGTTTGTCGATGATCCGGATCGCCGACTCCTGTGTCCGCACCTCGATGCGCTCGATCTCGTCGATGCGTCCCGCCACCTGCTCGTGCAGGCGGACCGCCGCCTCGCCTGCCGTCTGCGCATGGAACTCGGCTGGGAACGCGACCTTGAAGAGGACGTTGTCCATCACGTACGTCTCGAGCGGACGCGCGAGCGTCACCTCATGGCCGCCGAAGCGGACGTCCTGAAAGCCCCAACGCGGCGCGGTGAGCGCCGACGGGTAACCCATCTCGCCGGTTGCCGCCATGAGCGCCAGGCGCACGCCGCGGCTCGTCGCGTCGCCGGCCGCCCAGGACTTCCGCGAGCCTGTGTTCGGCGCGTGGCGGTACGTGCGCAGCGGGTGCCCGTCGACCCACGCGTTGGAGAGCGCCGCTACGAGAGCGTCAGAGCCGAGGCCGAGCAGGCGACCCGCGGCGGCCGTCGATGCGATCTCGACGAGCAGCACGTGGTCGAGGCCGACCCTGTTGAACGAGTTCTCCAGCGCGAGCACTCCCTGGATCTCGTGCGCGACGACCGACGCGTCGAGTACGTCACCGACGGTGATCGGCCGTCCCGTGCGTGCGAGATGATCGGCGAGCGCCAGGATCCCGCCGAGGTTGTCGGAGGGGTGCCCCCACTCTGCGGCAAGCCAGGTGTCGTTGTAGTCGAGCCAGCGAATCAGCGCGCCCGTGTCGAACGCGGCCTTCACCGGATCGAGCTCGAAGCTCGTCGCGGGGACGCGCGCGCCGCCCGGGACGACGGTCCCGGGAACGATCGGCCCGAGGAGGCGCGCACATGCCTGGTGCGTTGAGGCGAGCGCGGCGCAGCCAAGAGAGTCTGCAAGCACGAGCCGTGCCGTCGCGAGCGTGCCGGCGCCGAAGCCGCCCGCACCCAATGTGTAGTCCGCAAGCTCCACGAGGAGCCCGTCGGGCGTAGGCTGGCTCAGGCGTCCTCCTCGCGCAGCGCATCCAGCGCACCTTCGAACCGCAGGTAGTCGAGGACGTCGTAAAGCTCGTCGCGCGTCTGCATCGCACTGAGGACGCCGGACTGCGTCCCGTCCGTGCGAATCGCGCCGTAGACCGTCTCGGCCGCCCGGGCTGCGGCGCGCGCGGCCGAGAGCGGATAGAGCGCGATCGCGACGCCGGCGTCCCGCAGCTCCTCGAGCGAGAGCAGCGGGGTGACGCCGAACTCGGTGATGTTCGCGAGCACCGGCACGTCGAGGGCCGAGGTGAACGCCCGCAGCTCCTCCGCGCTCTCGGGCGCCTCGGCGAAGATCACGTCCGCGCCCGCCTCTGCGTAGGCGACTGCACGCGCGAGCGCCTGGTCGAGCCCTTCGACGGCCCGGGCGTCTGTGCGGGCGACCACGACGAACGTGTCATCGGTCCGTGCCGCGGTCGCGGCACGCACGCGCTCGACCATCTCCGAGGTCTCGACGACCGCCTTGTTCGGGCGGTGACCGCAGCGCTTCGCACCGGCCTGGTCCTCGATTTGGACGCCGGCCACGCCGACGCTCTCGAGCTCGCGCACCGCACGGTCGATCGTGAAGGCGTGCCCCCACCCCGTGTCGATGTCGACGAGCAGCGGCAGGTCGACCGCCCGCGTGACGCGTGCCGCGTCGACGAGAACGTCGCCGAGGTGCGTCATGCCGAGGTCCGGCAGGCCGAGCGAGTGGTTCGCGACCCCGGCGCCGGAGAGATAGAGCGCGCGGAAGCCCGCGCGGCGCGCGAGCATCGCGGCGTAGGCGTTCACGGCGCCCACGATCTGCAGCGGGCGCTCCGCCTCCATCGCCGCCCGCAGGCGGGATCCGGCGGTCACGCGACGACGGCGCAAGCGTCCGGCGGGATGTGCACCATCACCTCGTCCGAGCCGACCTGGCGCGGGCTCTGCGCGGTGAGCGCGAGCCCGCTGGCGTCGAGCTCGTACTGGTAGTGATCGCCGAGGAAGGCGACGGAGGTCACCCGCGCGGGGAACGTGTTCGACCCGTTGTGGGTCGCGCTCCCGGCGGGCTCGACAACGAGCGCCTCGGGACGCACGGCAACGGTGAGGGACGATTGCGACTGCGGGGCTTGCTCGACCCGGACGCGCAGCCCCGGTGCAGCTTCACCCGCATCGACGATCGCATTCCTGTCCTCATAGCCCGCGACGGTTCCGGTGATCAGGTTCACCTGGCCGACGAACTCGGCGACGAAGCGGTTGGCCGGCCGCCGGTAGACCTCCTCCGGCGTGCCGATCTGCTGCACGACACCGCCGTCCATCACGAGCACTCGGTCGCTCATCGACAGCGCCTCGTCCTGATCGTGCGTGACGAAGATCGTCGTGAGCCCGAGCGTGTGCTGCAGGTCCTTCACCCACGTGCGGGCCCGCTCGCGCAGCTTCGCATCGAGGTTCGAGAACGGCTCGTCGAGCAGGAGCACCGAGGGCGAGTAGACGAGGGCCCGCCCGAGCGCGACGCGCTGCTGCTGCCCTCCGGAGAGCTGATGGGGGTAGCGCTTCTCGTACGGCGCAAGGTCGACGAGCTCGAGCACCTCCCGCACGCGCGTTCCCAGGTCCCTCCGGCCGAGCTTCCGCACCTTGAGCGGGAACGCGAGGTTGTCGAAGACCGTCATGTGCGGCCAGACCGCGTAGGACTGGAAGACGATCCCGAGGTTCCGCCTCTCGGCGGCCAGGTTCAGCCGGCTCGACGCGTCGAAGATCGGCTCTCCGCCGACGGCGATGCGGCCCTCGTTCGGAGTCTGGAACCCGGCGATCGACATCAGGGTCGTGGACTTGCCGCAACCGCTCGGGCCGAGCAGCGTGAAGAGCTCGCCGTCCGCGACCGTGAAGCTCACGTCGTCGAGCGCGCGCTGGTCGCCGAACGTCTTGCCGAGCTGGGCGACGTCGATCTCAGGCATCGTGACCTCCCGTCACACCGATCTTGAAGAGCCGCGCACCGAGCCCCAGCACGACGATTGTGATTGCGACCTGCACCACGGCAAGGGCCGCGACCGGCCCGACGGATCCTTGGATGAACTGCGAAAGCATGGTGGTGCCGATCACCTCGTTGCCGGGCTTGACGAGAAAGAGGGCCGGATCGTAGTCGCAGAGGATCTCGACGAACATCAGGATGAACGCGCTGAAGATCGCCGGCCGGAGCAGCGGCAGCACGATGCTACGGCAGGTTCGCCACCACCCCGCTCCGGCGGCGCGGCCGGCTCGGTCGAGCTCCTCGCCGATGCGCGCAAGCGTCGGGTACATGACGACGTAGGCGAACGGCAGGTTGCGCACGCAGAACGCGAGCATGATCCCCCAGATGCTCCCGCGCAGCCAGCTTCCGGGTCCCCAAGTCAACAGGTACGTCCAGAAGAAGCCGATGCCGATGATCAACCCCGGCGTGGCGCGCGGGTAGAGCATCACGAACGGCAGCGCCTTCCGGAGTGGGAAGCGCGAGCGGTGCGCGACGAGCGTGGCAATCGTGACCAGCGCTGTCGCGAGGATCGCGCCGACGAGCGAGATCTCCAGGCTGTTCACGATCGCGCGCCGGAACTCACCGGTCCCGAGCTGATGCCAGTGATCCCACGTCAGCAAGTGCCAGGGTGCGACCAGCGGCGTCAGCACGACGACGATCGACATCAGCGCGAGGCCGAGGATCGGGATGACCGTGCTGAAGACGAGATAGAAAGCGATGGCGATCGCGAGCGGCCAGCGCAGGCCGCGAAGCGGGAGCATGGCGTTGCGCCCCGCGCGGCCGGCAATCGAGACGTAACGGGCCTCGGCGCCGAGCAGGCGGTTGCGGAGCAGGAGCAAGAGCGTCGCGACGACCAGCAACAGCATCGCCCCGGCGCTCACGGTGGCCGGGTCTGGCTGCTCCGCGTTCGTCCACTGCAGGTAGAGGTAGCTGGAGACAAACTTGATGTTGCGCGCAGTGCCGAGCAGGAGCGGAATCCCGAGCGACGCGACAGCGAGCGTGAAGATGAGCGTCGCGGAGTTGAGCAGCGCGGGACGAAGCATCGGGATCGTCACCGATCGCAGGACGCGCGACGGTGTCGCACCGGCGCTCCGTGCCGCATCCTCGAGTGACGAGTCAGCACGGGCGAGCGCCGCCTCGCAGGTCATGTAGGCGACGGGCAGCAGCCGCGACGCCTCGATCAGCGACATCCCGGGGATCGTGTCGATCGCGAGCGTCGTGAGATGCAGCCGCTGCGAGAAGAGGTTCGCGAGATAACCGCCGGGCCCCCAGACCACGATCCAGCCCAGGACGAGGCCGAGCGGCGGGAGCAGGATCGGCAACAGGATGAGGCGACCGAACGTGCGCCGCCAGACGAGGTTCGTGCGGCTGACCAGGATCGCGACCGAGGCGCCGCCGATCACCGCCATCACGGTCGTGAGGCCGGCGTACTGCAGGGTGTTGCCCCACGCCTTCCAGAACTCGCCGTCGGAGAACAGCTGGCGGTACGGCTCGATCGTGAGGACGCCGCCGGCTTGATAGAGCGGCCGGTCGCGCACCGATGCGTAGAGCATCGGGATGAACGGGCCGACGATTAGCCCGACGACGAGGACCCAGACGGCAGCCTGCAGCGCCCCCGCCGGCAGCAACTGCCGGCGGGGGCGCGGAAGGGCGATGCTTTCTTGGGCTGCCGCCACGCGTGGCTACCCGAAGATCGAGTGCCAGCGCTTCGTGAAGGCGGGCCGATCGTTGACGAACTTCTGTGTGAAACCCGCGACGAACACGTTCTTCTCCCCGACCTTCTTGTAGACGTCGGCGAGCGTGTTCGTGCAGCCGTTCGGCGGCGTGTAGCCGTTGCGGAACGCGGTGAAGCCTGCATCGCACATCGCGAGCTGCCCGGCCTTGGAGTAGACGAAGTCGAGGAAGAGCTTCGCCGAAGCAGGGCTCGCCGCCTTCTTCGTGACCCCGATGCCGCGCGTGACGATCGGCGTCGCGTCCGTCGCATACGTCCAGTCGAGGATCTGCGAGTACTGCGAGTTGCTCTTGATCGTGAAGCGGGCAGTCGGCGATGTGAGGAATGCGGCAACCGCTCCACCCTGTGCGACGAGCTGCAACTGCGAGCCGACGCCCGTCGTGGGCTTGTCCCGCTTGCCGATCGCCTCGAGGTTGGCCCAGCCCTTCTTCTGCACGTAGCCGTAGAGGCCGGTGTAGCCGAAGGTGTTGTCGGCCGTGTAGCCGGTCAGCTTCGCGTATGTGCTCGAGTCGGCAGCGATCGCTGCAACCGAGGTCGGCACCTTGTCCTTCAGCAGCAGCTTGTTGTAGACGATGATCGCCGGATCCGGCGACATGATGAAGACGCCCGGATACTGCTTCGCGAACTTCGGATACTTGTCGATGTCCTGCGGCGTGAAGTCCTGGACGTAGCCCTTGCGTGCGGCATACACCCAGAGATTCGGCGCGCTGGCGATCAGCAGGTCGGCCGTGCGCACGCCTTGCGCCGCCTCGGACGCGTACTTCGAGAAGATCGTGTTGTCGTCGAGGTCGTATTCGGTGACCTTGATCCACGGGTAGTAGTAGTGGAAACGATCGACGAGGGCATTGAAGTTCGCCGACGGCGGATTGCCGTAGACGACGAGGCCCGACTCGGTCTTCGACTTCTTGATCAAACCGGCGAGAGGCCCGGGCTTGTTGGCCGAGGTCTGCGCCCTCGCCACGCTCGCTGCGAGCACGGCGGCGACGAGCACGAGGCTCGCCAACGAAACCCACCGCGCGATGGACTTTGCGGTCACCTGCATCCTCCTGTGAGTTGACGTGCCTTGGGGGCCGAACCGTTTTTCGGTACTAGCGGCGGGAGTCTGGGGAGAGCCGATTCGCTTGTCGAGAGTTCCGGCCGTTGACGCGGTTTCGTGCGTTGCGCACGTTTTGTCCGTTGTGTCCACGGCGCTCCCTGCCGCTGCTTCCTACAATCGCGCGGTGCACCGGATCCTGGGCAGGCCCGCGCTCTCGACGCGGATCCTCCTCCTGCAGGTGGCGATCATCCTCATCACCGTCACGGCGGGGTTCGTCGTCTCGCTCGTCCAGGCGCGGCACCAGATCGACCGGCAGGCAGGCCAGCAGTCGCTCGCGATCGCGCGCACCGTCCGCTCGCTGCCCGCGATCCGGGACGCCTTCGGAACGCCACGTCCGTGGACGGTGATCGACCCGATCGCCGAAGACATTCGGCGGAGCACGCACGCCGCGTTCATCGTCGTCGCAAATCGCAAGGGCATCCGCTACTCGCATCCCGATCCCAAGAAGATCGGCAAGCCGACCTCCACCGATCCGAGCGTCGCGCTCTCCGGCCGCGAATACGTCGGCGTGCAGACGGGCACGCTCGGACGCTCGGTGCGCGCCAAGGTCCCGATCTTCGGGCCGGATGGAAAGGTGATCGGCCTCGTATCGGTCGGCGTGCTCGAGAGCGCGGTCAGCGCGCAGCTCCAATCTGACTTGCCCGTGATCCTCATCCCGCCGCTCGGCGGTCTCGTGCTCGGGGTGCTCGGCTCCGTGCTGCTCGCCCGCCGCATCAAGCGGCAGACCTTCGGCCTCGAGCCAAACGAGATCGCGACGCTGCTCGAGCAGCGCGAGGCGGTGCTGCACGGGATCCGCGAAGGGACGATCGCGACCGACCGCCACGGCCGAGTGACGCTCGTCAACGACGAGGCACGCAGGTTGCTCGCTCTCGAGCAGGATCCGGTCGGCCGCGACCTGGCAGAGATCGTCCCGCCTGGTCACGTGCGCGAAGTGATGTCGGGCGCGAGCGACGACGGACCGGACCAGATCGTGCTCGTCAACGACCGCGTGCTCGTCGTGAACCGGATGCCGGTTTCGGTGCGCGGCAAGGACGTCGGGGCAGTTGTCACGTTGCGCGACCGCACCGAGCTGGAGGACCTCCTGCGGGAGCTGCAGGACGTGCGGAGCCTCGCCGACGCGCTGCGCGCACAGGAGCACGAGTTCGCGCACCGGCTCCATGTCGTCGCCGGGCTGATCGAGGTGGGCCGTTACGACGACGCAGTCGGCTTCATCGAGAAATCGGCGCTCGTCCATCAGACGCTCGTCGAGTCCTTCGTCGACAGCGTCGGCGATCCAATCCTCCTCGGCCTGCTGCTCGGCAAGGCGGCGATTGCCTCCGAGCGTGGCGTCGAGCTGCGCGTCGGCACCGACACCTCATTGCCGGAGGAACTCGGCGATGTCCGTGACCTCGTCACGGTGATCGGCAACCTCGTCGACAACGCCCTCGAGTCCGTCGCGCCGCTCGGGCCGGGCTGGATCGAGGTCTCCGTGCGTCCACAGGACGGCGGCCTGCTGATCCACGTCGCCGACTCCGGGCCGGGCGTCGACCCGGCAGTGGTCGACGAGATCTTCACCGACGGGTTCACGACGAAGGCTCGCCGCGGCGCGGGCCGGCGGGGACTGGGGCTCGCGCTGGTCAGCCAGGCGGTCCGCAGGCGTGGCGGTCACGTCGGCGTCGAGAACGACGGCGGGGCGCGCTTCACCGTCTTCCTGCCGAACGTGGTCGTCCCGGCATGATCCGCACGCTGATCGTCGACGACGATCCGATGACCGCCTCCATCCACCGGTCGTATGTCGAGCGGGTGCCGGGGTTCGAGGCGATCGGCGAGGCGCACAGCGGCGCGATGGCGCTCGAGGCTGCGCGGCGCCTCGAGCCGGACCTCGTTCTGCTCGACATCTACCTCCCCGACATGAGCGGCCTCGACGTCCTGCGCCGGTTGCGCGCCGGCGAGGACCGGCGCGTCGACGTGATTGCGGTCACCGCGGCGAAGGACGTCGACACATTGCGGACGGCGATTCACGGCGGCGTGATCCACTACCTCGTGAAGCCATTCTTCTTCGACACGCTGCGCGAGCGGCTCGAGGCATACGCAGCTCTGCGCAAGCGGCTCGACCGGCTGCGCGAGCCGGAGCAGGAAGACATCGACCATGTCTTCTCGCTGCTGCGGACGCAGGGGCGGCATTCGCTGCCGAAAGGGATCTCGGCGCCCACGCTCACGCTGGTCGTCGAGGCGTTGCGCGGCGCCGACGGCGAGGTCACCGCGAACGAGGTTGCGGATACGACCGGTGTGAGCCGCGGCACTGCGCGCCGCTACCTCGAGTATCTCGCGGCCACCGGCGCCGGCGAGCTCTCCCTGCGCTACGGCGCGACCGGGAGGCCCGAGCACCTGTACCGGCTCGCCGAGACGCCGCGCTAGAGGTGCCGCTTAAACCGTTGCGGTGATCGTGATCCCGCCGCGCGGTTTCTGGCGCAGCGAGACGTGCACGTCCTTCGGCTCGAGCGCGAGTGCCGTCGCAACCTCGTCCCGGATCTGGACGGCGAGCGCTTCGCAGAATGCACCCTGGTCGCGGAAGCGCGACAGGTAGATCTTCAGCGACTTCGACTCGAGGCACAGCTCACGCGGCCGGTACTCGATCCGCGCCGTGTAGAAGTCCGGCTGGTTGGTGATCGGGCACACGGCCGTCAGCTCGTCGCTGATCAGCTCGACGACCTCGACGCCCGGATTCGGGAACGTCTCCAGGCCGGCGTAGGCGTCACTGCCGGCATGTCCGAGCGCAACGAACTCCTGCTCCACGCCCGTACTCTAGTCCGGTGCCCCGTGTCTACCTCGCCGGCCCGCCGTTCGCGGACGAGTACCGCATTCGCGCATCGTCGCTTGCGCGTGCGGCCGGCTGGGAGCCGGTCGATCCGATGCGGCGCGATTTCCGCGGTGGAACGCAAGGCCGCGAGGACGAGATCGTGGACGGCGACCTGGCCGACATCGACTCCTGCGACGCGGTGCTCGCAGCCTTCACGGCGCCGGACGAGGGCACTGCGATGGAGGTCTGGTATGCGCACGCGCGCGGTGTGCGCGTCGTCGTTTACACCGGGGGCACGCCGGCCCATCCCTGGACGGTCTACGTCGCGGAGTCGGTGCACACGCTCCTCGACGATGCGATCGCGGCGTTGTAAGCGCACCCATTTTGCGCTGAAGAACGTTGTGCACTCATGAGCATCCTGTTGATCGTCCTCATCGTGGTGATCGTCCTCGTGCTCCTCGGCGCATTTGGCCGCGGACGGCGCGGGCGCGTCTAACCACCGCATCGCGCAGGCTCTCGCGCGCCGCTCGGTGTAGCCGCGGCGGCGAGCGGGCAGTAGTCTCTTCGGCCCGACCCAGACAATGTCGGACGAGGAGGCCTCCGATAAACGGTTCGAAGCTATTGCACGACGCTGCCGTGCTCGTCGAGCAAGGCTGGTGCCAGGGCACCGAGGCTCGTGACGCGAACGGAAGAGCTACCGATGCCGGCGCAGCGGATGCCGCGTCTTGGTCGCTGCTCGGGGCGTTGCAGGCCACGACGGTCGCGGATCCGTCGACGGAGCTACAAGACGTCGGCGATGCAGTGGCCGCCTTGGCGGAGCTGATCATGGATCCGTCCCTCGCGAACTGGAACGACTCCGAGGCGCGAACGAAGCTCGAGGTGCTGAGCGTGCTCAGGGACGCTGAGGTGCTGGTGCTGCAGCAGCTCGTGTACCACGAGTTCTCCGAAAACTGAAAAGACCAGGACGCGCTAGGCTGGTGCTACCGCGCCGAGCGTCAGTCCGCAGCCGCAGGGTCTTGACCCCATCCGGCAGCCGCCCGCTCCCTCTCGCCGAGGTGCACGTGTTGCACTCAAATCCTTCGAGAGGTCAGCGGCTATGGATGGCGACGGTACCCACACGACAGCTGTCGATGCACGCGTCGCGCAGCTCCAGCACGCACTCACGTCGCGAATCGTCGTCGAGCAGGCGAAGGGCATGCTCGCCGAGCGGTACTCGCTGACGCCCGACGAGGCCTACGAGCTGATCCGGCTCGCCGCGCGCAGCAACGGCCTCAAGGTGCACGCACTCTCCAACCGCGTCCTGGACTCCCCACGGGAGACACCGCGTGTGATCCTCGACCTCTTCACGAGTCTCCCGAGAAGCAGCGTCGCACCGGCCCGGGCGGTCGAGAACGTCTTCCGTCAGATCAACGAGTCATTTCTCAAGCTGGAAAACCCGCGCTTCATCTGCGAATGCTCCGACGTCTCGTGCACCGAGGCGATCGACCTGAGCTCCTCGACAATGCGGAGGTTGCACGAGGACCGCAACCTCTACGTGATCAAGCCGGCGCACATCAACACCGATCTCGAAGATCTTGTCGAAACGCATGACGAGTTCGTCGTCGTTCGGAAGCGCGCAGCGACCTAACCCGATCGGGGGTCGTCGACCCGTTGGCAGCGCACTACCCTCGCGAGGGTGGGTTACCTAAGGGACCTTTGGCCGAGTTCGGCACGTCGATGCGCCGTGCTTGCCACCGCATGCTTCGGTGTCGCGCTGCTCGCGCTCGTCCCGGTCGCGTCCGCCGACACGGTGACGATCCAGATCGCAAGCGGTGCACTTCCGTGGACGGATCCCAACCACCAGTCAGCGTTGGAGAACCTCGCGGGTCAGATCGCGTCGCGGATAGCGAACCGGACGGTGTCCGTGCGCTGTGAAGGTGCGTACGACTGGCAGACACTCGCGACGCAACGCGGATTCGATCCTCGTTACGAGCTCGGCTATGTCGAATGGATGTGGTCGACGCGTGCCGGTGTGCCGTTCGGTAACGCGAGCATTTCCGGATTTACCGAGCTCAGTCCCGACGTTTGCTTGCCACTTCAGAACTTCGCAGCCGCTGCGGCGAAACCGACGAAGTGCTCTCAACCGATCACGCAAACGGTGACCAAGATGACGACCCAGTCTGTTCAGGAGAAACGGAAGGTGCGCGTTCGCGTGACTGTCCGTGGCAAGAAGGTGTGGCGAACGGTGACGAAGACGGTGACGGTCACCAAGCAGGTTCCGGCCCAGGTTGAACAGCAAGTTCCCGGTCCCTTGGCGCCTTGTCTCGCGAACAACACCATGCTGCCCGTGTCGGACTCCACGTTCTGGCCGAGTTACCACGGCTACGCCATGGCGATGCTCGCGCTCGCGCACGAAGCGATCCATCTTGGTGGTGCTGTCGGCGGTCGTCTGTCGTCGGGTTACCTCGTCGGCGATCAGCAGGCCGAAGCGCATGCGAACTGCTACGGGCTGCAATGGATTCCATGGGTAGCGACACAGCTCGGAGACACCCCGGACGACGCGCTCGCGATCGCCCAATACGCGTACACGGTGATCTATCCGCATTACCAAGGAACTGCCTACTGGTCGGCGGACTGCGTTCCCGGCGGAGCGATGGACATCCGTGCCGACAAGTCGGCGCCCTGGCCGTAAAACGAGAAAAGCCCTGCGTGAGCAGGGCTTTCACAGTCGGGGCGCCGAGATTCGAACTCGGGACCTCTAGTCCCCCAGACGTGTCCGCGATTCGCCACCGGGCGCCACCTTAGGCTGAAACCGCTGGTTCGACCGCTCCGTTCGCCGGAATGAGCCGGCACGAAAGCCGTGTATGGCCCCTGGTCTCTCGCACGCACCTCGCACGGCGCACACCTACGACTCGAGCTGTCGGCGCTCGGCCGAAGGAGGCGCGCACGCGTCGACGAATGCCGCGCCGAGAGCCGTCAGCTGAACCATCGTCCGGTGGATTGCCGGCCCGCCCATTACCTCGCGTCTTAGTTGGGTGAGAGCTTCGTTGCGGTCTACGGCGACGAGCCTCAGGCGCTCGAGGTTGTCGACCAAGACCTCGTACTGCCTCCGATCGCCGCCATGCTCCGGCCATGAATAGCCAGCTTGCTCCATGATCGAGTCGATGTCGGCCCCTGGAAGGTAATCCGGCCCCCACACGGGCTTACGAAGACCCGCGAGCCAGTCGAGCATCTTCGCTTCCCGCGGCGTGAGCTCCGACAACATCGACGCGAAGCTCGGAAGAACTGTCGGTAGCTCGGTGCTTACCCCTGCTGCATTAGCGATCAACGCTGCCCAGCGCGTGAGCATGTCGCGTTCGCCGTTGTGCTCGCGAGGTTCGTCGGTCGGCTGGATCTCGAGAAACTCGGCTTCTTCTACGACCGGGTCATCCTCAAGACCAGCGAGCTCAAGCAGCGGGACTAGTACTCGCGCCGGGACGGCGCGCGCCTCGAGCCCGGCTTCGTCGAGCATTTGCCGCGCCATAGCCAAAGTCTTGATCTGCGTCTTCATCCGCTGCCGACGGACGTAGTCGCCCACCCATTCGCCAGACTCGACGATGGGGCCGAAGACCGTCCGCACGAATCCTTCAACACCACCTTCTGCTGCGGCCTTGATGAGTTCGGTCGAGTCGGGATCTGCCACTTTCGTCAAGGTTACGGGGGTCCGCTGCACCTCATCGCCTGGACCCACGTCCGGCACGCGCGGCCCTTCGCACGGTGAGCAGAGTCAAGGTGCGAGAGAAGACCGACGAGGGTGTATCGAGTCAAGTCGAACAGCCGATCTACTTCGAGGTCGTTGATGAAGTCGCGCCCCTCGTGCACGGCATCGTTACGCCCTGAGTAGAGCCGCTTCAGCCACTTCATCTGCTCCTCTTTCGTCATCTCGTTGAGCTTGAAGCGGTCAGTCAACCGCTCGGCGATGAAGGTTCCCTTTGTGCGCTCGTTACGGCCTTCGACGAACAGGCACTCAAGTGCGACCATCGCACCGGCGAGACGATCGGCGGGCGCCTCGTTCCGAAAGCCCTTCGAATACCACCGAGTCGCGGCAAGTAGGCGTCGCTGCCAATCAGTACGGACGTCTTCCTCACGCGACGCTGCTAGCGCCAGCTGTCGGAACGGCGCCACGAGCCGAGCGCCCGAGACGAATCGGGAGTCGAGCCACGGCCCGCGCCGAACGAACTGGACTCCCCCGCTCGGCGCGGCTACATCCCGCAACCCGGTCGTCTCCGGTCCCGAGTTCGTCGGTGGCCGAACGAGGTCGAGGATCGCCAGGCTCTGTGCAAACCGCCTCCGCGCGATCACCTTCGCGCTATCCCGTCCGCGTGTCGCCACCCTCGTCGAAGCGAACGGCGCGACGAAGCCTCGGGCACGGGCTAGATCGGTGACAATCAGGCGACGGTCCGGCGCCTCCCGATAGGTCACATGCCCGACGACGAGCTTCCGGACGGGTAGCAACATGTCGACGGGCTCCGTAACTTCGATCTCGACCACGGGCTCCGCGAGCGCTGCGCGCACACGCTCAACAGCGCCGTTGATGGTCCTCGCGACCGCCTCGTCGCACGCCTGGACGAGGAAGCTCGACGCCTCCTCTGACGACATCCCCGACGCCGTTCGCGATGGCCCAGCGAGGCGACGCTGAAGCGCGCGGAGAAGGCGAACGTCCTCGCCCTCTAGAAGGACGAGCGTCCCCTCCTCCGTCATCCGGACGATCTGCTCGGACGTCGCGATTGCCGGCATCGCCCCGATCCCGCGCTTCGACGTAGCCCGCGCGCGTCTCAGCAGCCGGCGAAGGTCGTCGTCAAAGGTTTCGTCCGGCCATTTGGCCGTCAACCGAGCACCTCCTCGAACATGCCCTCCATGATCTCGCGCGTCCGGTCGTGGTGCGCTGCGCGCTCGAACTCATGCGCGTAGATTGACAATGTGATCGCCGCGACGAATGCACTAGCAGCCGCGACACGTAGGCAACGGGCGTGCCGCCTCTCGATCAGCGCCGACGCCGCCACATGCCGCAGATCGTGCCACCGCAATGGCGGCAACGCCGCTGCAGCCACCGTCTTCTCGAGTCCGCGACGAACCACGTTCCGATGCTGCAACGGCCCACCTGTTTCTGGCCACGCTTGCGTGGCGTCGGCGGAGCTCGGCGAGGATCTCGTCGCGGAGCTCGGCACGTAGCCGCTCGAGCGCGGGAGCGAGGTCAATGACGTAGCCCGTGCCGGGGCGATCGTCCGCCGCGCCGGCATGGCCGGCCACGCGCGCGTGACTGGTCATGCGCACCCTCGTGTCTCGTGCGACTCGGGATCGCTGCTCTCCGATTTTGGGGCCCGCCCTCTGGCGTCCTCGACTAGGTGGAGCGCCACGCCGGATCGACTCGCGCCGCACGGCCAGCAGACGCGCCAGAGAGCGGATCGAGATCGCGGGGTCACACTCCCTCTCCGCGACGACGTCAGCCATCAGCCGCAGCTGGTCACGCCGAGGTCTTCCGCGGCCGCGCCGCTCACCTGATAGGCCGCTCATCGCGGCGACCTCGCGGCTAGCGCTGGTTCAGGATCCTCTTCTAGTCGTGCTGTTCGAGCGGGCGAGCCGCGCGTCGCGACAAGCCCGGGCCCGCGGCGGATCGCATGCCGCGGACGGTGCGATGACCGCGCACGCGCACGGTGGAGTGGAGGTGGGCGGCGGATCACGCGACGGAGCACGGTCGGTCCATGGTGCGCCGAGTTGCCGGCCGCGAGGATTGCGCTCGTCTCACCGAACTTCTGACGGACCATCGTGTGCAGCGTTCCGCCAGCGTCGCGGATCGACGACGGCATCGCCTCGGCGAGCGCGCGACGAATCGCGATTAGTTCGTCGTGAGAGTCAGCCACGACGACGAAATGGGATCGAACATCAAGTTGAACATCGCGCGGCAGACGTTAGCCGCGGCTTCGGATGTGTTCAGAAAACTGGACGGGCCGCGCATGGCGGCCCGCTCAGCGCGATGTCCGGCGATCCCGCGCCGTCCGTGAAGCACACTACCGATGAGAACGGACGGTTCTCCGCCCGCGTGGTGCATAGAAGCCCGCGACGATGAGCGTCACGACGAGCAGCACACTGGCGAATCGCCACCCGTCGATCATGGACTGCTGTAGCCTCGCCCGGTGGCGTACCAGGTCTTCGAGACCACGGTCTTCAACCGCGTGCTGGGAGCTGACGCGCGGATGCTCTTCGTGCCGAAGGACGTCGCCGCCGAGATCGACTTCGACCCTTCCCGGGCATTAAGCGAACCGTCGATCCTCGGGGTGCGACTCGGCGTACAGATCCCAGACCCCGAGGGGATCGTCGACGTCTTCTACGCCTCACTTCAAGGTCGCGTCTACACGTTCGACGCCGACTCGTTCGATCGCTGGCGACCGCGCTGGCAAGCCGAGCAATCCGAGGCGTCGGCCTTTGCGCAGGAGATCGTCTTCGGCGAACGCACCCCCGTATCCGAGTCGCCGCTGCGCGCCGAGTCGATGGCATCGCTGCTCGAGCGCGGCGAGGCGTACGTCACGAACGGCGCCGACTGGAGCTACGGCCACCCGCTCCACGCCTTAGGCGTCATCGTTCTCGTGAACGGGGCAATCCTCGTCACCTCGCTCGCCCGAGCCACGAGACAGACGATCGTCATCGCAGCGAAGTACCACCTACGGCAAGCGCTCGGCGTGCCCTTGGACTGGATACCGCCCGAAGATCGGGGTTAGTTCCGGCGTTGACCCTCAGCCTCGCGACCAGCTGGTTCGATCCGCTGATCGCCGCGCTCGCGGCACTCGGAGGTGCGGTGATCGGCGCCGGAGCCGTGATCTGGTCCGGCGTGCGCGCCGAACGCACTCAGCGTGACCAAGAGCGGCGCTCCGCGCTCGTTAGTTTCTACGCAGCGTCCAACGCGTTCGGCCTCATGTGGAGCGCCTGGGCGGACATGCAGGTAAAGGGACCGCTCGGGGAGCTCCGACTCGGCGTCCGGATGGTCGGGCTCACCGGCACTTTCCTAACGCGCCTTTGGCACGTCACCGACGCGTTCTGGCATGCGAGCGGACGAGTGCGGGCGTACGCCAGCGGCCAGGAGCTTGAAGCGGTCGACGCCGTCGAAGCCGTGATCGCCGAGTGGACGATGGGCGAGCCTATGCCGGCGTCCTGGGCGCCGGCGATCCGTCAGGTTCGGGCCGTACTCGAGCGACGCGGCGACGATCTCCCAAACCCCCCGGACAATCCGGTCGTCCCTTAACCGCTCTCTGTCAATCCGGTGTCTCGAAACCTACCCCGGTCGGAGGAACGCGTCCTCGTCGAGCCTTGTGCGGAGCAGCTTCACGAGCTCGTGGTGCCGCTCCGAGGGCGGCATCGACTCGTCGCCCGCGAGCGTCTCGACCTCTCGGATCCGCTCCGCCGACGGGTACTTGGACAGCTTGATCGCCGAGATGACGTTCTCGGCGAAAAGGCGCACGCCGGCGTCGTCGTCGGCGTAGTCGGCCGCGAGGTGCATCCTGATTGCCTTCGTCGCGTTGACCCAGCTGTTCACGACGTCGTAATCCCGCCTCCAGCGGTCGCGATCCGCCTCGAGCCGGCCGGTCGCGAGCGCGGCGAAGACGAGGTAGCCGCCGACGAGGACGGCGACGACGAAGACGACCGTTCCGGAAACCGACTCGATTCCGAAGCGGCCGTGCTCGAGTGCGCCGATAATGCCGACCGCGACCGCCGACGCGACCAGGACGAGGCCCCAGACGCCGAGCTTGCGCCGCGTGTCGAGGAGGGCCGACCGCAGCGTCTTCCATCCGATGAGCGGCACAGGAAGCGATCGTACGGCGATCACGCAACCGGACCACGAGAGGAGGGGCCACTTCGGGAAGGGCCCCTCGTTCTCGTCCGGCTTCGGCTGGCGCTAGAGCGCCTGGATGATTTGCGCCACCTCGACCGACATCCGGTAGGCCACCTTCTCGCCGTCCCAGATGATCTCGAAGTACCACTGCGGCTGGCCGTACCGGTTCTGGACGCGGCGGGCCCACGCGCCGAGCGAGCCGCGCACCATCTGCGGCGTCCACGGCTTCCCCGTCGCGTCCGTCAGCGCCGCCTCGACGTCGGCCAGGGTGACCTCCTCCCCCGGGCGGGAGGCGAGCGCCTTCTGGATGACGTTGACCGTCTCGGGCGACTCCTTGACGTCGCGCTCGATCTCGGGCTGCGTCCACGATGTTCCCCCGACAGTTGCCTGGCCGGCGACGGCGCGGTCTTCGAGCGCATGGAGCGTCGTTTTGGCCGGCGTCCCCGCCAGCAACGCGTAGACCTCGGGGACGCGGCTCACCGGGACCGGCACTGAGACGTACTGCTCGACTGCGATTGACATCTTCTTCCTTCCGATCACGGCACTCTTCAAGAAGCTTAAAGGCGCTTATGGCGTTCGTCAAGAGCGCGTTTAGGACACTTGTCCCCTCTCGGGGCTAATGAGCTCACGCCCGCGCGTCCCGACTGACCAGTCCGACGCGAGGACGTCACGAAGCGCCGCGCTCGCTTCCGGCGCCAGCGCAGAAGCGGCGGACACCTGCCGCTTCGGGAAGCACGCCTCGTCGAATCGTCGTTCTAGTCGATCTGTCGCCCGATGAGATTCGCCCCCTCGGGCGTCAACAGGTAATCCTCGTCGGGCTCCGTGAACCGCGACGGTGCGTTTGTCTCGGCCATCCCTGGCTGCGAGTAGACGAGGCCTCGGCGTATCGCCTCCTGCAGGACCGACTCGTTGAACGTGCCTAGCCGTTCGCGGAGGTCCGATCGCGTCGCAATGCCTTCCTCGCCGATCGCGTTCAAGAGCTGGCGGAGGGCGTCGTCAGGCATCGCGCAATCCTCGCACGACCTCGGCCGTGGCGGGGGACGAATCGTCGCCAGCCTGACGGCTAGTGCTCGATCGGCGGCCCGAGCGCCGGCAACGCCGGCAGGCCGTCTCGAAGGCGCTGCGCCGCGCTCTTGGCCGCGAGCTCGCCGATCGTGCATCCGTGTAGAGCGCGCCGGGGGTCGAGCCGCTCCAGGAGCGTCTCCCCGCTCTCGTACCGAATCGCCGGCGCGTCCATGAACGCATCGGTCGTATCCGCGTCGATGAAGAAGGCCCTCACAGGGACATTGGTAGACCGGCTGCGTCGTGCGGATCTGCTCGGCGAGCTCCGCGACCCGCTCGTCCTTCGAGAGCCGCAGATCACTCACGTATGCACCGTGCGTCACCGCGACCGAGTTGCCGCGCTCGAAGCGGCGACCAAGCCCGTTGCCGCGCTCGAAGCCACGACAGCGCGTGCACTCGCAGCCGGACCCGTGCGTAATGACCGACGGCTCAGCGGCCACGAGGGCCTCTCGATCGAGACGATCCTCCAGCACTTTCGCGCCGTGAGTCGGCTGCGGTCACGCAGCGCGATAGCAACATGCGCGTCGTCGAGAAGTACCCTCGCCTCGTCGCTGCCGCGATAGAGAGCGCCGCCTTCGCGGATTCGCCGCACGAAGATGTTCTCGAACACCCCGGTGATCCCGAGCTCGGCCGCCTTCTGCGAGGCAGACTTCGTCGCGAACACGAGCGGCGCGCGTGCATGGCGACGACCGTCGCCACCAAGCCGGCTCACGAGCCGCCTACCTGCTGCACTTCGAGCACCACAACAGACGCCTCACCGTCACGGCGACCGAGGACCGTGAACCCCGACGCCGCGATCAGGAGCTCCCCGCCGACGCGCCGCATCGCGCCACGCTCGATCGCATCCGCGACCAACGCCTCGACGTCTGCCAGCCCGAGCTCGCCCACTTGCTCCTGAGCGAACGCGCCGACGCGGACGTGCACGTACGCCCCTCGAGAAGCCTCTCCAGCCGAACACGCGGCACGAGCACTCGCCGCCCGATCTTCAACGTCGGGATCTCGCCACGCCGCGCGGCGCCATACGCAGCCTGCCGGCCGAGGCCGAGCACACGGCGGCCTCCTCAACCGTCAGCGTCTCGCGGACCTCCGTGCCAACACCGCTCACTGCATGCGCGCTCATGCCTACACATTCAACCGCCGACGCGTCCGCAGGCTGACTCCGCGCGGAATCTCGCACCGATCTCGCACGCCATAGCGTTCCGGGCGAGATGCAAGTCCTCGGAGACGACGAAGCCCCGCATCAGCAGGGCTTTAGCCGAGTCGGGGCGCCGAGATTCGAACTCGGGACCTCTAGTCCCCCAGACTAGCGCGCTAACCAGGCTGCGCCACGCCCCGCGACGTCGGCCACGGTATCAAGCGGTTTCCAGGTCCGCCCTGCATCACTCCCCCGCCGTCCCAGGATGCATTCTCCCAATTTGTGTCAGCGCAGACAACTGGGCGGGGGCTCCTCGCCGCCCGCGCACGTTCATAGGCACCTGTTGGGTCCAGTTCACGGAATTCTTAGCGCGTCCGTGCATCGTGGAACCAAACGCACGAACCACGATCAACAGACGACGAAAGGGATCGGCCCATGTTCTCCGGGAGAGTCACCAAGTTCTTCGCTATCAGCGCTACCGCCATCGCGATCGCGGGCGGTGCGTACGGCATCGTCACCGCAACCGCCAGCAGTGGCTCAAGCACCGCGACAACAGCCGCTTCCCCCGCGCCAACATCAGGGCGCCCCGCGTTCGGCGGGGGCTCCAACGCTCGTTCTGGACCGGCCGCAGGGGGAACCTCCGGCACCGTCGACAGCGTGTCCGCGTCGAGCTTCACACTCTCGACATCAGCCGGGCAGAAGGTGACCGTCAAAAGGGCTTCGTCTACGACATACCGCAAGGGGACAAGCTCTACGTCGGCGGGTGCCGTTAAGAAGGGCCAAAGGGTCCTCGTACTTGGGATGGTCAACGGAACGACCATCACGGCCAGCCAGGTCATCGTGCAACCGAGTGGCAGCGGAACTGCGACTTCCTCGGCGGTGGTCCCCTTCCGGCGTGGCGCACCCTCCACGTCGAAGCAGGTCGGCCAGATCCCAGCGAACTACACGCAGGGATCGGGGACGATCGTCAGCGGAACGACAGCCAATAAGGCGACCCAAGCCGCGTTGGCGGCCTACTCAGGCGGCATCGTCGACCGTGTCGTGAAGCTGAGCAACGGCGAATACGAGGTCCACAACATCGGCGTCAACTGGCCGCACCACATCTTCGTCAATAAGAGCTTCAAGGTCGTCGGCGCCAATTAACCGCGGCCGCTAAGTCACCCGAAGAGAAGAAAGAAGGGCCCGCAACCGCGGGCCTTCTTCCGAGCTAGCGGGCGGCTGTCCGAGGAATCTCGGCGCGGCGACGAACAGCGCGACGGCTGCCGAGGATGGCGACCGCCATCACTGCGATCAGCAGCGCCGTGTTCGGGTCGGTCGCCTGGCCCGTGTAGAGCGCGCCGAAGTTCTGTCCGATCACCCAGATGGCGAGCGCAAGCACGAGCCCGGCAGCAACGCCAACCGCGATCGTCCGGCGGTAGAGGGCGGCGAGCCCGATCAGCGCATAGGCCGTGGCGAGCACCGCAACCGACAACCTCCCGTGGTGAGTGATCCGGCCGGCGAACGAGCTTTCGAAGCCGGCCAACCAACTCGGCGAACCGTTGGCGGTCATGGCGCCTGCGACGTCGGTCCCCGTGTTATTCATCGGCAGAACCTGCAACACGGCGGCGCCGAGCCACAGCACTGCCCAGACGGCCGGCAGCCAACGGGCGGGCGGGATGTCGGACCGGCCGCGGCGCGGCCAGGCGGCGAGCGCGAGCACCGCGTAGAGCGACACTGAGCCCGGCGCGCCGCTGAGGAGGCTCGCATTCCCGCTGGCGAGGCCGGCGAGGCCCTCGCCGAGCCACCAGACGCCGATCGCCCAAGGCAGCGAGAGGGCGAGCGCGAGCCGCGCCGTGCGCGGGACGAGCATTCCGAGCCCGAGCACTAGCTGGATGATCCCGAACGGCACGCCCCAGGCGACCGGGTGGGCCGCGACCAGATTCGCGGCCCAGTGCACGGGGCCGGCGACGAACTGGGGCTGACCGTCACCAAGCGGGGCGAGCAGCTCTTTGGCGAAGCTGGCCCTCAGCATGAACGGCTGCAGTTGCAGGCCGCCGTCCAGGAGCCAGAAGAGCCCGAGGACGACCTGCAAGGTCCGCCGCGTCACCCGTACGCGGGGAACGGCGAGCGCCAGCCGGCGGAGTGAGAGCTCGGCGCCGCCGAGCGCCTGCGCACCGGTGCGCGCGCTGGTCGTGCTTTGCATCAACCTCGGCATGAAAGCTCTCCTTCTCGAGGTGTTTTCGGATGCACGGGCCGGGAGGTGGATCACCGTCCCAGCCCGTGCGCTTTGACAGTCGTGCTGCGAGCTCCTACGCGCCGGGCTGACTGTCGGCGTAGGTGCTGCCGGTGTCGCTACCGACGACACGGCGGTTGTGCATCTCGGAGATGTAGTCAACCCGCGCCTGCTCGCCCCAGCCGATCTGGTCCCAGCTGCCGAGCACGTACGTCATGTTGTACGGCCCGTCCGCCGGCGAGTCGAGGAAGAACGGCGAGACCGAGCTGAAGTACCCCTCGAGGTCGGATGGCAAGGTCGTCGCGCTACTCGTCAGGATCAGCGGCGCGTGGAAGCCCAGGTGCGAAAGCGGCGCCGAGGCGACCGCGGCCTGCCAGTCGTTGACGTTGACCAGCGAGAAGCCGTGGCCGGGGCCGGTGATCTTCCAACCGAACATGCCCATCGGGTCGTAGAACTTCGCGAACGCGATCGCGGTGGCCTCGGGCGAGTCCGTCGGAGGAGCGTTGAAGGCGACAGGATCGTCGTTCGTGACCCGCACGACCCTCCCGTACTGGGCAAGTTGCTTCGCCACCCCCGACGAGATCTGGTTGGGGCCACCGAACAGGTAGATGTTCCCCATCCCGCCGCGGCGCTTCAGCGCGTCGATTGTGGCCTGCGGGACCGAGTCCGTGTGCACCCACAGGAGCCCCGTCGGCATGTGGGCGACCCAGTGCGTGGCCGGGAGGACGTACTGCCAGTCCTTCCCGTCCATCGAGCCGATCGCGACGTTGTAACCGGGCATCGTCGGCACGCCGGTGTCGGGGTTCTCGATCGAGCCGTACAGCTTGTCGACGTTGTCGGCCAGCGTCGGGATGTCCCCGCCCGTGACCGTCTGGTACTTCATCCCGATCGACTTCAGCTGGTTCTCGACGCCGGAGTTGGCGGCTGCGCCGACGAGGAACGCGTCGACGTTGTTGAACCGCGAGATGCCGGTGTCGCCGAGCCGCTTGAGCTCATTGAGCGTGATGTCCGGAATACCGCTCGATGTGACGTAGAGGATCGGCGCGTCGTCCGGGAAGTGGATCAGCGGCGTCGCCGTGATCGCCGTCAGCGGATCGTCGGTCGTGATGAGCGTCACGCCCCACGGCCGGTCCGGGTCGTTGTTGTTCTCGCTCGGGTTGTTCAACGGGACGACAGCCGGCCAGATGTGCTGCGTGACCGACACGGCCTCTTCGTACGGGTTCGCCCCGTAGAGGCGAGTCGTCGTCTTCGTCGTGTACGTCGGCGAGAGCGTCGGCTCGGTCGGAGGCGACGGCACCTTCACCGCCACGCCGCCGCTCGGCGCACCGAACGGGTACAGGTTCGGATCCGCTGCACCGCTGGTCGTCGTGGTCGCGGCGGTCGTGGTGGTAGCGGCCGTCGTGGTCGAGCCGACCGCCTCGGCATTGCTGCCGGTGAACGCGAGCCAAAGAGCTGCGCCGACGATGAAAATCGCGACGGCGGCGAGCAGCGTGCGCGGGCGCGCGTGTGCATTGAAGGACAAGTGATACCCCCTTGTGGAGTTGCAATGTGCGCTGCAAGGTTCGCCGTGCCGCCGTCGCGCGTCAGCACGGTGAGCATGCATCTGCGCCTCGGGCGAGCCACAAATTCGACTACGGGCTAGCCACTACGTCGCGACTCCTGTTGACCGGTGGTCGGAATGGATGCCCGCCGTGATGACAGCAACGGCTGTCACGACGATCGTGCGCACCACACCAGCACGAAAGGACTCGTGATGCACTCCGACCCCAGCTCGTTGACCCTCCACGCCTGCTCGATCTGTCTGAGCGTCCTGCGTCAAGGGAACTGGATCGCTGCAGAGACGATCATCGTCGAGCTTCGGTCGTTCGAGAGCGCAGCGCTTCCGCGCTTCCAGCCGACGCTGTGCCCTGCCTGCGAGCAGTCGATCAACGAACGGCGAGTCCAGCCGGCGGAGCGGCTGGCGGCGTAGCGCATGGCGCCGGCCGCCCCCAAGCTTCGCGAGTTCCGGGAAGCTGTTCGCGCGCTCTCTGCCGATCCCGGTACGAGGAACATCGACCGCTACCTGGCGGCGAGCCGCGCGCTCGACGGCGCTCAGACCGGTCGACGCCCGCGCGAGGTCGCCGGCGCTACCCGGGACTAGCCGCTCTTGGATCGAGCGGAAGCAGGACGTCGACCGCCGTTCCCGCGCCCTTGACGCTCTGAAAGGCGATGGTGCCGCCGAGCGCCTCGACGCGGTCGCGCAACCCGACGAGCCCGGACCCGCGCGCGGGATCGGCGCCCCCGATGCCGTCGTCGCGCACCGAGATGTGCAGCAGCCCGTCGGCTCGCGCCAGGTCGACGGACACAACTGACGCCTGTGCGTGCTTTGCCGTGTTCGTCAGCGTCTCCGAGACGACGTAGTAGGCAGCCACCTCGACTCCATCGGGTAGGCGGCCCTCCACGCGGACGTCGAGAGCGACCGGGATCGGCGATCGGCGCGCGACGGTCTTCAGCGCGGGCGCGAGCCCGCCCTCGGACAGGATCGCCGGGTGAATTCCGCGCGAGATCTCACGCAGGTCGTCCAGCACGGCCGTCAGGCCCTGACCGACGTGCAACAACTCGGCGCGAACCTCTTCGAGATCATGCGGCAGCTCTGCTTGCGCGGAACGCAGCGAGAGCCCGAGCGTCACGAGTCGTTGCTGCGCCCCGTCGTGCAGATCCCGTTCGACACGGCGACGCGTTTCATCGGACGCTGCGACGATCCGCGCCCGTGACGCCGCGAGCTCGGAGCGACTCTCCGCGTTCGCGATCGCGGTTGCGACGAGCTCGGTGAATCCCGTGAGGCGCGACTCGGTGTCCGCCGGGAGCGGCTGTCCGGTCTGCTTCGAGTGGACGAACAGTGCACCCCACAGCCGTCCCTCGACGACGATCGGGCTGCCGACGGAGGAGCCGACCCCGAGCTCGTCTCGAACGAACGCGGCGATACGCCCCTGAACGCCGTGGTAGTCGTCGATCCGGACGGGACGGCCTGTCCGCGAGATCATCGATGCCAGATCGTCCCCCTCGAGCGGCCACGGGCCCGGAACCAACGGGTGCGCGCCGCCGTGCTCGTCTTCGGCGGCCCAGGTGGCCAGAACCGTCACGGTGTCATCGCTCTTGTACTGGGCCATTCCGGCGAGGCCCGGGTCGACGGCAAGCAGCCGGCCGGCCTCCGCGGTGACGGCTGCGAACACCTGCTCCGGCGGCACCCCACGCGCGACCAGCGTTGCGACCCGCCGCAACGCCGCCTGCTCTTCGGCCAGCCGGGCGAGCTCGGAGCGACTCTCCGTGTTCGCGATCGCGGTTGCGACGAGCTCGGTGAAGTTGAGCATCCGCTGTTCGGTGTCGGCGGGGAACGGCCCGCGCCTCGAGGCAGCCACGATCACCCCCCACAGGCGTCCCTCGACCGTGATCGGCGTGACCACGCTGGAGCTGACCCCGGATTCCCGGATGCGCTCTTTCAGCTGCGCGGATGCCTGCTCGAATTCATCCGTGCGCGCAGGCCGGCCGGTTTGCACAACCGCCGCAATCGGCCCTGGCGGCTCGATCTGCCGACGCTCTCCCGGGTTGAGCCCGCCGGTGGTTCGACCTCCGACCGCGAGCACGACAAACGACGAGTCGGACTCGAGGTGAGCGACAAAGGCGCCGTCGGCAGGAAGCAAGCGGGCCACCTCGTCTGCCACCGCCGAGAAGAGCTCGGCCGGCGGCGTCCCGCCGGCGACCAGCGTGGCGATCCGCCGTAGCGCAGCCTGTTCCTCGGCAAGCCGCTCCGCGACTCGCCTCTCGCGGCTCGACCGCGCGGAGAGCTCGGACACCACCAGGGCCGTGAGCACGAACACACCCAATGCGACGGCATCGGCCGGTCTCGTGATGTCGAACGAAAGGAAAGCGAGCGCTGCCGCGCTCAGCAGCGAAACGCCGACTGCTACCGCGGTGCCCCAAAAGACTGCGGCAGGCAGCAGGGCGAGCAGATAGAGGACCTCGAGGCCGGCCACCGGAGTGTGCGGCTTCAGCAGCTCGATCACGCCGGTGACCGCCGCGACAAGCGCAATTCCGACGAACCAGCCGGTCTGCCGTTGACGCTCCGGCGCTGCGGAGGCGTGTCTCCACGGGACGCCGGCCAAACGCTCTAGCCCACGCACGAGGTCACGCTAACCCATAATCAGCGGCATGACCATGAGCCGGATGCGAGTGACGCTTGCAGACGACGATGTCCTGCTTCGCGAGGGTCTGGCGAGCCTGCTCGAGCGCAAAGGGTTCGACGTCGTCGGCCAGTGCGGCCACCCTCTCGAGCTGATGGAGCTCGTCCGAGAGCATCGCCCCGAGCTCGCGATCGTGGACATCCGCATGCCTCCGAGCCACACGACGGAGGGGCTCGACGCGGCCCGGGTCATACGGGAGGAAGTTCCGGAGACCGCCATCGTCGTTCTCTCCGCGCACGTCGAGGTTGAGCATGCGATGGACATCCTCGGCAGCGGTGAGCGCATGGGCTACCTGCTGAAGAGCCGCGTGACGGACGTGGACGATTTCGTCGAGACGCTCGACAGAATCGTCAAGGGTGCGTCGGTCATCGACCCAGCCCTCGTGCACGAGCTTGTCGCCGCCCGGCGTGTCAACGACCCGCTCGAGGACCTCACCCCGCGCGAAGGCGAGGTGCTGGCGCTGATGGCCGAGGGCCGCTCGAACGCGGGAATCGCGCGGACACTTTGGGTCACCGAGGGAACGGTCGAGAAGCACGTGCACAGCATCCTCATGAAGCTGCGGCTTCCCGAGACGGAGGACGATCACCGCCGCGTGCTCGCCGTGGTCGCCTACCTCGACGCACGCTAGTTGCCGTCGAGGTAACTGCGGATCGCGTCCGCTGACAGGTCCGACTTCGAGAGGTAGCCGGCCGCGGCGCATGGCGTGATCAGCTCAGCGAACTCGGCCTCGGAGCGTGTTGAGATCAGGATCACCGTCGCCCCGTGCGCTGGGTCAGCGACAAGCCGCCGCCCGAGCTCGATGCCGCTCTCGTCCCCGAGCGAGACGTCGACCAGCACGACATCGGGTCGGAGGTCCTCGGCTTTCCGGAGCGCGTCCGCGCTCGTCGAGGCGACCCCGACGATCGTCAAGCCCTCTCGCTCGAGGAGCGTTCGGGCCGCGTCAAGGAAGTCTCGGTTGTCGTCGACGATCAAGCATTGAACGGCCACCCCATCAGCGTCGCAAAAACCTCGTCCCGGCGCATTGCGGCTAGCAGGAAGCTGCAAGGTTGCGCTAGCGGTGCCTGAAGATCGCCGCTGGCTTCGATGCCGGACACGCTCATGGCCGCGATCGTTCCACCCGGGTGAACACACCGCGATTCGGGAAGGAGCGAACGATGAGGCCGATCCTGATCTCAGACGCAGAGCTCGTCGAGGGCACAAGCGACGAGGAGCTACAGATTCACACCTGGCGCGCCGAGCAGCTGCGCCGGCTCGGCTTGCCACGTGTCCTTGCGGAGACATTCGCCGGGCTCGTCGACTGGCACGAGATCGGCGCCCTTGTCGCACGCGGTTGCCCGCCCGAGCTCGCGCTCGAGATTGCGCGCTGACGTCACCGACGAGAGCAAGGGAGGAATGTGATGGGCACGAACACGAAAACGACGACAATCGGGTTCGTCGGTCTCGGGCACATGGGCGGCAACATGGCCGCCCGATTCCTCGACGCCGGCTACACGGTCTACGGCGAGGACCGTAGTCGAGAGAGCGCGCAAGCTCTCGTGGACGACGGCCTGCGCTGGTGCGACACTCCTCGCAAGGTCGCGGAAAACGTCGACGTCATCTTTACGTCGCTTCCCGACGACGACGTGCTGGAGCTCGTCAGCTCGGGCCCGGACGGAATCCTCACCGGCATCACCGTCGGCAAGGTCTGGGTCGACATGAGCACCGTGAGCCCGCACGCGAGCCGCGGGGTCGCCGAGCGGGTGCGGGCGACCGGCGCGACGATGCTCGACGCGCCTGTGTCCGGGAGCGTCCCTCAGGTGGAAGCGGGGACCCTGACGATCATGGTCGGCGGGGACGAAGAGGCCTACTCCCGGATCGAGCCGCTGCTGCGCGAGCTCGGCAGCCCGACCCACATCGGCGAGAACGGGCAGGGACTGGTGCTCAAGCTCGCGATCAACATCAGCCTCGCCGTGCAGATGCTCGCGTTCTCCGAGGGACTGCTCCTCGCCGAGCGGTCCGGCATCGACCGCAACCTCGCAAGGGATGTGATGATGCAGAGCCCGATCGGTTCGCCGATGCTCAAAGCCAGGGCCGACCTTCTCTTCGACCTGCCGGACGAAGCCTGGTTCGACATCAGCTTCATGCACAAGGACATTGAGCTCGCACTGGAGACCGCCCACGAGCTCGGCGTTGCGGTGCCTTCGGCTACGGCCGCCGACAGGGTGCTCAACGCTGCACTGGGCTTCGGATACGCGCGGCGCGACATTGCTGCGCTGTTCGAGGTGCTCGGTCAACTGACAGACGACCGAGCTCAGGCGCCGACGTGACTCAGGTGCCCAGCACTGCCGTTCGAGAATCGTTATGGCGTGACTGGCGTGCCGCCGCCCGCGCCTGGGGACCGGCGGGGAACAAGCGACTGACGGCATCCACGGGGCTCGTCCTCCTCGTCTTGCTCGCTGTGGAGACGCTGACGACGTTAGCGCTGCGGACCTACCTTCCCGTGCACATCTTCCTCGGCCTTCTGCTCGTACCACCGGTCGCGCTCAAGCTCGCCACGACCGGCTGGCGATTCCTTCGCTACTACACGCGCGACCACCACTATCGGCTCGAAGGTGCCCCGAGGCCACTGCTACGCGTGCTTGCGCCGCTCCTCGTGCTGTCAACGCTGTCGCTCTTTGGAAGCGGCATTGCGCTGATTGCCGTTGGGCACGGCGGCGGAGTGTTGCGCACGGTGCACACGCTCAGCTTCATCGCGTGGGGCGCCTTGATGATCGTCCACGTCTTCGCGTACCTCAAACGGTCGCTTCGGATCGGCACGTCTGACTGGCGGCAAGGCACAGCCCGCGTCGTTGCCGGCGCGAGGGGGCGACGTGCGGCACTCGGCGCTGCCCTGCTCGCGGGCGTGATCGTTGCGCTCGCCACGTACCCAGCCCAGCAGGCGTGGCTGAGCCATCGCCACGATCACCATCTAGCGCGCTAACTACGCTCTGAGTACCGTTGCCAGTTCGTCTGCGACGGCACCGCGATCCGAGAGCTCGGAGGCACGGAGTGAGCGCGACGACCGAGACGACACCGGTGGCCCAGGACTTCGTGGGCGACCAGGTCAGCCACCGTGACGAAGTCAACGGTTATGTGTTCTGGGGCCTCGTCACGCTGTTCATCGGTGTACCTGAGCTACTGGCGGCATTCTCCAACACGCTGAAGGCAGACATTCCGTGGCCGACGATCTCGAACCTTGTCGGCAAGCACCTCGAGCGGCGGCACCACTGGGTCGCACTCCTCGTCGTGGCTCTGATCGTGCTCGTGACGGTGCACACGCTCACCTATCCGGCCGCGAAGAAAAAAGCCGGGCGAGCCGTGCGCGACCCCTCCGAGGCGGTCCACGTCACCCGCAGCGGGTGGTACATCGTGCTCGTCGCCGCCACCGGAGCCGCGGCGGGCGTCATCGCATCAGCGCTCGGCGCCAACAAGATCGAGTTGGGCTACGCGATCTACGTCACGCTCACGATCATGGGAGTCGTCGTTCCCAGTGCCCTTGCGTACTGGTGGAACCGCGTGCTCGCGATCCCCACGCTCTTCGCAGCGCTCGCCTACCTTCGCAGGCGTGCAGCATGGGCGGCAGCCCTCGTCGTCGCCCTACTCGTCGTGCTGCTGTTCCACCTGGCGCTCTATCCGTGGCCGAACTACCAATTCGGCGGCCCGTAACTCCCGGGACGGGCGTCGCCCGGGACTCATTCGTCCAGGGTGCGCTGCTGCCGTGCGCGGCGCGCTTCGAGGGATGTCCTCCCGCGCTCCGCTCCCGCGGCCGCGGCGCGCTCGAGCTCCCGAGCAGTGCGCGCGGCGCCGCGCGCGACCATCACCGCGGTGACGAGTGTCCATCGCGCGCCGGTCACGCACGCAACGCGGGCGCCTGCGGCGATGCGCGGCGCGAGCCAAGCGACTCCTGTCGCTGTCCGGGCGCCGGCGAGCCGGACGTACTGCGCGGTCATCGCGCCGGCCCGCACCCCGCGCGGGCGCAGCCAGGAAAACGTCGAACGTGTGCCGGCGCGTGTCCAGTGCGCGGCTCCGGCAGCATGAGCCTGCGCGACCCGGATCCCCCGGCCCGAGGTCGCGCGTGCTGCGGCGATCCGCTCGGGCGAGGGCCGTGGGATGCGCAGGGCCGAGCCGCTCTCGGTGACCTCGAGCAGCAGATGCCCTGACGACGGCTCGACCGCGACGATCGAATCGGCCGGGATCTCCCTCAGACGACGCGTCACGCGCGAGCGCACGATCAGAGCTTCTGCGCGGCCCACTGGCGCGCCGACGACCACTTCCTCGACGCGCGCGCCGAGAGGCTGGACGATCAGGCCCTCTGCGTGCACGAGCCAGTAGTCGAGAACGGTGCTGCCGCGCGAGAAGATGGGCGCGTTGGCGGACACGTCGGCCATCTGACCTCCTTTGATCGTTTTGGGCAGTGGGCGGTCTGCCATGAACGTCGCAGTTGTCGCTTTGGCGGGTTGTTTCCCCCGCCCTCGAGGCTAACAGCTCGGCCGCATGGCCCTGCGTGGTGACGCCGCTCGGCTACGTGCGCGCGTAGAGCACCGCGCCACCGCGCTTGCCCACCGGCGCGATCACGTTCAGCGCCCGCAGGCAGTACGCCATGCGTTGCGCGAGGCGGCGGTCGATGCAGCTCGCCGTGGCGAGCTCAGCCGTGTCGAACGTCGCGTCGAGCTTCGGCAGCAGACCTGCCATGTCGCCCGGGCCGGTGATCAGGACCGCGTGCTCGACGCTCACGAGCGACCGTCCCTGCACGACCCACCCACGGCGACGGTAGGCGCGCCCTGGCTTGAACATCCGCAGCTCGTCCTGGTGCGTCAGCAGCACCTCGAGCTCGAAGTTCGGATGCGCAACGAGCGCGGGGATGCTCACCAAGCGGTCGAACACGTCGTGCAGGCAACCCCGGCGGGGTGAACGTCGCGACGAGAGGATCTCGCCGTCGTCCGAGAGGCGCACGATCCGCCGGGTGACCGCAACCGGCGCGACGAGGCGTACGCGATGCTCCTGCGCGAGCGCGTCGAGCTTCTTGCGCAACGGTGCGAAGCCACCGGTCTGGAACTCCACGAGCAAATCGCCGCGCAGGAGGTCGATCACATAGCCGCCGACCTTCTGCTCGAGCAGATCGCCCGGCCGTAGGTACCACTGCTTCAGCTGCGCGTGCAGCGCGCCCTCGTTGAGCGTTCCGATCACACAGGAATGTTCTGCGTGGAGCCTGAAAGCTCCTTGCGCACCACCGGTGCGACTTCTGTCCCGAGCAACTCGATCGAGTGCATGACCTGCGCGTGCGGCATCGTTCCCACGCTCATTTGCGCCATGAACCGCTGGTGCCCGAAGAGCTCGTGCTGGTAGAGGATCTTCTCCACCACTTCTTCGGGGCTTCCGACGACGAGCGCGCCGCGGAGCGTGCGCAGCGCGTCGAAGCCCTCTCGCTCCATCGGGGCCCAGCCGCGCTCGCGGCCGATGCGGTTCATCATCGTCGCGTAGCCGGGGAAGAACTCGTCCGCTGCGCGCTGCGATTTCTCGGCAACGTAGGCATGGGAATTGATGCTCACCGGCAGTCCAGGGTGCCCGGCCTCCTCGGCGGAGCGGCGGAACAGCTCGACGAACGGCCTGAAGCGCTCCGGCTGGCCGCCGATGATCGCGAGCGCCATCGGCAATCCGAGCGTGCCGGCGCGCACTGCCGAGGCCGGAGTGCCCCCGACCGCGAGCCATACCGGCAGCGGGTCCTGCACCGGCCGCGGGTAAATTGCGAGATCATCGACCGCCGCGCGATGCTTGCCCGACCAGGTGACGCGCACGGAGTTGCGGATCGCGAGCAGGAGCTGGAGCTTCTCCTCGAACAGCACGTCGTAGTCGTCGAGGTCGTAACCGAAGAGCGGGAACGACTCGACGAACGAGCCGCGGCCGGCCATGATCTCGGCGCGGCCGTTCGAGACCAGGTCGACCTCGGCGAACTCCTGGAAGACCCGCACCGGGTCGTCGGAGCTGAGCACGGTGACGGCGCTCGTCAGCCGGATGCGCTCAGTGCGCGCCGCGGCGGCCCCCAGCACGACCGCCGGCGCCGAGACGATGAAATCCGGGCGGTGATGCTCGCCGATCCCGAAGACGTCGAGCCCCACCTGCTCGGCGAGCTCGACCTCCTCGAGCAGATCGCCCATGCGGCCGGCCGGCTGCTGGTCGTTCAGCTCCGCGAAGGTGTAGACGCCGATCTCCACGTGGGCACGCTAGCGACGGGAGCGCGTCGCGGCGTAGGCTTGACGGAGCCGAGCAAAGAGGCGGCGTAGGCTCGATGGAGCCGTGGAAAAACGGTGCGGTGGGGCCCCTAACCCCCCAGTGGTCGCTTGCCGGGACCCCACCGACCACTGACTAAGACGCAATTTGAACGAGCCGGTTAGCCGCTCAGCCGTTCAAACGCTTGTAGAGCCTGTCCACCAGATCCGGCATGGCTTCGAGCTTTTCGGTGATCACCCGCAGCCGGTACTCCCGAAAGTGCTCGGGCTCGACGTCCAGCGCGCCCGCCAGGGTCTCGACGACATCGTTGGACGGGACGGGCCGGTTTCCGTGCACGAGATGGTTGAGGTAGCCGGCCGAGAGGCCGGTCTTCGAGGCGAGTGCCCGGTAGGTCACACCGGTCTCGTTCATCAGCCGCTCGACCGCCGGACCGAACGACTCGCCTGCATAGCGACGACGCTTTGCCATTACCCGACCTCCTTGCCCAGCTCGGCAACATTGACACGCCGCTCGACCCCGGTGGCGCGGTCCTTCACGTCCACGGCGCCGTCCTCGAGGCTCTTCTTCCCTGCGGTGATGCGAATCGGGATGCCGATCAGGTCGGCGTCGGCGAACTTCTCGCCCGGGCGGAGGTCGCGGTCGTCGAGGAGCACGTCGAGCCCCGCGGCATCGAGCGCGGCCGCGGCCTGTTCGCCGATCTCCTCGGCGCCCTTGACCACGACGACGTGAACGTCGTACGGCGCGATCGAGGCCGGCCAGACGATCCCCTTCTCGTCGTGGCGCTGCTCGACGGTCGCCGCGATCACACGCGCGAGCCCGATGCCGTAGCTGCCCATGACGAGCGGCTTTTCCTGGCCGTCCTCGTCGACGAACGTCGCGTCGAGCGGCCCCGAGTACCGCGTGTCGAGCTTGAAGATGTGTCCGACCTCGATCGCGGTCTCGAACTGCAGGCGCCCGCCGCAGATGGGGCACGTGTCGCCCTCGTGGGACTGGCGCAGGTCGGCGAAGCGCGGCTGGAAGTCGCGACCGGCCTCGACACCGCGCAGGTGCCACCCGTCACGGTTCGAACCCGCGACATACTGGCCGTGGCGCAGCGCCTCGTCCGCGATGACCTCGCCCTTGAAGCCGACGGGCCCGAGTGAGCCGCCCGACGCGCCGAACGCCTCGCGGATCTCATCGTCGGTCGCGGGACGCGAGGGACGTCCGAGCGTCGCTTCCAGCTTCGCAGGCTCGATGCGATCGTCGCCGCGCACAAGCGCGAGCACGACCGTGCCCTCATCGGTCGTGACGGGCATCGCCTTCGAGGTTGCGGCAAGGTCGATCGACAGAAAGTCCGCGAGCGCCTCGCATGTCTTCACGCCGGGCGTCTCGACCTCTTCGGTCGAGACCAGCGTCTCAGGGAACACCGGTGAGCGCGCGACGCCGCGCGCCACCTCGAGGTCGGCAGCGAAGTCGCCGTTCTCGCACGTGACGAGGGTGTTCTCCCCCGCGCCCGTCGGCGCGAGGAAATCGAAGGACTCGCTCCCGCCCATCATCCCGGACTCCGCCTCGACGCCGTACACCTTGAGCCCGAAGCGCTCGAAGATCCGGTTGTATGCGCCCCGCTGCAGCTCGAAGCTCTGCGCGAGGCCCTCGGCGTCCCGGTCGAAGGAGTAGGCGTCCTTCATGATGAACTCACGCAGGCGGATCAGGCCCTTGCCGGGGCGCGGCTCGTCGCGCTCCTTGATCGCGATGTGGTAGAGCATCTGCGGCAGCTGCCGGTAGCTCTGCAGCTCGCGGGCGTGGAACGTCACCGTCTCCTCGTGCGTCAGCGGCAGCACGTAGTCGGCGCCCTTGCGGTCCTTCAGCCGGAACATCTCCTGGATGTAGTCGCGTCCCGTCTGCTGCCAGAGCTCGAACGGCGTCAAGACGGGCATCAGCATCTCCTGCGAGCCGATCGCGTCCATCTCCTCGCGGATGATCTGCTCGACCTTCCGGTGCACACGCCACCCGAGCGGCAGGAACGTCCAGACGCCGCCGGTCACCTGGCGCACGAAACCGCCGCGTACGAGCAGCTTGTGGTTGACCGCCTCCGCGTCGGCGGGGTCGTCGCGGAGCGTCGGCAGGAAAAGCTTGGAGGCCCGGGCAATCATCGTTGTCCCCGCAGGCTACTCGAGTGGGATTGCAGAGGCTTCGGCCATCGCGAGCGCGGCCGGCTTCGCCATTTTCAGGCGTTTCGGGCGAATCATCCCGTCCGCGATCCACTTGTCGATCTCGTGGAAGAGCTCATCGAGCAGGATGTCGCTCGAGACCTTCTTGAGCACGCGGCCGTGCGCGTACACGAAGCCGACGTCGCGGCCGCCGGCTATCCCGAAGTCAGCGTCGCCGGCCTCCCCCGGTCCGTTCACGGCGCAGCCAAGCACCGCGACCTCGAAGGCCTCCGGGTACTCGCGCAATCGCTCCTCGACGCGTTCGGCAAGCTGCTGGACGCCGACATTGTCGCGCCCGCAGCTCGGGCACGCGATCATGATCGGGCCGCGCTCGCGCAGTCCGAGTGCCTTGAGGATCTCGAAGGCCGTCTTGATCTCCTCCACCGGGTCTGCGGTCAGCGAGACGCGGATCGTGTCGCCGATGCCGTCCGCGAGCAGCGCGCCCATCCCGACCGCGCTCTTGATCGAGCCCGAGAACGGCGTTCCCGCCTCGGTCACGCCGAGGTGCAGTGGGTAGGGCACCTTCTCGGCCAGCAGCCGGTAGGCGCGAATCATCGTCGGCACATGGCTCGACTTGACGGAGATCTTGAAGTCGCGGTAGTCGAGGCTCTCGAGCAGGCGCACTTCCTCGAGCGCCGCCTCGACGAGCGCCTCTGCCTGGTCCTGATGGGCGAGCTCGGCGAGATGCTTGGGCAGCGAGCCGGAGTTCGCGCCGATGCGCATCGGGATGCCCTTCGCCTTCGCGGCGCGCACCACCTGTTCGACCTTGTCGGCGCCGCCGATGTTGCCGGGGTTGATGCGTACGGCTGCGACCCCCGCGTCGATCGCGCGTAGCGCCAGACTTGCATTGAAGTGGATGTCGGCGATCACCGGGATCGGCGAGAAGCGCACGATCCTCGACAGCGCCTCGGCGTCCTCCGATTTCGGGACCGCGACGCGCACGATCTCGCACCCGGCGCTCGCGAGGGCGGCGATCTGCGCGGTAGTCGCTTCGACGTCGTGCGTCTTCGTGAGGGTCATCGACTGGACGACGGGAGGCGCGCCGCCTCCGATCTGGACTCCGCCGACGGTTACCGAGCGTTCGCTGGCCACGGCCCCAGGGTACCCGGAGCAAGGGCTCGGGCTGGGTCGGAGGTTCAGCCGCCGGGGCCGAAGATGTCGTTCCGCAGGCCGAAATACATCAGCACCGCGAACAGTGTCAGCCCCACGACGCTGTAGCGAATGTAGACCGTTTGCGCGAACGTGCGCCCGCGCACCTTCTCGACGAGCGCCATCACGATGTGCCCGCCGTCGAGCGGCAGTACGGGCAGCAGGTTGAGGAGGCCGAGCGCCAGGCTGATCAGGCCGAGCACGAAGAGGAACGTGCGCAATCCACTGCGCCAGGCTTCTGCCGACGCCTTCACGATCCCGTAGGAGCTCGAGACCTGGCTCGTGTCACGCCCTGCCGCGAGGTGGGTCAGACCCGTCACGTTGCCGGCCGTGATGTCCCACGTCAGACCAAGCGCGTCGCGTGCGGCCGCAGGCAGCGATTCGCCCGGGCCTTCGCGCGCCTCGATCGCGATCCCGATCCGGTAAGCGCCCTGCACCTCCTTCGCCTGCAACGGGACGACGACACGACGGCCGTGGCGGTCGATCCTCAGCGTGAATGGCCGGCCCTCCGTTGCGCGGATGTGCGCGGGGATGTCCTTCGGGGCGACCTTCTGCCCGGCGACCGCGATGATGCGGTCACCGGCCTGGATATGCGCCGCGGCCGCCGGCGTTCCGGTTGCGACCTTGCCGATGATGTTTGTCTGCCGTGTCATGGCGACCACGAACAGCGCGGTGAACAATACGAAGGCGAAAACGAGGTTCACCGCCGGTCCGGCGAAGATTGCCGTCAGGCGCCGCCACGTGGCGGCGCGCCAGTAGGCGTCCGGGGCGAGCGCTCCTTCGAGTTCCTGCCACGCGCGCGTTTCGCCGAGTGCGGGACGAAGCTCCAGCAACAACGCGTGGGCGCGGTGGTAATCAGCGCGCTCGATCGCCGCGTCGAGGGTTGCCAGCTCGGGCTCGTACTTCGCCGCCTCGTCGGGCGGCAGCAGCTTGCGCAGGTCGCCGGGGGATGGCCGGCTCATGCCGGGAATCTTCACGTAGCCGCCGAGCGGGATCGAGCCGATCCCGTACTCGACTCCGCCTTTCGTCTTCTTCGCGATCGCAGGCCCGAACCCGAGGTAGAACTTGCGCGGCGTCATGCCGACCGCGCGCGCGGCGAAGAAGTGCCCTGCCTCGTGAATCATCACGAGCAGTGCGAGGCCGACGATCGCTGCGGCTACGCCCATGCCGCACCCACCAGCTCGCGTGCGCGCTGGTCCGCTTCGCGTAGCTCGTCCAGGTCGCGCGCCGGAGCGCCGTCGATGCGTCCGAGTGCTTCTTCGACGAGCGAGGCGATGTCGAGAAAGCCGATGCGGCCGTCGAGGAAGGCGCGCACGGCCTCCTCGTTCGCGGCGTTGTACACGCACGGATAGGTTCCGCCGCGCTCGCCGGCGTCTCGCGCGAGCGCGAGCATCCGAAATGTCTCGAGGTCCGGCTCGAAGAATTCGAGCGGGCCGGCCGTGAGGTCGAGCGACGGCACCGGGGTCTCTGCGCGCTGCGGATAGGTCAGCGCGTACGAGATCGGCACGCGCATGTCGGGATAGCCGAGGTGCGCGATCGCTGCGCCGTCGCGGAACCGCACGAGCCCGTGCACGATCGACGTCGGGTGCACCACGACCTCGATCCGGTCGTACGGCAGCCCGAAGAGGAAGTGCGCCTCGATCACCTCGAGGCCCTTGTTCGCGAGGGTCGCCGAGTCGATCGTGATCTTGGGGCCCATCGACCACGTTGGATGCGCGAGCGCTTCGGCCGGCGTGACGTCGGCGAGCTCGTCTCGCGTCCGGCCGCGGAAGGGGCCGCCGCTCGCGGTCACGACGAGGCTCTCGGGCTCGCCGAGCTGCGCGCACTGGAAGAGCGCCGAGTGCTCGCTGTCGACGGGCAGCAACGCGCCCCCGCCACGCTCACGCGCGGCGAGCGCGAGGTCGCCCGCTGCGACGAGGCTCTCCTTGTTCGCAAGCGCAAGCGTGACGCCGCGCTCGAGCGCCCACATCGTCGCGGGCAAGCCCGCGAAGCCGAGGGTCGCGTTCAGGACCACGTCGGGCTCGGCGCGCTCGAGCAGCTCGCTCGGATCGCCGCCCACCTGGGTCAACGGGGCCAAGTCGTCGATCTGCGTCGAACCGCTCGTGGCGGCGACCAGCTCGAGCTCGGGCCGCGCGGCGATCACCTCGAGCGCCTGGCGGCCGATCGATCCGGTGGCACCCATGAGGGCGACCCGCGTCATAGCCACAGTGTGCCCGCGTCCGTACCCTTCGGCGACGTGTACGTGCCGAGTTGCACGCAGTCAGGCTGACCGGCGCGGATCTGGCGGAATCGACCTAGAACGCACCGCTGCACCGCTGTTTGCGAGCGTCGCCGGCATCGAGATCGTCGACTGAAGGGACGTGCGGGCGGCCCGGAGGCCGCCCGCACGAAACGTCACGACGAGGTCGTGATCGTGCCGCAGGCGACCGGCAGGGTCGCGTCGTACGTGCCGTTCACGGTCTTGCCAAGAACGACGATGGTGCGGGTCTGCAGCGGCGAGAGCGCCGACTGCACGTCGGTCGACCAGCCGCTCGCCGAAAGCGACGCCGGGTCGAGGTTGAGCAGGACATCGCCGAACAACGGCTGGCCCTCCGAGAGCGAGATCGTCCCGTCAGTGTTCGTGTCGGCTGAGGACGTCGGGCACGACGCCGCGCCGGACGAGAGCCCGCGAATGGCGATCGCATGCGACTGGTTCGCTTCCAGCCCCGTCACGGAGAGCTTCACCTGCAGCTTGTTGCCGTTGCGCAACAGCGTGCCGGTGCCGCTGACGTTCGACGAGTTCAGCTGGGTGAGGGTGGTCGAGAAGTGCTGGGTACTCGAGCCACCTCCACCACCGCCTGTCGGCGCCTTGCCGGAGGCAGTCTGCGAGACGCACTTACCGAACGCGTTGCGCATGTTCGCATTGCTGCCGTACTTCTTCGCGAACGCTGCGTCACCGATCGCCTTACGCTCAGCGGCGCACGTCTTCTCCGCGGACTTCGTCCGTGCGGTCTGGGTCGCGAGCGTGGTGTTCGTCGCGGCCTTCACACACGCGCTGTACTGCTTGCCTTTGAGCCCCTTCGCGGTGCACGCGCGCTGCGCGGCGAGCCGGGCGGCGTGCGCCTTCTGCGCCCACTGGGACGTACAGGCACCGAAGCTCGCGTACTGCTGCCCGAACGCGGACGCATTTCCCGCTCGCAACGCCGTACAGGCGCGGGCCGCGTTCGCGCGGTCGGTGCCGTTGATCGGGCTGGACGCCGAGGCTGCGACCGCAGCCACAAGTGCCGCGAGCACCGTCACGATGATGCTGATCTTCATTCGGTTTCAACTCCTTCGGACGCGTTGCTTGTCGATCCGATTTCGTTTTTCCCCGACCGTCGCCCGCTCGGGTCATCGGGGCGTAAAACCGCGGTAAAACGGCCGTTACGAAACCGTGATCGAGAGTCGTGGAGCCGCTACGAAAAGGCGAGGATCGTGAAGTACGCCGCGGGCGCGGCGAGAAGGAACGCGTCCAAGCGGTCGAGCATACCGCCGTGGCCGCCCAGCAGGTTGCCACTGTCCTTGACGCCTGCGTCTCGTTTGAGCAGCGATTCGAAGAGGTCGCCGATTGGGCCCGCGAGCGCGAGCACGACGCCGAGGACGATCGACTCGCGGATCGTCAGGAAGTTCTGCTTGTAGAGCGCGACGAACGAGACGAAGACCGTCGCCGCGGTTCCGAAGACGAAGCCCTCCCACGTCTTCCCGGGCGAAGTGGCCGGCGCCATCTTGTGCCGCCCGAGCAGCCGGCCGCCGAAGTAGGCGAAGGTGTCGCCCGCCCACACGGCGAGGAGCAGCGTCACCAGCGCGAGACGGCCGTGGTGCGGGATGTCGCGCAGCAAGATCAGGAACCCGAGGCCGCCGCCGATCCAGAGCGTGCCCATGACCGTCGCGCTGATCGCTGCGGTCGCGGCGGCGCGCGCTTCCGAGATCGCCTTGAGCAAGAACGCGAGCACGAATGTCGAGAGAACGCCGGCCAGCATCCAACGCACCCCCGACAGCTCCCCGCCGACGAGCGCGAGCGCGGCGCCGATGTAGCCGGCCGGTGCGAGCGGTGAGAGCGGTCGCGCCATCAGCCAGTACTCGTGCAGCGCGAGCGCGGCTGCGATCGCGACGAGTGCGAACATCCACCAGTGGCCGAGCCAGACCGCGCCGAGCACGATCGGCAGCAGCACGACGGAGATCACGATGCGCGAGAGGAAGGGAGTCACTACCGACCGCCGAATCTTCGACGCCGCGACGCGTACTCCGCCAGCGCGCCGCGAAGATCGCTTTCGTCGAAGTCCGGCCAGAGCTTGTCGACAAAGACCAGCTCGCTGTAGGCCACCTGCCAGAGCAGGAAGTTCGAGATCCGAAGCTCGCCACTCGTGCGAATCAGAAGATCCGGGTCGGGCAGCTCCGGTGCGTAGAGGTTCGCGGCGAAGACGTTCTCGTCGATCTCCTGCGCGTCCACCCCGCTCTCGACGAGTCTGCGCGCCGCCTCGACGAGCTCCGCGCGGCCGCCGTAATCGAACGCGACCCACAAGTTCAGTCGTGTGTTCAGCTCGGTGCGGTCCTCCATCGCGTCCATACGCCGGCGGAGGTCCTCCGGCGCGCGATCGCGCCGGCCGATGAACCGCACGCGCACGCCCTGCTCGGCGAGGTCGGGCAGCTCGCGCTCGATCGTCTCGGCGAAGATCTCCATCAGCGCGTTGACCTCTTCCTCGGAGCGCGACCAGTTCTCGGTCGAGAACGCGAACACGGCGAGGTCATGGATGCCGATGTCGATCGCGGCCTCGACGATGCGGCGCACGGTGCGCGCGCCGGCGCGATGCCCCGCGGCTGTCGGCAGGCGGCGCTTCTTCGCCCAGCGGCCGTTGCCGTCGAGGATGATTGCGACCGACTGCGCGACCTCGGGCAGCTCGTCCACCGGCAGTGGCCGGACGCGGGCGAGCGTTCTGATGCGGGAAAGCAGGTTCACGGCGGAGGTCCTTAGACCTCCATGATCTCTGCTTCTTTGCGCTTCAGCAGCTCGTCGATCCGCGCGGTGTGCTCGTCGGTGAGCTTCTGGACGCGTGCTTCGGCGCTGCGCTCTTCGTCGTCACCGACCTCGCGGTTCTTGACGAGGTCCTCGAGGTGCTTGATCGCGTCGCGGCGCACGTTGCGCACAGCGACACGTCCCTCTTCGGCCATCTGCTTCACGAGCTTCACGAGCTCCTTGCGCCGCTCCTCTGTGAGCTGCGGGATCGGGAGGCGGATCAGCTTGCCGTCGCTCGACGGTGTCAGGCCGAGGTCGGACTCCATGATCGTCTTCTCGATCTGCTTGATCGCGCTCGGATCGAATGGCTGGATCGTGAGCATGCGCGGCTCGGGCGAGTTGATCGTCGCGAGGTTCTTGAGCGGCGTCGGCGTGCCGTAGTAGTCGATCGTGATGCGGTCGAGCAGCGCAGGAGTCGCACGGCCGGTGCGGACGGAGTTGAAGTGCTCGTGCGTAGCCTCGACCGACTTGTCCATCCGCTGCGTCGCGTCGCCGATGAAGTTCTCGATCACCGTTCCTCTCCTTCAGGTGTTGAGATGAGCGTTCCGACCTTCGCACCCGCCGCCACGTCGCCGATGTTGCCCGGCTTGAGCTCGAAGACGTGGATTGGCAGCCGATTGTCCATGCAGAGCGAGAGCGCCGTCGTGTCCATCACCTTCAGGCCTCGTTCGATCGTCTCCAGGTGGGTCAGATGCGGGATCAGCTTGGCATCCGGATTCTCGCGCGGATCCCCGTCCAGCACACCCTCGACACCGTTCTTGGCCATCAGGATCGCCTGGGCGCCGATCTCCAGCGCACGCAAAGCGGCCGCGGTATCGGTCGTGAAATACGGGTTGCCGGTGCCGGCCGCGAAGATCACGATGCGGCCCTTCTCGAGATGACGGACGGCGCGGCGCCTGATGTAGGGCTCCGCCACCTCCCGCACGTCGATCGCCGAGAGGACGCGCGTGTCAGCGCCGTTGCGCTCGAGCGCCTCCTGGACGGCGAGCGCGTTGAGCACCGTCGCGAGCATCCCCATGTAGTCGCCCGTCGCACGATCGATGCCCTGCGCTGCGGCTGACATGCCGCGATAGATGTTGCCGCCGCCGATCACGAGGGCGACCTCGAGGCCGTCGCGCCGCACGTGCACGAGCTCCTTCGCAAGCTCGTCCACGGTGCGCGCATCCAACCCGAACTCCTGCGAGCCCATCAGGGCCTCGCCGGAGAGCTTCAGCAAGACTCGGCTGAAGCTCAACCGACCGCGAACCAGGCGTAGTCGAGGAGCTCGACCCCGCGCTCTTTCAGGTACTTCGCGACCGTGCCGGTCGACTCATCCGCCCGGTACCAGGTCTGCTCGGTGAGCACCGACTCGCCGTAGAACTTCTTGTTCAGCTGGCCCTCGACGATCTTCTCGCGCACGTCCTCAGGCTTGCTGAGCACCTCTTCGGAGTGCGAGAGGATCTCGCGCTCGGCATCGACGAGCTCCTGCGGCACCTCGTCGCGGCTGCCGTACGTCGGCCGTGCGAACGTCAGATGCAACGCGAGGCTGCGGCCGACTTCCGGATCGCCGCCACGCGTCTTGACCATCGCGCCGACCTTGTTCGCCGGCGGATGCACGTACGACGAGATCGTCTCATCGCTGGATGCCTCCATGCGCTTCGTGCCGACGACCTGGATGTTCTCGCCGAGCTTCGCGGCGAGCGCGACGCGCTCGGCCTCGAGTGAGTCGACGTCGCCGCCTTCGAAGACGGTCGTCAAGACCTTCTCCGCATACGCGACGAAGTCCTCGTTGTTCGACACAGGCTCCGTCTCGCAGCCGATCGCAGCGATTGCGCCGACGTTCTCGCGCACCGTCACGCCCACCTTGCCCTCGCTCGTCTCACGATCAGCGCGCTTGGCGGCCGACGCCATGCCTTTCTCGCGGAGCAGCTTCACGGCCTCGTCGAAGTCGCCGTCCGTCTCGACGAGCGCGCGCTTGCACTCCATCATCCCCGCGCTCGTAGCGTCGCGGAGCTCCTTGACCATTGCCGCGGTGATGTCGGTCATTCCGTCGCCTCGGCTTGCTCGGCCGGCGCCTCCGCGGCAGCGGGCTCTGCGGCTGCAGGCTCTTCGACTGCGGGCTCTGCGGCTGCGGGCTCTGCGGCTGCGGGCTCTTCGACCGTGGCCGGCTCCTCCGCGGGCGCTTCCTCCTCGGCCGGCACCTCTTCCTTGGCGCCGTTCTTCGCGCTCCGCGCTTTCAGCTCCGCCTCCGTGACCTTCTGCTTGCCGGCCTCGATCCCGTCCGCGATCGCCTTGACGATCACCGAGCACGACCGGATCGCGTCGTCGTTGCCCGGGATGATGTAGTCGGCCTCGTCCGGGTCGCAGTTCGTATCGACGAGAGCGATCACCGGCATGCCGAGGCGCTTCGCCTCGCGCACCGCGAGCTGCTCCTTGCGGAGGTCGACGATGAAGATCGCATCCGGCTGGCGGCGCATGTCGGCCACACCGCCGAGGTTCGCTTCGAGCTTCTCGAGCTCGGCCTCCATCTGGATGCGCTCCTTGGCCGGGAGCAGGTCGAGCATGCTCTCCTGCTTCAGGCCGCGCAGCTCGTGGAGCCGCTGGATGCGGTCGGAGATCGTGCGCCAGTTCGTGAGCAGGCCGCCAAGCCAGCGGTTGTTCACGTATGGCATGCCGACGCGCCTTGCCTCGTCGCGAACCGCGTCCTGCGCCTGCTTCTTCGTGCCGACGAAGAGGACGGAGCCGCCGCGCTCGGCGATCGCCTTCGCAAAGTTGTAGGCGTCGTCCACCAGCTCTTGGGTCTGCTGGAGGTCGATGATGTAGATACCGCCCCGCTCGGTGAAGATGAAACGCTTCATCTTCGGATTCCAGCGGCGGGTCTGGTGGCCGAAATGAACGCCGGCCTCCAGCAATTCCTTCATGGAAACGACGGGCATGGGAGCCCCTTTCTCAGGTTTCGATTGCAGATCACCGGCAGGGCCAGGTGGAAGCCGGGTAGTCCCGGCCACCGTCCACGTGGGTTTCCCACCGGGTCGGAGGGATGGAAAGCATCGGAATGGTACCGGGCCGGTGTCGTTCCCCCGTGCGTTATGCGCCGAGGCGTTCGAGGGCGGCTGCGAGGTCGGGCGGGAGCTCGGAGCGCGCCTCGATGCGCTCGCCGCTGAAGGGATGCGGGAACGAGAGCTCCGCGGCGTGCAGGAACTGCCTCGAGAGACCGGCGCCCGGGACGCCGTAGGTCGGATCGCCGACGACCGGCAGCTCGATCGCGGCGAGGTGCACGCGGATCTGGTGCATGCGCCCCGTCTCGAGCCTCACGCGCAGGAGCGCATGCCCCGGCCACAGCCGCTCGACCTCGAAGTGCGTGATCGCATCGCGGGGCGAGTCCGTGTCCAGGGAGACGCGCGTCGGCTCACCGCGGTCTCGGCCGATCGGCGCCTCGATCCGCCCGGTGCGCGAGCGCGGGCGGCCACGAACAAGTGCGAGATACGTCCGCTCGAGCGCTCGCTCGCGGACGAGCTCTTGCAAGCGTGCGTGCGCCTCCTCCGAGCGCGCGACCACCATCAGGCCGGAGGTGTCGCGGTCGAGCCGGTGCACGATCCCCGGCCGCTCCGGGTCGCCGCCGGCGATCTTCCCGGCCAGCGCGTGCACCAGCGTCCCCTGCGCATGGCCGTGACCCGGGTGGACGACGACCCCTGCCGGCTTGTCGACCACGAGCAGATGGTCGTCCTGCCAGGCGATGGCGGGCTCGGGCGGCGGCGCGATCTCGGCGGCCGGTGCGGCGGCCGGCACCTCGACCTCCTCCCCGCCTTCGAGGCGGAAGCTTTTCGGCCGCGCGATGCCGTCCACGAGCGCACCCGCCTCGACGGCGCGCTCCGCCGCCGAGCGCGACCCGAGATGGGTTGCCAGGAAGCGATCCAGCCGCTCGCCCGCCGCTTCAGCCGGCACCGTGATCTTGAACGGCTCCGTCGCGCCTACGCCTGGGATCTTGGCCGGCTCCGTCGCGCCTGCGCCTGTCATCTGGCCGCGACGTCGAGCGTGCGGTGCGGCGGCCGCGGCTTGCGGTCTGCGGCAATCAGCGCCACGAGCAGGATCGCGACGCCGACGACGATGAAGCTGTCGGCGAGGTTGAACGCCGGCCACCACTTCACGTCGATGAAGTCCGTGACGTGATGCAACCGGATGCGGTCGACGAGGTTCGACAGGCTGCCGCCGATCAACAAGCCGAGTGCCGCAGGCAGCACCGGGTGGCGCGAACCCGAGCGGGCGAAGAAGACGATCATCCAGACCACGGCGATGCCCGTCACGACCGTGACGATCGCCGTGGCGCTCGCAAACAGCCCGAACGCGATGCCGGAGTTCTGCACGTGGTGGATCGACAGTGGCCCGACGACGTGCACCGAGTCGTCGAGGGGGAGGGTCCGCGTGACGATGTGCTTCGTCAACTGGTCGGCGATGACGGCCGCGGTCGCGACCGCCAGAAGTCCGGCCCACTGCCACGCACCCGCGCCGAGCGAGCGCTCGGCAACCGAGACTGGCGCCAGCCCGTTCGTTCGCGATCCGACGCGAACGTCCGCCATCTTGGGCGACTCCGTCGAGCCCGTGTCTTTCAACTGGTTGTGCGGCGCTGATCGTCGATGCAGAGGCGCGTCCACGGAATCGCGGCCAAACGCTCGGCGCCGATCGGCTTGCCGCAGACCTCACAGATGCCGTACGTCCCGTCCTCGATGCGCTGCAGGGCCGCGTCGATCTCGACGAGCGTCTCCTTCGCGCCTTCTCCGAGGCCTTCGTCGAGCTCCCGGTCGAACATCGCGCCCGCCGTGTCACCGAGGTGGTTGTCGGTCCCGCCCTCCGCGAGCTCGCCGAGCTCGTCCGAGATGCTGCCCGGGTTCTCGCGCTCGAGGAAGCCGACGGCGTGCAGCAGCCGCGCCTTCTCTTCCTCCAGCCGCTTGCGGTACACGGCGGTGTCGATCGTGCTCACTTCGGCTCCTCTCCGGCGCCGCTCGCCTGTGCGAGTCGCCGCTCGATCTCGGCCGGACGCAAACCCTCCAGCGCGACGGTCTTGTCCCGCGACGAGCGTCCAGAAACGATCTGAACGTCCCGGACGGGCAGGCCGAGGGTGTCTGCGAGCAGACGAATGACCGCGTCGTTGGCTTTACCGTCCTCCGGCGCCGCCGCGACGCGCACCTTCCAACCGGCCCCGTACCGCCCGATCACCGCCGCGCGCGAGGCGCCCGGCGAAACGCGCAAAGTCAGGCGAGCGCTCACGCGCTCAGGTTAGCGCCGGAGACTCGACCCGGCCTTGTCTAACCCCAGGCGAAGTCGCGGGCCGTACCGGGCTCGTCGTCTGCCTCGTCCGGGACCGATTGCACGGGCGGCAGCTTGGACTGCTCCTCGGCCGGCGGCGGCTCGACGGCCTGGAACTCGCGCGTGTCCTGGCGCTTCGGCCAGTGCTCCTGAGGGGCCTCATCCGGCGGTGTCGCCGGTGTCGGCGGCAGCTCGTTCCGCGTTTCTTCGACCATCCCGAGCGCGGCGCGCAGCAGGATCTCGACCCGGCGCACTTCGGTGAACAGCCGCTCGCGCTCGCTCTGCGCGCCGCGTGTCACCGAGCGGGCGTCCCGGTGTGCCTCCGCGATGATCAGCTCGGCTTCCCGCTTGGCGGCCTCGCGGATCTCCGTCGATGCCTTCTCGGCCGCGACGAGCGTCGATGCGAGGAGCGACTCGCGCTGCTTCACCTCGGCGAGAATCTTCTCGACGTCCTCGAGCTTGTCCGCGAGCTCCCCGCGGTCGCGCCAGACCTCCTCGAAGCTGTCTGCGATGTCCTCGATCAGCTTCTCGGTCTCGAGCTTCTGGTAGCCGCCGAATGCCGAACGGCCGATCTTCACGTGTCTCAGCTCAACGGGTGTGTACCGCATGCCTCATCCTCCCTAGTGCAGGCGCCCGAGGATCGCGAACACGATCCGCTCGAGCACGATCAATGCCAAGACGGCGACCATCGGCGAAAAGTCGAAGGGGCCTGCGGAGAACGGCAGGATGCGCCGCCAGAACCGCAGGTACGGCTCGCACACGTCATAGAGGAAGCGCTGGACCGGCTTCAGGGAATACGGCAGCTGCACCCAGGACGTGAGGATGTACGCCAGGATCGCCAGGACGTAAACGCCAATGAAGACGTTCACGAACAGCTCGACTTGCGTGATGGCGTCGAGCACCATGGCGCTCCCTTCGTGCCACCGGGGGTTTTTCCTACGCCTGGTTGAAGAAGCCGCCGCGCTCGAGCAGCGCGGCTCTCTGCTCGGCGGAGACCTCGACGTTGCGCGGCGTCAGAAGGAAGACCTTGTCGGCGACCCGCTGCATGCCGCCGTTCAGCGCATAGGTCAGCCCGCTCGCGAAGTCGATCAGGCGCTTCGAGAGCTCGGTGTCTGCGCTCTGCAGGTTGAGGATCACCGGGATGCCCTGCTTGTACTTGTCGGCGATCTGCTGCGCGTCGTTGAAGCTCCGGGGCAGCACGAGGTGCACCTTGACGCTCGACGGGTTCGGCACGGCCTCGATCTGAGGACGCATGTCGCGCACGCGGCCACGGTCGCGTTCGGCGCGGGCGGCAGCGCGCACCGCAGGCACGCGCGTCGTCGGCTGGTCTGCTTCCGACTCGGTCCAGTCGTCGAACTCCTGCTGGCGCCGGCGGGGCGTCAGGCGTCTGACGTTCGGCCGCTCGCTGTAGCTCTGCTCGAGGCTCTCCTCGGCGATGTAGCCGTCCTCATCTTCCCACTCGTCGTCCTCCTCGGCGATGCCGAAGTAGACGAGCGTGCGTGACCAAAGATCTCCGAGAGCCATTTGCAGGGGATCTTAATCGCGAAACAGGATCGACCCGACGCGGACGTACGTCGCGCCTTCTTCGGCGGCGACGGTGTAGTCCTGCGTCGTGCCCATCGAGAGCTCCGGCAGGCCGTGCTCGGTGGCCAGCTCGCGGAGCCGCCTGAACCAGGCGCGCGATTGCTCGGGTGTCGCCGCGGCGGGCGGCATCGTCGACAGGCCGCGCACGTCGTAGCCGAGATAGGCCGGGATCTCCTGCGGGTCGATGCCGCCCTTGGACTCCTCGCCCGCGAGGTTCACCTGGACGAGCGCCGGAACCTCGAGCCGCCGGGCGGCGGAGTCCGAGTCGAGCGAGTGGACGAGCTCGCAGATGCGATTGACGATCTTCACCTTGTTCGATTGCAGCTGGCCGATGAAGTGCCAGCGGAACCCGTCGCCGTACTCGGCGTGCTTGGCCTCGAGGTCCTGGGCGCGGTTCTCCCCCACGACGGTGATCCCGGCCTCGACGAGCTTCGCCATCTCGGGGAGTGTCACGTACTTCGTCGCCGCGACGACGGTCACGTTGGGTCCGACCTCGTCCTGGATGCGCGCAAGCCGCTGGCGGATTACCTCAGGCGACGGCACCGATCACTCCTTGGACGCCGCGAGCGAGACCGTCGCGCCGGTGCGAGAAGAACAGCTCCGGGTGGTCACGGGTGCAGAGGTCGATGCGTTCGACCCGCGCGACGCCGGCGGCGCTCAACGCGCGCTCGGCGGCGCCCCGGAGATCGAGCTTCCCGTTCACGGTGAGATCGTCGTCGAACAGCTCGGACACCTCCGGCCCCACCTCGTAGCAGCAGGGACCGATGGCCGGTCCCACGATCGCCGCCAAACTTTGTGATGACTCATCACGAAGTGCTCGAACGCCTGCGGGGATCACACCCTCCGAGAGGCCGCGCCAGCCGGCATGGAGAACCGCGAGGGCGCGCGGGCCGGTGGTGCGCACGATCGCGATCGGGAGGCAGTCGGCGGACATGGCAAGCAGCGGCACACGCGACTCGTCGGTCCACAGACCGTCGCCGGGCTCGCCGCGCGTTCCCGGACCGGCGCGGTGCACCGTCGGTGAGTGCACCTGGCGGTTGAACGCGAGCCGCTCATACGGCAGGTCGAGCGCCTCGCACGCGAGTCGGCGGTTCGCCTCGACCTTCTCCGCGTCGTCGCCGGTTCCGCGCGTGAGGTTGAGCGATGCGTAGACGCCCTCGCTGACGCCGCCGATCCGCGTCGTGAACGCGATGACGTAACCCGGTTCGTCCCAGACGATCACTTCAGCTCTCTCGCGCGCGTGAGCAGCTTGTCGCGGGTGTTCAGCTCCGGCGCCTTGACCACGTCGTCGAGGAGCGTGCGCAGCGTGCGTCCGATCTCGGGACCGGGCTCGTAGCCGATGCCGATCAGGTCGTCTCCGCCGATCGCCAGGTCGCGCAGCCGGTGCGCGCTCGTCTTCTCGCGCTCGATCACCCGCCGAAACTCGCGCAGGCGATCGAGGTCCTTGTCGTTCGCTGGTCCCTTGCCGATCAGGTCTGCTCGCTTGTGGTCGAGCAGGTCGAAGGTCAACCCGATGCCGTAGCGCTGCAGCAACCGTCGCGCTCGGACCTCGTCAGCGCGGCCGGGGTCGAGCATGTGCGCGCCCACGATTCGGACGACACGCTGGCGGACGTCGGTCGGGTAGCGGAGGCGCTCGAGCGCGGCGTCGGCGAGCTGTGCGCTCACCTGTTCGTGGCTGTGCGTCGAGTAGCCAGGTTTGGCGTAGTAGTGCAGTCGGTTGTCGGTGCCGCGCCACGCGACGTGCGGCTTGCCGAGGTCGTGGAAGAGCGCCGCCAGCCGAACCCGCAACGGCGCGCCGGCGTCGGCCGCGGCCTGCACGACCTCGAACGTGTGCTCGTCGACGGTCATGTCGTGGTAGCGGCTCTCCTGCTCGAAGCCGATCGCCCGCTCGAACTCCGGGAGCAAATGCACGAGCACGCCGGTGTCGCGCGCGAGACGAAGCGCCTTCGCCGGATGCTTGCCCATCAGCAGCTTCGACAGCTCCCCCATCCCATCGGCCGTCAGGCCGCCGCCGATCCGTTCGCCGGAGACGTGGCTCACGCTCTGCGCCTCCTCGCGCATCTGCGCGAGCGTCTGCTCGTCCGGATCGAGGTCGAGCTGGGACACGAAGCGCAAGCCACGGACGAGACGCAACGGGTCCTCCGCGAAGCTGTTCGGCGTAACGGTGCGCAAGACGCGATGCTCGAGATCTTCGCGGCCGTTGTGGGGATCGACGATCGTCCCGTCCGAAAGGCGGCGCGCGATCGCGTTGATCGTGAAGTCGCGCCGATGCAGGTCGTCCTCAACAGATGCGGAAGGGTCGACGACGATCTCGAAGTCGTGGCGGCCCGGGCCAGTCGAGACCTCGCGGCGCGGCGGCGCCAGCTCGATGCCCGCGCGCACCTGCTTCCGCACCTCCGGGTCGCGCGGGTAAAAGCGGACGCCCACCGGCTTCCCCGCGACGACGAGCTCCTCTGTTCGCCCGTGTGGCTCGAGTGCGGTGCGCAGACCTTCGATGTCGAGGCCCGGGACCAGGAAGTCGGCGTCCTTCGACTCGTGACCGAGCAGCTCGTCGCGCACAGCACCGCCGACGACGTACGCGTCGAGCCCGAGCGAGCGGACGTAGTCCTCTATGTCTCTAGACGAGAGCGATCGCCTCGATCTCGACGAGCGCCCCGGACGGCAGCTTCGCCACCTCCACGGTCGACCGTGCCGGCGGCATGGAGCCGACGTGCTTCGCGTACACCTCGTTCATCGCGGCGAAGTCGCCCAGGTTCTGCAGGAAGACGGTCGTCTTGACGAGCTGCTCGAGCGAGCTGCCGGCCTCATCGAGGATCGCGCGCAGGTTTGCGAACACCTGCTCCGTCTGCGCTCCGATCTCGCCGCCCGTCAGCTTCTTCTCGCCCGGCCGCAACGCGAGCTGCCCCGAGACGAAGACGAAACCGTTGGCTTTGATCGCCTGCGAGTACGGCGCGCCCTGGAACGGTGCGGGCGCTGCTTCGGTGCGAACGACCTCCTTGCTCACGAGCCCTCCTTCTCATCGGGTATCGGTCGGCAGGCCTGGCCGAGAGCGGCGCCGACCGCCTTGAAGATCGCTGCGAGCACGTGCTGCGGGTCCGTCCCTTCAACGAGGCGCACGTGCAGGTTCAGGCCGGCGGCGACCGCCAGCTCCTGGAGGAATGTCGAGGCGACGTCCGTCGCCAGGCCGCCGACCCGCTGGTCCGAAAAGTCGACGTTCGTGACGAGTCGCGGCTGGTCGTCGCGGTCGAGCGCCACCATGGCGAGCGCCTCGTCGCCGGGGACGAGCGCCCAGCCGCTGCCAGCATTCGCGGCGAGCCGCTCGGCGAGGGCGGTGCCAAGCGCTCTGCCGGCGGCCGCGACGACCTCGTCGGCGCTCTCCGGAGCAACCTCCAGCGACAGCTTGAACCGCGCCGTCCGCGCCAGCTCGCTTACGAGATGATCGAGGACGGGCAGGCCGGTCGCGACGTTGGCGACGCCCTCGCGCGCAAGCTCCACACGCACTTCGGTCTGGGTCTCGGGCATCGCGCCCGGAGCGTACCCGGTAGGCCGACCCCACTTGCGACTGCGGACCCATCGTGGGTGCGGGAGCGGGGTCGGGCTGCGCCGAAAAGGCGGAGCCGGCTTGGCGTTCGTGGCTAGCCCTCGACGCGCTCGATGTGCGCACCGAGTGCGCGCAGTCGCTCGTCGATCCGCTCGTAGCCCTTGTCAATCTGGTAGGCGTCGCCGATCGTCGACGTGCCCTCCGCGCAGAGCGCCGCGATCACCATCGCCATGCCGGCGCGAATATCGGGGCTCGACATGCGCTGCCCGTAGAGCTTCGTCGGGCCGGTGACGACGACGCGGTGCGGGTCGCAAAGGATGATGCGCGCGCCCATCGAGACGAGCTTGTCGACGAAGAACAGCCGGCTCTCGAACATCTTTTCGAAGATCAACACCGTCCCCTGTGCCTGCGTTGCGACGATGACCGCGATCGACGTGAGGTCGGCGGGGAAGGCCGGCCACGGGCCGTCCTCGACCTTCGGGATCGCGCCGCCGAGATCGTCGACGACGACGAGCTCCTGGTCCGGCGGCACGCGCACCCAGTCGTCACCGACCTCGACCTCGATGCCGAGACGCCGCAGCACCGGCAGCACCGGCCACAGATCGTCCGGAGCAATCCCGTCGATTGTGATGTCGCCACCCGTCACGGCCGCCATGCCGATGAAGCTCCCGACCTCGATGTGCTCGGGCGAAATCGCGTGCGAGCCGCCGAAGAGTCCCTCGACGCCGGCGACGTGCAACACGTTCGAACCGATGCCGTCGATCTTCGCGCCGAGCGATGCGAGGAACCTGCAGAGATCCTGCACGTGCGGCTCGCTCGCGGCGTTCGAGATCATCGTCTTGCCGGGCGTGAGCGTCGCAGCCATGACGGCGTTCTCCGTCGCCATCACAGACGCCTCGTCGAGGTGGATGTGCGCGCCCTGCAGCCTTCCGCTCAACTCATAGCGCTCGCCGAATTCGAAGCCGGCACCGAGCTCTGCGAACGCGTGGATGTGCGGGTCGAGCCTGCGGCGCCCGATCACATCACCGCCGGGCGGCGGCACGCTGGCGCGACCGAGGCGCGCGAGCAAGGGACCTGCGACGAGGAATGACGCGCGGATGCGATTGGCGAGCGCCTCATCGACCTCGTGCGAGATCTCGTGCGCGTGAATGCGCGCTTCGTTCGGTCCCGTCCACTCGACCTCCGCGCCGAGATGCGACAGGAGTCCCATCATCGTCTCGACGTCGCGGATCCGCGGGAGGTTCGTCAGCGTCACGGGCTCGTCCGTCAACAGGCACGCAGCAAGGATTGGCAGCGCGCCGTTCTTGTTGCCGGACGCACGGAGTCGACCGGAGAGCGGGTGGCCGCCTTCGATCACGAACGACTCCGACGCGGGTCTGACGATGGTCGAGGACACGAGCCGCACTATGGTAGAGGCTGTGAATCCGACCCGCGAGCAGGCCTGGGAGACACTCAACCGCTACACCAAGAGCGAGGCGCTGCTGCGGCACGCGCTCGCCGTGGAGGCCTCGACGGCGTGGTATGCCCGCCGGCTCGGCGAGGACGAGGAGCTCTGGCGCGTCACCGCTCTGCTGCATGACTTCGACTACGAGATCCACCCGACGCTCGACAAGCATCCGCAAGACGGTGCTCCGATCCTGCGCGACGAGGGCTATCCGGAAGAAGTGATCGACGCGATCCTCTCGCACGCGAACCACCTTTCGCCGACTCGTGACACGCCGCTCAAGAAGGCGCTCTTCGCGTGTGACGAGCTCTCAGGCTTCGTGCATGCATGCGGGCTCGTACGGCCGACGGGCCTTGTCGGGCTCGAGCCGAAATCGGTCAGGAAGAAGCTGAAGCAGCCGTCGTTCGCCGCCGGGGTCTCGCGTGAGGACGTCTACGAGGGCGCGGAGCTGATGGAGCTCGAGCTCGACCAGCACATCGCGAACGTCGTCGAGGCGCTGCAGCCGATCGCGCCCGAGCTCGGCCTGCGCTCCGAAGCCGCGTAAAGCGCGCTTAACCAATTCTCCAGCGACGAAAACGTTTCCCGAGGGTGAGAACCGAAGTTCACTTCTGGGATCCTCGTCGGCACGGGTGGTGTGTGAGCCGCAGTCGACAAGTCGTCGAAGTCAGACAGGAAACAACCGCCGCGACATCAAGTGCACAGGTTCGCGGTCGAGAAGGTCGCCGAACGCGCCAACGTCCCTCTCGCGGTAATCGCTAATCCTGATCGGAGAGTTGTTCGGCAATCGCAGTGCGTGCCACAGGCAGCACTTCCGGCCGGATACGAAATCCTGCCGCCAAGTTGATACTCGGCGAGTCCTGGTTGTACACAGTCGTCAGCGGGTCAACCGCATCTTCCGGGACGACGCCCTCCTCGCGAAATGCCTGCGCAATACGGTTGATGGGGCGACTGAAGCCGCGCAAGCTTCGGTCGTCGGGATACGCCCCAACCTCGTACACCTGTTGCCTGGTCACGTAGCCATCCTGCGATGCGGCCAACCTGATGACTGCCTCTTGGACCGGTGCTTCTTCGGCGAGTCGTTCGAGCAGCTCAGCGATGGTGCGCGCATCCCAGCCACCTCCCGGTGGCGGTTGCTGCGCCTCGGAGAGGAGTCTGTCCACACGGTCCGCAACTTGGACCGATTCTTCGCGGACGGTCACTTCCAAGGCTTCGCGTGCATAGTTCAGAAGTTGCGTCGGGCGGAGCATGAAGAGCCGCTTCCCAGCGCGACTGCGCATTTCCTCGACGAGCTCGATCCGAGGGCCACGGCGCTCGCCAGCCTCCTCCCGCCACCAGTCTTCCTTGACGTCACCCGTCACGAAGACAACGTCGCAACCACGGCGGGCGGCCTCCAGAAGCACCTGTTCCCAGATGATGTAGTCACCGGCAGCGCCTTCGTCGTCCTTCCGCTTATCCATGTATCCGGGCGGCTCGCGCATATCGACACGTCGTAACCCTTCCACGACGGCTCTCGCAAAGGCCTCCTCGTCGAGCGGATCGCCGATCCGGCCTTGCACGATCGACTCCAGGGCGATCAGCACGGCATCTTGCCCCGTATCCCGAGCAGCGCTAACAGCGGTCTCGTCGGCGGATTCGTCGATCGCTTCAACAACGGTGGCGAATCCATCCTCGATGGCTTCCCGGAGCTCAGCTAGCCGGTCGGCAGGAAGCGACACGCGATTTGCCCATGTCTGGACGGACCTCGTGGCATTGGCCCGGAGTCCATTCAACTCCTCCGCAGCCCTCCGCGTGTCGCGTGGATCACGAAGAACGGTTGCTCTATTGCGCCAGAATTCCGCGAGGGCCTGATGCGGAATCCAGAGACGCTCCCCCAGTCGCGCCAATACGGCGAGGAGGTCGTCACGGGCCTCGGCCGTGTACCGATACAAGTTTAGGAGCACATTCGCGTCCAGTACGACAACGCCTTGGGTTAGAGCGCGTGCGTAGTCCTCCGGCGCAGGTGTCCTGTACCCCTCGAATCCGTCGTAGAGACCCGGGTTCGGCCCGTCGCCGCCCCGTTCTATCCCGTTCTCGCCAGCAGACCCAGTGCTCGCCATGCGTCTACCTCCGGGCCATCGCGATCGCAGCAAGGATCGTGGTCACGATCTTTTTGCCACGTTTTTGAAAACCGAGCTCATGCATCGTCTCCATTAGCAGCTCGTCCTCGGTGCGAATCAAGTCGTCCGACTCGATCCATCGAACGAGCTTCACGAGCTCGGCTTGTGTGTAAGTATCGATCGCTTGCTCGCGCCCCATCCGCGGGCGCAGTCCCGGTCGCGAAGATACCGGCGCGTCAAACGTGCGCACTTGGGTGCGCTCAAACACGCGTGGGGTCGGCTCGTTCGCGCCAGGCGCGTCTTCGCGATCCGCGCTTTCGACAGCCTGCCGATACGCGTCGAGCACTTTCCCGACACACTTGTCGCGGTTATAGAACCATTCGCTGGACCAGATGCGGTGGAAGCGCCAGCCGACGCGCTCCAGTTGCTCTTGACGCAGCCGGTCTCGGTCGCGCGCCGACTCGGATGAGTGGTAGGTCGCGCCGTCGCACTCGATCGCGAGGACGAATCGACCTGGCTGCGTCGGATGGGCGACGGCGTAGTCGATCCAGTACCCCGAAGAGCCGTACTGAGCGACAAGCTTCAACCCGTGCCGGTTAAGGGTGTCGCGAACATCGACCTCGAAGGGGTTCAGTGCCGGCTTGTCGATGATCGCGTCGCCGAGGTTCTCGCCTCCGGAGTCGACGTACTGAAGGTACTGCCGCAGCAATTCGACCCCCGGCGCCTTAGAGCGCTCCGGATCCATGTCGCGGGTAGAAAAAGACGATACGAGTGTGATCCGGTGCTTCGCGCGCGTGATTGCCACGTTAAGACGACGCTCGCCGCCCTCGCTCAGAAGGGGCCCGAAATGGTACGGCAAGTCGCCTCGCGCGTTCTTGCCGTAGCCGATCGACAGGATGATCGCATCTCGTTCGTCCCCCTGGACACGCTCGAGGTTTTTGACGAAGAACCGCTCTTCCTTGTCCTCTCTGAAGAAGTCGCCGACCTCAGCTTCGAGGTCTGCATCCTCCCGAAGCCGCTGCAGACGGCATTCGTCGATCCGGTCGGCGTGCTTCATGCCCATTGCGATCACGCCCAGCGACTCGCCTGGACGCTCACGCGCGTGCTCGAACATCAGGTCGACAACTGCGTCCACCTCGGGACTTGGGCTATTTGTCGCAGCGGTCGGATCGTGTGGAATGAGCACATGCCGAAGAATCTGGTCGCCGCCGACGCCGGGGAAGGTGACCAGCATGCGGTCGTAGATATGGGCGTTCGAGAACGCGATTAGGCGCTCGTCGCGGCTCCGGTAATGCCACCGCAGCATCCTCGGCCGTAGCAACGAGCCGAGAGCGTCGAGGATCGACTCGAAACCGACCGTTCCCGCGACTGACGGACGCGGCGTCGCCTGCTCGTCCCCGTCCTCGTCTTCCTCCTCGGGTGACTCCGAGACGAAGAAGGCCGTTGGCGGCAACTGCTTCTCATCGCCGGCAATGACCAACTGGCGGCCGCGTAAAAGGGACGGGATCGCGTCAGAGGGCGTGACCTGCGACGCCTCATCGAAGATGACGACGTCGAAGTATTGCTTCGGCGGTAGCAGCTGACTGACGACGAGCGGACTCATCGCCCAACACGGCTTAAGGGCAAGCAGAACCTCCGCTGTCTCACGGACGAGGTCTCGCACCGGCTTGTGCCGGCTCTTCAACCGCGCTTGGTGCTCGACGATCTCCGACTGATCGCGGCGCTCATCGCGCGTCCGCGCAGACTGCTCCGCGCACAGTCGACGGATCCGCGCAGCGGTGGTCTCCAAGTGCTCATGATCTCCACTGCGGAAGTCGTCGATTGCCTTCTGGTGCTTCTCTGGGCTGAACCCGTCGACAAGCCGCTCGGAAAGCGCGAGTGTGTCGAGAATCGACTGAAACCGGACGAAACGGAACGTCGAAAGCGCCGTCTCCTCACTGACTGCGCGCCCTTGCAACTCCGCGAGAAGCTCGCCGAGCCCGGCGGCGAGGAACGCCGTGCGGAGGCGCTGCAATTCCGGCAGTGTCATCAAGGTGCCTCGGTCAGCGATCAATTTGTCGAGCAACTCACGGACCTCGCTGATGCTTCGGTTCGAAAGCGCGTCTGCTCGGGTTAGTTCGCTGAGCTTGGCAAGCTCGCTCGTTAGTTCGCCGTACGAGGCGGTTAGCCGCGCGAGCTCAGCCGGGGCTTCAGGAACGCCGTAACCTCCCAACTCGCTCCAGCGCGATCGGTGCGCGCGCGCCTCCTGCGCATGTGCCAGAAGCTGTGCGTCTGCGGTTTTTGGTTCCGCCATGTGCGCGCGCAGCGCGTTGCGTGCTTGCTTGTACTCAGCTGAGAGGAGTGAAGCTCTCATCCGCGCAAACCCGCCGGCCGCCGCTGGGGCAAGTTGCGCGATTAGAGGGTCGAGCTCCTCCTCATAGATTGTCGCCTTGCATTCGTCGAGCATCGCCGCAACCTGCTGCCACAGATCTAGCCGCAGCATCCACGCTGCGATCGTCGGCGCTGCCGGAAGCCGCGTTGTTTCGCTCGCGTTTTCGAGTGCCTGGGCTACTTGGGAGACACGATGCCGACGCAGTTCGTCCACGAGAGCGTTCGCCTGCTGAGCTTCCTCGGCACTGACGACATTGGCCTTCGCCCAAGGCCTTCCGGAGCCCGCTAGGTCGAAGCCCTCGAGCCGCGCGTACTCCGACAGATCCTCCTCGATCGCAGCCGCCGCCTCACGGTCGAGCCGCAGCAGCGCTTCGCCTGTTAGCCTGAGTTCGCTTTCGAACCCACGCAGCGCGAGCAGCTGTGCGCGGAGTTCGTAAAGCGTGATGCCCCACGGCTGCCGCTCCTCGTGCACTACGCGTACGTAGTCGTTCAGTTCGTCGCGTCTCTTCGCGAGCTTGCGGTGCTCCTGATCCTGGTCGATGCGCGGTGCCACACGCGACGCGGCCAACGCAGCTCCGATGGTCGCAGCGAACTGCCTTCGCGACCCGATCCCGCCGTGTAGGTCGAGCACGAGATCGCCGATGTTCTGTTGATGGAGGCGCTTGACCACTGCCTCGATAGCGGCACGCTTCTCGGCGACGAACAGCACTCGCTTGTCACGAGCGATCATGGAGGAGATCAAGTTTGCGATCGTCTGGCTCTTGCCAGTGCCGGGTGGGCCACGGATGATCAGGCTTTCGCCCACAAGAACGGCATTGATCGCCCAGTTCTGGCTCGAGTCGGCGTCGAGCACCAGAAATTCGTCTGCCGGCGGTGTTGCATCTGGACTCGATACCGCCTCTGGCCCTGGCTGTGCTGACCGCACCGCCTCGCGTGCGTCCTCGTCGCCAGCGATTGCCGCGATCAGCTCGTGCGCGACCAACTCATCGAACGCGTTCTGAAGGTCCTTGACCATCGGGAGCTTCGCGTAGGCAAAGTTTGCGAGAACAAGACGCGGTTCAACCCGGAAGTCCGGTACGCGCGCGGTGTGTTCCACAGTCCACCTGTACGCCTCCTCGAGTTCCCAAGGCTCGTCGATTGCACCGTCGAGCCGGTCGAGCAACTTCTCCTGGTCAAACGAACAATCGAAGTTCACCTTCAGGTAGTGCAACAACGTCGGGTTGACTTCCATTTCCTCGACCAGCACCAACTCGAAGTCGTCCTGCGCGGCTCCGAGCGGACGCAGGTTCGCCTGTCGCAGCAGCACCGGCGCCAACGGCTCCCAAGCAGCCACGGCTTCGTTGTTCCAAGTGGCGAGTCCACACGCCAATGAGAGCGTGTCGAGCCCACGCTCCTCATAGTTCTCCTTCGCCTTGTTGGCGATAGTCCGTAGGCGACGGGCATTTCGCGCGCGCTCCTCCGGATCAACGAAAAGGGACGAAGTCTTGATCGGCTTTCCCTGGAGGAAGGCGGCGACCGCAATGGTCGAGGCGTTCGTCAAGTCGAGCGTTCCGGCTTTCAGGTCGCGGTACCGGAGAAGGTTGTTACGGCCGCCGAGATCAATAAGAGCCGCGGTCCACTCCTTCACCGCCCTCTGGACGAGCTCAACGCGTCGCTTCGTGAACCCCTCGACGACGTCTGGCAACGTGACGTCCTCTAGCGTCTCCTCGTCAGGTGACGCCGTCACACGACCCCCAGCGGCGCGCGCCGCCAGTCGCTCTCTCGTCTCGTGCCGGCACGCGTGCCGTCAACATAGGTTCTCCAATGGTCGCGCGAAAGCAAATCGGCACTTAGAGCCCCTAGTCGACCGGCACACCGATTGACCGCCAGAACGATCGCTCGACGATGATACGCGTCCCGTAGTCCCGCGCTTTTCGCGCTTTGCCCGAGAGTGAATCGGGATCCGCGACGACGAGGACGTCAAGCTTCTTCGTGACTCCCTGCTTGACGACCAGTCCGCGCTCGGAGGCGAGCGTCTCCGCGACTTCTCGTGTCATCAGCTCACCGTCGATCGTGCACGTGAGTTGTCCGGTGAAACAGACGCTGCTCCCTCTCAGCGACTCATCACTTGTGTCAGGGGGCTCGACTGATGGGCGGTCGACGAAGGGCGCCGAAAGCATCTGATCAAGAAGCGATCCATCTATCGCGAGCAACGCGGCCACGTCCTCCAGATCCGCCCGCTCTGCGTTCGTGACGACGCCGTCTTGACGAGCGGCCGCAACGAGCATTCGCATGTATTCGTCGTGGAGTATTGAGCAATCAGCTCGACCTATTCCCCACGATTGCGCAACCTCTCCGAGCGCGTCAGCCTCCGCCGCGGCGAGCAGGCGATCTTCGAGGACGCGGTCGAGAAGCTCGAGATAGCCACCATTCGCGCCGTCGCGCGGGGCGGCGGAAGAAGGCAGTCGATCGAGTAGCGTGGCAATGTAGATCTCGCGACGAGGCGGCCTGCCTTCGCTCCGAACCACAACGCGGCCGCATGGAGCTATCGTAGGCCAGTGCTCTGCACCGAGTGAAGGCGCGCGCGAGAGAGCGCGCCGCACGGCGTCAAGCGCACCGTGCCGTGAAAGGCATGCGCCGAGAACGAGCGCGGCCGCCAGCGCATCGTCGCGAGCACAATGTGAAGGCGTCCCATCGAGCGCGAGTTCTTCGCAGCAGGAGCGGAGCCGCCGGATGCCAACCGCGCGTTCCGCGAGCTCCATTGTGCAGACCCATGGCGCATGCGGAAGTTCGTACCCGGCGCGTCGAAACTCACTCGCAAGGAACCCGCGGTCGAAGCGGGCGTTGTGAGCGACGAGTACGCGTCCTTTAAGCAACGCGGACAGGTCGCCGACGATCTCGCTGAACGTGGGCGCGTCGGCGACATCCCTTCCTCGGATTCCGTGGATCTCCGTCGGGCCGAGATCGCGGCCAGGATTGACAAGGGTCGCGTACTCGTCGAGTGGACTACCGGTGGCGTTGCAGACGACGATCCCGATTTCAATGACGCGGTCGTAGCCGCCAGCGAACAAGCCGGTCGTTTCGAGGTCGACGACTGCGAACTCGAAACTCAGCCGATACGCATCCTCATTTCTTCGTTGCAGCAGCCGACCAAGCACTCCCCGATCTCTAGTTGACGGAAGGCAGCACGTCAAGCAGATAACCGGTGAGCGTCCCTACCTTTACCTTCGCCATGACCGATTCGAGCGTGAGGTGCTCGGAATCCAAAAAGCGCGCGGCGCCGGGCTTCGGTTGCCACGTGCCCTGCGCGATGTCGTAGCTCTCGGCGCTCGCGTAGGCGATCAAAACGTGCCGGCACCGCGCGCGAGCCTCCGGCCAGCTCACTCCACCTCGACCTCCAGGGGCGCATGGTCGGAGAGGAGGCGCTCGCCGTCTCTCCGCTGCTCGTCCGGCCAGATCCGAACAGGACTCGACACGGCGCCACGCACGAGGATGTGGTCGATGCCGGGCCCCGGCTCGGAGAACCCCCACTCCCCACTCGTCAAGTCGCGCAGCGTTCGCGACCACGCGGCGAGCACGTTGAAGTCGCCGGCGAGGACGACCACATCCTCGGGCGCAGCTGTCGAGACGGCGAACCAGGCGGCGCGCAACAGCTCCGCATCGGCGAGGCGTTCGTCCGCCGGGTAGCTCGTGCAGTGCATATTCGCGACGAGGAAGGTGCGGCCGCCGGCCTCGGCCAGACGCAGCGCCTGCACGATGCGCCGCTCCTTCGCCCAAGCGAGCCGGGCAATCGGGCCGAGCTCGAGCGCCCGCGACTGCGCCGCACGAAAGCGGTGCGGGTTGAGGGTCAGCGTCTCGTGCCCCAGGATGCGCAGCCGCGGCGAGACCTGGATCGCGTTGCCCTGCCCCGAGAACGCGGATCGCAGCAGGCCGTGGTTCGGCTCCGTGAGGAGGCGGCCGAGCTCGGCGGTGATCGGGATCGGGCCGAGCGTTGGCCGCGCGGCAACGTCGCCGGCGCTGAAGCGGCCGAGCGCCCAGGCCGGCACCTCCTGCAGGCAGAGGACGTCCGGCTCGTCCGCGCTGGCGAGCCGGACCATCTCGTCGACAAACGCCTCCCGTTGCGGCGGGACGCTGTTGCCGTGAAAGAGGTTCCAGCTCCGGACCAGCACACAACTACGCTACTGCGGTGCGCGTCTTGCTCGCCGACCCTCCGGCGTTCACGCCCTGGTACGACCACGAGCTCGCCGCCGCGCTGGCGCGCTCGGGTGCCGAGGTGGAGCTCGCAACGTCCCGGTTCCGCTTCGGCGACCTGCCCGCACCGGACGGCTACCGCCGCAGCGAGCGCTTCTATCCCCTCTCGTCGCGCCTCTTCAAGCGGTCGCGTTTCCGGCTCCCGCTGAAGGCGGTGGAGCACCTCGAGGTGATGCGCGCGCTCTCGCGTGCGCGAGCGGACGTCCTTCACGTGCAGTGGCTCGCGCTCCCGCAGGCGGACGTGCGGCTCCGCTTCCGCTCCCCGTCGGTCTTCACCGCCCATGATCTCCTGCCGCGGCGCACCTCGTCACGGCGGGATCTTTGGCGGCGGCTGCTCGAGCGATTCGACCGCGTCGTCGTGCACTCCGAGCGAGGACGCGAAATGCTCGGCGAGCTGGGGATCGAGGCGCGCGTCATCCCTCATCCGGTCTACCCGAGTGCTGCGACGCGCGCCGACGACGGCCGGACGCTGCTCTCGCTCGGAGTGATCCGTCCCTACAAGGGCCTGCCCGACGCGATCGAGGCGACGCGGCGCCTGCCGGGCGCGCGCCTGATCGTCGCCGGCGACCCGGCGATGCCGCTGGACGGTCTCCGCAGCGCTGAGCGCGTCGAATGGCGACTCGGATACCTGTCGCAGCCCGAGCTCGACCGCGCGCTCTCGGAGTCGACCGTGGCCGTCTTCCCCTACCGGGCGGAGATCGACCAATCGGGCGCCTTGCTGCAGGCGCTCGGCGCCGGCATTCCCGCGGTCGTCTATGACGTCGCCGGTCTCGGCGACCCGATTCGTGCGTACGGCGCGGGACGGGTCGTGCCCGCGGGCGACGTCGAGGCGCTGACGGAAGCCGTGCGCGAATTGCTCGGCGACAGCGAGGCGCTCGCGGCGGCGCGTACAGGCGCTGCCCGCGCGCGCAGGGAGCTGACCTGGGACGCGTCGGCCGCTCAGCATCTCGAGCTCTACCGAGAGCTCGGCTGAATGTTCCGCCGCGCACGCTTCGCGAAGGTGATCGACGCGCAGCTCGACCTGTTCGTCCGCGATCATCCTGACGTGATCGACGAAGCGAAGGACCGCCTCGATGCCTACAACCGCGCCGGCCGCGACGAAGCCGAGGAGCTGTACGGGGACTACGTCGATGCGGTCGAGACGGGTACAGAGATCCTGGCCGACCTTCGCGACCACTACGCGCGCACCGTCGACGAGCCAGACCGGTATTCCATCGAGTTCAACCGGGCAGTCGCAAGGCGGATGCCCGCGTTCGCGTCAGAGATCGAGAACAGGTAATGGCCGAGCGGATCGAGGACTATGCGATTGTCGGCGACCTGCAGACCGTCGCGCTGATCAGCCGCTCCGGATCGGTCGACTGGCTGTGCTTTCCCCGCTTCGACTCGGGGTCCGTCTTCAACGCGCTGCTCGGCTCGTCAGAGCACGGCCGCTGGTTGATCGCGCCGGCCTCCGGGGGCCACGCAACCGAGTGGGCCTACCGGGATGACACGCTGATCCTCGAGAGCGAGTGGCAGACCGACACCGGGCGCGTGCGCCTGATCGATTTCATGCCGCAACGCGAGACGAAGCCCGACATCGTGCGCATCGTCGAATGTCTCGAGGGCTACGTCGACATGCGCACCGAGCTCGTGATGCGCTTCGACTACGGCTCGATCGTTCCGTGGGTCAGGCACACCGACGACCAGACGGTCGTCGCAATCGCCGGCCCCGACGGACTCGTACTGAGGACGCCGGTGGTGCTCGACGCCGAGGCGATGACCCACACGGCGGAGTTCACCGTGCGCAAGGGCGACCGGGTCCCGTTTGTGCTGACGTGGTATCCCTCCTCCGAGCACCCGCCGGAGCCGGTCGAAGCCGAGGAGGCGCTCGCCTCGACCCAGCAGATCTGGCGCGATTGGATGGCCGCCTGCCGCTACGAGGGGGACTACAAGCCGGCAGTGCACAGGTCGTTGATCGTGCTGAAGGCGCTCACCTACGAGCCGACCGGTGCAATCGTGGCCGCGCCGACCACGTCGCTGCCGGAGCGGATCGGCGGCGTGCGCAACTGGGACTACCGCTACTCCTGGCTGCGCGACGCGACGTTCACGCTCTACGCCCTGATGAACGCCGGCTTCAACGACGAGGCGCTCGCGTGGCGGAACTGGCTGCTCCGCGCGGTCGCGGGCGACCCGGCGAAGATGCAGATCCTCTACGGGGTCGCGGGCGGACGTCGGATTCCCGAGTTCGAGATCGACTGGCTGCCTGGCTACGCCGGGTCCCGCCCGGTGCGGATCGGCAACGCCGCACACGAGCAGTTTCAGCTCGACACGTACGGCGAGATGATGGACTCGCTGCACGAAGCCCGGCGTCACGGACTTGCGCGCGACGACCACGCGTGGGCCCTGCAGCAGACCGTAATGGAGTTCCTCGAGGGCGCGTGGGACCAGCCGGACGAAGGCATCTGGGAGGTGCGCGGCCCGCGGCGTCATTTCACACACTCGAAGGTGCTCGCGTGGGTGGCCTTCGACCGCGCCATCGAAGCAGTCGAGCGCTGGGACCGCCCGGGGCGCCTCGATCGCTGGCGCCGGCTGCGCGCCGAGATCCACGAGGAGGTCTGCCGCGAGGGCTTCAACATCGAGCTGAACAGCTTCACGCAGGCGTACGGTTCCGACGAGCTCGATGCATCGACGCTCCTCATCCCGCTGCTCGGTTTCCTCCCGCCGGAGGACCCGCGCGTCATCGGGACGGTGGAGGCCATCCAGCGCGACCTGACACGCGACGGATTCGTCGAGCGCTACCGCACGCGCGAGGTGAACGACGGTCTACCGGCCGGCGAAGGTGTGTTCCTGCCGTGCTCGTTCTGGCTCGTCGATGCGCTGCTGATGCTCGAGCGTGAAGACGAAGCCCAGGCGCTGTTCGAGAAGCTGCTCGGCGTCTCGAGCGACCTCGGTCTTCTCTCGGAGGAATACGACCCGTCGGCCCAGCGGCTGCTCGGGAACTACCCGCAGGCGTTCACCCACGTCGGGCTTGTCAACTCCGCGTACAACCTCTCGAAGCACACTACGGGGCCCGGGCATCAGCGCGGGCGGCGGCTCGACTGATGCGCTGGGACGAGTTCACCGCGGCCGTTCCCGAGCTTGCCGGTCTCGGTGAGGAACGTCTGCGTGCAAAGGAGCTCTGCCTCGTCGGGACGCTGCGCAAGAACGGCTGGCCCCGCATCTCGCCGGTCGAGCCGGAGTTCGTCGACGGCGAATTGGGCTCGATTTCAACATGCTCACCTCTGTAGCGGCCTGCAACCGCTCGAGGGTCGAAATCATTATCTGGCGTTGTCTGGCGCGTATGGCTGTTTCGGAGTCCGCTAACTGGCGGTCGCCGCTAAACCCGCTTGTTAGCTGACGTCTCGTCCGCTTCTGCCAATATCCCGCCGGCCGTCAAGATCTGCCTTTCTGGGCTCGCGATGAGTCCCACCAGGAGGCGACTCAGGGCTGCCCTGCCGCCGTTAGGCGCGCGACCTCTGCTTCGGCCTCGCCGACGATCGCGTTGTAGCGACGGACAATGCGAGCACGCAGGTCGTCGAGGCCGACGAGCATCGCAATCGACTGGGTCGCGAAGGCGAAGTAGTAGATCGCCCACCGCAACGACGAGAAGCCGAGCAACACTCGTGGCTCGACGTAGATGACCATCTCCTGGCGCTCGCGATCGACTGCGAACACTGCCGGGCCGGCGAGGTGTACATGCAGTTGCTGCGAGGACAAGCCGAACTGCTGGTAGTGATCCTCAAGAAACGGCGGCAACTCGAGTCGCCGGGCGAGGGCGTCAACGGCCTGCATCGCGCTGCGCGCGTCGGGCGCTGGCCCGAGATTGAGGCGCGCAGCCTCTTCGCGGAGCGCGAGCTCGCCGGGCGGGAGCGCGACTCCTTCTTCCTCGAGCTCGATGTACGCAGTAACGAGAATGCGGAGCAGCCTTGCACGGCGTTCTTCAGGCCGCGCGATCGCCGCCCACGAAAGCTTCGCCGCGCCTTCAAGGAGTGGTCGGGTCAAGCCTGCCGCCGGCGCGAACAGCCCGGCGCGAAACGAAGCGATCAGAGCCTTGCTCATCTCGACGTGTTTGAGTTGCAGCTGGATCAACAGCTGCGCGAAGTGCGGCTCGCCGAACGCTTGCTGTGCGGCGACGCCGATCTCCATCGCCAACGCCTCGCCACTGAAATCGCGCACCAGCCGCGAGAAGCGGGTTGCGACTCGGCGCTGCTCAGGAGTCAACTTGACCGGCATCTTCTCCAACTGTCTTAAGCTGCAGTAGCGCCCCTTTAAGGATCGTCGCCTCTTCGAGTACACCAAGCTCGAGCGGCTCCGAGAGGACGCACAGTGTCGAGGCGAATGTCGATGCGTTGAGAGCGCGGTTTCCTCGCATCCCCTCAAGCTCCTCAACGAACGTGACCCAGCCCGGCCTCTCTTCCTGGAAAGCGCCATCGTTGAATGCGCGCGCGCCGCCATGAGTCGTTGCACTCAACGAGCGGTAGGCCAACGTGTAGGCCTCGCGCGTGGCGATGTCACCGTGATTGACGGCGATCGTCTGCATTCCCGGCAGCACGGGGCCTTTCTGCCCGACGCCGACAACGTTCGCAGCGAGTGCTCGCGCCCGCACCTCATCGATGTACTGCTCACGCTCGGCAACCCAGGGCTCTGTGAGATCAATGCCTTGATGTCGGGCAACGAGCTCTTGGTCTTCGACGAACTCGCGGAGCATGATCAAGCTCTGCCTCTCCCCTTCCGCCGCCCACAGATCGGGATGAAGGTCGGGCCGGGCGACCAAGAAACGCAACGTCAAGTTGTATTCGACGGCCGGGCGCATTAACGCCAGCGCCGCGGAAGGCGCCTCCGAAGCGGCCAAGAGCGTAAAGCCGCGAAAGATGCCTACCGCACGCTGCGCGAGCGCGACTAGCGCACGTTGATAGAGCGCGTCGACAACCGGACGGTTGACCGCCGCGCCGAGAGCAAGGAGGCGCGACTCGATCTCGTCAAGCATCTTGTCGATCTCAGCTGGGGTTCCTTCGATCATCTAGCGACGGTAGCTGCGCTTTCGCCAGTCGCTCACCACGGAGCCTTGCTTTTCCAGTGTTCGTCACCGCTCGCGAGATCGAGGGCGTACAGCGTTTGTTCCGGGTTGACCAGGCCCGGAAAACGCACCGCCCAGGCGAGATCGCGGAACAGCTGGAAGGTGACAACGGTGGTGTCGTCGTCGGGCTTCGCGCGCAGGACATGCAGAGGCGCCACCTTGCGAACAATCTGGGCGCCGCAGTTGTAGACGTCGGCGGCTGCGGGGTCGCCGTCGAGCGCTGCTTGAAGCGCATCGCGGATCGGCTGGAAGCCCTCGTCATAGATCCGTCTGCCGAGGCAGAGCGCTAGGTACAGGTAGGCGATGCCGGTCACGACATGGAGCGGAGTGACCGGGTCATCGAGACTCGGCTTGAAGTTGACCCCTGACCAGTCGATCTGGCGCTGGATGCGGTAGCCAGGGCGCACCTCGAGCCAACTACCGGGTTCGGCGTTAGCGAAATCATGCTCGAGCTGGGCCTTGCGCTCGGCAGACGCCTCGACTCGCTCCAGTTCGGCCCGCGCTTGCCTGAGCGTGTTCTCGTCATCCTTGATGTTGGCGGACTCACGCGGACGCAGGTCGCCCTCTTTGTCAATGCCTGCGTCAACGCGACCGAATTCGGGATGGTCGATGAAGTAGCTTTGGCGATAACGGATGCTCTTGACGACTTTGTCCGGAATTTTGGTCTTCAAGCTTGTCGAGCAGCAACCGCACAGAGATGTCCTGCGCGAGAATCGCCTCGAATCGACCCATACGCGCATTGCAGCCGCGACAGAGAAAGAGCGCCGACAACTTGCCTCCGATCGCGCGCGGAATAACGTGGGCGTCTGAGCGCTGGGTCAGCTCAATGCCGCTATGCGGCGTCCCGAGGCAGAGGATGCAGCGCTCATCAATCCAAGGAACTCTCATCCCACTACGACTGCCGACGAAGCGTCACAGCGCTCGGTTTCCGGGCGACGGCGAGAGCCGCAGTGGCTACGCACGTTGCCGCAGATCAGGCAGCGCGTCGGCCGGTCCAATCGTCGGCCACTTTGACTGGTTCGGCCTGATGGCAAGCGAAGTCGACACGCTTCATGTCGTCGCCTTCGCTCAGCTCAGGCTCGGCATTCGCGTCCCCGAAGCTCGGATTCGCCTTGAACGTGACGTGCTCACTTGACTGTCGTTCAAGGCTCGAACCAAAGTCGCGCAAGAGGGGGTCGACAAACTCCCTGCGCGCGATGTGATGCACCAGCGCAACCTGCGGCCGCGTCAGCCAGTTCTCCGCGTCTGCCTGGACGCCGCAATAAGGACAGTGGTAGCCGCCAGGTTCAACCGCGTCGTTGCTGTCGGTCGAGCCATCGCCGGCGCCCGATGGAAGCCATTTGAACTCGCGCTCATAGGTCGGGCACTCGCCGCGCAGGAAGCCGTCGTTGTCGAGCGGGAATGAAACGGACGTCTCCATGCCTAGGCGGCCATCGTGAACCGCTGCCAGGAGACGGCCTCAAGCGGAACCTCGACCATGTAGTCGACAAGATCCGGCCGCCCCCAGTAGGTCGGGGTCGACCGGGCGTCCTGGGCCATCAAGACGACCGGCTGCCCGAAGTGCGCCTCAAACGTCGCGCGCGTCTCTCGGCACCGCTGGTCTGAACTCAGCACAGAGCGCTGAACGATCACGATCCACCAGTCGATGTAACCGCCCTGGCGGGCTCGTTCTCGGAGATGGGCGCCTTCGAACTGCACGAACGTATGTTTCCATAAAGGTCGGACGTACTGGGCACGCCGTCAGCGATCGGATGCTCCTTCGCGAACAATGCATGGGCGCTCGGGTCGCGCCATACGCTAGGCAGGGCGCCGTCTTGTCCACGGCCGTCGGGTGACGCCTGAGGGTGGCCGCCCGGCGCGCCGTGTGGCATCGATATGCGGTCGTCCGCCAATCCGACGCCGTCCTTACCGGTACTCGCGGGCGGCGGCTCCGTTGAGCCTCGGAGGCTGCTCGGCGGCTATTTACGCCGACGGTCGCCCCGGTCTTGCCTTTCATGGGCTCCGCTCGTCAGCGAATCAGCTCGGCCGGTGGACCGCGAAACGAGACGCCCTCAACGCCTCAATGCGTGTCGGACGGAGCGGGCCCGGCGTAGGTGACGACCGGGTCGCCGTCGGCGCGCTCCTTGTAGCGAATCCGCTCGCCGCCGCCGACTTCGTACTCCCAATGCCCGCGAAGCTTTCCCTTTAGTTCGTGATGCCGGGGCAGGTTGCCCGGCGGGAACGGGTTGTCCGCGATCTCGCGGTAGGCGCGATCCATAGCGTTCGGGACTGACTGACAGAGCTTCTGCCAGTCACGCGGCCGATTGGCCCAGACGCGATGCGCTCCCTGATACGGCTCACCCGGCGGTTGCACCTCGCGCGGGCTCACGTGCCTCCTCGAGTTCGTATCCGTAGTACACGGGCGGGAAGACTTCGGTCGGCTCGCTGTCCTCGTTCATCGCTTCGAGAATCTCGGGCGCGAGATAGGTGTTCGCCGTCGAGCGCCAGATATGCAGCGCCCCGTCTAGGTCACGGAGTTCACCAACGTTGGCGGCCTCAAGCAGGAGTCCCTGAATCTCATCGAGGAACTCAGCGACCTCGTCGCCATCAAGCGTCTCGGCCCAGGGAAACGGCGTCATCCCTGCCCATTCCGAGGCCGGCTGGTCGCGATTACGCGCGTAGACCTGGCGAAATTGACTAATCCGCGCCGCGAGGTCGCGGAAGCGATGGCTGAAGGCGATGTCGTCCCACGACTCGAGGCCGAGCACGGAGCCGTCGCTATCGAGGATCTGCACCGGGCCTTCCTTGGCGGCGTCGAGGAGCGCGCGGTAGCTGCGCTGCACTTCGGAAGCGCGAAAGACGGTCTGCCGCTTTGTTCTACTCATCGTCATCCACTTATGTAAGTTCTTACATAACGACGATAGCGCACGGGTCGTTGTTCCGCAAGGCCATGGGCGCCCCGTTCCCTGGCTGCCGACGAGATGCAGGCAGCCGGCGAACTTCGCTCCTTATCTATAGGTCGTACCCCAGCGCTCCCCGCCTGCCAATTGTTCGTGGATGAGGAATGCCAGCGTCACGTCCTCGCCGTTCGCAGCGATATCGCGGCGCGCGAAGTGATACGGCGCCTCAGCGCGGGCAACGGCGCCGAACTCGTCGCGCAAACGCTCCGCCGCGTGCTCGGCGTTTTGGCATGCCGGCGAGGGAGAAGCGGGCGTTGGGGATCAGATGCGGCATCTGCCGGTCACTTGTTGCGCTTGTTCGGCCTCTCGATCAAGCAGGTCAGTCTGGTCGTGCGCAGCGCATAGCGGTGTCTACGTGCAAGCCCGACCGGGCTGAGATGCGCCGCATCGAGGCCACCATCCGCGGGTGCCCCAATTGCCGATCAATCATCTAAGCGTGTACTTCTGCGAGTCGCCCGCCGTGCGCGGTCTCAACGCGCGCAAGCCACGGCTTCGCCGCAAGGCGCTCGAATGTTCCGCGGGCTTCGGTGAGGAGCGGCTCGGCCTCGCCCGCTCGGCTTTCGGAGACGAGCCAGTCGCTGTGCTCGGTGAGGGTGACAGCGAGCCAGAACGGCATGCTGTACTCGCGGAACGTCGCGGCGGCGGCGGTGAACCCTTGCTCTGGCTTCTGGCTCTCGCCGTTGTCGGCGGCGAGGCGGGCGCGGAAGCGAGCGGCGTGCGCGCGCAGGCTCGGGGCGAGCCTGCCGGGTGGGAGCGCCTCGATGGGCGCGAGCAGCTGCTCGGCCCGCTCGCGCTCCCCGAGCGCGAGCGCTGCTTCGAGCGCCTGCGGGAAGGCGACCTTGACTGCCTGGTCTCCCGGGCGGGTCTCGACGATCGCGGTCAGCACCTCTTGGGCGGCGGCGAGCGCCTGCCGATCCTTCCCCTCCGCGCGCAGCACGACCGCCTCGGCGGCGCGGTAGCTCGTTCGCTCCTGGACGTCGGCCGCGGCCTCGTGGCGGGCGTGGAGGGAGAGCAGGTGCCGTGCGTCTTCGAGTCTTCCCTGCGCGACGAGCGGCTCCGGCAGGGCGACCAAGAAGGCGGGCGTCAGCTCGACGAGCCGCTCTTTGGACACCTGCTCGAGCAGGCTGAGCGCCTCCGGCCAGCGGCCGGTGAGCGCGAGCGACCAGGAGAGCTCTCCGAGCAGCCTCTGTTCATAGGCGCGGTCACCGACGCGGCGGGCATACGCGATTCCCTGCTCGAGCTGGACGGTGGCTTCCTCGCAGCGGTCGCGCCGGTTGAGGGCATCGCCGAGGTTGTTGAAGGCGCGCAGGGCGGCGGATGGAAGCTCGTACTCGAGCGCGAGCTCGAGCGCGCGCTTCATCAGCGCCTGCCCCTCCTCGAGGCGGGAGCGCCAGGCCGCGATCACGCCCTTACTGTTCAGTGCCTCGGCTAGCACCCCCGGCAGCCACAGCGATTCGGCCAGCTCGAGCGCGGTCTCCAGCCGCTCGGAGGCCGGCTCCAGCTCGCCCTTCAAGACGTACAACCGTCCGACCTGGGCGGCGAGGGCAGCAACGTCGGCGTCGGGTTCTTCGCCCTCGAGCTCGCCCCAGGCGCGCTCCATCCGCTCCAGCGCCTCCTCGAGCTGTCCGCGTCGCCACTCGACCTCGCCCAAGCGGGCGCTGACGCGCGCGGCCTGATGCCGCTCGCCCGCGTCCGCGAATAGTGCCAGCGCGTGCTCGAAACGCGCTTGCGCCAGTTCGGTCTTGCCGGTGCGGAGGGCCATCTCGCCGGAGCGCTCGAGCAGGCGCGCCTGGTCGAGCTCCCTGTCCGCTAGTGAGGCGGCCTGCTCGAAGTAGTGCTCGGCCTCCTCGCTCGCCGCCAGCGATGCGGCGCGCTCGCCCGCGCGGGCAAGCAGCACGCCCGCGCGCTGCTTGATCTCTTCGCCGTCGGTGTCCTCGGGTGCCGCTTCGTAGGCGGCCAGGTAGTGGGAGGCGAGCACTTCGACCACCTCGTGCTCGGAGGCGAACATTCGCTCCACCTGCGCGGCCGCGGCGAGGTGGCGGGTCTTGCGCTCGCGCTTCGAGAGTGTCTCGTAGGCGACCCGCCGGACGAGATCCTGCAGAAAGCCGTACTGGCCGTGCTCGGGCGAGCGCGGGTCGGCCTGGATCGACAGCACCTCCTTGCGGACGAGGCCGGCGAGCAGCGGCCCGAGCTGCGCCTCGTCGAGGCCCGAGATCGCCGCGAGCGCCTCCCGCGTGAACGTCTTCCCGAACACGGCGCCGTCCTGGAGTAGCCGTCGCTCCTCGGCCGAGAGGCCGTCCAGGCGGGCGGCGATCAGCGCCTGCAACGTCTCCGGCACCTCGAGCGTGTCGATCGGCCCGACCGGCCGGTAGACGCTGCCCTCCTGGACGAGCAGGCCACGGTCGAGCAGCATTCGCACCGTCTCGACCGCATACAGCGGCACCCCCTCCGCGCGCGCCAAAATCCGCGCCCGCAGCTCCTGCGGCAGGCCGGGAACGAGCCCTCCGAGCAGCTCCTGCATCGCCTGCTCGGACACCGGCTCCAGGTAGATCGCGTTGAACGTGCGGCTGCCCGCGCCCCAGGTCGGCCGGCGTTCGAGCAGCTCCGGCCGGGCGAGGGTGATCACATGCAGCGGGTGGTCGCGCGACCACTCGAGCAGGTACTCGACGAAGTCGAGCAGCGAGGCGTCCGCCCAGTGCATGTCCTCGAACACCATCACCACCGGGTCGGCGTCGGCCAGCCGCTCGAAAAACAGCCGCCAGGCGCCAAACAGCTCTTCCTGCCCGCGCGCCTGCCGCTCCTCCAACCCGAGCAGGTGCACGAGGCGCGGCTCGACAAACCGCCGCTCCTCCTCATCCAGCAGATACTCGCTCAGCGTCGCCTGCAGCTTCGCGAGCGCCACGGGCGGATCCTCCTCCTCGGCGATCCGGCAGCGCATCCGCACCATGTCCGCCAACGCCCAGTAGGTGACGCCCTCCCCATAGGCGAGACAGCGGCCGCGATGATAGAGCGTCCGCTGCGGCAGCCCATCCATGTACTTGAAGAATTCCCACCCGAGGCGCGACTTGCCGATCCCGCCGATCCCCGTCACCGACACGAGGAAGGCCTTGCGCTCCTCGGCGCTCGCGTGGAACAGCTCCTTCAACAAACGCAACTCCCGGTCGCGGCCGACAAACGGCGCCTCGAGTCCCTCCGCCTTGAGCGCGCCCCGCCCACCCGAGACGACGCGCAACGCCCGCCACACCGGTATCAACCCCGCCTTGCCCTTCACCTCGTGGCTGCCCGCCGGCTCGTACACAACCGCCTGCTCAGTCGCCCGCCGCGTCCCCTCACCCACAAGGACCCCGCCCGGCGGCGCCAACGATTGCACCCGCGACGCCGTGTTCACCAGGTCGCCGGCGACCATCCCCTCCCCCTCCGCGCCGACCGTCACAGCAGCCTCGCCACTGAGCACGCCCGCGCGCGCACGCAACTCCACGACCCCCACCTGCTCCCCCAACGCCTCCACCGCGGCCACCAGCTCGAGAGCCGCCCGCACCGCTCGCTCGGCGTCATCCTCGGTCGCCGTCGGCGCGCCCCACACCGCCATAACCGCGTCACCGATGAACTTCTCCACCGTCCCGCCGTACAGCCCGATCAGCCGGCGGCACGTATCGAAGTAGCGCGACAAAAGCTCCCGCACCTCCTCCGAATCCCGCACCTCCGACAGACCCGTGAAATCAACCAGATCAGCGAACAACACCGACACAAAACGACGCTCCGCCTGGGGCGCCTCGCGCGGCCAAGCGGCCGCCGGGAGCGGCGCCGGCAAGCCTTCCGCCAGCGGCGAACCGCACTCGCCGCAGAACTTGCGGTCCGGCGCGTTCGGTGCACCACAGGCGGGGCAGGCTAGCGCGAGCGCGGAGCCGCACTCGCCGCAGAACTTCACGCTCTCCGAGTTCTCGGCGCCACAGGTCGGGCAGACAGCCACGCCCAAAGCCTAGAACGACAGAATCGCATTACCAAGGAAAACTTCTAAAGAGCAAACCAGGTTCGGCCAAGATCACCGGTGCCCGAAGTGGTGCGCGCGCGGCAGGTCACGTGACACCTCCGCTTCGTTCGCCGCCTGCCGTGCGAGCGGGCCGAGAGAGACGAGCGACGCGATGAGCAGGTTAATGTTCCGGCCGCTGCGCTCGAGCTTGCCGCGCGCGAGGATCAGCGGCTCGCCGCGCACAATCCCGCGGTATGCCTCGTAGACCTTCGACGGCACGATCAGGTTCGCCTGGCCGAACTCGTCCTCGAGCAGCATGAAGACGATCCCGTTCGCGGTCGCGGGGCGCTGGCGTGCGATCGCCATTCCCGCGACCTCGATCAGCGAGCCGTTCGGGATCGATGCCATCTCGGCAGAGGTGCACACGCTTGCGGCCAGATGCGGCCGCAGGAGCTGCAGCGGGTGGATGCCGACCGAAACCGACGTGTGCTTGTAGTCGGCGAGCATCTTCTCCCACGGCGTCTGCTCGGGTAGCTCAGGGATGACCGCTGTCGGTTCGAGCGGCAGCGCAAGCTGGCGGTTGCCGCCCGGGACCGTCTCGCCGCGCGAGGTGACGCCGAGCCGCCAGAGCAGCTGGCGCCGCCTGCCCCAATCGTCGCAGGCGCCCGCTGCGACGAGCGCCTCGAGCACGCCCTGCTTCACCGACGCGCGCCGGGCCAGGTCGCCGAGGTTGGCGTAGGGCTGCTGCGCGACGATCGCCTTCGCATCCTCCTCACCGACCGACTGCACGTAGGCGAGCCCCACCCGCACCGCTTCCTCCTCGATGCCGCACTGTGCTTCCGAGCGGTTGATGTGCGGCGCGCGCACCTCCACCCCGCGCCGCTGCGCGTCGCGCACGAGCGACGACGGCGGATAGAAACCCATCGGCTGCGCATTCATCAGCGCGCACAAGAACTCGCCGGGGTAGTTCCGGCGCAGCCACGCCGATTGGTAGGCGAGCAGCGCGAACGCGGCGGCGTGCGACTTCGGGAAGCCGAAGCCGGCGAAGCCGCAGAGCTTGTCGTAAATCGCGTGCGCTGTAGGTTCGTCGATTCCGTTCTCCAGCGCCCCCGCGACAAAGCGAGGGCGCCAAGCCTCGATCGCCTCCTCGCTCCGCTTGCGGCTCATCGCGCGACGCAGCCCCTCGGCCTCGCCGATCGAGAAGCCGGCCGCCGCCATCGCGACGTCGAGCACCTGGTCCTGGAAGACGACGACGCCGAGCGTGTCGCGGAGCGGCTCGCGCAACGACTCGTGCTCGACCGGCGGCTCGAACGACGGATCGGCGCGCTTCGCGTGCCGGTGCTTCACGTATGGGTGCACCGCCTTGCCCTGAATCGGCCCCGGCCGCACGAGCGCGACCTGCACCGTCAGGTCGTCGAGGTTCTCGGGGCGCGTCTGCAACAGGCTCTGCATCTGCGCACGGCTCTCGATCTGGAAGACGCCGACGGTGTCCGCGGCCTGGATCTCCTCGAACACACCCTTGTCGTCGAGCGAGATCCGCGAGAGGTCGATCGTCTCGCCGCGCAGCCGCGCGATCCGGTCGATCGCATCCTCGACCGCGGACAGCATCCCGAGCCCGAGCAGGTCGATCTTCAGGAAGCCGGCGTCGCCGCAGCTGTCCTTGTCCCACTGGCAGATCTGGCGGCCGGCCATCGCGGCGGGCTGCACCGGGACGAGGTCGATCAGCGGGCGCGTCGAGATGACCATCCCGCCGGGGTGCTGGCTGATGTGGCGCGGCAGGCCGGCGATCTCCCGCGTCAGCTCGCGAAAGGCGTCCCAGCGCGGCCCGGTGTGCCTGCCCGGCATGCCGTCGACCTCCTCGGCGATGCGCGTCGCATCCCAGCCATCGGTCACCCGCGCCAGGCGTTCGAGCTCGGCGAACGGAAGCCCGAGCGCCTTGCCGACGTCGCGGATCGCGCCACGGCTCCGGTAGGTGGAGAAGCTCGCAACGAGCGCCGCGTGCTCGCGCCCGTAGCGCTCGGTGACGCGAACGATCAGCTTCTCGCGGATGTCGCGCGGAAAGTCGAGGTCGATGTCGGGCACCGCGGCCATCTCGTCGTTGATGAACCGGCCGAGCGAGAGGCCCGACTTGACCGGATCGACATGCGAGAGCCCCGTCAGGTAGCAGACGACCGAGCCGACGCTCGACCCGCGCCCTCGTCCGGGCGGCAGCGCGTGGCGGGGGCTGCCCGGGCCGCGCACCTCCAGCGCACACTCGCGCGCGAGCTCGAGCACCTCCCAGTGCAGAAGGAAGAAGCCGGAGAGACCGAGCCGCATGATCAGCGCGAGCTCGTCGTCGAGCCGCTGCCGCGCGAGCCGCTTGTGCTTCTTCCCGGCGTACCGGTCGACGAACGCGGCATCGCAGATCTGTTGCAGCTGAACGTCGGCCGGATCGGCGCGATCGGAGAAGTCGGGATAGCGATAGCCGAGCTCCTGCGTGAGGTCGAACTGGCACCGGTCGGCGACCTCGCGCGTGCGCAGCGCCGCATCGCGCGGCAGGCGTTCGAGCATCTCTTGCGGTGAGATCAGCACGCTCTCGTGATTGCCGCGCCGTTCGCGTTCGCTGCCGTCGAGCGATGTGCGGTGCTTGATCGAGACGAGCACGTCCTGCAGGCGCGCGCGGCGGATGTGGTGTGCGTGCACGTCCCCGGTTGCGACGGTTGGAACGTGGAGCGAGCGCGCGAGCTCGTCGAGCTGTGCGTTGCGACGCGTGTCGCCACGCTCGTAAGGGCGCTGGAGCTCGACGTAGAACGCCCCTTCGAATATGCGCGCAAGCCGCGCTGCCGCCTTCGGGTCGGTGGAACCGAGTCCGTGCCACGCACAGCCGGAGAGCGCGACGAGCCCTTCCGCGTGACGGGCGAGCATGTCGATCGTCGTCGCGGCCGGCAGCAGGTCGCGTTCCTTCCCCGGCACACGTGTGCGTGCGTGCGCGTCGGTGAGGATGCGGCAGAGGTTCGCGTAGCCGCGCTGCGTCTCGCAGAGCAGCGTCACATGCGTCGTTCCTTTCGGCTCCGTCGAGCCTACGCCGGTGGCGAGCGTCACCTCCGCGCCGGTGATCGGGCGGACGCCGAAGTGCTTCGCGGCGTGCGCGAACTCGAGCGAGCCGCAGACGCCGTCGTGATCGGTCAGCGCGAACGCGTCGTAGCCGAGCTCGGCCGCACGTGCCGCGATCTCCTCCGGCAATGACGCACCGTCGAGGAACGAGTACGCCGAGTGTGCGTGCAGCTCGACGTACGGAGCTTCTGGCCTGGTGCCGGGCCCGGTTGGGCCCGGCACCAGTTCGTGTCCGCCACCGAGCGGAAATCGTCCTCCGTCCTCAGCCACACCGCCGCGCGCTGGGAATGCGTCGCGGGCACCTGCATCAAGCACGGTGTGCACTTCAAGCACGCTGCATGAACCACGAGCCTGCGTCTTGGTCGCGGTAGACGACGGCGTTCTCTCCTGTCTCGAGCACGACGTCGAAGTAGCACCGGTGCACCGGCTCTTCCGTCCACCAGCGGTCGACGACGCGCCACTCCTCGCGGACCGTGCCGACGCGCTGCCGGTTGATGCGGTGCGGTGTGCCGTCGGCGTGCGCCTCGACGAGCGCCGGACGGGGTTCGTTCAGTCGTCGCGCGGTACGAGCAGTGCGCGCGCTTCCGGGATGCGAGACCACGGAGCAACCTCCACAACCGTTGAGACCCCACCTGCGCCGACGGCAGCACGCACCTGGCGCAGGCCTTCCCGTAGCTGCCCTTTGACTACGTCTCCCGCCGCTGCGACGAGCTCGAGCTGCTCGCCGGTGTGCTCTGCCAGCTCCGAGATCTCGAGCCGCAACTTGAGTGCGGGCGCCGGCAGCTCCAGCAGCTTCGAGCCGAGCGCGGCGCGCAACCGCACCGGATCGGCAGTCGCCTCGCGCAGCGTCACCGTCCGGCGCCACGAGGCGCCGCCGACCAGTCGCGCCCACACCGCGACTTTTCTCGGCGGCCGCCCCGCGCGTTCCGGCCGTGCGAGCAGGCGATCGAGCAGCACCCCGAGCCCTCGCCGGAGCGTCAGCTCGTTGCCGACTGCTTCCGGGAACTCGAGCGTCTCGTGGAGGGCGACAGCCGTCCGTCTCGGCGACACCTTCCCGTCCTGCTCTCCTCTCGCCAGGCTCCAGGCGCGCCGTCCGTCCGGCCCCAACCGTTCGGAGACGGCACTGCCCGGCAGCCCGGCAAGCTGTCCAATCGTTCGTACCCCGAGCTCCTCGAGCTCCGCATAGCGGCTCCGCTCGAGCGGCAGGAGCGTCAGCGGCAGCGGTGCGAGGAAGGAGCGTGCGCGGTCGTCGGAGACGATCAGCGCCTGCCCGGCCCGGGCGACGTTCGCCGCGGCGAGCGCCGCGAACCGCCGCTCCGCCGCGCCGGCCCGCGCGTCCCACACCGTCCCGACCGCCGCCAGCGCCCGCTTGAGCGCCGGCTCGAGGCCGCCGTAGAGCCGCTCGACGCCTTTCGACTCGAAGAACAGCGTTCCCGGCTCCGCCGGCTCGACCCCGAACCCCGCGTCCTCGAGCCGGCGCAGGATCTCCTCCCAGGCCTGCTCGGCCGTGGCCGGGTCCTGCTCCACCAGCTCGAGCTCAGGGCAGGTCGCGAGAGCCTCTCCGAGCCGCATCCCCGGCCGCACGCCCTTTGCCTCCGCGACGCCTGTCACCGAGCCGATCAGCGGCTCCGTCCCAGGCAGCGGCGCCAGGGCCGCCGCCTTCGCCTGCAGGCGAGGATGAAGGCGCAGCGCGGCCCGTAGATCGAAGGCGGGGATGACGATTGCGGCGATCACGGGAACGTATGTTCTACACGAACACACGTTCCCCTGTCAACTCGAAGGTAATCCTTTGGCTTAGCGGCCCACAAGCCGCTTGCCGAACTTCGCCACGGCGAGTCCGGTACCGGCGAGGAGTGCCGTCGCAATCCCCACGATGTTCGTCGTGACGCACGTGCGGCAGGCGTTGCAGCAAACCGCGAGAGGCGCGCTCTCTCCGTACTTGGCGGCAGCCTGCGTTACACGGAGAGTTGCGATCTGCTTCACGACTTCACCTAGCGCTGTTTAGCGGCCGAGCCAGGTGCGGCGCCGGATGCCGAGCCGCTTCTGGACGGCGTCGTCCTCCTCCCCGTCCTTCTTCGCCGCCCAGACGAACAGGCCGAGGACAAGCGCGACGGTCAGGAACGTCACGACGGCGACGATGATCTCGATCGCGAGCGTCATAGACCCAGGCTACGCCCAGCGGCCCTTCAGCGGCTCGGCGGGGACGTCCCTGCCGATCCTCAGCCGGAGATCCCGGACGAGGTCGGCCGTATCGAGCCGTTCCCGCTGAGTGTCGAAGTCGATCCCGAGCTCGCGTCCGGCGTCCTCGGCAGCGCCGATCAGGACGATCTCCGCGCCTTCGTAGTCGAGGAAGTCAGGCGGGTTGAGCGGCGCGAACCGCCGGCCGCGGAACGTCTCGGCCAGCCGCTTCGGGAACTCGGCCCGCTCGCGCGACGGCAAGCCGGTGCCCCGCGGCGCCGGCGCGTCGGGATTGCGGACCGCGGCGATGAAGCTCCCCTCGCGCTCGATCCGGAGTGCCTTCTGCACCTCGCCGCGGCGTCGCGGGAGCTCGAGCGCATAGGCGATGTGCGTATGCCCCTCGTGGTCGACGATCGCGTAGCGTGCCTCGCCCGCAGGCCGCGCTTCGGGCTGAACACGCGTCCCGCGCGTCTTCGTCTCGTACACCTTCCGCTCGAGCTCGTCCTGCAGCTCCTCGGGGCGCTTCGCCACCTCCGCGACGAACGCCCACGTCCGCTCGCGCTCGGACGGGTCGGGCAGCCGCTTTCGCCCCACGACGAGCCGCCGGAAGCGCCTTGCTCCATCCGGCTCCAGCACGAGAAAGAACCGCTGCACGTCACCGAGATCGTCGACCCGGTCAGTCTCGACCCGCGGGCGGTAGAAGAAGAAGAAGAAGAGATTGCCCCGCTCCAGAATCCGGCTCATCGTCTTACGGTCCCCACGAGACGCCGGTAGAAACCCGAGGCTCAACCGCGTAGGCTCGCAGCCGTGGCCCTTGCAGTCACACCCGGACGGGACCCCGACGAGACGCCCGATGACCGGCTCTACGCGAACATCGCGACCGGCGCGCTGATCCTCGTCGCGATCGCCTTCATCGTCTGGCTCGTCTGGGTGTACCTCATCTAGCGGCCTCCTCGCCTCGGCTGCTTATGCTTTCCGTCTAGGCGATGGGGCTCGCCTTCGACTGCCGCCAGGGCTGATGGCTCCTACGACGAAAGGAGCCACGCATGCCTGTCATCGTCGGTGTCGCGCTCGGCGGCGCCCTCGGGGCCTCCGTGCGCTACTCGCTCGACCGCTTGATCGAGCAGCGCAGCTTCTCGATCTTCCCGTGGGCGACGTTCACGATCAACATCACCGGCTGCTTCCTGATCGGCATGATCACCGCGAGCCTCGTCGACCGGCATCACCTGCCGGCGTGGATCCGCATCGGGATGGTCGTCGGCGTGATCGGCGGCTACACGACGTTCTCGACGTTCGCGCAGGAAGCGCTCACCCTGATCGACGCCCACGACGCCGCCGTCGCCCTTGCGTACACGATCGGCAGCGTCGTCATCGGCATCGTGGCGGTCTACGCCGGCACGGTCCTAGGCCGAACGCTCTAGGACGACCACCGGGATCTGCCGGTCGGTCTTCTTCTGGTACTCGTCGTAGTCGGGCCACTGCTGCGCGGCGAGCTTCCAGAGCTGCTCGCGCTCCTCGCCTTCGGCTGTATGCGCCCGCGCCGGGAAGACCTCGTCCTTCACCTGCAGCTCGACCTGCGGGTCCTTCTCCAGGTTCTCGTACCAGCCCGGATGCTCGGGAGCGCCACCCTTCGACGCGACGATCACGTACGTGTCGTCGTCGGCCTGCTCATAGATCAGCGGCGTCGTGCGCGGCTGGCCGGTCTTGCGGCCCTTGGTCGTGAGCAGCAGGGTCTTCGAGCCTTTCTTCCAGATGTGCCCAACCTCGCCGCTGGTCTCGCGGTAGCGCTTGACGTGCTCGTCGCCGTACAGATTCTCGGCTTCGCTCATTCGAATGCTCCTTCCACGAGTAAGACGGTGTCGGTTCTAGAGAACGCGTTTCGTGCCACTCTCCTTCCTGCCACTCGACGGCCGCTCCGACACTCCCGTCGCTGGTCGCGCATTCGACGCGACCAGAGCGGACGGCGAGCAGCTGCCGGGACGCCGTGTCATGGCCCCCGATCACGCCATTGACCCAGGCGAAGCCACGATCTCCGCCGCGTTCCCGACCATGCGTGCGAAGCGCGGCACCGTCTCGAGCAGATCCACCTGGGCGCAGAACTCAATGTCCGCCTCGAGGCCGGGTGGCCCGTACGTACGGGCGTTCAGGCCCGCCAGCGGGTCCGGCCACGCGTTCGCAATCACCTCGGCAGCGATCGCGGCATCCGAGCGCTCACCGGCGAGCGCGGTGACAATGCGACCGGCGCAATACGCGTCATCGAGCGCAAATGCGCCCTTGAAGCCGGAGCAGATGATCGCGACGTCTCCCCCCGGCTCGCGCGCGGCGCGCACCACGGCCGAGAGGTTGAGCAGCGAGCCGAGGAGGACGACCTCGCAGCGCGAAGCCGCGGTGAGGATCGAGCGCGTGCCGTTCGTGGTCGTGAGGATCAGCGTCTTCGCCCTTGGGGCCCGCGCGAACTCACGGGGCGAGGCGCCGACGTCGAAGCCCTGGACGACAACCGCGTTGCGTTCTCCACCGACCACTGCCTCGTCGCCGAGCTCCAGCCGCAGCGCCTGGGCCTCGTCGATCTCCGCGCAGCAGAGCACCCGCTCGTAGCCCGAGGCGAGCGCCTGTGCAATCGACGACGTGGCCCGGATCACGTCGACGACGATGCCGACGCGGGCCGAGGCTTCCTCTGCGGGAGTGAACGCGACGTCGATGTGCACGCCGATACGCTAGCCCGATGGATGCCCCCCGTTACTGCTACCGCCACCCGGACCGAGAGACCGGTCTCTCCTGCTCGGAGTGCGGCCGCCCGATCTGTTACGAGTGCATGACACCGGCGCCAGTCGGGATCCGCTGCCCCGAGCACTCCGGGAAGGCTCAGGGCATCCAGAAGGTGACGCGTGCCGCCGAGCGCGCCGTCACCGGCGTCGGTGGCCGCCGCATGAACGCGGTGACGATCGGGTTGATCGCCGTCAACGTCGCGGTCGCCCTCGTCGAGCTCGCCAGTGGCAGCAATGCGTCGTTCACCAACAACTCCATCTTCGAGAACGGCTCGCTCTTCGCGAGCGGCTACGTCTCTGCAAGCGGGCAGCCGCTCGGCGTCGCGCACGGGGAATGGTGGCGCCTCTTCACGGCGATGTTCCTCCACGCGAGCTTCTTCCACCTTGCGGTGAACATGTACTCGCTCTACTTCGTCGGCTCGATCATGGAGCAGGTGATCGGACGCTGGCGCTTCTTGCTCCTCTATCTCGCCTCCGGCCTCGCGGGCTCAGCAGGCGCGCTCGTCTGGAGCCCGCTGCAGCCGACGGTCGGTGCGTCCGGCGCGATCTTCGGGGTGCTCGGCGGTCTGTTCATCCTGGAGCGCCGCCGACATATCGCAACGGGCGGCCAGGTCGCGGGACTGATCGTCCTCAACCTGGTGATCACGTTCGCGTTCTCGAGCTCGATCTCGGTCGGTGGCCACGTCGGCGGGCTGATCGGCGGGATCCTGCTGATGCTTGCCCTGCTGCAGTTCCGGCGCTCGGCGCTGTACAGCATCGCCTCGGTACTCGCACTGTCGGTGGCGGCGGTGATCGTCGCGTACGCGAAGGTCCGCAACTACCAGTGACGTGACAGAACCACTCGACCGGCTGCGCGCGATCTGTCTCGCCTACCCGGAGGCGGAGGAAGCGGGCGGTGTCGGCAACCCGAGCTTCAAGGTGCGCGGGAAGATCTTCGCGATGCGCCACTCGTTGCACGACGTCGACCGCTGGTCGGTGTGGTTCAAGGCGCCGCCCGGGATGCAGCAGCTCGTCGTCGGCAGCGACGCGACGCGCTTCTTCGTCCCGCCGTACGTCGGCTCGAAGGGCTGGATCGGCGCCTATCTCGACGTCGAGCAGGACTGGGACGAGCTCACCGATCTGATCGACGAGAGCTATCGCCTGACGGCGCCGAAGAAGCTCGTGGCGGGACTGGTGTCTGGCACCTGATGGCTAGGCTGATCTACTCGGCGATCACCTCGCTCGACGGTTACGTGGCGGACGAGAACGGCAACTTCGACTGGGCTGCGCCGGACGAAGAGGTGCACGCCTTCGTCAACGACCTCGAGCGGCCGATCGGCACCTACCTCTACGGACGCCGGATGTACGACGTGATGCGCTACTGGGAGACCGCGCCGACATCCGCTGACCAGCCGCCCGTCATGCGCGACTACGCAGAGATCTGGCAGGCGGCGGACAAGATCGTGTACTCGAAGACCCTGCAGACGGTGTCCAGCTCGAAGACGCGGATCGAACGGGACTTCGACCCTGAAGCCGTTCGCGAGTTGAAAGCTTCGGCGGTGCGCGACCTCAGCGTGGGCGGCTCGGAGCTCGCAGCGCAGGCGATCAAGGCCGGGCTGGTCGACGAGTACCACCTCTTCCTCACGCCCGTCATCGTCGGAGGCGGGAACCACGCTCTTCCGAGGGGCGTGCGCGTGCAGCTCGAGCTGCTGGACGAACGCCGCTTCGGCAACGGCGTGGTTCACGTTCACTACCGCACCGCTGCATAAGAATCGGCCACGGCCCTCTCCCAACAGGCCACGGCCGGTGTCAGACACACGCACGACGGCCTGACGAACTGTCCACGTCTCAGCGCCCGCGGGGACGGAGCTCCCATCTGGACGTCGCAATGGAACGAAGTCGCCGGTTCTAGCCGATAGGAAGGTCGGGCTCGAGCGCCAACGCGAACTGCCTCAAGCCGGAATTGGTGAAGACGCGAGCCTTGGGTGCGAAGCCGCCGAAGAACGTCACGAGCTTCTGGACGACCTCGTCGTTCGGCTCGGCGAGGTGGATCTCCTCAAGGTTCCTTCCAAGGTCCGTCGAGAAAAGTGTTCTAACCAAGCCATCAGCCTGTGGCAGGGAATATCCGATGACGACCAGTCGCCTGACCCGTTCAGCTGCGCGCCGAGCCTCCTTCCAGATTGAAACAAACGGTTCGTCGGTGACAGGCTTGTTTGTCATTGGTGGTGCAATGACACCAGCAGGCAGCGATTTGTAGATCTCACGACGAAGATGTAGCGGCCTTTTCGCGCTGCGCCAATTGAGGGAGCCGTGCAACTTGAGGAGCTGGACGCTCTTGCCGTCTGGGATATTCCCAGCTACCGCAGGCCGCCAGGTCGTTGCTCCTTGGAGGGCGACAGGAATCCCATATCCGCCAGCAAGTGGGTCGAAGCTTCGGCGGCCATATCGCGCGAGCTCTGTGTCGATGACACAGTCGTTAAGAGAGATCACGGCGTCACCAAGCTGCAGAGCTCGGGCGAGCGCCCCGTGGTATGCGCACTCGGGACCAATCGTCTCCCTAAATAGGCTGGGAACGACGTCATTGAGCGCATTTATCAGCTTCGTAGGTTGCTGCATATGGCGCCCGCGCTTCACTTTGAAAGCTGCGTGAAATGTACGAGCCGCATCGAGGTTGTTGAAGACTGTTTCCAGCCCAACGTCGAGGGAGGCACCGTAGACGTCGCGAACGTGGGTCAATAGCAGTCGGCCGGACTCAGTTCTCCCAGTTTTGGAAACCTGCAGAATTCGCCAAAAATCACGGTCGAGTGGCGGCTTCAGCGGATCATCCGCCCCTACGAAAGTCGCCCCGCGCGTGGCGCCCGCGCCGAGCACAACCAGGGTCGTACGCTTAGGGAGGTTCAATGACGTAATCTGCATACGTGGAGATGATGCGTTGATGGCAGCAACAAAACAAGAGAGTCTCGAACGGACGATCCAGGCACTCCTCGACGAAACGAGACGTTCGGCGGAGATGTACGCATCGGCCCATTACCGGCGAGCAAATCAAGAAGGACGAACCGGGTTGGGATTGCGCTTAGAGACGATTGAACGAGCGCTAGTGGAGCTCGCACGCGCAGTCGACGAGCTTGACTCGCGAACGAAATCCGGCTAGCCGCCCGCGGCGACGTACGAGCCCGCGCCCGATTCCTTCAGGGCGGCTTGCGCAGCGGCGAGGCGGGCGAGCGGGACGCGGAAGGGTGAGCAGCTGACGTAGTCGAGTCCGAGCTCGTGGCAGAACGCGATCGAGCGCGGTTCGCCGCCGTGCTCGCCGCAGATGCCGAGCTTGAGCTCCGGCTTCGCTCCCCGCCCCCGCTCGACGGCGATGCGCATCAGGTCGCCGACGCCGCCGAAGTCGATCACCTCGAACGGGTTGCGCTCGAGCACGCCGTCCTCGAGGTAGCGCGTCAGGAACTTCCCCTCCGCGTCGTCGCGTGAGAACGCGAGCGTCGTCTGGGTGAGGTCGTTCGTACCGAAGGAGAAGAAGTCGGCGACCGACGCGATCTCGTCGGCGCGCAGCGCGGCGCGCGGTACCTCGATCATCGTGCCGACGAGATGCTCGACCTCCGGCGCCTCCTCGGCCCACACCGACTCGGTCAGATCCCGGAGCCGTGCGAGCTCCTCGCGGAAGCCGACGAGCGGATGCATCACCTCAACCAGCGGCGCGTCCCCGGTCCGTTCCTGCACCGCGCGCGCGGCACGCGCGATCGCGCGGATCTGCATCTCGTAGATCTCCGGGTACATCAGCCCGAGCCGGCAACCACGCGTGCCGAGCATCGGGTTCGACTCCCGCAGCGCCCGGATCCTGGCACGCAGCTTGTCGCTCGTCGCGTCCCGTTCCTCCGGCAGGAACTCGTGCAGCGGCGGATCGAGCAGCCTGATCGTCACCGGCAGTCCGGCCATCGCCGTGAAGATCCCCTCGAAGTCCGACTGCTGGAACGGCAGCAGCTTGTCCAGCGCCGCGCGCCGCTCAGACTCGCTGTCAGCCAAGATCATCTCCTGCATCACCGGCAGGCGCTCGTCGCCGAAGAACATGTGCTCCGTCCGGCAGAGGCCGATGCCCTCGGCGCCGAACTCGCGAGCACGCGTCGCATCCTCCGGGTTGTCGGCGTTCGCGCGCACCTTCAGGCACCGCTGCGCGTCGGCCCAGGCGAGGATCGTCTCGAAGTCCTCGTTGATCTGCGGTGGCACGAGCGGCACCGGCCCGATGAACACGTGCCCGGTTCCGCCGTCGATCGTGATCACGTCGCCCTCGCGCAGCATTTGACCGCCGAGCGTCGCCGTCCCGTCGCCGAGCGTCAGCTCCTCACAGCCCGCAACACACGGCTTGCCCATCCCGCGCGCGACGACCGCCGCGTGCGAGGTCATGCCTCCGTGCACGGTGAGGATTCCCTCCGCGGCGATCATCCCGTGGATGTCGTCCGGCGTCGTCTCCCAGCGGACGAGGATCACCGGCCCGCTCTTTGCGCGCTCGACGGCAATGTCCGCATCGAAGACGATTCCGCCGCTCGCCGCACCCGGTGAGGCGTTCAGCCCTTTCGCCACCACGTCGAGCGCCGCCTTCGGGTCGATCATCGGGTGTAGCAGCTGGTCGAGCTGCGCCGGGTCGATGCGCGCTACCGCCTCTTCGCGTGAGATCAAGCCCTCGTCGACCATCGCCACCGCCGCCTTCAGTGCGGCCGCTGCGGTGCGCTTCGCCGAGCGCGTCTGCAGCAGATAGAGCTGCTCGTCCTCGACCGTGAACTCGATGTCCTGCAGGTCGCGGTAATGCTCCTCGAGCCGGCGCATCGTCCCGACGAACTGCTCGAACGCTTTCGGCAGCGTGTCGCGCATCGTCTCGAGCGGCTGCGGCGTGCGGATGCCCGCGACGACGTCCTCGCCCTGGGCGTTCGCGAGGAACTCGCCGTAGAGGCCGGTCTCCCCCGTCGACGGGTCGCGCGTAAAGGCGACACCGGTGCCCGAGCGGTCGCCTTTGTTGCCAAACACCATCTGCACGACGTTGACCGCGGTGCCGAGATCGTCGGGGATGTCGTGCGCACGGCGATATACCTGAGCACGCGGGGTGTCCCACGACTCGAACACGGCGCGCACCGCGCGCAACAACTGGTCGCGCGCGTCGGTCGGAAACTCGCTGCCGGTCTCCTCCCGGTAGATGCGCTTGAACCGCTCGACGACCTCGCGCAGGTCCTCCGAGTCGTCGAACGCGAAGCGGTGCCCGTCGATCCCCTCGACGACCTCGCCGAACATCTGGATCAGGCGCCGGTACGAGTCGTAGGCGAAGCGTGGGTTGTCGGTGCGCGCCGCGAGCCCCGCGGCTGCCTCGTCGTTCAGCCCGAGGTTGAGGATCGTGTCCATCATCCCCGGCATCGAGACGGCCGCGCCCGACCGCACGGAGACGAGCAGCGGGTCGTCGGCCGAGCCGAAGCGCTTGCCGGTGCGCTCCTCCAACCTGCGCACATGCTCGTCGACCTCGTCCTCCAGGCCCGCCGGCAGGTCACGCTCGACCATGTAGGCACGGCAGGCATCCGTCGTGATCGTGAACCCGGCAGGCACGGGCACGCCCATCTGGGTCATCTCCGCGAGCCCGATCCCCTTGCCACCCAGCAACTCCCGCCCGCCGGTTGTGGGCTCGTCGAAGTCGTAGACGAAGCGGTCGGCCACGGGAGGGGGAATCTACCCCTCGCGACGGCGCCGTGAACGGAACTCTGCGATCCAGGCCAGTGCACGGAGACCGAACCAGAACGGCGTGAAGAGGCCGTAGAAGAGGACGAGCGCCGCTCCGAGGGCCGTGTACCAGACGGCCCAGCGCCAGAGCGGAACCGGTGGCTTTGGTTTCAAAAAGCTGTCTTCATGAGACTCTGACTTCGGCCTGCCGCTGCTCGACGAGGCGGATGATGCGATGCGAGATCTCCTCGATCGAGTGCTCGCTGACCTCCAGCACGGGACAGCCGAGCCGCCGATGCACCTGCGCCGCATAGTCGAGCTCCTCGTAGATCTCGACAAGGCTCGCGTAGCTCCGGTCGCCGCGCATCCAGCGGATGCGCTCGCCGCGGATCTCCGACAGTCGTTGCGCATCGATCGTCAGGCCGATGATCTTCGACTGGTCGACGGTGAACAATTCGGGCGGCGGATCGATTCCCTTGACGAGCGGCACGTTCGCGGTCTTGTAGCCGAGGTAGCCGAGGTAGATCGACAGCGGCGTCTTCGAGGTGCGCGAGACGCCGACGAGGATGATGTCGGCCTCGCCCAGGCCAGAGCCGACGCCGTCGTCGTACTTCACCGCGAACTCGATCGCCGACATCCGGCGGAAGTAGGCGTCATTCAACGGCGGTTTCGCGCCCGGTTTCATGCGGGCCGCCTGCCCCGAGACGCGTGCAACTGCATCGATCGGATGGCCGAGCAGGTCGCAGTAGTGAAGCTTCGCGCTGTGGCAGAGCGTGCGCATGCTCTCGCGCAGCTCCGGCTCGACGAGCGTGTAGATGATCACCGCCGCGCGGCCCTTCATCCGCTCGACTGCAAGCTGCAGGTCGGCGACCGACTCGACGCGCGGATGCCTGATCTCGAGGAACTCCTGGTCGGGAAACTGCGCCTCGAGCGCCTGGACGAGGCGCTGCGCGGTCTCGCCGGTGGAGTCCGAGACCATGTGCAGCTCTACAGGGTTCATGACCGCCACCTTAACGGCCTCCTCATCTGGTTCTGAGGAACGCCGCGCACGTTGACGCGAAGGTCGAACGGCTCTCGGGCCGCGGTGCCCTCACTGTGAACCTGTCGAAGCCGTAGTCTCCCGCGCGTGGGCCTTGCGCACTGGGACGACGTCGACGGCCACCGTCGCGCCAAGGGCGAGATGGACGCGACCTGGCAGCGGCTCGGCCACGCCGCCGGCACGAAGACCGTCGGCCTGAACCGCGTCCGCGTCGCGCCGGGGAAGCTGCCGACGCCGCCCCATTTGCACGGCGCCTCCGAGGAGCTCTACTACATCCTCGGCGGCTCGGGGCTCGCGTGGCAGGACAGTGCGGTGCACGAGATCCGGCCGGGCGACTGCGTCATCCACCGTGCGAACGAGCTGGCGCACACGTTGATCGCAGGCCCGAGGGCCTCGACTACCTCGTCTACGGGACGAACCACCCGACGGAGTTCGGCTGGCTGCCGCGGTCGAACGCGGTCCGCCGCGGCCGGCAGTGGGCCGAAGGCCGGACCGACGACCCGTGGGACATCGAGGCACAGCAGCCGCCGCTCGCCTACGGAGATCCTGCGCCGCGACCGCCGAACATCGTCAACATCGACGAGGTCGAGCGCGAGCAGCGGAAGACGTTCGTGACCGCGCCGCTCGCAACGCACGAGCGCTCCGACCAGGCCGGGCTCCACTGGGAACGGCACGACGCTGGGACCCACGGCTCGGTGCCGCACTGCCACTCCGAGGACGAGGAGATCTTCGTCATCCTCGACGGCGACGGCACGCTCGAGCTCTGGCCCGCGCCTGTGCCCTTGTCCCAAGGCGTCCAGCGCGAGGACATCCCGATCCGCGCCGGCCACGTGATCGCGCGACCGCCGATGACGCGCATCGCTCACGCGTTCGAGGCCGGCCCGAGCGGTTTGACCATGCTCATCTACGGGACGAGGCGCCCGAACGACGCAGTCTGGTACCCGCGCTCGAACAAGATCTTCTGGCGCGGCCTGGGTGTGATCGGCCGGATCGAGTCGCTCGACTACTGGGACGGCGAATCGCGCGACTAGCTAGGTTCAAGGCATGGCGGCGGAGCAACTCGAGCAGTTCGAAGGCGCAGCGACGATCGAGAAGATCGCGTCGCTCAGCCGTCGGCGCGGCTTCGTCTACCCCACCTCCGACATCTACGGCGGCCTCGGCTCGTCGTTCGACTTCGGCCACTACGGCGTCCTGCTCGTGCAGAACATCAAGGGCGAGTGGCAGCGCTCGATGATCCAGGAGCGCGACGACATGGTCGCGCTCGACTCGGCGGTGATTCTCAACCCGCAGGTCTGGGTCGCGTCCGGTCACGTCGAGGGGTTCTCCGACCCGATGGTCGACTGCCGCACCTGCAAGCTGCGCTTCCGCGCCGACCAGCTCGAGCAGAGCCAGTGCGGGAGGCGCCCGTCGAAGCATCCCGGAGAGGACCCGCAATGCGACCTGACGGAGCCGCGCTACTTCAACCTCATGTTCGAGACGTTCGTCGGTGCCCTCCGCGACGACGCGAGCAAGGCGTATCTCCGGCCGGAGACCGCGCAGGGCATCTTCGTCAACTTCAAGAACGTCACCTCGTCGCTGCGCGTCAAGCCGCCGTTCGGCATTGCGCAGATCGGCAAGAGCTTCCGCAACGAGATCACGCCCGGCAACTTCCTCTTCCGCGTGCGCGAGTTCGAGCAGATGGAGATGGAGTTCTTCGTGCCGCCCGCCGACGCCGAGGAGTGGTACCGCTATTGGATCGAGCAGCGTGTCCAGTGGCATCTCAATCTTGGGCTGCGCGAATCGCACCTGCGTGTGCGCGCACATGGAGCCGACGAGCTTTCACACTACTCGAGCGCGACCTCGGACCTCGAGTACCTCTTCCCGATCGGCTGGCAGGAGCTGGAAGGCGTCGCGAACCGCGGCGACTACGATCTCCGCCAGCACAGCGAGGCGTCGGGCACGACGCTCGAGTGGATTGGCCATGAGGAGCGCTACGTCCCGTACGTGATCGAGCCTGCGCTCGGCGTCGGCCGCGCGTTCCTCGCGTTCATGTGCGACGCCTACGCGGAGGAGATCGTCGCCGACCGCCCGCGGACGGTGCTGGGGCTGCATCCTCGCTTGGCGCCCGTGAAGGTCGCCGTGCTGCCGTTGGTCGGCAAGGATGCAGCGCTGGTCGAGAAGGCGCGTCCCTTGTACGAGGACCTCCGGCGCTCGATGTCCGCCGAGTACGACGACGCGGCGGCGATCGGGAAGCGCTACCGGCGCCAGGACGAGATCGGCACGCCGTGGGCACTGACGATCGACGAGCAGACACTCGTCGACGGGACGATCACATTGCGTGACCGCGACACGCTCGAACAGGAGCGGATCCCGATCGACGGTGCGAAGCAACTGCTGCTCGATCGCCTCGAGCAGCCCTGGCATCCCCGCGCTTGAGCTGGCAGAGGCACTCGATCGTCTCCGACGCGTTGCGCGGGAACCCGCTCGGCGATCCGCACGTACGACCGTTGCACGTCTACGTGCCGGAAGACACCTCGCGGCGCTACCCGACGGTGTACGTCATCCAGGGCCTGACGGGCACGGTCGACGCCTGGTTCAACGTCGAACCGTGGAGCCCGTCGTACCCCGACCGGATCTCCGCGCTCGCGCCGAACGCGGTCGTCGTGCTCGTGGACGCCTTCACCGCCGTCGGCGGCTCTCAGTTCCTCGACTCGCCGGGTATCGGCAACTACCACACCTATCTTTGCAACGAGATCGTCCCGTATGTCGACGCGAACTTTCCGACGCTGCCCGAGGCGCGGCACCGCGGCATCCAGGGCAAGTCGTCGGGCGGTTACGGCGCGATGATCACGCCGCTCCTGCGCCCCGACCTGTTCGGCGGCCTCGCCACGCACGCCGGCGACGCCCTGTTCGAGGTCTGTTACGCGCGCGACTTCGCGCGTGCTGCGCGCGCGCTGCGCGAGAGCTACGGCGGGTCGTTCGACGCGTTCTGGGACGACTTCCGCTCGGGCCGCCCCGTGCTGTCGTCACCGAACGACGCGCTGCTCGTGAACATCTGGGCGATGTGCGCCGCCTACTCCGCGCGCGAGGATGGCAGCGTGGAGCTGCCGTTCGACATCGAGACGGGCGAGCGGATCCCGGAGGTCTGGGTGCGCTGGCTGCGGTGGGACCCGGTGCTGCTCGCGCGTGAGCCCGAGCATCGGGAGACGCTGCGCAACATGGAGGCGATCTGGATCGACTCCGGCCGCCAGGACGATTACTTCCTCGACCACGGCGCGACGGCCTTCCACCGCGAGGTCGTCGCGGCGGGAACGCCCGCCGAACGGGTGCACTTCGAGCTCTTTCCCGGCACCCACAGCGGGTTGACCTGGCGCTACCCGCTTTCGCTCTCGTTCCTGGTCGGGCGCCTCTCCATCACCTTGTAGCTCGGCTCCTCGAATCCGAACTTGCGGTAGAGCGCGTGCATGTTCTCGGTATGCAGCAGCCAGCGCAGCTCGCCGAGGTCGCCGTTCTCGACCATCTCACGAACGAGCTCCTCGCCGAGGCCGCGGCCCCGGTACTCCTCGAGCGCATAGACGTCTGCGAGATAGACGAACGAGTTGCCGTCCGTGGCCGCGCGTGCAAAACCGATCTGGCGATCGCCGTCGTAGACACCGACGACGCGCGCCGCCGAGTCGATCAGGCGGTCCTGCAGCTCGCGCGGGCGACCAAGCGCCCAGTAGGCGACCTCGCGCAGGAAGCGGTGGACTTCCGCGCGGTCGATGCGGTCCTTGGAGTCGTCGAGCTCGATGCCGTCTGCGAGCTTGCGGCTCATCCCTCCGACAGTCGCAGATACACGACCTGCATCGGATTCAGCCAAACCTCACCGGCGGTCGTCGTGACATAGAGGTAGTCGCCCGCGAATTTGTTCCTGTCTGCTTGCCTGCCCAGCGCCTTTGCAAGGTCGGCCGGCTCGTACTCCTCTGTCGTGATCGAGTTTCCATTTCCGAATGTGATCTCGGTTGCCATCGTCATGTGCCTCCTTCATCGTGAAGTGCTGAATCATGTCGTTCAGGCTGAGAGCGTCCTCAGACGAAAACCTCCGTGCTCTTCGTAAGAGGACGTGACGACCGACAACGCGTCGCGGCGCGCGCGGTCGGAGAGTTGCGCCTCCGGCGCATCGGCTAACGGCGTCGAGAGCAGCCGCTCGATGCCGGCGACGCCTTCCGGCGCGAGGCGCAGCGCGCCCGCGGCGTGCACGCCGCAGACCGCGCCGCCGGAGCGCGCGGAGAAGCCGACCAGCGCGTCGTTCGAGCCGCATTCGACGCAGCTCGTCAGGTGCGGCAGGTAACCGGCGAGCCAGAGGAGCTTCAGCTGGAAGCTCAGGACGAGAGGGTCGACCGCCGGCCGCGACTCGGCGCGCGACGTCTCGTCGAGCAGGTCCAGGAAGCGCGCGAGCGCGCCGAACGCCCGCTCGTTCGCCTCCGGCTCGCCGAAAAGCCGCAGCATCGCTTCGGCGCCGATCATCCCGACGTTCAGGCGATACGTATCCTCGCGAGTCAGGTGATGCGAGCGCAGGAGCTCGACGCCGGTGATCGTCTGCAGCTCGCCGCCACCCTCGTACAGCATCAGCTCGACGTGTGACAGCGGCTCGAGGCGCGCGCCGAACCGCGACTTCGTCTTGCGGACGCCCTTCGCGATCGCGCCGATCCGGCCGCGATGCGCCGTGTAGAGGTGAAGGATCCGGTCGGCCTCGGAAAACCGCATCGAACGAAGAACGATCGCCTCCGTCTTGTAGGTCTTCCCGGCCATTCGGGCCAGTGTAGTGGGGCCTCCGGGGAATCTCGATTCGGCTATCTGCGTTGTAAAACACGATGGCCAAGATTCAGATGTATACGACGACGTGGTGCGGCTACTGCGTGCGGGCCAAAGCCCTGCTCGACGCGCGCGGCCTCGAGTACGAGGAGATCCACCTCGACGACGACGAGGGCTTCCGGGCCCGGCTGCACGAGCTGACGGGCGGCTGGACCGTCCCGCAGATCCTGATCGACGACCGCTCGATCGGCGGCTACACCGAGCTCTGGCGCCTCGACCGCGAGGGCCGGCTCGACGAGCTGCTCGCCGCATAGCGGCCGCGGTAGACCTGGCAGCTCGGGCAGTACCACGTTCCGCGTCCGGCGACGCGGACCTTGTCGATCGGCGTGCCACAGCGCTCGCAGGGAAGCCCAGCGCGACCGTAGACCTTGAACTTGTCCTGCGCCGTTCCGCTCGAACCGTCGGGGAGCCGGTAGTCGCGAAGCGTCGAGCCCTGGCGGCGGACGCCGGCCTGTAGTGAGGCCCGGATGCCCTTGTGCACCGCCTTCACCTCGTCGGGCGTGAGCTCGTTCGCCGGCGTCAGCGGATGGACCCGTGCACGCCAAAGCGCCTCGTCGGCATAGATGTTCCCGACGCCGGCGACCGTGCGCTGGTCGAGGATTGCTGCCTTGATCGGCGCGCGCCGCTTCTCGAGCTTGATCGCCAGGTGCTTTGCCTTGTACGCCTCGTCGAGCGGCTCGCGCCCGACGCGCGCGTCGATGTACGTGTCCACCTCGGGCGGTTCGAGGAGCAGCCACGTTCCGAACCGGCGAACGTCGCGGTAGGCGACGTCCGACCCGTCGTCTAGATTGACAACGGCGCGCCGGTGGGGATCCTCCCGGAGCTCTCCCCCGCGCGCATGCAGCAACGACCCCGTCATCCGGAGGTGAATCAGCAGCGCGCGCCCGGACTCGAACCGAACAATCAAATACTTGCCGCGGCGATCGACCTTCGTCACGCGCTCGCCCTCGAGCTCGCGTGCGATCTCGAACGGGTCGAGCGGACGCGTGAGGCGCGGATCGGTGATCTCGACGTGCTCGAAACGGCGGCCCTCCAGTGCGGGCGCGAGCCGGCGGCGGACGGTCTCGACCTCGGGCAACTCGGGCACTTCCGCACCGTACCGACCCGATCCGGCTAGCCGACCACCTCGAGCAGCACCGGGCGCGCCTCCGGAGGTACGTCCGAGAGCTCATAGGCAGCGAGCACCTCACCCGCGCCGAAGCGAGCCTCGTCCTCGGTGCGCGCGTGGATCTCGGCGAGCGTCTGCCCGCTCTCGACGTGGTCGCCGCGCTTCGCGTGGACGACGATGCCGACGGCGTGGTCGATCTCATCCTCCTTCGTGCGGCGCCCCGCGCCGAGGTGAACGGCTGCGCTGCCGACGTCGATGGCGCTCAGCTTCGAGACGTAGCCGGAGATCGGCGCCACGAGCTCCTGGATTACCGGCGCGGTCGGAAGTGCCGACTCGTCTGCCGTTCCTTCCTGCGCCTCGATCCAGCGGCGCCAGGTCGTCTCGGCACTCCCGCCGGCAACGGCGGCCTCTGCGCGGCTGCGTCCCTCTGCCTCGTCGATGCCGAGGTCGGAGAGGGAAAGCAGCTTCGCGCACGCGTCGAGGACGAGCTCCGTGAAGTCGGCGGGGCCGTGGCCGCGCACTGTGTCCAGCGCCTCGCGCACCTCGAGCGCGTTGCCGACCGCTGCCCCGAGCGGCTGGTCCATGTCGGTGAGCAGGCAGACGACCTCGCGGCCTGCGTTCTCGCCGAGGGCGATCATCGTCTCGGCGAGCTCGCGCGCGTCCTCCAGCGTCTGCATGAAAGCGCCGTTCCCGACCTTCACGTCGAGCACGATCGCCTGCGCGCCGGCAGCAAGCTTCTTGGACATGATCGACGCCGCGATCAGCGAGCGCTGGTCGACGGTCGCCGTCACGTCCCGAAGGCCGTAGAGCAGCTTGTCGGCGGGGACGAGGTCCCCCGTCTGGCCGATGATTGCCAGACCGACGTCGCGTACCTGCGCCACGTACTCGTCGAGCGTCAGCTCGGTGCGGAAGCCGGGAATCGACTCGAGCTTGTCGAGCGTGCCCCCGGTGTGGCCGAGGCCGCGGCCGCTCATCTTCCCGAGCGGGACACCGCACGCGGCGACGATCGGGCCGACGGCGAGCGACGTCTTATCGCCCACCCCGCCCGTGGAGTGCTTGTCCACGACCTTGCGGCCGAGCGCGGCGCCGAGGTCGATCGTCTCGCCGCTGCGGATCATCGCGTCGGTGAGTGCGAACGTCTCCGCCGGTGAGAGGCCGCGGAAGAAGACCGCCATGCAGAACGCGGCCATCTGGTAGTCGGGCACCTCGCCGCGCGCGTATCCGAGCACCAGCTCGGACAGCTCGCCGGCTGCCAGCTCTTGTCCGTCGCGCTTGCGCTTGATCAGCTCCGCGGGACGGATGCTGGATCGTCGCAAGGCATTGGGCTCTCGGCTCACGAGGTCTCGACGATCGCGGCTCCCGGAACGCCGCGCGGCGCGGGCTTTCCGCCGAGCCAGGTGTTGACCGTGGCGCCCACGTCGGCGAACTCACCCTCAGCGTGAATCCGCCCTGCCGCGTTGCGGCCCTCGACGTATGCCAGCAGCAACGCGTGCTCGCGCGAGTGGTCGGTGGACGGCGTGGTCGGGTCGCAGCCATGGTCCGAGGTGAGGATGAGCAGGTCGTTCGGCCGCAACGCGTCGAGCAGATCGGGCAATCGCCGGTCGAAGTCCTGGAGGCAGCGATGGAAGTTCACGGGGTCGTTGCGATGACCCCAGAGCGAGTCAGTCTCGACGAGGTTCGTGAAGATCAGTCCGTCGTCGACCGTGCGCAAAAGCTCCTCCGTCTTCTGGATGCCTTCGACATTCGACTTCGTCGAGAATTCCTCGTCGATGTCCTGGTGCGCGAAGATGTCGCCGATCTTCCCGACGCCGTAGACCTTGTGGCCGGCGTCGCGCAGGAGCGAGAGGTAGTTGGGCCGACGGGGCTCCAGCGAGAAGTCGTGCCGGTTCGGCGTCCGCTCGTACGAGCCCGGCTCGCCCTGAAAGGGACGCGCGATCACGCGCCCAACTGCGTGCTTGCCGGTCAGGATCCCGCGCGCGGTCTTGCACGCGTCGTAGAGCTCTTCCAGCGGAACCGTCTCCTCGTGCGCCGCGATCTGGAAGACCGAGTCCGCGCTCGTGTAGACGATCCACTTCCCCGTGCGCTGGTGCTCTTCTCCGAGCTCTTGGATGATCTCCGTCCCGCTCGCCGGCTTGTTGCCGAGCACACCCCGGCCGGTCCGGTTCATGAACGGGTCGATCACCTCGTCGGGGAAGCCGTACGGGTAGGTCGGCATGGCCGTTGGGGTGACGATGCCCATCAGCTCCCAGTGGCCGGTCGTCGTGTCCTTCCCCTTGGAGCGCTCCAGGAGCCGGCCTGCGATCGCCGGAGCCCCCGGCTGAGGGGCACAGCCCTCGAGGGGCTCGACGTTCCCGAGGCCCAGCGCTTCCAGCGTCGGCAGGTCGAGGCCACCGACGGCGCGGGCGACGTTTCCGAGGGTGTCCGACCCCTCGTCACCGAAGTCAGCCGCATCCGGCAATTCGCCCGCTCCGACGGCGTCCAGCACGATGACGCACGCCCGAGCCACGCGGCTATCCTACTTCCGTGATCAACAACGTCCTGGGCGTGCTCGGAATCGCCGTCTTCATCGTGTGCGTAATCACACTTGCGGCGGCGGTGACGTGGGCGGTCGTCCGGATCAGTCCCAAGCCGGGCAACAAGAAGAACAAGCCCGAGCCCGCCGAAACGCCCAGCGCGTAACCCCTTAGACCGTGGAGAGCGGGAGCACGCCGGCGAGCGGCGTGTAGTCGAGGCCGTGCGCCTCGGCGACGGCCTCGTAGGTCACCTTGCCCTCGATCACGTTGACGCCCCGGGCAAGCGCCGGATCGGTTGCGACTGCGGCGCGCAAGCCCTTGTTCGCGATCGCCTCGACGTACGGCAGCGTCGCGTTCGTCAGCGCCTTCGTCGAGGTGATGGGCACGCCGCCCGGCATGTTCGCGACGCAGTAGTGCGTGACGCCGTCGACCACGTACACCGGGTCGGCATGCGTCGTCGCGTGAGACGTCTCGAAGCAGCCGCCCTGGTCGATCGCGACATCCACGACCACCGCGCCGTCCTTCATCCCCGCGATCATCTCGCGCGTCACGAGCTTGGGCGCGAGCGCGCCCGGGACGAGGACAGCGCCGATCACGAGGTCGGCGTCCTCGACGGAGGAGGCGATCTGCAAGCGCGAGCTCATCAAGAGCGTCACCCGTCCCGACAGCACCTCCTCGAGATGGCGCATGCGGTCGATCGAACGATCGAGGATCGTCACCTGTGCACCCAGCCCGAGCGCGATGACGGCCGCGTTGTAACCGACCACACCACCGCCGATGATCACGACCTTGCCCGGCGCGACACCGGGCACGCCGCCGAGCAGCAGTCCGCGGCCGCCCAGCGGCTTCTCGAGGAAGTACGCACCCGCCTGCGGCGCGAGCCGGCCGGCGACCTCCGACATCGGCGCCAGCAGCGGCAGTGCGCCGCGCAGCTCGACCGTTTCGTAGGCGACGGCGGTGATCCCGGAATCGATCAACGCGCGGGTCAGCGGCTCGTCGGCAGCGATGTGCAAGTAGGTGAACAGGATCTGGCCGTCGCGCAGCCGCGCGTACTCCGCTGCGATCGGCTCCTTCACCTTGAGGACCAGGTCGGAGCGCTCCCAGATGTCGTCGACAGACGCGATCTGCGCGCCGACCCGCTGGTAGGCCTCGTCTGCGAACGAGCTGCCGAGGCCGGCACCAGTCTCGACCGCGACCTCATGGCCGTTGTTGATCAGCTCGAGCGCACCGGCGGGCGTCAGCGCGACGCGGTACTCGTCGGACTTGATTTCCTTGGCGACGCCGATCCTCATGGCGGCGGAAGCCTACCCGGCGAGCCCGAGGTGCAAGAGGAGCAGAAGCCCGGCGAGCGTCTTGCCGTCTTCGATCTCCTCGACCAGTGATGGAACCTCATCGAGCGGCACGCGCACGAGCTCGAGGTCCTCGGTTTCCTCCGGGCTTGCCTTGCCTTCCTCCAGGTCGGTTGCAATGAAGAGATGGATCTTCTCGTCGGTGAACCCGGGGGACGTGAAGAACGCCGAGACCTCGACCCACGCGCCACCGTGCAGGCCCGTCTCCTCACGGAGCTCACGTCGCGCGCTCTCGAGTGGTGACTCGCCGTCCTCGAGCATGCCGGCCGGCAACTCGAGCACCCTGCCGCCCGTGGCGATCCGCTCCTGACGCACGAGCGTCACGTGGCCGCCGCTGACTGGGACGATCGCCACGGCATCGTCGTGCTCGACGATCTCCCTCCCGCCCTTGCGGACGACCTCGAAGATCTTCCCTTTGAAGACAACCTCCCGGTCCATGCGGCGGCTTCTTCCCAAGACGGATAAAACGATGCCGTGGAACGGGTATCTGTCGTGATCGCTTCGCCGCTCGAGACCGAGCTCGTCGAACGGTTGCGCGCCGTCGACGAGCGGCTGGACGTGCACTTCGAACCGGATCTGCTTCCCCGGCCACGCTATCCGTCCGACCACCGTGGCGAGGAGCTCGAGCGCGCACCGGAGCAGCGCGAGCGCTTCGCGCGGCTTGTCGCCGGCGCCGAGGTGCTCTTCGGAATCCCCGGCGAAGAACCCGAACAGCTTGCTTGGGCCATCCGCACAGCGCCGGGCCTGCGATTTGTGCAGATGACGGCGGCAGGAGCCGGCCAGCAGGTGCGTGCCGCGGGTCTAACCGCCGCGGAGCTGGAGCGCGTTGCGCTCTCGAGCGCGAGCGGCGTCCACGCAGTTCCGCTTGCCGAGTGGAGCATGTTCGGCGTGCTCGCCTTCACCAAAGGGCTCCCGCGCCTTCGTCGAGATGCATTGGTGCGCAGCTGGGATCACTATCCAGTCACGGAGCTGCGCGGTCAAACGCTGCTCGTCGTCGGTGTGGGCGCGATCGGGCTCGAAGTCGCGCGACTCGCAAGCGCATTCGGCATGCGCGTCGTCGGCATCAAGCGGCAGGCGGGCGAACAACTGCCGCATCTCCAAGCGGTTCATCCGCCAGAGCGGCTGCGCGCGCTCGTGGGCGACGCCCACGCGATCGTCGTCACGCTGCCGCTGACGGACGAGACCCATGGACTGATCGACCGCGAAACGATCGGCCGCATGCGCGACGGAGCCATCCTCGTCAACGTCGGGCGCGGCGCCGTGATCGACGAGGAAGCTCTGATCGAGGCGCTCCGCTCGGGCAAGCTCGCCGGCGCGGCACTCGACGTCTTCGCCCAGGAGCCGCTGCCGCCGACGAGCCCGCTCTGGGACCTGGAGAACGTGATCGTCAGCCCGCACACGGCCGCGCTGTCTTGGCACGAGAACGAGCGGATCGTCGAGCTCTTCGCAGAGAACCTGCGCCGCTACCTCAGCGGCGGGGAGCTGCTCAGCCGCGTGCGCACCTCCGTCTTCTACTGAGCGAGCCGTTCCACGAGCGCGCGCTGCTCCGCAGTGAACCGCGAGCCCTCGCCCGCGCACGTGTTCGCACGCGCGCGTTCCGGGCTCTTCGTGCCCGGGATCACTACGTCGATGCGGTCGTCGCCCAGCGCCCACTCGAGGAGCGCGTGCGCCCACGACTCGACTCCGAGCTCAGCTTTCTGCGCTTCGCTGAGCTCGAGCCGCCGCCGCCGGTCCTCGCCCGAGCCGCCGAGCGGCCGCATCGCGATCACCGCAACTCCGAGCTCTGCTGCGAGCGGGAGCAACTCGCGCTCGCACTCGCGCTCCCACGGGTTGTACGGGACCTGCAGCACCTGGAACCAGTTGCTGCGCAGCGCGCCGGCCAGTGCGTCGAAGGCCGATGCTGCGTAGTGCGTGACGCCGAGCTTCCCGATGCGACCTGCGTCTTGCTCGCCGCGCAACCATTCGAGGTGCTCGCGCCACAGCAGTAGGTTGTGCACCTGCTCGATCTCCACGCGCCCGCCGAACCAGTCCAACTGCCGGTCAAACTGGTCGCGGCCCTCGTCGATCGAGTTCGCCCAGATCTTCGTCGCGATGCTCGAGTCGTCTCGCATGCGTTCGAGAGCCGTGCCGAGCGCCGCCTCAGCGCCGTGGTACATCGGCGAGGAGTCGAAGAGGCGCGTTCCGGCGTCGAACGCCGCGGCGACGACCGAGCGTGCAAGCGCGGCGTCGCCGTCGAAGGTGTTCCACGTCCCGAGGCCCACGACGGGGCCGAGTCGCCGTTCCTCCATCCTCTATGCCAGGGCTTGCTCGAAGAGGGCGAGGGTCACCTCGACCATCGCCTCGAGGTCGGCCACCGCGATGTGCTCGGCGGGCGTGTGGATGTCGGTCATCCCGTTCGCGAGGTTCACGCATTGAAGGCCGCGCTCGTTGAAGACGTTCGCGTCGGCAGCGCCACCCGATACGTCGTAGGACACCTGGTGACCGCAGCGCGCGAGGGCGGCGGCGGCCAGGACAACCGCATGGTCGTTCTTCGCGAACCGGTAGCCGCGATAGCTCTTGCGCAGAATCGTCTCGACGTCACATTCGGCGACTCCGGCCGCGAACGTGACCGCGTCCTGCATCTCCTGCACGAGGTCGGCGAGCTTGCGTTCGTCCTGCGAGCGCGCCTCAGCGACAAACGTGCACCACTCGGGAACGATGTTCGTCGCGGTCCCGCCCTGGATCGTCCCGACGTTCGCAGTCGAGTCTTCGTCGACCCGCCCAAGCCGCATCTCCGAGATTGCTCGGGCGGCGGCGAGAATCGCCGAGCGGCCATCCTCGGGATGCATCCCTGAGTGCGCGGCACGACCGTGGAAGGTCACCTCCATCGACTGCGAGTACGGGGCGCCGAGGATCACGACGCCGACCGGCGCCGCCTGGTCGTAGACGTATCCGACGTTCGCCCGGAGCCGTGTGTGGTCGAACGCATATGCGCCGACGAGCCCAACCTCCTCCTTGGGCGTAAAGAGCAGCTCGATCCCGGCGTGCGACCGTCCTTCGGCGAGCACGCGGCGCGTGGCGTCGAGCATCGTGGCGACCGCAGCCTTGTCGTCGGCTCCGAGGATCGTGCCGGCGGCGTTCCGCACCACGCCGTCCTCGACGAGCGGCTCGATCCCCGCCGTCGGCGGCACCGTGTCCAGGTGGGCGCAGAGGAAAAGCGGCTCCCCGGCCGCCGTCGGCTCGAGGCGTACGTACAGGTTTCCCATCGTCGACCCGATCCCCGGCCCGGAGCCGTCCTCGTCGACCTCGAGGCCGCAATCGTGCAGGTAGCGCGTCACGAGGTCCGCGACCGCGCGCTCCTCGCCCGGCGGGCTCGGGACCGCGGCGAGCTCCGTGAACAGATCGAGGACTTCCGGCGGCACCGGACGGAGATCCTACGGGCCGACAGGCCCTTGCGTCGCCGTCCGAAACGTGCTGAACTTTCCTCGCCATGTCGGGAGTCTCCGAGCCGCTCATTCAGGCCCCGCTGCTCGGCGACGCGATCGAGCACGGGCCCGTCGTGGTGTTCGTCGCCGACGAGCGCGGGAGGTACGTGGCCGTCAACCAGGCCGCCTGCTCCATGCTCGGCTACACCCGGGAGGAGCTGCTCGATCTGCGGGTCGCCGACGTCGCGCGGTACAGCGAGGCGGACGAGGAGTGGAGCGAGATGCGCCAGGCAGGCACGCGCGCCGGGACGTCCCGCTTGACACGCAAGGACGGGACGATCGTCGAGTTCCGCTACGTCGCCGGCGAAACGGTTGTCGCCGGGATGCCCGTCTTCGTCTCGGTGGGCGCCGCGATCTGAATCACTGAGACCTACGCGACTTCGACGCCGGCCGCGGAGCGCGAGCGCGCACGCTGGAGCGCTGCGGCAACGAACTCGCGAAAGAGCGGCGCCGGGCGCGTGGGCCGCGACTTGAACTCCGGGTGGAACTGCGATGCGACGAACCATGGATGGTCCGGGAGCTCGACGATCTCGACGAGCCGTCCTTCCTGGAACGTGCCGCTTATCACGAGGCCGCCATCGAGCAGCTGCTGGCGGTAAGCGTTGTTGACTTCGTAGCGATGGCGATGCCGCTCCGAGATCACCGACTCGCCGTAGACCTCGCGGGTATGCGTTCCCTCGGCCAGCTCGACGGCCTGTGCACCGAGGCGCATCGTCCCACCGAGGTCCTCGACCTCTTTCTGCTCCGGGAGCAGATCGATCACGGGGAACGGCGTCTCCGGGTCCATCTCCGTCGAGTTGGCGCCGTCCAGGTCGCAGACGTGACGCGCGAACTCGGAGACCGCGACGTGCATGCCGAGGCAGATGCCGAGATACGGGATCTCATCCTCCCGCGCGACCCGGCAGGCAAGAATCTTGCCCTCCCACCCGCGCGAGCCGAAGCCGCCCGGCACGAGCACGCCATCGACGCCCGCGAGCGCGGCGCGCGCCTCCTCCAGCGTCATGTCCTCGGCATCGACCCACCGCACGTGCACGCGCGCGCCGTTGTGGATGCCCGCGTGCTTGAGCGCCTCGTGCACTGAGAGGTACGCGTCGTGCAGCTTCACGTACTTGCCGACGAGCGCGATCTCCACCGACTCGTTGCGCTGGTTGATGCGCTCGGTCAGCTCGAGCCACTCTCCGAGGTCGGCGGCCGGCGCGTCGATGCCGAGCTTGCGCACGACGAGCTCGTCGAGGCCTTGCTCCTGCAGCGCGAGCGGCACGAGGTAGACGTCTGCGACATCCGGGTTCGTGATCACCGCGTCGACGTCGACGTCGGCAAAGAGCGCGATCTTCTCGCGGATCTCGCGCGGCAGCGGCTCCGTCGAGCGGCACACGAGCACATCGGGGTGGATACCGATGCGCCGGAGCTCGTTCACCGAGTGTTGAGTCGGCTTCGTCTTCAGCTCGCCTGCGGTATCGATGTAGGGAACGAGCGTGACGTGGAGGTAGATGACGTTCTCGGGGCCGGCCTCCCGCCGGAACTGGCGGATCGCCTCGAGGAATGGATGCGACTCGATGTCGCCGACAGTGCCACCGATCTCCGTGATCACGACGTCGGTGTCGGTGGCGTCGGCGACGGAGCGAATGCGCGCCTTGATCTCGTTCGTGATGTGCGGGATCACCTGCACCGTCGAGCCGAGGTACTCGCCCTTGCGCTCCTTGCGCAGCACGCGGTCCCAGACGGCTCCTGCCGTGTGGTTGGCGGCGCGCGACAGATTCTCGTCGATGAAGCGCTCGTAGTGGCCGATGTCGAGATCGGTCTCGGCGCCGTCCTCCGTCACGAACACCTCGCCGTGCTGGAACGGGCTCATCGTCCCCGGGTCGACGTTGATGTAGGGATCGAACTTTTGCACCTGCACCTTCAGCCCACGCGCCTTGAGCAGGCGGCCGAGCGAAGACGCGGTGATTCCCTTTCCAAGTGACGACATCACGCCGCCCGTGACAAAGACGTACTTCGCGCTCAAGACCCCAGCCCCCATTCGTCAATACGTTCGTCGAGGGCGCTACGGCCTGCCGGTGCGGTGGCGATCCAGCGGCCTTGACCCGTGAGACGATTCACGGAACCCCATTCTACCAGTGCCTTCGGCGTGTTCCCCGACATCGTCACTCGACGATCGTAGGGCGCGATCAGGACGGCGCCGCTCAGATCGTCGCGGCGGTCTGAACGAGGTCATACAGACGCTTGACAGCTCGGCTCGCCGAGCCTCTGCTCGTGGTGACCGTCACTGCCGTTCGCGCTTCACCCCCGCTGCGCAGGCGGATCTCGACGTCCGTCTTCGGATTGAGCAGGTGCCACGACCAGCACTCGTAGGGATCGATCTCCCTGATCAGAAGCGTCGACTCGGTCGGGCGCGGCCCCGCGAGGATGTTCCGCTTCGTCGCCAGCACCTTCCAGCGGGCACCGGGCGCAAAGCCGCGCCGGTCGGGCTCGACCCCGGTGATTCCCGGCCACCAGTCGGACAGGTGGTACGGCTCCGCGAGGAAGGCCCAGACGTCCGCGCGGGGCGCGAGCAGCTCGATCGTGGCCTCACTCATGGTGTCTGACACCTTTTGCGAACCGCGGCCGGCTCCGAAACGGTGTCAGACACCTTGTTGGTGCGCAGCGAGGAACTCGGCGCCGCCGAGCATCCGCTCGATCTCGTCCCGGCGCTGCGCGTCGTCGAGCGGCTCGATCCGCGTGTGCGTCGGATGGCCGGCGATCTTCTCGACGCTGAAGTGCTTGTCGGCGACCGTCGCGATCTGCGGCAAGTGGGTGATCGTGACGACCTGGGCGCGCTCGGCCAGCCGGCGCAGCGTCTCCGCGACGGCGTGCGCCGTCGTGCCCCCGATGCCGGCATCGATCTCGTCGAAGACCATCGTTTCGCCGCCCGCGACGGCGGCGATCGCCAGGGCCACGCGGGAGAGCTCGCCGCCCGATGCCGTCTCGGCGACCGGTCCGAACGGCAGGCCGGCGTTCGGCCGGATCAGAAACGCGACATCGTCGGCGCCGGTCGCTCCCGGGTCACGCTCGGTCAGCACAACCTGGAACTCGCCGTCCCCGAGGCCGATCCCCTTCAGCTCGACAGCCACCGCCTTCGCGAACGGATCCGCGGCTTTGCGCCGCGCTTTGCGCAGCGCGCTGTGGATGCGATCGACCTCTGCCTGCGCCTGCTCGAGCGCCAGCTCAGCCGCGCGCACCGGGTCGTGCCCCTCCTCGAGCGCTCCCAGCTCGCGGCGCGCCTGCTCGCCGCGCTCCAGTAGCTCGTCAAATGTCTGCGCCCGGTGGCGCCGCCGCAGGTCGGAGAACGACTCGAGCTCGCCCTCGACCTCTTCGAGGCGTCCCGGCTCCGCCTGCAGCGAATGCAGGAATGCCTGGAGGTCGGACGCGGTCTCGCGCAGCTGCAGCTCGGCCTGCCGCAGCGCGTCGCCCGCCGCTTGCAGCTCTGGCGCGAGTCGTTCCAGCGGCGCGACCGCGCGCTCGGCGACGCCGGCCAGATCCGCGGCACCCTCGCCGTCCTCGGGCGTGAGCGCGGCAGCCGCCGCAGCCGCCGCGTCTGCGAGCTCGCTCACGTGGCGCAACCGCTCCCGCTCGGCGCGCAGCTCTTCTTCGCGGCCCGCCTCCAAGCCTTCGGTGTCCTCTGCGAGCTTGCGCAGCTCCTCCAGCCGGGCCTGCGCGGCGTCGGCATCGCGCGTCAGCTCGTCATAGGCGCGCCGCGCAGCTTGCAGCTCGCGCCACGCCCGTTGCGCCCCGCGCACGTCGAGCCCCGCGAACCCGTCGAGCACGCCGCGCTGGTAGGCCGGACGCGCAAGGCGCCGCTGCTCGAACTGGCCGCTCATCGCGATCAACGACTCCGCCGCCGTCGCAACGTCCTCGCGCGCGGCGCTGCGTCCCCACGCGTAGGCGCGCGTGCGCCCGTCGGCGAAGATCCGTCGCGCGAGCACGACACCGTCCTCGCCCTCGGGCCGCAATTCGGCCAGCGCGCCGAGCGCATCGTCGTCGACGCCGTCGAATTCGGCCTCGACGTAGGCCTCTTCGCCCGCCGCGCCGATCAGCGCGGCATCGCCGCGGCCGCCGAGCAGCAGCCCGATCGCGTTCGTGAGGATCGTTTTTCCGGCGCCGGTCTCGCCGGTGATCGCGTTCAGCCCGGCGGCGAGATCGAGCTCGGCCTCACGAATGAGGACGAGGTTCGAGATGCGGAGTGTCCGGAGCACGCCACCATCGTACGGAGGGCACCTGCGGGCGTCATCGTCCCGAAGGCACGTCTGCGCGCGCAGGGGGCCCGAAAGGTGTCCGGAAGGGCGAATTGCGCGCCGGGCGCCTAGGGCGCAACCCGTCAATTCATGCCCGAGCCACTGATCGAGCGGGCGGAGGTCGTTGCTCTACTCTTCAATGTGAGCGACATCGCCGTCACCTTGACGAACATCGAACGACTCCTTGGAGAGGACGAAGCCGATGGCGAAAAAGAAACTGACGAAGGCTGAACGCGAGGAGCGGGACGCGCGCCACGAGCGCGTTCTCGCGAACGCGCAGCGCACACGCGCGCTGGCCGAGCAAGCGCAGGCGAAGTTGCAAGCGCACGGCTCACGCGAGTAGGCGCTGGCCTGGGACATTGAGTTCCGGAATGACCCACCGAGTCATGCCAAGGCTCGGCTGCTCGTCACCGGCCTGCTGACAGCTCGGCCGCCTGCGCCAGCGTCCTACCGCCCGAAGGTGGCGGCGTACCGGCTGAAGAACGTCACTTCGGGCAGCGTCGCCAGAAGACTGCGCTGGCTGCCCACACGGACGACCGCCTGCCCACCGCTCGCGAGCGTCCCCACAGGCTGGCCGTCGACCAGCACCGAGGCCTCCAGATCCGGGGTCAGGTTCGTGATCGTCACGTCCGGGCCGCGCGGCACGACCAGGGGCCGGATCACGAGCGCGTGCGGCGCGACGAAGGTCAGCACCATCGCGTCGAGGCCCCAGACGAGCACGGGACCGCCGTTCGAGAGGTTGTAGGCCGTCGAGCCGGTCGGCGTCGCGCAGATCAGCCCGTCGCACGGCTGGTGCCCGAGATCCTCGCCTCCGATCGAGTAGCCGATCTCGACCATGCGACCGAGCGTCCCGCCCGCGACCACGACATCGTTGACCGCGACCTTGGTCGTGCCGTTGACGGTCGCCTCGAGCGTCGACAGCTCCACCGTGCGGTATTCGCCGGCGAAGACGCGCTCCAGCCCGGTCTCGAGCTCGTCGGCGGACATGGAGGTCAGGAAGCCGACGCGTCCATAGTTGACGCCGATCACGGGCACGCCGGTGCCGAGGAAGCGCGCGAGCGCGCGCAACATCGTTCCGTCCCCGCCGAGCACGATCGCGACGTCGGCGTCGTCGCCCTCCACCAGCTCGACCCCGCACCGCTTGGCGACCGCACGCAGCCGCTCGAGCGCTCCGTCGACGCCGTCACGGTCGATCGTGACGACGGCGGCACGCTTAACCGACGGCATCGGCGATCCACCGGTCGAGGCCGGCCGGCCGTTCGGGATGTTCTCGGTGGACGAGGTGGAGGACGAACTCATGGTTTCCCTTCGGGCCGGGCAATCCGGAGTCTATGACCCCGCGTGGCTCTCCCCCGCTCGCGAGCAACGCGTCGGCGACCTCGGCGATGACGCGCCGCCGCACTTCCGCATCGCGGACGACGCCCTTCGGCGTCTCCGCGCGCCCGGCTTCGAACTGCGGCTTCACGAGCACGAGCGCCTGCCACCCGGGCGCGGCCAGCGCGAGCGCCGGGGGCAGTGCGAGCTTGACCGAGATGAACGAGACGTCGCACGTCACAAGCTGCGGCGCGAATGGGAGCTCCGTCAGCGAGCGCGCGTTCACGCGCTCGAGCACGACGACACGTGGATCGTCGCGAATCTTCGAGTGCAACTGCCCGTAGCCGACGTCGAGTGCGATCACGCGCCTCGCGCCGCGCTGCAAGAGCACGTCGGAGAACCCGCCCGTTGACGCGCCGACGTCCAGCGCGTCGACGCCGGCGACGTCGATCCCGAATGCGTCGAGCGCGTTCGCGAGCTTGTGCCCGGCGCGCGAAACGTAAGGCGGCGGCGCCTCGACCTCGAGTGGGAGATCCTCCGCGACCTGCTCTCCAGGCTTCGAGTGGCCGGGAACCCGCCCGGCCATCACGAGCGCCTGCGCCTGCGCGCGCGACTCCGCGAGGCCGCGCTCGACGAGCAGCACGTCGAGGCGCTTCTTCATTACCGCTAAAGCTAGTCGCCCGGGCGAACGAGGCCGGTCTCGTAGGCGAGCACGACCGCCTGCACCCGGTCGCGCAGACCGAGCTTGCCGAGGATCCGGTTGACGTGCGTCTTCACGGTGGCGCCGCTGAGGAAGAGCCGCTCCGCGATCTCCCCGTTGGACAGCCCGCGGGCGATCAGCGCCATCACTTCACGCTCGCGCTCCGTCAAGACGGCGAGCCGCTCGGGCGCCGCGTCACCGGGTGGCGGCCGGCGGACGAACTCCTCGATCAGCCGCCGCGTCACCGTCGGCGCAAGCAGCGCCTCGCCGGCGGACACGGTCCGCACAGCGTCGACGAGCTGGATCGGCGGCGCGGTCTTGAGCAGAAAGCCACTCGCGCCCGCTGCCATCGCGTCCCAGACGATCCGGTCCTCGTCGAAAGTCGTCAGCACGAGCACGTGCTTCGCGAGCTGCTCCGACACGATCGTCCTGGTCGCGGCGATGCCGTCGAGCTCGGGCATGCGGACGTCCATCAGCACCACGTCCGGCCGGAGTGAGCGCGCCGCTTCGATCGCCGCCCGCCCGTCGTTTGCCTCGCCGACGACGTCCAGGTCGTCCTGTGCATCGAGAATCAACTTGAACCCGCCGCGGACAAGCGCTTGGTCGTCGGCGAGCAGGATCGACGTCAAGCAGCTCCCTCGAACGGCAGGAGCGCACGGACTGCGAAGCCGCCGCCCTCGCGCGGTCCTGCTTCGAAGGTTCCCCCGAAGATGCCGACGCGCTCGCGCATCCCGATCAGCCCGTGCCCGCCCGGCTTCACTCCGCGACCATGACCCTCGTCCGCCACCTCGACCGTGAGGTCATGTTCGCCGTAGCGCAGGGTGACGACCGCCGAGGCCGCGCCGGCGTGCTTGAGCGCGTTCGTGAGCGCTTCCTGGACGACGCGGTACGCGGAGAGGTCGACGCCGATCGGGACCGGTCGCGCTGTTCCTTCGACGCGCACCTCGACCGGTAAGCCCGCGTCGCGCATCTGTACGGCCAGCCGCTCGATGTCCCCCACCCCGGGCTGCGGCGCGAGGCCGATCTCGTCGTCGTGCTCGCGCAACATCCCAACGAGCCGCTTCATCTCGAAGAGCGCCTGCCTCCCCGTCTCCTGGACGGCGCGGACGGGCTCGACCGCGCGCGCCGGATCGACCTTCAGCATCTCCTCTGCCGCTCCGGCCTGCACCGTCATCACCGAGACCGAGTGGGCGATCACGTCATGGAGCTCACGCGCGATCCGCACGCGTTCCTCTGCGATCGCCTCACGGCGCTCGAGCTCCATGCGCAGTGCCCGGGCCTCCGCCTCGCGAAGGCGACGCGTTCGCGTGCCGAAGAGGATCCCGAGGACACCTGGCAGGAGGAGCAGCATCCCGATCCACGGCACATCGGTCGGGGTGTAGTGGTCGGTGCCACGAAGCACGTCGATCCCCATCGAGAGCCAGACCGCGCAGACGAGGAGTGCCAGGCCGAGTACCGCGCGGAGGCGCTCCTCGTAGGCGCCGATCGACCACGAGGCGACGAGCAGGCCAATGACCGGCGCGACCGCCGTGTGCAGCGACATGCCGAGAGCCGCCTGGAGCACACCCATGCCCGCGACGATCGCCCCGACGAGGATCGGATACGTGCGGCGCCAGGCAAGTGCGCCACCGCCGACGATCATCAGCCCGGCGCTTGCTGCTGCGGGATGCAGATGCTCAGCGAACACCTCGAAGACCATCGCGGCTGTCAGCGAAACGGCCAGGACGACGTCCAGCTTCCTCATCGGTCGGACCGTATCGCGGCTGCACGACGATCGCATCAACCCGAGGGCCGAGTTGGATCAACCCGTGCGCCGACGACGGTCGGGCTGCGGACTCGTACCGTCAGCCGAGTCAACGATAAGGAGGGAGTATGCGCCCGCTCTACAAGGTCATGATCGGTATCGCTGTCGTCGCAGTCCCACTGTTCGCCCTCGGCGGCGTCTTCGCAGACGCTCACGGGTTCACCGGAGTGCTCGGCGGAATTGGCTGGTTCGGCTTCCTGCTTTGCGTGTTAGCGCTGATCGTGCTGGCTCTCGTCGCACTCGGCCGCGGCGTCTACCGGCGCACCACAACGGCCTAGGTCGTCCGCACAGCGAGCTCGTCGACGATCGACGCGAGCACATCCGTGTCCGCGTCGATCTCGGCGAGCCTCGCCTGTGCCCGCTCGGCCGCTTCCTCGGCGAGGTGGCGCGCGCCCTCGCCACCCACTTCCAGCACGTAGCCGTCGCCGTCGAGCAGGTCGTCGACGATCTGGAACAACAGCCCGAGCTCCCCGGCGAAGTCACGCCATGGCTCGTGCTCGGTGATCGGGATGTCGGCCGCCCACAACGCGCACATCACGGACGCGGAGAAGAGCGCGCCCGTCTTCAGCGAGTGCAGCTGCTCGAGCTGCGCGCCGCCCTCGAGATCCATCTGCTGGCCCCCGATCATGGCGATCGTCGCGTGCACGAGCTCGCGGGCAACCGAGCCGGTCGGGTAGGTGAGCGCGAGGCGCATCGCCTCGACGAGCAACGCGTCGCCGGCAAGGATCGCCGTCGCCTCGCCGTACTGCGCCCATACCGACGGAGCGCCGCGACGCTCGCTGTCGTCGTCGAGTGACGGCAGGTCGTCGTGCACGAGCGAGAACGAGTGGACGAGCTCGACCGCCGCAGCGGCGGGCAGCAGGTTCTCGATCGTCGCGCCGATCGCGTCGCCCGTCGCGAGGCAGAGCACCGGTCGCACGCGCTTGCCCCCGAGCGCATGCCGCATCGGCGCTTCGAGCGAGCCCAGCTCGGGCGTCAGCGGCAGCTCGGAGAGATACGCCTCGACGAGTGCGCGGAGCTTCTCAGGCGGCTGGCGCATCGGGTGGTGCCGCCGCCTCGGTCTCCGCCGCACGCTTGGCGCGCTGCAGCTCGGCCTCGACCTCCTTGGCGAGCTCGGCGAGCTCTTGCAGGATCTCGATCGCCTGATCTGGGTCTTGCGTCTCGTCGAGCCTCGCGCGGGCGGCCTCCAGGCGTGCAAGGAGGTTCTCCGCGTTATTCAACGATTCGTCCGCGCTCATGCTGCCTCCTCCCGTTGGATCTTTCCCAGAATGCCGTTGACGAGCCGTGCGCCGTCTTCGGATGCATATCGCTTCGTGAAGGCAACCGCCTCGTTGATCGCGACCTCGGCCGGCACCTCGCCGGTCTGCAGCTCGTGCACCGCGACGCGCAACGCGCTCCGCTCCACTGTGCCGAGGCGGTCGGCCGTCCAGCCTTCGGAGGCAGCCGTGATGCGCGCATCGAGCTCCTCCGCGCGCTCCGCAACGGACTCGGCGACCCCGCGCGCCCACGGATCGATCTCGCCCGCGTACTGCGAGCCGATCTCCTGGCCGGAGAGGTCCCACTGGTAGAGCAGGAAGAGCGCCTGCCTGCGCGCCTTGCGCCGGGAGACCGTCACCGCTCTATTCCCGCTCCGTCAAGCCTACGCTCGTCGACCGCGCGCAGCTCGTCGAGGGTGGAGGTCGAGTAGTCGCCGCTACGGAACGGCTCGCTTGCGAGCACCTCGAGCGCCAGGTCGCGCGTCGTCGGAACACCGACGACGGTCGTCTCTCGCAACGCGCGCTCGGCACGCGCGATCGCCGCGGCACGGTTGTTGTCCCACACCACGAGCTTCGCGATCATCGAGTCGTAGAAGGGCGGGATCACCGTCCCGGACTCGATGAACGTGTCGACGCGCACGCCAGGCCCCTCCGCGGGCTTGAAGTGCGACACGAGCCCCGGCGACGGCCGGAAGTCATGCTCCGGGTCCTCGGCGTTGACCCGAATCTCGATCGAGTGCCCCCGCCGCGGCGCGCGGCCCGTCACCGACAGCGCTTCTCCCGCGGCGACGAGCAACTGCTCGCGCACGATGTCGATCCCGGTGCACATCTCCGTCACCGGATGCTCCACCTGCAGGCGCGCGTTCAACTCGATGAAGTAGAAGCTCCCGTCGGGGCCGAGGAGAAACTCGAAGGTGCCGGCGTTGCGATAGCCGACCGCGCGACACGCACGCTCTGCAGCGGCCTCCATCGCCTCGCGCGCCTCCGGTGTCAGCGCGGCCGACGGCGACTCCTCGATCAGCTTCTGGTGGCGCCGTTGGATCGAGCACTCGCGCTCGCCCAGCGTGAGCACGTTGCCGAAGTGGTCGCAGATCACCTGGATCTCGACGTGCCGCGCGGGCACGAGCGCCTTCTCCACGTACATCGTCGGGTCGCCGAACGCCGCGTCGGCCTCATTCGCGGCCATGCTGAACGCGTCGTCCAGCTCGCCGGCCGCGTGCACGAGGCGCATGCCCTTGCCGCCGCCGCCCGCCGTCGCCTTCAACAGCACGGGGAAGCCAATCTCCTCGGCCGCCGCACGCGCCGTTGCGGCGGTCGTCGCGCCCTCGGTTCCAGGCACCGTCGGCACGTCGGCCGCACGCATCGCCTGCTTGGCGGAGATCTTGTCGCCCATCATCGCCATCACGTCCGCAGGCGGACCGACGAAGACGAGGTCGTTGTCGACACAGGCCTCGACGAACGCGGGGTTCTCGGCGAGAAAGCCATAACCCGGATGCACGGCTTCGCAGCCGGTCGTGTTCGCGGCCGCGATCACGCTCGGGATCCGCAGGTAGCTCTCGGAGGCAGACGGCGGGCCGATGTGCACCGCGTGGTCGGCCAGTTGCACGTGCTGGGCATCCTTGTCGGCGGTCGAGTAGATCGCAACCGCCTCGACGCCGAGCTCGTGCAGCGCGCGGATCACCCGGACGGCGATCTCGCCCCGGTTCGCGACGAGGACGCGGCTGAACATCAGACGGCCACTAAACAGCGTCGAGAGGACGGCCGTTGATCGGCTCGAGCTCGAACAGAAGCTGGCCGTACTCGACCGGCTCCCCGTTGCCGACGTGGATCTTCCGGACGATCGCCTCGATCTCCGCCTTGACCTCGTTCATCAGCTTCATCGCCTCGAGAATGCAGAGCGTCGTGCCTGGAGCGACCGCGTCGCCTTCCTCGACGAACGCCGCGGAGCCCGGTGCCGGGGCACGGTAGAACGTGCCCACCATCGGGCTCTCGACACGCACATTGCCGTCGTCGCGCGGCACGACCGGAGGGAGCTCGGCCTCGACGGTCGGCGCGGCCGCCGCCGGAAGGGCGATCTGTTCGGCGGTGCGGCGGACGCTGACCCGCGTGCCGTCCTCCTCGATCGTGATCTCGCCGACGCCGGTTTCCTGCACGATCCGCACGACCTCGCGGATGCGCTCCGCGCGCGCCCGGTCGACGCCGCTCGCGCCGAGCGACTCGTCGCCGCCGGCCCGCTCCCGGATCGATTTGAGGAGCGGCTCGGCTTCCTCGCCGAAGAGCGCGAGCAGGAGCAGCTCTTCCTCCGAGGATGCGAGGCCGCCCGACTCGGCGCGCAGCTGGTCGAGGTCGAGCACCTCGGGCTCGTCCTGGCCGCTCTCGAAGAGCTCGACAGCGCGTTGGAGCGCGGGGTCGAGCGCGACAGGCGTGCGGCCGAAGCGCCCTTCGACGAGGTCGCGCAACTCGTCGACCATAGTCGAGTAGCGGTTCGCAGTCAGGATGTTCAGGAGCGCCTGCGAGGCGACGATCTGCCCGATCGGAGCGGCGAGCGGCGGAGAACCGACCTCGGCCCGAACCTTGTCGACCTCGTCCAGGACCTCATCGAGGCGGTCGCCTGCGGCGCGCGCGCGCAACTGCACGTCGAGCGCGGCGACCAGTCCGACCGGAAGCTTGCGCTGCGCGGCCCGCACGGCGATCCGCGGCGGAACAGGCGCCACGGGCTCGTCTCCGATGTGCTCGTCGACGAGGTCGGCAGCATCCCAGAGCTTGTCCAGGTCGATCCCGGTGTCGAGGCCGAGCCCCGCGAGCGCCTGTGCGGCAGCCTCCGCGGAGACGCGGTGCATCGTCAGCGCGACGGGGTAGACGGCAACGGCGATCACGTCGGCGCCCGCGCGTGCGGCCTCGAGCGCCGCGGCAAGCGCGTTACCGCCCGCGCCCTGCGCGTAGAGGCCGACCGGCAGGCCTGAGACATCGCGCAACTCGGCGACGAGCTCGCCCGCCCGGTGGGGCTGCAGGACGGCGGCCGGGTCGTTCAGGAGGATGCGTGCGGCCCCCATCTCCGGCAACCGCTTCGCGGCGTCCACGAGCGCATCGTGGCGCCCACTGCCGTAGAGCAGGCCGGCCTCGAACTCGGCTCCCGACGCGACGATCGCCTCGGCGGCCTCGCGGAGGTTGTCGACGTCGTTCAGCGGGTCGTGCAACCGGAAGACGTCGATGCCGCTCTGCGCGGCGCTGGCGACGAAGCGGCGTGCGAAGTCGCCGCCCACGGGTCGCGACCCGACGAGGAAGCGCCCGCGCACGGCAAGCGCCAGCGGCGTCTTCGTACGTGACTTGAGCGCCCGGATCCGCTCCCAAGGGCTCTCGACACCGCGGCGGACGGCGGTATCGAACACGCCCCCGCCCGAGACCTCCAGGTACGCGAAACCGGCTCCGTCGAGGAGCTCCGCGAGGCGCAGCAGATCCGCCGTCGGCATCAGGCCGGCGAGCGGTTCCTGGCTGAGGACGCGGATCGTCGTATCGACGAGACGCGGCATGGGTCAGGACATTACCGTGAGCGCGGAAACCCACCGCTGGCGGTCCCGACCCTCTAAACGTTCACCTGAGCTCTCCGGCGTGCCGCTAGGCGTGCGACGCCGGAGGGGACAGTGCGAATGCACGGCCCCGGAAGGCGGCGTGCGGCTAGCGGCGCGAGGCGGCGGCGGAGCCGGGCTTGCCCCGGCGGGAGCCGCCGCCGGCCGGTGGCCTCAGGCGCGCTGGATGTAGCGCTTTTCGCGTGGATCCAGCTTGATCTTGTCGCCGACGTTGACGAACAGCGGCACCTGGATCACCGCGCCCGTCTCGAGCGTCGCCGGCTTCGTCACGTTGGAGACGGTGTCGCCCTTCACGCCCGGCTCGGTGTCGGTGACTTCGAGGACGACCGAGGCGGGCAGATCTACGCCGGAGGGATTCCCGCCGACGAACATCACCTGGACCGTCGACGACGCCTGCATGAACGGCAGCTCGTCTTCGAGCAGCGCGTGCGGCAGCGAAAGCTGCTCGTAGGTCGCCTCGTCCATGAAGACGACCTCGTCGCCCGAGTCATAGAGGTATTGCATGTTCTTCTGCTCGGTGCGCACGCGCGCGAACTTCTCGCCCGCGCGGAACGTCCTGTCGACGACGGAGCCGCTGTTCAGCGACTTGAGCTTCGTCCGGACGAACGCGCCGCCCTTGCCGGGCTTCACGTGCTGGAACTCGACGATCCGCCACGTCTGGCCATCGAGCTCGATGTGCATCCCGTTGCGGAACTGGTTGGTGGAGACGACCTCGGCCATCGGCGAACGAGTGTAGCCAGACCGAGCTCATGAACCTGGTTCAAAAACCGAACCAGGTTCGAACGAAGAAACTGAACCTGATTCGGCGGTGCCGGGCGCGCCGCGTCGCCGGTGGCGCGCAGGCCGAACCAGGTTCAGGAGTTTTCAGCCGACCTCGATCAGCTCCTTCGGGAACGTGGTCAGCAGCTCGACCCCGTCTTCGCGCACGACGGCGAGGTCTTCGATTCGCACACCGCCCACGCCTTCGAGGTAGATGCCGGGCTCGATCGTCACGATGTGGCCCGGCTCGAGCGTGTCGGTCGATTCCGTCGAGAGCCGCGGCGCCTCGTGCACGAGCAAGCCCACGCCGTGACCGAGGCCGTGGCCGAAGTTCTCGCCGAAGCCGGAGTCCGCGATCGGATCGCGCGCGACCGCGTCGGCCTCCACGCCGGTCAGGCCCGCCTTGATGTTGGCGCACGCGCGCTGCTGCGCCTCGAGGCAGACGTCGTAGGCCTCACGCAGCTTGGCCGGCAGACCGCCGGTCGAGACCGTGCGCGTGCAGTCGCTGCAGTACCCGTCGATGCGCGTTCCCCAGTCGATCGTGACCAGCGTGCCGCGGTCGACGATGCGATCGGTTGGATGCGCGTGCGGCAGCGCGCCGTTCGGGCCCGAGGCGACGATCGTCTCGAACGCGAGCTCGTCTGCGCCGTGCGCATGCAGGAGCTCGCGCAGACGCCACGCAATCTCCCGCTCGCTGCGGCCGACAAACGTCTCCGCGGTCAGCGCCTCGAAGCCGCGATCGGCGATGCGCGCCGCCTTGGCGATCTTCGCAATCTCTTCCTCGTCCTTGATCGCGCGGATCGCGGCGACGAGGCCTTCCGTCGGCACGAGCTCCGCGTTGCCCGAGCTCAAGCGCTGCCATTCGAGATTCGGCAGGACATCGGCCTCGAACTGCACACGACCCTTCAACCGCGCGCCGACGTCAGCTAACAGCGCGCGCTTGGTCAGCTCCACGTCGACGCCGGCGACGCTGCGCGCCGCCTGTGCGTAGCGGAAGTCCGTGTACAGCGTCGCGCCGCCGCCCGGCTCGACGAGCAGCGCGGCGTTCGAGCTGTCGAAGCCCGTCAGGTAGAAGACGTTCGTCAGGTTCGTGACGAGCAGCGGCGCCTCGAGCTGTGCGCTGAGGTCGGCAAGGCGCTTGCTCATTGCGCGGCGTCCGCGCCCGTGAGGAACTCGAGCGCCTCGCGGTAGCCGTCCGGCCCCTTGCCGATCACGCGATGCGCCGCGAGGTCGGCGACCACACTGTGGCGGCGCCACTCCTCGCGCTGCGAGATATCGGAGAGGTGGACCTCGACGAACGGCGCGCCGAGCGGCTCCAACGCGTCGCGGATCGCGTAGCTGTAGTGGCTCCACGCACCGGGGTTCACGATCAAGCCGTCGACTGTGTCGTAGGCGTCGTGGATCCAGTCGATGAACTCGCCCTCGCTGTTCGACTGGCGGCAGCGGGCGCTGATGTCCATCTCATGCGCCCAGCCGTAGATACGGCTCTCCAGCTCGTTCAGGCTCAACCCGCCGTAGACCGCCGGATCGCGCCGCGCGAGCGCGTCGAGGTTGACACCGTTGAGGACGAGAACTTGCATCAGTGACGGATGAGCGTATCCAGGGCGGCGCGCACCTCGTCCGGCGACCGCGCCTCGAGGTGCGGGCCGTCGTCGCCGAGGAGGACGAGGTTGATCTCGTCGCCCGCCCGCTTCTTGTCGCGTTGCAGCGCCTCCCAGGCGCGCTCGCGGTCGACCTTGACCGGCTGAGGATCGAGCGCGTCGGCCACCGGCGCCGTGTCGCGCCCGCTCAGGCGGAGCGCTGCGAGCAGGCCGAGCGCGACCGCTTCGCCGTGCGGCAGGTCGAAGTCGGCAGCCGCCTCCAGCGCGTGCGCGAACGTGTGCCCGAGGTTCAGCCACTGGCGGACGCCGCGGTCGTAGGGGTCGCGAAGACAGAGCGCGGCCTTGTACGCCGCGGCGGCGCGCACGTCGAGCGGACGACCGGCGAGCAGCTCCGTCTTGATGCGTTCCGCCTCGCCCTGGCGCCGCTCGCGCTCCGGGAGCGTTTCGAGCAGCGCTTCGTCGATCACCACGCGCGCCGGCCAGTGGAACGCGCCGACCAGGTTCTTGCCCTGCGGGATGTCGATCGCCGTCTTGCCGCCGATTCCGGCATCGACCTGCCCAACCAGTGTCGTCGGAACGGCGACCCACGGCACGCCGCGGAGGTACATCGCAGCGGCCAGGCCCGCCGCGTCGGTCAGCGCGCCGCCGCCCAGCGCGACGATCGTGCCGCCGCGATCCAGCCGCAACTCCGACCACAGCCGCTCGATCACGTGCAACTGCTTCGCCGTTTCTCCGGCGGGAAGCTCGTGCTCGGACTGCAACCGGTCGCCGAGCGCCGTCTGCGCTGCGGGCCCGTGGATGCCCATGACCATCGAGTCCGCGACCAGGGCGACCGGCCCGTCACCGGGCACGAGCTCACCGAGCCGCTCGAGCGCACCCAGCTCGTGGTGGATCCCGGCGGCTGCGAGGATCACGCCGTCGGCGTCGTTCGCCACCGCGTCCGCGGCGTTGCGGTACAGCGGCTGCCTCTCGTCGTAGAGCCGGCGAAAGACTCCTTCGTCCCGCGCGTTCGGCCGGTCGGTGTCCTTCGAGCGCGCCCACGCCGTTTCGACGTCAATCTCGATGAGCACCGTGAACGCTCGCTCGCGCAGCGCCGCTTGCACCTCGGGCGTCTTCACCGCGCCGCCGCCGAGCGCGACGACGGCGGGCGGCGACTGCCGGAACGTCTCGCGCACGAGTGACGCCTCGGCGACGCGGAACTCGGTCTCGCCCCGCTGGGCAAAGAACGCACCGATCGAGATCTGCGCTCTCCCCTCGATCAGCCGGTCGGCATCAACGGGCCGCCTTCCGATGCGCGCCGCGACCGCTTCCGCGAGCGTCGTTTTGCCCGCGCCCATGAACCCGATCAGCGCGAGGTGCCGATCCAGGGCATTTAGCGCCATGGCCCGCTCCGGCGCCGGCAAAGCCGGCACCTCCGCTCCTTGTTGGGCTCCGTCAAGCCTACGCCCATTGGATGCGCTCGACGTACGCCGCATGCGCTGCGACGAAGTCGCCGACCGCGTCGCCGCCGAACTTGTCCTTCGCGAGCACGGCGAGCTCCCAGGCGACGGCCGCCTCGGCGACGACGGCGAGCGCTTCGACTGCCGCCACGTCCGAGCGCTCGACGAGTGCGTTCGCGGGCTCGCCGGTCTGCAAGTCGACCGACGCGAGCGGCTTCATCAGCGTCGGCAACGGCTTCATCGCGGCGCGCACGATGATCTCTTCGCCGTTCGACATGCCGCCTTCGATGCCGCCGGCGTGATTCGTGTCCCGGCGACGATCCGGGCGAATCTCGTCGTGCGCCTGGGAACCACGCAGCGCGGCGAGCGCGAAGCCCTCGCCGATCTCGACGCCCTTCACCGCCTGGATGCCCATCAATGCGAACGCGAGACGTGCGTCGAGCCGGTCCTCCTTCGTCGCGTACGACCCCAGGCCCGGCGGCGCGCCTGTCGCACGCACCTCGACGACACCCCCGACCGTGTCGCGCTCGGCCCGCGCCTCATCCACGTTCTTGCGCAGACCATCCTCATCGATGGTTGAGCCGGTGACCGCGATTCCGATTGTCGCCAGCAATGCTTTCGCAACGGAGCCCGCAGCGACGTGCACCGCCGTGTGCCGGGCGGACGCGCGCTCGAGCGAGTCCCGCACGTCCTCATGGCCGTACTTGAGAACACCCGCGAGATCGGCGTGGCCCGGACGCGGGAGCGTGACCGCTTTTGTGCCCTTGCCGCTCGCCGCCTCGTCCGTCGGCCAGGGCGCCATGCCCCACGTCCAGTTCTTGTGGTCGTTGTTGCGCACCACGAGGGCGAGTGGAGTGCCGAGCGTGCGGCCGCGGCGAAGCCCGGCGAGCACCTCGATCCGGTCCTGCTCGATCTGCTGACGGGGGGAGCGGCCGTAGCCCTCTTGGCGACGTTTCAGGTCGGCGTCGATCGCTTGCTGGTCAAGCATCAGGCCCGCCGGCAGGCCGCTGACAATCGCGACGAGCGCCGGCCCGTGGGACTCGCCGGCCGAAGAGAGACGAAGCGTCATGCGCGCAAGCCTAGAGTTCTGCCGTGGCTGTCGCCCTGCAGATCTGTTCTAGATCCTGACGGCGTTGCGCATCGCGTCGAGCGGAGGCTCGATCCCGGTCCAGAGACGGAAGCTCGCGGCGCCCTGGCGCACGAGCGCCTCGAGGCCGTCCACCACCTCGCACCCGGCGGCCCGCGCGGCTGCGACGAGCGCGGTCTCCTCCGGGCCGTAGGCGAGGTCGACGACCGTCTGGCCCTGGCGGAGCTCGACAAGCACCGCGTCGCGCACGGGGGTCGCGTTGACGACCAGGTCGCAACCGCTCGAGTCGGGCGGCCACTGCCCGGAGCGCGAGTAGACGCGTGTATCGGCCGGTAGAGCAGGCGCAAGCGTGCGCGCAGCGCCGCCCGCGCCGATCACGCAGGCACGCTTGGCGGTGATCCCGGCGAGGATCTCCTTATCCGTGTTGAAGCCGAGCACGCGGCCATCGCGGAAGACGAGCGTGTTGACGGCATCGCCCTCTGCCTCGTCGCAGGCCGCGACGACGGCCTGCTTGTGTGGGATCGTGACGTTCGCGCCGGCGAAGCCGAGCTCGCGCAATGACGCGACGCCCGCCAGCGCATCTTCGACGTCGTGCGCCGTGTAGTCCCAGTCGAGGCCGCGCGCCGCGAACGCCGCGTTCTGCATGCGCGGTGAGAGTGAGTGCGCGACCGGATGCCCGAGGAGCCCAATGTGAGTCGTCAACAGCCGTACCCGTGTGCGCACTCGTATTGGGCAAAGGCGGTGGCGCTCGCCGTGAAGAAGTGATGCACCCGGTCGGGCTTGCGCACGAAGTACAGGTAGCTCACCTTCGCGGGATGCGCCGCAGCCTGGATCGATGCCAGCCCAGGGTTCGCGATCGGCGTCGGCGGCAGGCCCAGGAGCTTGCGCGAGTTGTAGGGATTGTTGCTGTCGAGCTGCGACTGCAGGATCGACTTCGTCGGCGGGATGTCGAACCCGTAGCGCAACGTCGCATCGATCCCGAGCGGCATGTGCGCGTGCAGTCGGTTGTAGATCACGGCCGCGACCAGCGGCCGCTCGTCCGGCGCGAGCGTCTCCTTCTCGACCATCGACGCAATGATCAGCACGTCGTACGGCGTGAGGTTCTTCTTGCGCGCGTAGGAGAGGTCGACCCCGGTCCAATGCTCGCAGAAGGTCTGTAGCTGGTCGGTCGCAAGCTGCCGCGCGGTCGTCGTCGCGACGAAGTCGTACGTCGCCGGAAAGAGGAAGCCTTCGAGGTTCGTCTGGCGCCGCGGCGTAAAGCACGGCAGGGCAGCGCGTTTTGTGGCGAGGAGGTACCGCTTGCCGCTCAGCACAACAGGCCGTCCTCTCTTGCGCGCTGCGATCTTCGCGACCGCCTGGACGCGTTCCGTCATCTGCGCGCGCGTGAAGCCCTCCGGAAAGATGACGCGAAATGGCTTCGGGGGTGGCGGGATCACCGGCGTCGCCGCGTGCGATCCCCGCACGTGGGGCAGCGCCACGACCACCGCGACCACAACGGCAATCAGCGCCGCGACGATCGCCAGCAACGCTACGAGACGCCGGCGCCGGATCTGCTCAGGCGACGGCCCGCGCGGTCTCTCCACCGGCATCATCGGTTGCTTCGCCAGTCGAGATAGCTGGCGAGGAGATGTGCGGCGGCGCGGGCGTCGTCGTCGCCGCCGAGGACCGACGTGAACCGCTCGTCGTAGGTTTCGACCGGCGTCTCGAGGGCGGCGCGGAGGTGCTCGACGAACGCGTCTGTTTCGCGGGCCTGCTCCCCGTGCTCGCCACGCAGAGTCAGCGGCATGCCGACGACGACGAGCTCAGGCCCTTCCGCAGCGATCACCGCCAGCAGCTTCGCAAAACCGGCGTCGGTCGCCGCGCGCTCAACAGTGGTCAGCGGGCGTGCGACGGTTCCCGTGGGGTCGGAGACCGCCACGCCCGTGCGCGCGGAGCCGAAGTCGAGTGCAAGCACCTTCAACTGATGGCTGCGGTGAGCTTGTCGCGACCGGCGTGCAGCGCGTCGCGCACAGCACCGACGTTCTTTCCGCCCGCCTCTGCCAGAGTCGGCCTACCGCCGCCCCCGCCACCGATGATCGGCCCCAGCTCGCGGACGATCGCCACCGCGTCGAGATCCGTGAGCGACTTGTCGAGGTTCACGACGAGCGCGACCTTCCCGTCGTCCGCGGACGCGAGCACGACGGCCGACGCGTCCTCGCGCTGCCGCACCTGGTCGGAGAAGTCGCGCAGCGCGCTGCCACTTGCACCTGTGACCTCTGCGACGAAGACCTTGCCCTGCTTGTCCTGCCAGATGATGTCGGGACCGGCAGCCTGCGCCTTCGGTTTCTTCACGCGCCGGGCCTGCTCGAGCTCGGCGCGCACGGCCTCGAGCTCGTTCTTGTAGCCCTCGAGCACCGTCCACGCCTCGCCCGAGGTGACGGCCTCGATGCGGCGCGCCCCGGAGCCGACGGAGCCTTCGCTCGTGATCAGGAACGGCCCGATCTCGGCTGTCGAGCGCACGTGCGTCCCGCCGCAAAGCTCGGTCGAGTAGTCGCCGATCTCGACGACGCGCACCTCTGCGCCGTACTTCTCGCCGAAGAGCATCATCGCGCCGAGCTTGCGCGCTTCTTCGATCGGGGTCACAAATGTGCGCACGGGGATCGCCTCGAAGACCTTGTCGTTGACGATCCGCTCGACGCGCGCTCGCTCTTCGGGCGTGAGCTGCTTGTCGTGGGTGAAGTCGAAGCGAAGCTTGTCGGGACGAACCGCGGATCCCGCCTGCTTGACGTGGTCGCCGAGCACGTCGCGGAGCGCCTGGTGGAGCAGGTGGGTCGCCGTGTGATTCGCCTGAGTCGGGAAGCGGTCGCTCCAGCTCACGACTGCCTCGACTCGCGTGCCCGCGCTGAGCGGCTCATGGCCGGCGAGCTCGATCACGATCACCTGGTCGTCGCCGAACTTGAGCACGTCGTCGACCTCGAGCCGCTGCTCCTCGCCGTCGACGGCGAGATAGCCGTTGTCGCTCACCTGGCCGCCGCTCGCGGCGTAGAACGGCGACTGCTCGAGCTTCACGAGCTGCCGCCCGTCGTCGAGCGGCGCCGAGTCGATCACCGCGGTCAGCGTCTTCGTCTTCGAGTATCCGACAAATTCGCTTTGCCGCACGCTCGGCCCGACGAGCTGCGCCGCGATCTGCTGCACGGTGCTCTCGCCGCTCGCGCGCGAGACCTCCCGATGCTGCTCCATCAGCTGCCAGAACCCGTCGACGTCGACGGACTGACCGCGCTCCTCGGCGAGCTCCTGTGCCAACTCGATCGGGAAGCCGTAGGTCGCGACGAGGGCGAAGGCGTCGTCTGCGGTGATCGCCGGCTTGCCGGCGAGCTCGTCGAAGATCTTCAGCCCGCGCGAGAGCGTCTCGGAGAAGCGTTCCTCCTCTGCGCGCACGACGCGCTCGATCTCGTCCGCGTGCTCGGGCAGTTCGGGATACGCGTCACCCATCTGCTCGACGACGACGGCAGGGAGCCGGTAGAGGTCCTTCAGCCCGATGCGGTTCGCGTGTTGGATCGCGCGGCGCAGCAACCGGCGGCAGATGTAGCCGCGCCCCTCGTTCGCCGGGACGACGCCGTCGGCGATCAGGAAGCTGACGGCGCGCGCGTGGTCGGCGATCACGCGGTGCGCCTTCGTCGCGGCCGGGCTGTCGTGGTAGCCAACACCGGACTCGCGCTCGATCCAGTCCATGATCACGCGGAAGCCGTCGGTGTCGTAGTTCGACCCGACGTTCTGCAACACGCACGCGGTGCGCTCGACGCCCATGCCGGTGTCGACGTTGGCGTTGGGCAGCGGCACGAGCTTGTTGCCAGGCTGCAGGTCGTACTGAATGAAGACGAGGTTGTAGAACTCGTAATAGCGGTCGCAGTGCCCGGGTTGGCATGCGGGATCGCCGCAGGCGTGCTCCTCGCCGCGGTCGTAGAAGATCTCGGTGCACGGGCCGCAGGGTCCGGTGTCGGCGGCTCTCCAGAAGTTGTCGTCGCCGAGCCGCACGATGCGCTCGGGCGGCACGCCCACGCGTTCCCAGGCCGTAATCGCAACCGTGTCCTCGTCGAGCTCGTACAGCGGATTGCCTTCGTGCACCGTGACCCAGAGGCGTTCCGTGTCGAGCTTGAGGACGGTCGTGACGAACTCCCACGCGTAGTCGACCGCCTCGTCCTTGAAATAGTCGCCGAACGAGAAGTTGCCCATCATCTCGAAGAAGGAGTTGTGCCGGTCGGTGCGCCCGACATCCTCGAGATCGGTGTCCTTTCCACCCGCGCGCAGGCACTTCTGGACGCTCACGACACGGTCCGAGGGCGGCTCCTTCGTGCGCAGGAAGTACGGCTTGAACTGCTGCATCCCGGCGACGATGAAGAGCGTCGTCTGATCGTCCGGAGGCGGGACCAACGAGTGCGACGGCAGGCGCAGATGCCCGCGCTCCTCGTAGAAGCGCTGGAACGCCTCACGCAGCTCGTTCGTCGTCATCGCCATCGGAAGCAACAGTGTACGGACGGCCTGTGGATCGTTCGTGACACTTATGTGACCCTGGTCTGACCACGAGACGAGTCTCGGAAAGCCGTGTCCGGAGGCGCAACCGCGCTCGCTAAGAGCGCTGCGTTATCGACCGCGTTCGGTCCCCTGTGGATCGTTGGTTGCAGTTCTGTGACCTTGGTCTGACCACGGGCCTACGCTCCTCGGGCCTGGTCCGGTCGTGGCCTCACTGGACGAGGCAGGTTCAGGCGGCGCGGTGCGGATCGAGCTCGTCGGCGGCGATCTCGTCGCGGATCTTCTCGAGCGCTCGCCGGATCAGGCGCGACACGTGCATCTGCGAGATGCCGACCTGCTGTGCGATCTGCGACTGCGTCAGTCCTTCGAAAAAGCGGAGGTGCAGGATGCGCCGCTCTCGCTCGTCGAGCACCTTGAACCCCGGCGCGAGCACGGCGCGGTCCTCGGAGACCTCGTACTGGTGCTCCATCTCGCCGAGTGACTCCAGCGGATCGAGATCCTCGCCGTCCTCCGAGCTGCTGCCCTGCGAGAGCGAGAGCGACGAGTACGCGCGACCCGACTCGAGGGCCTCGAGCACGTCTTCCTCCTCGACGCCGGCGGCCTTCGCCAGCTCGGGGATCGTCGGCGACCGGCCGAGCTGCACCGTGAGCCCTTCGACGAGCTTCGAGAGCTGCACGTTCAGCTCTTGGAGGCCGCGCGGCACGCGCACCGCCCAACCCCGGTCGCGGAAGTGGCGCTTGATCTCGCCGATGATGTTCGGCGTCGCGTACGTCGTCAGCTCGACGCCGCGGCTCAGGTCGAAGCGGTCGATCGCCTTGATCAACCCGATCGATCCGATCTGAACGAGGTCGTCGAGTTGCTCGCCGCGATAGCTGTAGCGCCGCGCGAGCGAACGCACGAGCGACATGTACTGCTCGATCAGCTGCTCGCGCGCGGCGAGGTCGCCCTGCTCGTGGTAGCGGCGGAGGAGAGCCTTGTCGCTCTCAGCCACGGGCGTTCTCACCTCCCGCAGCCACCTTCTTCGTGAGGCTGACCGAATCGCCGTCCACATGGACGTCGTCGACTGTCGAGTCGAGCACGCGGCGCAGGCTGAGCTCGTCGTTCTGCTCGCGCTCGATCTCGTCGAGCACCTTCGCCGGGAGCGGCCCGACCCGCGTCTCGAGCGCGCCGTCGCGCACCGCCATGCGAACCGTGACGTCGCCCGCCGCCAGCTCGCTGCGGCCGAGGATCGAGTCGAGTGCGATCTGCAAGTCCTCGAGGTTCTCGACCGTCAGGTCCATCCGCACGGCGAGCCCGCCGAGCACGAGGTGCGCGACACGATGGAAGTCGGCGTCGCGTGGAATGGTCAACGTGATCTCGTCAATCACCGTGCGAAGCCTTCAACTCTTCGTCGAGATCCCGCTCGCGGCGCGCGGCCGCAGCTTTTGCCTCATCGACCGCTTCGCGCCAGTTGCGGCGCGTGCGCAGCGATGCCCAGCCGTGCGAGACGCCGGCGGAGAGCCCGGCGAGCTTCTGCACCGGCGTCTTCACCGCGTAGCTGACGCTGCGCACGGCTTCGTCGACGGCAACGACTGCATCCACAGCGCTGTCCGTCGCGGTGTCGAGCTTGTCGAGCTGTGCATTGACCCGATCCACCGAACCCCCGACCTTGTTGATCACCGGAAGAACTTCACGCTCTGCCCCACGAATCAACGAAGAAAGTCGATCAAAAGTTACGGCCAACCGAAGAAAAGCCCAACCGAGCCCGAGACCGGCGGCGATCAGGAAGATCGCGAGGGCGAGCGAGGCGAGGTCCCCGAAGGAGAAGGCGACGATCACGGGCGCAGCCTAATCAGCCCCGGCGGACGTGACCAATCCTGACCCGACCACGACGTCGCCGTCGTAGAGCACGGCGGCCTGGCCCCGGGCAATGCCGAAGGCGGGCTCGTCGAGCCGGAGCCGGAAACCGGACGCCGTCTGCTCGACGCTGGCAGCGACCGCCGGCGAGCGGTAGCGAAGCTTCGCCGTCACGCGCCCGGCCGGCGCAAAGAGGCGCCCACGCGCCGAGACACGCGTCCGCGCGAGCGACGCGCGGGGCCCGACGACGACAGTGTTCGTCCGCGCATCGGTGGCGACCGCGTACAAGGGCTGGGCCGCCGAGACGCCGAGACCGCGGCGCTGCCCCGGCGTGAACCGCCAGAACCCCTCGTGCGACCCGACGGTCGCACCGTTCCCGTCGACGATCGCGCCGGGGGCAGAGGCGAGCCCGTGCCGCCCGAGGAAGGCGCGGTAGTCGTCGCCCGCGAGGAAGCATGCCTCCTGGCTCTCGGCGCGGTGCGCCGCCTCGAGGCCGGCTTCGGCAGCCTCCGCGCGCGTCTCGGTCTTCGTCTGCCCGCCCAGCGGGAACCAGATCCGCTCGAGGTGACGTGGGTCGAGCCGCGCAAGCATGTAGCTCTGGTCCTTCGTCTCGTCGGCCGCGCGCGCGAGCAGCAGCCGGCCGTCGTGCTCGACAATGCGCGCATAGTGGCCCGTCGCGAGCCGTGCGGCGCCGACGCGCTTCGTGAACGAGAGCAGCTCCGCGAACCGAAAGCCGCCGTTGCAGCGGATACACGGGTTCGGCGTCTCACCGCGCGCATAGCCACGCACGAACGGCGTCACGACAGCACGCCGGAACTGCTCGCGGAGGTCGAGCGTCACGTGCGGCAGGCCGTGGCGATGACACGTCTCGCGGGCGGCAATCACCGCGCTCGGCGAGCAACAGGCGCGCTCGGAGTCGGGACCATTGGGGTCGAGCCAGAGGCGAAGCGTCACGCCGACCGCATGCTCTCCCGCCTTCAAGAGCGTGACCGCGCTGTCAACCCCGCCGCTCATCGCGACTGCCGTTCGACGCGGGTCGGCGGCAGCGCGTACCGCCGGGCCGAGCGCGTTCGCGAGCGCATCCACCGGCAGCATCTCGCCACCGACGGCAGCCGCCTCGAGCACCGTCAAGCCACGCAGCTCTTCCGCCACGCCCGGCGCGTCGGCCTCGACGATCACCCCTCCGTCGACGCGCAGGCGCACGAGCGCGAAGTCGTCGCCGCGTGCGGAATCCCCGATCAACTCCATCCGGGCAGGGTACTCCCGGTCAAGCGTGAGGGGAGCCGAAGCTCCCCTCACCAATGCCCTGATCCCGCCGTGAATGCCACGTCCGTGTGAACCTGGACGAAGCCAGGTGGGTGCCGTGCGGGACGTCGGACAGATCGCCTATTCCCGACGCGGGCTCCCTTTCACATGGTCTGGTTCTACATGGATACGCGGCGCACGAACGGGTTCGAGCACTGCGGTGACTGTAGCGGCGCTCAGGCGGATCGGGCGTAGGACCAGTGGATCTCCTGGACGCCGCGCAACCCGAGCCGCCGCGCGAGCGCATCCGTGAGATCGAACTGCCGTCCCGGAACGAACGGCCCGCGGTCGACGACTTGCGCGAGGACCGTTTGACCGTGGTAGGTGATGAACACCCGTGCGCCACAGGGCAGGGTCGGATGCGAGACCCCAATCGTCTCCGGATGGAGGACGCCTCCGCAGGCGGTACGGCGGCCGAAGGCCGAAGGTCCGCTCGAACCGGCCAGCGCGACGTACGAGCCCTCACGTTGCGGCGTCCTCGACGAGGCGTCGCGAGTCTGGGCGGTCACGGCCAGGGAGACGGCGACGGCGAGCAGTGCGAGGCCCGCGAGCGCGACCTCTCTCTGCGCCAGCCGCGGTGTCATCCCGCCGGCGCGCCGAGCACATCGCCGAACGACTCACGAACGAGACCGTCGAAGTCGATCGGCAACGATCCATCCGGGCCTGCATAGTCGCGGAGGTACATGAGGAGGAACTCCTGTTCCTCCGTGACCTCGCCGCTGCCACGAAGCGCACGGTCGAGCTCCCACAGGTTCCACTGCAGCGCCTCGGCCACCTCTGGTTCCGGTTCGGGCTCCGGAGCGGCGGCGACCGGCTCCGGCTCAGGCGTCGGTTCGGGTGTCGCTTGGGGCTCCACGGCGACCGGCTCGGGCTCGGACTGCGGTTCGGGCTCGGGCGCCCGCTCGGACGCGACTGCAACGCGCTCGTCGGCAGCCGGCTGGGGCGCCGACCCCCGCGGGATCACCCGCACTGCCTCCCCGGCGACGGGCTCCGGCTCGGGGAGCGTCTCGATCGGCGCCGACGGCTCCTTGCGCCCGCGCGGGTGCGAGAGCGAGTACTCGATGATCGCCACGAGAACCCACACGACCGCGACCGCGCCGGCGATTCCCCACGCGCCGACATGTGCGAGACCGGTGACGACGGCGGTCAGCACGATCACGAAGGCCTCCACCAGGAAGCGGAGGCCCGGACGGCGTAACGAGGTCACGGGCTAATCCTGCCGGTTCGTACGGCCGGGGAGGGCACGGACGCCTTCGGGCCGAGCGGGGACCTCGAGGGCATCCGGCTCGGCCCTCGCACCGCGGCCGAAGCGACGACGGGGTTGCGGGTCGCCGAGAGGATCGAGGCTGTAACGGGCAACGCCCTGTGCCGAGCGCGCGAGGGCGACGTCGAGCGCCGGCCCCGGCTCGGGTTCGGGTTCGGGTTCGGGTTCGGGTTCGGGCGTGGTCTCGAGGACAACAGCCTCGAGGGCAACAGCCTCGAAGGCAACGGAAACGGGTGGCGGGCTGAACGCGGGCTCGGGCTCCGCGACCGGCTCCAGGTCCGACTCGGGCTCCGGTTTGGGATCGAGCTCGCCGAGCGGCGCGACCGGCAGCTCTTCTGCGAGCGTCCAGGGATCGGGGTCGACCTCAGGCTCCTCCCGCGGCGGTGAGACCGGCGGTGCCGCCACCGGCCACTCGCCGAGCATCTCGGCCCGAAGCGCCGCCGAGGCGATCCACGTCGGGGCTTCGTCGCGCGCCTCGGGATAGCCCGCCGGCACGGGCTCGAGCACCTGCGCGGGCGGCAGGCTGACCTGCGGGACGTAGTAGCGCGGGGGGAGCCCGCTCCCGTAGTGGGGCTCTTCGCGCCAGGCCACCCACTCGAGCAGGGCGACGATCACCCACCCGATGAGCATGATCCCGGCGATCTCGAGCGGCCGCAGATTCGCGAGTGTGAGCGCGGCTGTCAATGCGAGGAGGAAGAGCACCTCGAGGACGAACCGCGAGCCGCGACGATCTGTCATGCGTCCCTCTAGGAGTCGTCCTCGCCCTGCTCAACTGCAGGCGAGGTCGGCGGCTCCGGGTTGACAGGCGGCCCGGACGCGGGTGGTGCTTCGTCGGTGGTTGGCGGCTCGGTCTCCGGTTCGGCCGCGGGCTCCGGCGCGGCGGAGATGCGCGCCTGCGCCGGCTCGGGGCTCGAGCTCGGGGCTGTGCCGCCGGAGCGACCGCGGCTCGCCTCGGCGGATGCCTTCGCCGCCACGACGATCGCTTCCGAGACCTCGGCGAGCGCGTCCGAGCCGAGACCGGCAGCGGTGAGGAGCTGCTCGGCGCCCTGCTGGGCACGCGCGAGGATTGCCCCGGCCTGCGCGCGGGCCCATTCGAGCGTCTGCTCTACCTCGGCCCGGGCTGCGTTTGTCAATTCGGTTGCCTGGTGGCGCGACTGCTCGAGCAGGCGAGCGCCGCGCGCCTCCGCCTCACGGAGCTCGGCCGTCGCGTCGCGGTTCGCGTTCGCAAGCAGCTCACGGGACTCCGCCTTGGCTGCGTTCAGGACGTCGTTCCGCTGCCGCTCGCTCTCGTCGCGGAAGCGCTCGACCTGCCGCTCCTTCTCCTGCAGCTCGCGCTGCCGACGGGTGACTTCGACCTCGGTGCGCCCGAGCTGCGCCGCCGAGGCGTTCTGCGCGTCGCGCTCGAGCGCGTCTGCGAACTCTGCCGCTGCGCGGATCAGGTGCAGCGCGTCCATCCGGACGGCGTGGCCCGTTGCCTCGACGCTCGCGGACTTGCCGGCCGCCTGGAGCACCCGCAACTGCGCCTGCAGCTGCAGCGCGTGACGGCGGAAGCCCTCGAATGCCTCGCGGACGCCGTCGGGCTCGTAGGTGCCGTCGCCGGCCTGCGGCAGGTCTTCGAGCCTCGGCAGGGAGGTCAGCGAGGGTTGTGGCGACGGGGTTGTCATGACGGTTCCTTCAGTCTTTGCGACAGCGACGACGGGTCCGGGGAACCGGAGCCCGAAGTATGCCTCTTCCTTCGGACGAACTCAGTGCGAGCTTGAGGGTTCCGGCGCGATCACCGTGATCCCGAGCTCTTGCAGGATCTCATTCGGCATCGGCGTCGGCGCCCCTGTAAGCGGATCGGAGCCGCTCGAGACTTTCGGAAAGGCGATCACCTGGCGGATGTCGGGCTCACCGGCCATCAGCGCGACGAAGCGCTCGATCCCCATCGCAAAGCCTCCGTGCGGCGGAGCGCCCATCGACAGTGCCTCCAGCAGGAAGCCGAATTTCGACTGCGCCTCCTCCTCGCCGAGACCCATCGTGCGGAACACGCGCCGTTGCACCTCGACGTCGTGGATCCGGATCGAGCCGGAGCCGAGCTCCCAACCGTTCCAGACGAGGTCGTAGTGCTGACCGCGAATCCCTGTCGGGTTCGACTCGTCCCACGTCTGCTGCCCCGGCATCGGGGCGGTGAACGGATGATGGAGGAACGTCCACTGACCCGTCTCCTCGTCCTGCTCGAAGAGCGGAAAGTCGATCACCCAATGGAAGACGTTCTTTTCCGGGTCGAGCAGACCGAGCTCGCGGCCGAGATGCAGACGCAGCAGGCCGAGCACGCGCGCGACCACCGCCTCGTCCCCGGCGCCGAAGAGAACGGTCGAGCCGGGCGCGGCCTGGAAGGCGGCCAGCTCGCGCTCAGAGAGGAACTTCGCGATCGGCGAGCGGACCTCCCCGCTCTCGTCGACGACGATGTAAGCGAGACCCTTCGCGCCCCACTCCTTCGCCAGCTCCTCCAGCCGTCCAAGCTCGGCGCGGGAGTACGCCTTCGGGGCGACGATGTAGCGGACGGACGCAGCGCTGCTGAAGACCCCGAACTCGGAGCCGCGCGTCACGTCGGTCGCATCCTCGATCTCCATCCCGAAGCGCAGATCCGGCTTGTCGGAGCCGTACTTCGCGATCGCCTCGTCGAAGGCGATGCGCGGGAACGGCCGCGGTGGCGCGTCACGCCCGAGCGCGTCGAAGGAGGCGACGACGGCTTGCTCCATCACGTCGAGCACGTCCTCGCGTTCGACGAACGCCAGCTCGAGATCGAGCTGGCGGAACTCGAACTGGCGGTCGGCGCGCAGATCCTCGTCACGCCAGCAGGTCGCGATCTGGTAGTAGCGATCGATCCCGCCGACCATGCAGAGCTGCTTGAAGAGCTGGGGCGACTGTGCGAGCGCGAAGAACTTGCCCGGCTGCAGGCGGACCGGCACGAGGAAGTCGCGCGCGCCCTCGGGGGTGCCGCGCGTCATGCTCGGCGTCCACACATCGACGAAGTCCAGGTCGTCCATCTGCCGGCGGATCGCGGCGATCACGGTGTGCGAGAGCCGGAAGTTGTGCTGCATGCGGTCGCGGCGCATGTCCAGCCAGCGGTAACGGAGGCGCAACGTCTCGTCGACGTTCTCCTCGTCGAGCTGGAACGGGAGCGGCGTCGCGCGGGAGAGGATGCGCAGCGTGTCGACCTGCACCTCGACCTCGCCCGTCGGCAGGTTCGGGTTGATGGCTTCGGGCGCGCGTGCGACGACCTCGCCCTCGGCCTGCACGACGAACTCGTTGCGGATCTCGTGCGCGGCGTGCTTGGCCTCGGCCGCACGCTCCGGGTTGACGACGAGCTGGAGCTTCCCGGTGTGGTCGCGCAGATCGATGAAGACAAGCCCGCCGTGGTCGCGACGCGTGTCGACCCAACCGGCGACGGTGACCCGCTTGCCGATGCGGTCGCTCCGAAGTTCGCCGCAGTAAAGGTCGCGCCAGCTCACGTCGTGAGCGTAGCGACGACCTCGTCGAGGGCGACCACCTGCTCCTCGCGCCCGTCGCGCCGGATCGCGGCTTCGGCTCCGCGAACGACCACGACCGTCGTCGCGCCGCTCCGCGCCGCCTGCGTCATCTGTCCCTTGAAGGAGCGGCCGGCGTAGTCGGTGTCGGTGGAAAGTCCTGCGCGACGAAGCTCGGCCAGCGTGACGAGAACGTCCTCCCGTGGCGCCGTCTCGTCGAGGACGAAGAAGACGTCGATGTGCGGCTGCTCGAACACGACACTCTCGTTCTCGAGTGCGAGCAGCAGCCGCTCCAACCCGGCGCCGAAGCCGATCCCCGGTGTCGGCGCGCCGCCGATCGCTTCGACGAGGCCGTCATAGCGCCCGCCGCCACAGATCGTGGAGTTTGCGTTCTCGTCCGGGCCGATGAACTCGAACGTCGTGCGTGAGTAGTAGTCGAGACCTCGCACGAGGCTGGGATCGACGACGTACGGCACGCCGAGAGCGTCCAGCAGCTCCTGCACCTTTTCGAAGTGCTCCCGACATGCGTCGCACAGGGACTCGCCGATCTTCGGCGCGTCCTCGAGCGCGGTGCGGACCGCCGGGTTCTTCACGTCGAAGACCTGCAACGGGCTTGTCGCGCGCTTGTGGCGTGCGTCCTCGTCGAGGACGTCGGCGTGAGCGTCCAGCCATTCGTTCAGCCGCTCGACGTACCGGGGTCGGCAATTCTCGTCCCCGATCGAGTTGAGGTGCAGCTCCCACTTCGTGACGCCGAGGCGGCGCAGCAACTCGGTGTAGAGCTGGATGATCTCGGCGTCGATCGCGGGATCTGCCGAGCCGATCGCTTCGACCGAGAGTTGATAGTGCTCGCGATGGCGACCTCGCCCGGGCGCGCCGTAGCGATACATCGGCGCGATCGTGTACGCCTTCACCGGCTGCGGGAGGCGGTGCATGCCGTGTTGGAGATACGCGCGAGCGATCGGCGCAGTTCCTTCCGGACGCAGGGTCAGCGAGCGGTCGCTGCGGTCCTTGAAGGTGTACATCTCCTTGTTCACGACGTCGGACGCCGCGCCGGCGGTGCGCTCGAACAGGCCGGTGTCTTCGAAGCCTGGGGTCTGGATGCGTCCCCAGCCATACAGAGCCGTCACCTCTTCCATCACCCGGACGACGTGCCACCAGTTCGCGTCGCCCGGCAAGACGTCGTGCGTGCCGCGCGGCGTCTGAAACTTCACAGCTTGGAACTTGCCGCTCACGCTTGGCGCTCGGCCCGCAGTTCGCCGAGGAACGGGTTCGATTGGAGCTCACGGCCGAGCGTCGTTGCGGGCCCGTGGCCCGGGTAGACGATCGTCTCCTCCGGGAAGCGCTCGAACAGCGAGCGGAGAGAGGTGAGCAGCGTCTCCCAGTCGCCGCCGGGCAGGTCGACCCGGCCGACGGAGCCGGCGAAGAGCAAGTCGCCGGCGAACAGCTCGCCGTCGTGATGGAACGCGACATGCCCGCGCGAATGACCCGGAACGGCGACGACGTCGAACACGATGCCCGCCACCGTGATCTCGTCTCCGCCCGTGACGGTGTGCGTCGGGTCGTGTGGGGCGACCGGAAAGCCGCCGCGCGGCGTCCCCGACCGCAGATCTTCCGCCTCGTCGGCTGGCGCCCACACCTCCGCGCCGGCACCTTCGGCGAGCGCTGCCACACCGCCGATGTGATCGACGTCGGTGTGCGTGACGAGGATGCCACCGGGTGTCGCGCCCATGCGCGCGAGCTCGAGTCTCAGCGGAGTTGGATCGTCACCGGGATCGACGATCGCGGCTTCCGCCGCGCCGCGCTCCGCTCGCACGACGTAGCAGTTGCTCTGGAACGGGCCCATCACGTAGCTGTCGACGGCGAGCGGCATCCAGCGTTTGAGTGTATCCAGGCTCGGAAACGCTTCCTGATCATGCAGCGCTGGGACTTGCTCGAGCTCGATGCGCCGGACGGGACGCGCGATCCGATCGTTCTTCACTCGGACGACGGCGCCCGCGCGGTGCTGATCGTCCTCCAGGCCGGGCAGTCGCTCGGCGACCATCAGGTGAAGGAGAACGCCTGGATCACGGTGCTCGACGGGACCGTGCAGGTCACCGCGGGCGGCGACACCGTCGAGGCGAGCCCTGGGGTCTTGGTGCGCTTTGAACCCGATGAGCGGCACGCGCTGCGCAGCGATCGCGGCGCGCGGATCCTGATGCTGCTCGCGCCGTGGCCCGGCGAGGGCCACTACCGCGGCAACGCGTAGAGCGTCAGTCTCGGTTTGGCTCGTCGGCGCCGCAAGCCAATTCGGTGAGAAGCGCGCTCACACCGACTGCGTTGACATCCGCGGGCTTCCCTCCTGACTCAACGCTCGAGGCGACCGCCGCTCCCTGAAACCAGCGAGTGAAACGAGGGAGCGCGCCACGGAGAAAACCGACGACGGCCATCGACACCGACTCTGAACCAAACTCGAACCGGGCGCCACTAGCCTGGTTCTATGAGCGGGAGGGGTCTACCGCTTGTTGGCTGGCTCATCACCGTGTCGGTGCTTGCGGGGTGCGGACGCGCGCCGATCGCGACGCACCCCGGCGTCGTCCCGACCCGCACGCACTCGCCCAGTGACGACGCCGTTCTTCGCTCACTCCCGGTGGGCACTGCTCCGGGACGCGCCAGAACAGCAAGACCGACGTTGGTCCTCTCAAGAGGCTCCGGCGGCGTAGGCACACGTGTGGACGTGACGGCCACGAACTGTACGAAGCCGGTCGGAGAGCGCGACACGCTGGCGTGGCACGACCACTACTACTGGTTTCACGACATCCACAAGAGACCGCCGCTTGGCGTCTGGCGGCGTATTCCGCTGATCCGCACATCCGCCACAACGGTCCTCGCCATCTTCACCGTTCGACGATCCGACCACGCCGGACGCGGCCTGCTCGATCTCTTCTGCGGCGGCGACGGAAACGCCACAGCGACGTTCACCGTCACGCGTTGAGCGATCGCGAAACACGACAGGTGACGCAAACACGCTTCGCGCTAGGCGCCCACCGCTACGAACTCGCGAAGGCCGTCGCGTTCATGCGAAGGATCCCGTAGCCACATAAGCCTGGTGAGCTTCGGCTGCACCATCACGACCAGAAACCCCCACACCAAACGAAGCGCGGTGAACGACTCGCTTCGGCCAGTCTTCAGGAATAGCCCCCGAGCGATGATCTTTACGATTGGTAGATGGTTGCGCGGACATGGCGGGGCTGGACGCGACGAGAGGACGCCGAGGCGTACGTCGCCTATCTCGAGCAAACGGGGATGCCGGCCTACCGAAGAACGCCGGGCAACCGCGGGGCCTGGATTCTTCGACACGACGACGACGAGCGCACCGAGTTCGTGACCCTGACGTTCTGGGAATCACTCGAAGCGATCCGCGGCTTTGCAGGCGACGACGTCGAACTGGCCGTTTTCTACGACGAGGACGACCACTTCCTTGTCGAGCGTGAGGAGAAAGTCACGCACTGGCAGATCGGTTAGCTGGAGAGCCGATTAAGGGCACTGGCCTAGGCGAGCGTTCAGCAATGCACCCTGACCGGGGGTGTCAGCGCCGCAGTTGCCGACGACGGACGAGTAGCCCCGCGCAGACGATCGCCGCCATGAATCCGAGGGGGACGATCATGACTCGCATCGACAACCAAGCGGCCAGGCCGCCGACCAAGATCGCGGCTGCGATTCCGGCGGTTTGTACCCACGGCGGAGGCCTTCGTGAAGCGTTCGCGAGACCAACGGCGCCGACCACTCCCGCGACAGCGGCGGCTGACTCAATACAAAGTGCAGATCGCAGCGCCGTAACCAAGTTTGTGTTGAGTCAACACAAACTATGAGATCGCGCCTGAGCCAGCGTTCAAGCGACGCGCCCTGGGCGCGGGCAAGAAAGCTAAAGGTAGGAGACGAACTCCAGCAAGCTTCCATCCGGATCACGGAAGTAGACGTGTCGGCCGCGTCCGCCCGCACCAGAGTCGCTCTCGTGAGGACCCGCCACGATGGCGACACCGTGCCGACCCAGGTGATCAACCGCCTCCGCGATCGTCCCGGGCCAGACAAAGCAGACATCGCTGTTCCCCGGTTCGACCGGATGTTCAGCGTTCAGTCCGGTGAAGCCGGGTCCGTGGACGTTCAACTGCCAGCTGCCGAATCGGTAATGGGCAAACCACTCGTCCTTCTGATCAATCTCAGCACCGAGCACATCCCGGTAGAAAGCGTTCGAGCGCTCCCAGTCGGACACGGCGATGACGCAATGATCGATTACGAGGCCCACTGACATGCCGGCCTGAGGCTAAATGCTCTTGCTTATCGATACCGCGTCCTCGGTGTACCCGAGAGAGCGGTAAAGATTCCGCGCCGATTCGTTCCCTCCGAAGACGTTGAGGGCTACGTGGGTCAATCCTCGCCGCCGCGCTTCCTGCTCGGCGAACTCCATCGCGGCACGTGCGAAGCCGTTACCGCGGTGAGCTTCGTCGACGTGAACGTCAAAGACCCACAACACACGGCGGAAGTCCCCCTCTTGCTCGGCCAGCCAAAGCTCACCGACGCGCTTCCCCTCGGCCTCGATCACGAGTACCAGTCGTCGGAGGAAGGCTTGCCGCCGGGGAACAAGCGCTCCGTATCCTGCTCCGCCTTTCGGCGCGCGACGCTCTCGTCGGCTCCGCCATTCCTGACCATGTCATCGGCGTACCCGTCGCGGACGCCCGGGAGCCACGACGAGAACTCGACCTCCGTGAGCGGACGCAGTGCGACATTCACAGCCGGACCTTATGTCCTCAACCACGTGCGATGAGACACGCAACGCGTTGGAAACTCGCCTGGGCGAGTGTCCTCACGCTCGAGGCGCTGAGACCTACGTCTTCTCTGACTGCTTCGCGAGCCGCCGCTGATAGGTGCGGTACGCGGTGCGGTCGATCCAGTAGGTGAGCGGGATGAACGCCAGCCCGTAGAAGAGTCCGATCCCGATCCGCTGCGGCAACGGGCCGCTCTTCAGGACGAAGAGGAACGCGACGAGCATCAGCGCGCCCATCGTCCCGCCGCGCCGGACAGCCCGGCGCCACGAGGGCAGCGGCGGCTCCTTGATCGGGCGCCCGCTCTTCGACTTCGCCTGCTGCTGCTTGATCTTCGGCTTGCGTTCGTCGGGCGTTCGGAGCTCCGCGAGCGGGACCTCGTTGCCCTCGGCGTCCACCTCGAAGACGCGCATGTCGTGGCGGAAGTCCTTGGCGCGGCGGCGGCGTTGCTTGCGAGTCGGCATCGAAGTGTCAGGTTAGCGCCGGTACGCAACCGCGCCGCCACGGATCACGGCCGCGACGATGTCACCCGCGAGGTGATAGGCGAGGTACCGCCAGTGCGGCGCCTCGATCAGCAGGAGGTCGGCGCGGAAACCGGGTGCGATCCGGCCACGGTCGCCGGCACAGCCGAGGACGTGCGCGGCATTGACGGTGACCGCCGCGAGCGCTTCCGCCGGTGAGAGGTGGAGCTGCGTGCAGGCGAGCGAGCACACGAGCGGGAGGCTCGTCGTGAACGAGCTGCCGGGGTTGAAATCCGTAGCGAGCGCGATTGCGGCACCTGCATCGACGAGCGCGCGCGCCGGTGGCATCGGCCGGTCGAGGAACAGCGCGCTTGCCGGGAGCAGCACGCCGACGACATCGCCGCCTGCCAACGCACGCGCACCGTCGGCACCCGTCGCCTCGAGGTGGTCGACGGAGCGGGCGCCGAGCTCCAGCGCGAGCGGGATCGCACCGCTCTCGGTGAACTGGTCGCCGTGGAGCCTGAGCGCGAGGCCCGCGTCGCGGCACGCCTCGAGGTAGCGCCGCGCCTGGACGGCGTCGAACGCGCCGCGCTCGAGGAAGACATCCGCGGCGGACGCGACCTGCGCAGCGTCGGGCAGGACTTCCGCCAGCGCGAAGTCGAGGTAGGCGTCGCCGTCCTCGAACTCGGGCGGCACGGCGTGCGCGCCGAGCCAGGTCGGCACACCGCCCGCCTCACGGATCGCGCGGAGCGAGGCGAGCTCGGTATCGCGATCGAGCCCGTAGCCCGACTTGCCCTCCCACGTCGTCGTGCCTCGGGCGAGCATCCACCGCGCATGCCGTTCGACGCGCGCGCGCAGGCCGTCGCCGTCCAGCGCGCGGGTTGCCCGAACGGTCGAGAGGATGCCGCCACCCGCTGAGTGCAGCTCCTCGTAGCTCGCACCGCCCGCCCGCAGGGAGAACTCCTCGACGCGGTCGCCGCCGAAGGCTGGATGCGTGTGGCAGTCGACGAGCCCCGGAAGCGCGCACAGCCCGCTTCCATCGAGCTCCTCGAGCTCGCCCACGATCGGCTCGAGCTCCGACATGCGCCCGACCTGCTCCACCTTGCCGTCGCGGCAGAGCACATACGCGTCCTGGAGCACCGTGACGTCGCGCAATGCCGGGCCACGCAATGGCGCTTCACCACCCGACGGCGTCGCCAGCTGCGCCAGGTTGCGAACGAGCAGCCGGCTCACGTGCGCTAGGCGCCGTGACTCGACGAGCCGCGCATCGGCGTCGTCAGCCCGTGCTCGTCGGCGGCGGCCTCCGCCTCGGGGTAGCCCGCGTCGAGGTGACGGACGACTCCCATCCCGGGGTCGGTCGTGAGCACGCGCTCGAGCCGTTCGGCGGCATCGTCGGTGCCGTCGGCGAGCACCACCATGCCGGCGTGGATCGAGTTGCCGATCCCGACGCCACCGCCGTGGTGGACGCTGACCCACGTCGCGCCCGCAGCCACGTTGACGAGCGCGTTGAGGATCGGCCAGTCGGCGATTGCGTCCGAGCCGTCGCGCATCGCCTCCGTCTCGCGGTATGGAGAGGCGACGGAACCGGCGTCGAGGTGATCGCGCCCGATCACGATCGGCGCCTTGACGCGACCGCTGCGCACGAGCTCGTTGATCGCCAGGCCCGCTTTGGCGCGGTCGCCATAGCCGAGCCAGCAGATACGAGCCGGGAGCCCCTGGAACGCCACCCGTCCCGGCGCCAGGTCGAGCCAACGCTGCAGGAGCGCGTCGCCGGGGAACAGCTCGCGCAGCGCGTCGTCGATCACCTGGATGTCGGCCGGGTCCCCGGACAGTGCTGCCCAGCGAAACGGCCCGATGCCGCGGCAGAAGAGCGGGCGGATATAGGCCGGGACGAAGCCCGGGTATGAGAAGGCCTCGCTTACGCCTGCTGCTTCGGCCTCACCTCGTAGGTTGTTGCCATAATCGAAAACATAGCTGCCGCTCCGGACGTACTCGAGCAGCCCCTCGACGTGCGCCGCGATCGATTCCCCCGCTCGCCGCAGGTACTCGTCCGGTTCGGACGCGCGCAGCGCGGCCGCGTCCTCAACCGACAGGCCGCGCGGGATGTAGCCCGTGAGCGGATCGTGTGCCGCAGTCTGGTCCGTGACGAGATCGAAGTGCTCGCGGCGACGCACCAGCTCGGGAACGACGTCGGCGGCGTTGCCGAGCACCCCGACCGACAGCGCGCGTCCGTCCGACGCGGCGGCGCGTACGCGCGCGAGCGCGTCTTCGAGCGACTCCGTCGCCTCGTCGAGATAGCGGGTCTCCAGCCGGCGCTCGATTCGCGCCGGGTCGACCTCGACGCAGAGAATCGCCGCGCCGGCCATCGTCGCCGCGAGCGGTTGCGCGCCGCCCATGCCGCCGAGACCTGCGGTCAGGATCGTCTTCCCGGCGAGCGACGGCGAACCGAAGTGCTTCTGCGCCGCGGCCGCAAACGTCTGGTAGGTGCCTTGCAGGATCCCCTGCGTGCCGATGTAGATCCACGAGCCGGCCGTCATCTGCCCGAACATCGTGAGGCCCTCAGCCTCGAGCCGGCGGAACTCGTCCCAGGTCGCCCACTTGGGTACGAGCAGCGAGTTCGCGATCAGCACGCGCGGCGACTCGCGCGTCGTGCGGAAGACTGCGACGGGTTTACCGGATTGGACGAGCAGCGTCTCATCCTCGCCGAGCGCGAGCAGCGCGCGCACGATCGCCTTCAGTGCCTCGTGCGAGCGCGCCGCTTTGCCGCTGCCGCCGTAGACGACGAGCTCCTGGGGGCGTTCGGCGACCTCGGCGTCGAGGTTGTTCAGCAGCATCCGCAGCGGTGCCTCGGCCGCCCACGAGCGGGCGTTCAGCTCGGAACCGCGGGGCGCACGGATCGACGACAGGTCACCGCACAGTGACTCGACGAGCGCGTCACGCTCCGCCTCTTCCTTCGCGGCCGCGACCGTCACAACGCCTGCTCCCGCCCCTCCCACGTCAGCCGCCATGCCCGGCTCATTCGAGCTCGCCCACCTCGGCCTCGACCGCCGCGAGCAGCGAGCCGTCCCGGATCGCGTCGGCCACCGCCTCGATGTCCGGGCCGAGCGGCCGGTCGTCACGCAGGCGCGGCGAGAGCGAGCGCACGAACTCGTGCGTCGCGACTGCGCCGCGCCCCGGCTCGAGCGGCGCGAGGAACTCCACGGCCTGCGCCGCCGCGAGCAGCTCGATCGCCAGCGCGCGCTCGGAGTTCGCAACCACCTGCCACGCCTTGAGCGCCGAGGCGTTGCCCATCGACACGTGATCCTCCTGGCCCGCACTCGTCGGGATCGAGTCGACCGACGCCGGATGGCAAAGCGACTTGTTCTCCGAGACGAGTGAGGCGGCCACGTACTGCGGGATCATGAACCCGGAGTTGAGGCCGCCGTCGGTCGTGAGGAACGCCGGCAGTCCGTCGCTCAGGTTCGGGTTGACGAGGCGCTCGACACGGCGTTCCGAGATGCTCGCGAGCTCGGACACCGCCATCGCAAGTGCGTCGAGCGCAAACGCGAGCGGCTGCCCATGGAAGTTGCCGGCGGAGACGAGCATCGCCTCACCGACGAGCACGAGCGGGTTGTCCGTCGCGGCATTGAGCTCCGTCGCGATCGTGTACTCGACGTAATCGAGCAAGTCGCGGGACGCGCCATGCACTTGCGGCGCACAACGGAGCGAGTACGCGTCCTGCACCTTGTCGCACCAGCGATGCGACTCCATGATCGCGGAGTCCTCGAGCAGTCGAATGACGTTGCGCGCGGATGCTGCCTGCCCCCGCAATGGGCGCAACGCATGCACCTGGGGAATGAACGATGTGCGCGAGCCCTGCAACGACTCGAGCGACAACGCACACGCACAGTCGGCGACGCGTGCCAGGCGCTTCGCGCGCACGAGCTCGATCGCGCCCTGCGCGGCCATGAACTGCGTGCCGTTGATCAGCGACAGCCCCTCCTTCGCCAGCAGCCGCACGGGCTGCAGTCCGGCACGCGACAGCGCTTCGGCTCCGTCGAGCAACTCGCCCTCGAACCACGCACGCCCCTCGCCCACGAGCGGCAGCGCGAGGTGCGCGAGCGGCGCGAGGTCGCCTGACGCGCCGACCGACCCGCGCGCGGGCACGTCCGGCAGCACGCCGCGGTTCAAGCACTCGAGCAGCAGCTCGACAGTCTCGACCCGCGCGCCTGAGTTTCCCTTCGCGAGCGCGTTCGCGCGCAGCAGCATCGCGCCGCGCACGACAGCGTCGGGATAAGGCTCGCCCACGCCGCACGCATGTGAACGGAGGAGGCGCAGCTGCAGCTCCTCGGTCAGCTCCTCCGGGATCACCTTCGAGACGAAGCGGCCGAAGCCGGTGTTGACGCCGTAGGTGTGCTCGTGTGTTCCGTGCGCGACCTGTTCGACGACGTTCCGCGCTGCGCGCATCTGCGCACGCGCCTCTTCCGAGAGGGTCGTCGCAGTGCGACCTTCGACGGCGACCGCCCAGACGTCCTCCAACGTGAGGTCGTCGCCGGTCAGCGCGTGCGTCACGGTCACAGCCGGAACTCTAGTCCTGTCGCGGAAAAGCTCCGGCCCGGGTGGCTACTCGTCGAGGAGGCGCAGCTCGAGCACGTGCGACTGGTCGAAGCCGTCGATCCTGAGCACCGCGCCGGCCGCCGCCGCGGCCGCGCCGGCCGGCATCAGCCCGACGAGCTCCGAGCCGACCACCTCCGCCCCGCGCGCCTCTGCCTCCTGCTCGACCCGGGCAACGATGTCGTGCAGCGCCGCGGCCTCCCAGTCCTCCACGTTCATCGAGACCTGCACGAGGCCTGCCCGCGGCAGGTCGAGGCCGAGCGCGCGCACGCCGGGGAAGCCGCCACCCTTCTCGCGCACGATTGCCGCCACCTCGCGTGCCACAGCGAGCTCCCCGCGGAGGTTGACGTTGAACGCGATCAGCGGCCTCCGCGCGCCGAGGATCACGCCGCCGGCCGACTCGTGCAGCTGCGACGGTCCGTAGTCCGGCACGAGCTCGCCCGCGTCGATGCGGGCCTGCAGCCCGGCGGGACCACCGCGCCGGTAAAACGCCGGCCCGCGTCCGGGCGGCGCGTAGAGGAACACCGGCAGGCCGAGCTCCTCGCCGATTCTGCCGCCGACGAGCGCAGCCGCCGCGCGCGCGCGCACCAGGTCCTCGGGCCGCAGCGGCACGATCGGGACGACGTCGGCTGCGCCGATCCGCGGATGCGCACCTTGATGCTCACGCAAGTCGATGCGTTCGGCCGCGATGCGGATCCCGGCAACGAGCGCATCGGCCAGCTCGTTCTCGCTTCCCACCAGCGTGAAGACCGAGCGGTTGTGGTCCTCGTCGGCGTGCACGTCCAGGAGTCGCGCGTGCGCGCTCAGCGCCTCGCCGATCGCGCCGATCGTCGCCGAATCGCGACCTTCACTGAAGTTGGGAACCGACTCGAGCGGCAGCACTCGCCGTACTCTAGGAGGTGGTGAAGCAGTACTACGACACGCGCGCGCCCGAGTACGACGACTGGTACCTGGGCCACGGCCTGTTCGAAGTGCGCAAGCGCGCGGGCTGGGAGGCCGAGCTGGAGCAGCTGTTCGCGGTGATCCAGGCGCTGGAGCCCCGGCGGACCCTCGACGTCGCCTGCGGCACCGGCTTCCTCACCCGACACCTGAGGGGGGACGTCGTCGGCCTCGACCAGAGCGCGCGCATGCTCGCCGAGGCCGGCAAGCAGGCGCCGAGCGCCACGTACGTGCAGGGAGACGGCCTTGCGCTGCCGTTCGTCGACCATTCTTTCGACCGCGTGTTCACCGGCCACTTCTACGGCCACCTCGAGCCGACCGAGCGCGAGCTCTTCCTCGCCGAGGCGCGCCGCGTGGCGCCGGAGCTCGTCGTCGTCGACGCGTCGCGGAAGCACAGCGAGGTCGACGACCACATCTCGCCGCGCGTGCTCAACGACGGCTCGCGCTGGGAAGTCTTCAAGCGCTACTTCACCGCTGCGGGCCTGGCCGACGAGTTGGGCGGCGGAGACGTCCTCCATGAGGGCGAGTACTTCGTCGTCGTCGCAGCTTGACGCGGCGCAAGTCGACGTACCGGTCACTCGCTTCGCTGAAGCGCGACCAGGCCGCGTGCCGCGCCTGCCTCGAGGCGGGCTATCCGCTGGAGTCGCTGCCGGTGATCGCGCCGGGCGAGGGGCAGCCCGCCTACCTCTTCGGGCAAGCACCCGGGATCGTCGAAGGCCAGGAACGCCGCCCGTGGCGGGGCCGCGCGGGCCAGACACTCCGCCGCTGGTTTGCGATGGACGAGGACGAGTTCTACGCCACGTTCTACTGCGCGTCCGTCACACGCTGCTATCCCGGCAAGCCGCCGTCGGGACGCGGCGACCGCACGCCGACCCCGGTCGAGCAGCAGCTCTGCGCGTTCTGGCGCGACTGGGAGCTGAGGCTTCTGCGCCCGCGGCTGATCGTCACCGTCGGCGGGCTCGCCGCCCGAAACCTGCTCGGGGTGAAGAGCGTCAGCGAGTGCGTCGGCGTGCGCTACGAGCGCGGTGACGCCGTGGCCATCCCCCTCCCCCACCCGTCTGGGGCGAGCAGCTGGCTGAACGTGCCCGCGAACAGACAACGCGTCGCCGCCGCGGTCGAGGTCATCCGCGCCGAGCTGGCGCGGCTCGAGATGGGTGATTGGTAGGCCGATCACCCATCTAGCGAGCGGTACCCTCGAAGCGTGACCGAGTCGCCGCGCTATCGCACGACCTTTATCCGGCTGCTCGGCTTTCTGCGCCCCTACAAGTGGTCGATGCTCGTGTCGGTCCTCCTCGCGGTGGGGCAGCAGGCGGCCGGGCTGATCGGCGTTTTCCTGACGGGCTCGGTCGCGGCCGCCCTCGTCCACCAGCGGCGGCACGAGCTGCCCTGGCTCGTCGCGGCGATTCTCGGGCTCGGCGTGATCCGCGCGGCGATGATGTCCGGCCGCCGGCTGATCGCCGGCAAGCAGGCCCTGTACGTCGAGCTGGACATCCGCACCGCGGTCTACGCGAAGCTCGTGCGCCTCTCGTTCGGCTTCTACGACCGCCACCAGACCGGCCAGCTGATGAGCCGCGCGACCGTCGACCTGCAGGGCGTCCGCTTCTTCCTCGGCTACGGCCTCATCTTTTTCTTCCAGCACGTCTTCACGATCGTCGGCGTCGGAATCGTCGTCTTCCTGATCTCCTGGAAGCTCGCGCTGATCGCGATTGCAATCTCCCCGGCTCTGATCGCGGTCGCCTATCGGTACAGCCATGTGTCGCACCCACTGCTACGCGACGTACAGCAGAAGATGGCCGACGTCGCGACGGTCGCGGAGGAGAACATCGTCGGCGTCCACGTCGTCAAGGCTTTCGCGCAGGAAGAAGAGCAGCAGCAGAAGTTCGAGCGCAGCTCCGAGGAGGTCTTCGACCTCAGCGTCAGGGCGAACCGCCAGCGCGCGTTCTACATCCCGCTCCTCAGCTTCCTGCCGCTGCTCGCGCAGGCGGCGATCTTGCTCATCGGAGGTCGCATGGTCGCGAGCGGCTCGCTGTCCGTCGCAAGCTTCGTCCGCTTCAACCTCTACCTCGCAATGCTGATCATGCCGCTGCGCGCGCTCGGCATGTGGATCGGCCAGGCGCAGCGCGCGACCGCAGCCGGCGAGCGCATCTTCCAGGTGATCGACGAGCCCGAGGAGATCCAGGACGCGCCCGACGCGCGCGAGCTCGCGCCCGGACCGGGCCGTGTCACCTTCACCCACGCGACGTTCGGGTACGACCCCGAGCGCCCCGTTCTGCACGACATCGATCTCGAGCTCGAACCGGGAAAGGTCGTCGCCCTGATCGGGCACACGGGCGCGGGCAAGACGACGCTCGCCGCACTCGTGCCGCGGTTCTACGACGTGCAGACCGGCAGCGTCATCGTCGACGGGCAGGACGTTCGAACCGTGACGCTTGCTTCGCTCCGCCGCGAGATCGGTGTGATCGCGCAGGACCCGTTCCTCTTCTCCGCGACCGTCCGCGAGAACATCGCGTTCGGCCGGCCGGATGCAACGGACGACGAGGTGCAGCGCGCGGCCGAGCATGCGCAGGCACACGAGTTCATCGAAGCCCTGCCGGACGGCTACGACACCGTGATCGGCGAACGTGGCATCACGCTCTCCGGCGGCCAGCGCCAGCGAATCGCCATCGCCCGCGCGCTGCTCGTGGACCCGCGCATCCTGATCCTCGACGACGCCACGGCATCCGTGGACGCAACAACCGAATCGAAGATCCGCGACGGCCTGCGCGAGGCGATGCGCGGCCGGACGACGATCATCATCGCGCACCGCCTGTCGACGATCGCGCTCGCAGACGAGATCGTGGTGCTCGAGGACGGCCGGATCGTGGCGCGCGGTCGGCACGACGATCTCGCGACGACGAACGAGGTCTACCGTGAGATCTACGAGCACGGCCTGCTCGACCGCGTGTTGACGGAGGAGGTCGCGTGAGGGTCCACCAGCCCGGCAGCCACCTGATGAGCGGCGGCCGCTCGAAGGTCGAAGACTGGTCGTGGGCCCAGACGAAGCGGCGCCTGACCGCGCTCTACCGGCTGGCGCGTCCCTACAAGCTGCGCACAGCGCTGGCGATCCTCTCGTTGCTCGGTGCCACCGCTGTCGCGCTCGCGCCTCCCTATCTCGTCGGCCGAACGGTGGACGAGGTGCGGCGGGGCGACACACACCTGCTCACCTGGTTCGTCGTCGCCTTCGTCGCTGTCGGCGCATTCGGGATCGTCTTCACCTACGCGCAGACCTACTACACCGGCTGGACCGGCGAGCGGATGCTCGCCGACCTGCGCAACCTGCTCTTCCGCCACCTGCAGCGGCTCTCGCTCGGGTTCTACGAGCGCAATCGTGCAGGCGTGATCATCAGCCGGCTGACGAACGACGTCGAGGCGCTCGACCAGCTGGTGACCGACGGCGTCACGTCGCTCGTACAGAACTCCCTGACGCTCGTGGGCACGGCCGTCATCCTCTTCTTCCTCGACTGGCGGCTCGCGCTCGCGACGCTCGTAGTGATGCCGCTGATGGGGATCGCGACCGTGTGGTTCCGCAAGCGCTCGGGTAACGCGTACCGCCGCGTGCGCGAGTCGCTCAGCGCCGTCACGGCGACACTTGCCGAGGACATCGCGGGCATGCGTGTGCTGCAGTCGTTCACACGTGAGCCGGCGGCACGGGAGAACTTCCACAACGTCAGCGACCGCTACCGCTCGTCGAACATGGACACCGTCGTGCTGAGCGGGGTCTACTTCCCGGTCGTCGACTTCCTCTCGTCCGCGGCCACCGCCGTCGTGCTCGGCTACGGCGGCTGGCTCGCGTTCAACGGCAACATCTCGATCGGGATCCTCGTTGCGTTCCTCGGCTACCTCTCGAACTTCTTCGATCCGGTGCAGCAGCTCTCGCAGCTCTACAACACCTTCCTCTCCGCCGTCGCGGCGCTCGACAAGATCACCGACCTGCTCGATGAGGAGCCCGAGGTGCTGGACTCGGAGCACGCCGTCGACCTCGACCAGGCCGCGGGCCACGTCGCCTTCGACAGCGTCCGCTTCGCGTACGGCCGCGGGCCCGAGGTGCTGCACGGGCTCGACCTCGACATTCCCGCCGGGACGACTGTCGCCCTCGTTGGTCACACCGGAGCGGGCAAGTCGACGATCGCGAAGCTGCTCGCGCGGTTCTACGACCCGACCGAGGGCCGGATAACGATCGACGACGTCGACCTGCGCGACGTCGCGCAGTCGTCGCTGCGCCGCCAGCTCGGGATCGTCCCGCAGGAGGGCTTCCTCTTCGCCGGCACGGTGGCCGAGAACATCGCCTTTGCCCGCCCGGGCGTCGCGCGTCAGGAAGTCATCGCCGCCGCCCGCGCCGTCGGAGCCGACGAGTTCATCGAGCGCCTCGAGGACGGCTACGAGACGCAGCTCGGTGAGCGCGGCTCGCGGCTCTCACTCGGGCAGCGCCAGCTCGTCGCGTTCGCGCGTGCGCTGCTCGCCGACCCGCGGATCCTGATCCTCGACGAAGCGACAAGCTCGGTCGACATCGGCACCGAGCGGAAGATCGAGCGCGCTCTGCGCCGCCTGCTGCACGGCCGGACGGCGTTTATCATCGCGCACCGCCTGTCGACGATCCGCGACGCCGATTTGATCGTCGTCCTCGAGCACGGCCAGGTCGTCGAGCAGGGCACGCACGATGAGTTGATCGCCGCCCGCGGGCTGTACACCTCGCTCTACGGCGACTGGGCGGCGACCGCCGCGTAGTTCAGCTACCGGTCGGAACGACCACTGCGTTCGCAGCCTTGTCGTGCCACGTCTGCTTCTCGCTGTCCCAGAGCATCCAGAGGTAGCCGATGAGGATCACGACGCCGGAGACGATCGAGACGAGCCAGCGCACGAACGCTCGGCCGTAGCCGATCGGCGCCCCGTCGTCCTTCCCAACGACCCGGATCGAGAGTGCAGCGTCGCCCGGCGTCTGGCCCGTGCTGCCGTGGAAGTACGTGTAGTAGCCAATGCCGATCAGAAACGTCAATGCGGAGCCGGCGTTCCCGAGCAGCGCCTGCAGGACGAAGGAGACGATTCCGATCAGGACGCCGTCGATGAACGCTGCGGCGAAGCGACGCCAGAAGCCTGCGCGCGCGCTGGTCAGGGTGACTGTTCCAGCGGTCGAATAGCTCGGGTCTAGCGACGACATAAGCTTCCCCCTATGAGTCTCGATCCGGAAACGGAGAAACGCATTGAACAACCCGCTTCGGACGAGGCCGAGCGCGAGACGCGCCTGACCCCGGCCGAAGCCGTGAAGCAGATGCGCATCCGGGTGCCCGTGCGCGCGAACAAGAAGCTACGCACCGTGATCGACCGGGTCAACAAGGACGACCAGGTCAAGGGCTGGTGGCATGTCGCGAACGTGAACGCCGTCGCACGCATGGAGATCAACGATCACTCGTGGGTGCACATCCAGATCGTCACCAACATCGCGCTCAAGCTTCTGCGTCAACTGACCAAGCACCATGTCGAGCCTGCGATGGTCACCGACTACGGCATGACGCGCGACGATGCCGAGCTCGTCGTTGCGCTCACCGCGCTGACGCACTGCATCGGCATGTCGGTGCACCGCCACGGGCACGAGGACTTCAGCCTCTTCCTCGCCGAGCCGAAGCTGCGCGAGCTGCTCGTCGGGATCTTCGAGGAGCCCGAGCTGACCGTCGTCGTCTCCGAGGTGCTGCAGGGGATCATAAGCCACCGCTCCGACGGCGAGCCTCTGACGCTCGAGGCGGGCATCCTTCGCGTCGCCGACGCACTCGACATGGAACAGGGCCGCTCGCGGATTGCCTTCGAACGCGGCCGCGTCGGCATCCACTCACTCTCCGCGGCCGCGATCGAAGAGGTCGAGATCACCGACGGCAAGGAAAAGCCGATCCGGATCTCGATCCTCATGAACAACTCGTCGGGCATCTACCAGGTCGATGGCCTGCTCAAGGCGAAGCTGCGCGGGTCGGGACTGGAGCCCTACGTCGAAGTGATCGCACACATCGATACAGAGGCGGAAAAGCGTCTCGTGCCGCTCTACGAGATCGACCTCTAGCCGAGCCGATTTTCCGGCGCTGCGGCTACAATGCCGGCGCCCTGCGGGATCGTCTAATGGTAGGACGCCGGACTCTGAATCCGGTAGTCTAGGTTCGAGTCCTAGTCCCGCAGCCTTCGAAAAGCCCCGCAAACGTGGGGCTTTTGTTTTCCTGATGGGCGACGGGCACGACCTAACAACAGCGCCGAGCAGCAGCGCGCTTGATCAGCCCGGGACGAGCACGGAGGCGGCGAAGGCCGCGGGCAGACACGACGCTCGCGAGAGGTCGGCCGTGACCGGTGCAACGCGCTTCAGCGAAGCCGACCGGAGCGCCGCGGTCGAGGCGCCGAAGCTCTCGGCGACCGCCCGGCAGCCGGCGCAGCGCAAAAGGTGTGCGTCGAGCAACGCGCCCTCGAGCTCCGACAGCTCACCATCGAGCCGCAGCGACGTCCAGAAGCGAGGGCGCTCACACGGGTGACCCGATTCATCCATCGAAAAAGTCAGACGCGCCTCCGAAAGATTAGTTAGCCAGGTTATCGATCGAGGGCTGACAGACCCCGACGACTGAAAACCAGGACGCGGCTGCGCCTCGGTTTCTTCCCGGTGGTATGACCCAGGTATGAGTGCCGACCCCCGCGTTCTCGTCGTGGACGACGACGAAGACATCAGGCTGCTCGTCCGCGAGCTGCTCGAGCGCGCCGGATACACCGTCGACGAAGCCGACAACGGCCGCACCGCCCTCCGCCATCTCTTCGCCAACCCCCCAGCGCTCGTGATCCTCGACGTGACGATGCCGGATCTCGATGGGTACCAGACACTCGAGCGCATCCGGGACCTCTCCGACGTGCCGGTGATCATGCTCACCGCCCGAACGCAGGAGCTCGAGAAGGTGCGCGGCCTCTCGGCCGGTGCCGACGACTACGTCGCGAAGCCGTTCGGCAGACAGGAGCTCCTCGCACGTATGCAGGCACTGCTGCGAAGGACCGGCGGCCGGTCGAAGGTGCTCGACGCCTACCGGGACGACTTCGTCCGGATCGACTACGGCCAGCGCCAGGTCGTCGTCGAGGGTCGCGACGTCCAGCTCACCCCACTCGAGTTCAAGCTGCTCAGGGCGTTCGTCCAGCACCCGAACCAGGTGCTGTCGCGCGACCAGCTGCTCGAGCTCGTGTGGCGCGATCCCTACGGTGTCTCCGGCGACCAGGTCAAGCTCTATGTGGGCTACTTGCGGAGGAAGCTCGTTCCGGATGCGCCGGGCGAGGCCCCCGTCGAGACGGTGCGCGGCTTCGGCTACCGCTACCGCAAGACGCAGGGCTAGCGGCCTCTAAGTGCCTTTCGGCACGACCGGCCCCTCTTTGGAGGTCGAGGGGTTGGCACGGGCGGAACGACGGCTCTATGCTCTCACGGCATTCCCCTGACCCCCCAGACAGGAGGACGAGTGAAGAAACGCATTTACGCGGGCGCAGGAGTGTCCGCGGTGGTTGCCGTCGTCGCGCTGGTTGCGACGGTGAGCGGGGCGATTGCCCGGAGTGGCGCTACGCCGCTGCCGGCATCGTCGTGCTCGGCGATCCAGAATGCAAGCGGGAATCTGCTGATCGCCTCCGACCTGCCGTTGCAGGGTGCGGGGCGCACGCAGACCTCCCAGATGACGCGTGCGATCAAGTTCATCTTCCAGCAGCACGGCTGGAAGGCAGGGAAGTACACCCTCGCCTACCAGAGCTGTGACGACTCGACCGCACAGGCAGGTAAGTGGGACTCGGGCAAGGTATCCGCCAATGCGAACGCGTACGCGCAGAACTCGAGCGTCGCGGGCGTTATCGGCACCTTCAACTCGGGCGCGGCCGCGATCGCAATTCCGGTCCTCAACCGCGCACCGAACGGTCCGATCGCCATGGTGAGTCCGGCGAACACGTACGTCGGCCTGACCCACGGTGGTCCCGGCACGTCTGCGGGCGAGCCGGGCAAGTACTACCCGACCGGCAAGCGCAACTACGCGCGCGTCGTGGCGGCGGACGACTACCAGGGCGCTGCTGACGCGATCCTGACCAAGTCGATCGGCATCAAGAAGGTGTTCATCCTGAACGACAAGGAGGCCTATGGCCTCGGCGTCGCGACGAACTTCAAGAACGCGGCGAAGAAGCTCGGGGTGACCATCGCAGGGTTCACGGCCTGGGACGGCAAGGCATCCTCGTATGAGGCGCTCGCCGTCAAGATCAAGGCTTCCGGAGCGCAAGGCGTCTTCTTCGGCGGTCTGATCTGTGAGAACGGCGGCAAGGTCATCAAGGACGTCGCGGCCGGTGTTCCGGGCGTGAAGATCCTGCTCCCCGATGGCTTCACCCCCGTCTCGGCCACCGTCCAGCAGGCCGGTGCGGCTGCTGAGGGTGCGTACGTGTCGGTTGCCGGTCTGCCGAACAGCGCCCTCAAGGGTGCCGGCGCGAAGTTCGTCAAGGACTTCACCAAGGCCGACAAGAAGGCACCGGATCCCTACTCGGTGTACGCGGCGCAGGCCGCTGAGGCAATGGTCGCCGCGATCGCGCAGTCGAACGGAACGCGGGCCGATGTTGCCAAGCAGCTGTTCAAGATCCACCTCACGAACACGATCCTCGGCAGCCTGTCGTTCAACGCGAACGGCGACGTGACCGCCAACCCGGTCACGATCTACCGGGTCAAGAGCGGCAAGTCGACGACCTACAAGGTCATCGTGCCGCCGAAATCGCTCGTGAAGTCGGCATAGCCGGGACCCCACGAACGACGTACGAGCAAGTCGACGGGGAGGGCGAAAGCCCTCCCCGTTTCTTATGCTCGTGAAGGATGGCCGCAATGACTGGATCGGATGCCGAGCTCGTAGGCCGCTGCCGCGCGGGTGATGCGGCGGCGTGGAACGAGCTCGTCGAGCGCTTCTCGCGTTACGTCTACGCAATCTGCACGCAGGGGTTCCGCCTGAGCGAGCACGATGCAGAGGACGTCTTCCAGGACGTCTTCACACGGGTCTACACGCACCTCGACCGGCTGCGAGACGACGAGGCGTTCCGTCCCTGGCTTGCGCAGCTGACGCGGCGGTCGTGCATCGACCGGCTTCGCTCGGGCGCGCGGGAGGCGCCTGCCGAAGAAGTGGAGCCGGCCGACTTCGACGAGACTCTCTCGAACCTCGACGAGTCGCTGACGATCCACGATGCGATGGCGGCAATGACTGACAACTGCCGCGACATCCTGGACCGCTTCTTCGCTCAGGACGAGAGCTACCGCACCATCGGTGAGGCGCTCGGCCTGCCGGCGGGCACGATTGCGAGCCGGATCTCACGCTGCTTGGACAAATTGAAGGCTCTCTTGGAAGAAACGTCGTCGCCTGCCCGTCCAGAAGCCAGGTGATTCGATGACCGAATACGACTACGACACGCTCGGCAGGCTGATCGCAGCCCTCCCGCCCCCGCCCGAGGGCTGGGTGAGGGCAGCACAGCAACTGCCGGCGGCCAGGAGGGGAATCGACGACATCGTCGACCGGGCCGTCGCAGACGCTCGCTACCGAAAGCGCGTGGTCGCCGATCTCGAATCGGCGCTGGCGGAGGCGGGCATCGAGCCCACTTCGCCGCTCCTCGACGAGCTGCGCGAACGATTCCGGTCCGTCTGACGCGTTAGCTCGGACGTCCGTGGCGGGCTCGGGATGTGGGACGATCCCGAGCCCGTGGACGTTCCTCGCATCGACACGCTGCTCGACGCTCTTGCCTCGGAGCGGCCTGCACCCGGCGGCGGCTCGGCTGCGGCCCTCGTCGGCGCGATGGCGGCCGCGCTCTGTGCGAAGGTCGCGCGCTTCTCCGGGAACGGTGGCACCGCCGCGCAGGCCACTGCCTTGAGCCGGCGACTGACGACGCTCGCCGACGACGATGCGCGGCTCTTCACCGCGGCGCTGTCCGAGCTCGAGCGGCGGGACGACGATTTCAAGCTCGGCCGCGCCCTCGACAAGGCCGCCGATGCCCCACTCCGGATCGCGGAGGCCTGCCTCGACGTCGCGCTGCTCGCCTCCGCGCTCGCCGAGCAGGGTGTATCGGAGCGGCAGGCCGATGCGAGATCGGCGGCCGCGCTCGCAGCCGGGGCCGCGCGCGCGGCGGCGGTGCTCGTCGAGGTGAACCTCGGGGTGCGCGAGAACGACGAGCGCGTGCAGCTCGCTCAGCGGCTGTCGGACCAGGCTGCCGCGGCCGCGCGCACCTGATGGCGCCGCCACTCGCATCCGTGCCCGACGTCGACCGCGAGCTCGACGCGCTCTACGACCTTCCGCTCGAGGAGTTCACCAAAGCGCGCAACGATCTCGTCGGACGGCTCCGGAAGGCGCACCAGTCGGAGGCCGCCGCCGAGGTGCGCGGCCTGAAGAAGCCGACCGTCGTCGCCTGGGCGGCCAACCGGCTGGCGCGCGACGAGCCGAAGCTGACGGCCGCGCTCCTCGAGGCCGGCGAGCGCCTGCGCGACACGCAGCAGCGCGCGCTCGCCGGCAACGCGAAGCAGGACGAGGTCGCGGATGCCGCTGCTGCCGAGCGCGAGGCGATCCGCGCGCTGCTCACGGCCGCGCGCAAGCGGTTCGGCGACCGCGCGACCTCGGCGCTCCTCGACAAGCTCTCGCAGACTCTACGCGCGGCCGCGGTCGACGCTGCGGCGCGTCCGCTGCTCGAGCGTGGCCGGCTCACGGAGGAGCTGAAGGCCGTCGGCTTCGGCCCGCTCGAGGCGGTCAAGCCGTCGGCGCGGCGCGGCGACGAAGTCGCCCGCGCGGCCCGGGAGCGCGTCTCGACGCTGCGAGCCGAGGCGAAGCGCCTGTCGGCCGACGCGCAGGAAGCAGAGCACGACGTCGAGGAGGCCGAGCAGATGCTGGCCGGCCTCCGCCGGGAAGCGCAGCAGAAGCGCGCCGAGGCAGAGCGCGTCGCGGCCGAGCTCGCCGAGGCGGAGGAAGCGCTGCGCGACCGCCGCTAAAGCGGAACGCCCAATCACGTACGAGCCGATCCGCCAAACGCTCATGATGGCCGCTGGTCTCTGGCCGAAGCGGCAGGGAATCTCAGCCGATCGGATAGGAGCAATCCGAAGAAGTCACGAGCACGATGAGGCCCGTGGATGCAGCAGGCGCCGAGGCGCTCCGCCAGTACATCGAGGCCAGGGGCCTTGTCGGCGTCGAGGTCGTGATCTCGCCGGTGCCGACGACGAACCTCGTCACGCTCGATCGCTGGTTCCAGGCTGTCGCTGCACGCGAAGGGATCGATACCGACAAACCGGCTGCCTGAACCGCGATCGCAGGCGTCGAGCAGCCGGTCGCTACTCACGCTGCCTTTCCGCGAGCAGTTGCGGACTCGCGCGCCGCTGACACCCACGACCTGCACAGCTAAGCCAAAGTCGCTTAGCTGTGCAGATCTTTAAAGGCCCATACGGGATTCGAACCCGTGCCGCCGCCGTGAGAGGGCGGTGTCCTAGGCCACTAGACGAATGGGCCCGGTGACGCGGGGCAGTGTAGCGAAGCGCGGCTGCGGGTATCCGCGCCGCATGTTCGGACGCTGGAAGAAAAAGGAGCAGCACCGCGCGAACAAGCAGCAGGGCGATCCGGCTGCGCTCGAGCGCGAGGGTGACCCGCGCGGTGGCCTGCAGGACGCGTCGTATCGCAACGCGGAGCCGACCGACGTCGTCGAGGCGGAGGGCGTTGCGATGAGCGGCCCCGGCGGCGCGCCGCAGGACGAGAGTTCGCCGGACGAGCGGCGCGAGCAGGACCGCTGAAGCTCTCGAAAGTCGAGCTCGAGAAGCTCGCGAAGGGCGTGGCCGACGAGTTCTCGCGCCATGATCTGCTGACGTACTCGAGCGCGATCGCGTTCCAGATCCTCTACGCGGTCCTGCCGCTCGCCCTTCTCGCCCTCGCGGGGCTCTCGCTGCTGGGTGAGCGCCCCGTCTACACACACCACATTGCACCGACGCTCAGAGCCCACCTCTCGGCGGACGCATTCGGGATCGCGAACCGCACCGCGCTCAAGGTGATGTCCAGCCGGGCGCTCTTCTGGGCGACGGTCGGCTTCGCGATCACGCTCTGGGGCGTGGCTGCCGCGCTGCGCGCGATGATGACCCCGCTAAACGCGATCTACGGCGCGCGCGAGAGTCGATCCTGGACACGGCGGCTACTCGTCTCATTCGGCGGCGGGCTCATCGTGATCGTCTGCATCTTCACCGCCGCGGTCGTGGTGCTCGGCGGACGGCTCGTACATCCGCACGGCGTCGCGAGCGCGGCGTTCTTCCTGCTGCGCTGGCTCATCGCGCTCGTGCTGCTGCTCATAACGATCGCAGTGGTGATCCGGATCGTGCCGGCCAAGAAGCGTCCGGTCCGCTGGGCCACGATCGGATCGCTCCTCTCGGCGATCAGCTGGATCGTCGCGACGATCGGCTTCGGCGTCTACATCGGCACCGTGTCGTACTCGTCGTTCTACGGCGGGCTCGGCAGCGTGATCCTGCTGCTGATCTACCTGCACGTATCTGCGATTGCGTTCCTGCTCGGCGTCAGCGTTGACTCCCAGTTACGGGCTGAGGCTGGGACGTGAGGCAGTTCCTTAGATCGTCTACGTCCCGATCTCGCGCAGGAGCGGTTTCGTGTCGAGGGGATCGAAGCCGAGCCGTGCGGCGATCTCCTCGCTCGTCGGCTTCGTGCCTTCGCGGAAGAGATCGGTGAGCAGCGTGCCCGTCTTCGGGTTACGCCACCAGTCGCTTCCGACCTCGCTCACGAGGTGGTCGCGCAGCTGCGCCGAGCGGATCCACGCCCGCAGGTAGTCCGCCGAGTAGAAGCCCGCGTCCATGTCGGAGAGGTAGTTGTCGCTCTTGTAACGGATGCCCGTCGCCTCGGTGAGGAAGCGCTCGTAGATGCCGGCGTCACCGCCGTCGTCGCTGAAGCGCGACCAGAAGTCGAGCTCGAACCGCAGCTTCGCCTCGTAGCGGCGGTAGAGCAGCGCCTCGAGGAAGGTCGTCGCCTCGGCGTTCTCCTGCGCCTCGTCCGGCGAAAGCCCGAAGTACAGCTCGTGCCACTCCGGCTCGCGTGAGATCGCCTCGACGATGTACGAGTAGATCTCGGTCAGCGCATGGTCGCGCGAGATACGGCGGAACACGTACGGCAGCTGCGGGTCGCAACCGGCGTAGTGCAGCGCGTGACCGGCCTCATGGAGGAACGCCTGGTAGTCGTGGAGCCCACCCTGCGCCCGCGTGATTAGGTGCACGACCTTCGGCGGGTCGCTGGCGATCACGCACGCGCGCGGCGACTTCTGCGGACGGTCGTCGAGATCGAGCTTGATGTTCGGCTGGGCATTCAGGTCGAAGCCGAGCGCGTTGAGCGTCTGCAGGCAGATCTCCGTCGCGCGATCCTTCGTGTACGTCGACTCGAGCGGCGAAAGCCTCCGCATGTATGCGGTGTGGTAGCTCGACGGCACGTCTTCGCGCTCATCGCCGAGCAGCTTCGTGAACCAGCGGTCGCGCAGCACGCCATACCTTTGTGTTGAGTCATCACTTGCCGCTTTGAGCGCGCGCGAGAGCCCGCCGAGCGAGATGTCCTTCTCCTCCTCGTTGCGCTCGACGGCGTCGGCGATGCCCGAGTACTCGGCGGCGAGCTCTTCAGTCGTGCGCAGCAGATCGAGCCGGTCGTCGTTGAACTTCGCGCTGGCCTCGGCCTGAACCACGCCGAGCTCCTCACGGACGGCGTACAACGGGAGCACCGCGAGCTTCGCCTGCGCATTCCGCAACGGCATCTCCTCCCCCTGGAACGTCACGCGCTCCGCGAGCAGGCGGTTCTCGAGCTCGTCCTCGCGCTCGGCGAGCTGGGCCGAGATCAGGCCCGACTCGCAGGTCTTGCGCAGCCGGTAGAGGAGCTCGCGGTCGTCGCCGCCGGTCGAGGCTTCGGCTTCCTGCAGCGCCTCCATCTGCTCGCGGCTGAAGAGGTCGGCGAAGCGGCGCACGATCTCCGCCTGCTCCGACACTTCCTTCTCGCCGACGCGTACCGCGCGCCATTCCTCCGAGCGCTCGAAGAGGTAGCGCTCGAGGCGGGACTGGAACTCGGTCGGACTGAGGACTGAGGTCGCGCTCACTGTTCAACCCTAGCGAGCCGCTGCGCCGTCTCGACAAGCGTTCGCGGGGCGAACGGCTTCCCGAGGACGGCGTCGGCTTGGTCGCGGTAGTCCTGGATGTCGACCGACCCCGTGACGAGCGCCACCGGGATCGCTGCGGCGCGGATCCGCGCGAGGAGGTCGTGCGTCCGCTCACCGCCGAGGTGCACGTCGAGGAGCACGACATCCGGGCGTTCCGCGGCGATCGCCGCTTCGGCCTCCGCAACGGTCGCTGCCTCCCGAACGGCGAACCCCTCGAGCTCGAGGTTCACGCGGCAGAGCATCCGCAGCGCAGCATCGTCGTCGACGACCAGCGCCCTGACCAGGGGCTCCTGCATCGGCGCGGAGTGTAAGGGGAGCGTCAAGCCGGTCGCGGCGGGAGCCGTAACCACAGGCTCTCCGCCGACGTTCCAGGTATTGAAAATGTTAAATCGCCGCCCGGCCCACCCCCCGGCAGGCGCGGGATCACAGCGAGAAAGACCAGCCGATGTCCCCCTGCCGCGCCCGAGTCTCCAGTTCCGCCTCGCGGCGTGGCGGGCCTTCCAGCGGGCACTCGACCCCTTTGCTCCGCCGAAGCCGCTCAGGCCGCCGCGGCCGCGCTGAGGCGCTGCAGCGACTCGTCCTTGCCGAGCAGCTCCAGGCTCTCGAACAGCCCGGGTGAGACCTTCGAGCCGGTCACGGCCAGCCGGATCGGCTGGAACGCCTGACGCGGCTTCTCCCCCAGCTCCTCGGCCAGCGCGCGCAGCTCCTCGTCGATCACTGACGCGTCCCACGGCTCGACAGCCGCCAGCCGGTCGTGTGCTGCGCGGAGGATGCGCTCGTCGAGCCCGGCGGCCGGCTCGACCGGCTCGAAGAGGAAGCGGACGAAGTCGGGATACTGCGAAAACTTCTCGATCTTCTCCTGCACGATCGGCACGGTCGCACGCACCCGGTCCTCGGGCCAAGGGATGCCTTGCTCGCGCAGCCACCTGATCAGATCGTGCGCGTACTCGTCCGGTTGCAAATCGCGGAGATACACGCCGTTCATCCAGTCGAGCTTCTGATAGTCGAACGTCGCCGGACTCGGCACGACGCGCTCCAGCGAGAAGCGTTCGAGCAATTCCTTGCGCGACATGATCGTCGTCTTGTCGTCGTAGCTCCAGCCGAGCAGCGCAAGGAAATTGAAAAGCGCGGCGGGCAAGTAGCCCTCGTTCCGGAAGTCATCGAGCGCCACCGCGTTGCGACGCTTCGAGAGCTTACGACCGTCCGGACCGTTGATATTCGCCACGTGAGCGTACGTTGGCAGGTCGGCGCCGAGTGCGCGCAGGATGTTGATCTGCGAAGGCGTGTTGGAGACGTGATCCTCGCCGCGAATCACATGGGTAATCCGATCGGTGATGTCGTCGACCGGCGAGATGAAGTTGTAGGTCGGCCTGCCGTCGGAGCGGACAATCACGAGGTCGGGCAGCAGCTCGTTCTTGAACTCGATCTCGCCGCGCACGACGTCATTCCACGAAACGGTGCCTTCCTTCGGCTGGCGGAACCGGATCGCGCCCTCATCCTCGTACGCCTTGCCCTCGGAGAGCAGCTGCTGCGCGAGAGCGCGCGCGGTATCGGCGGTGTCGAGCTGGAATTTCACGTCGCCGTCCCAATCAATCCCGAGCCAGATGAGTGAGCTCTTGATCTGACTGACCGCCTCCTCCACCTCGCGGCTCGTATCGGTGTTCTCGATCCGCAGCAGCAGCTCGCCGCCCTGCTGACGTGCGAACAGCCAGTTGAAGAGGAAGGTGCGGACACCGCCGATGTGGAGGAAGCCCGTGGGGCTCGGGGCCATGCGAACGCGGACGCTCATGCGTCTCTATCGTAGGGACGCGGTGGAATTCGGGGCGCACGTCTCATCAAGCGGCGGAATCGACACCGCGATCGACCGGATCCAGGCGATCGGAGGCGACTGCGCTCAGGTCTTCACCCAGAGCCCCCGCATGTGGCGGCCGACGAACCACACGCCCGAGGCGATCGAGCGATTTCGCGAGAAGCGCCGAGAGGCGGGCATCGGCGGCGTGGTCTGCCACGCGCTCTACCTCTGCAACCTCGCGGCGCCGGACGACGAGATCTACGCGAAGTCGATCCAGACGCTGCGCAGCACGGTCGACGCCGCCTGCGCACTCGAGGCGGACGCGGTGATCTTCCACGTCGGCTCGCACCTCGGCGCGGGCTTCGAGGCCGGGCTCGAGCGGACCTGCGCGGCGCTGACGCAGATCCTCGAGCGCTGCGAGGGCGACACGTGGCTCTTGATGGAGAACTCCGCCGGCGCCGGCGGGACGATCGGACGTTCGCTCGAGGAGCTCGCGACCCTGCTCGAGCGGCTCGATCACCATCCGCGTCTCGGAATCTGCCTCGACTCGTGCCACCTCTACGTCTCGGGCTACGACGTAACGGATCGCGGTGCGGTCGACTCGCTCGTCGCGGAGCTCGATGCGCGCATCGGCCTGGACCGGCTGCGCGCGCTGCACGTCAACGACACCGCCGCGGAGCTCGGCTCGAACCGCGACCGCCACGCGAACATCGGCGAGGGCCTGATGGGCGAGAACCTCGGTGCCTTCCTCGCCCATCCCGCGTTCCAGCACCTGAGCGCGTACCTCGAGGTCCCGGGCGAGAACAAGCGCGGCCCGAACGCCAACGAGATCCAGAAGCTGCGTGACCTCCATGCGCGCTGGACCGGTGTCTGACACCGTCCCTCGAGCCGCGCCCAGTTCAGACACGGCTGGTGTCAGACACAAGCACAAAACTGTGACAACTCGTCCCCAGGCGGCGTATGACATGTGAGATGACGTTTGCGCAGGCAGCCGAGGCCCACCTCGACGACGTCTATGGCTACCTGGCCTGGTTCACCGGTGACCGGGCCGCGGCGGATGACCTCGCGGGCGAGACATTCGAGCGCGCGCTGCGTCTCTGGCACCGCTTCGACCCGCGGCGCGGCTCGGCGCGCACGTGGCTCTGCCAAGTCGCACGCACGGTCGCGCTCGACCATTTCCGCTCTGAACGCAGACGCACGCGGCGCGAGCAGCTCGCCGCCGTGCCGGAGCGGTTCGAGGAGCAGTTCGCCGAAGGTCTTTCGCACGACCTGCAGATGGCGCTCGGCGTCCTCACCGCCGGCGAACGCGAGGTGGTCGCACTCCGCGTCGTCCTCGACCTCGACGCGGTCACGGCGGCCACCGTCTTGGGCATCTCGCCCACGAACTGCACCACGCGCCTGAACAGGGCGCTCAAGAAGCTGGAGGAGGCCCTTCATGTCGCAGCGTGACCTCAGCGCCGAGCTGCGCGGAGCGCGCATCACGGCTCCGCCCGAGCTGCGCGACCGCGTGCGTCTGATCGCAGCAGCCGACACAACCCGCAACCGCCGGTTCACCTGGCGCCGCGCGCTCGTCGTCGCGCTGCCGGTCGCTGCCGCGGTTGCAGCGACGGTCGTCTTCACGCGGCCGACCGACCACCGAGCCGCGGGAACGGAAACCACACTGCAAGCAGCACAGGGGGAAGTCCGCACCGCTCAGCCTCATCTCGATGCCAGGGCACTCAACCCAGCCGCCACCGGGGACGCAGCCCGCGGCGCCGCAAAGCTCGCGGTGCCGAGTGCCCCGGGACGCGTGCAGACCTACGCCGCGTACCTCGCACTTCGGCTACAGAGTGCGACCGCCGTCTCCGACGGCGTCAAGCGCGCGTTGCGCGTCGCATCGTCACTCGGTGGCTACCCGACGTCGGTCCACGCAACCTCGCAGGCGAACGTCGCAAATGCAGACCTGATCCTCAAGGTCCCACGCGCTCACGTCCAGGAGGCGATCACCCGGCTGTCGGCACTCGGAACGATCACCAGCGAGCAGGTCGACATCCAGGACAAGCAGGCAGGCCTGAACGCGACCGACCGCAAGATCGCGCGCCTTCAGAAGCAGCTCGAGGAACTGCGCGCGCAGACACCGTCGGCGTCGACTGCACGCCGCATCGCCGCGCTCGAGTCGCAGATCGCACGCCTTCAGCGCGCCGCGGCCGCAACTCGCCGCGCCGCGCACTACGCGACCGTGCGGCTTCACTTGACGAGCGCGAAGGCAGTCGTTCCGCACAAGCAGGGCCACGGGCCGCTGCACGGCATCGTCGTCGCACTGACGTGGCTCGGGATCGGTGCGGTCTACACGCTCGCGATCGGCACACCGATCGCCGTGCTCGCGCTGCTGGCGTGGCTTGCCGCCCGCATCGTCCGTCGGCGCCGCGAGGACGCGTTGCTCAGTCGTTCTTGATCTGCGCGAAGACCCGGAACGTCGGCTCGCCGACGGGCAGCTCGTGGAACTCCGGGTTGACGCAGCCGAGATTCTCGGAGCGCGACTCGTAGGTCGGCTCGATCTCGGCCTTGCACATCGGGAGTGGCCGCCGCATGGCGCGGATCGCACCGAAGCCGGGCTTGCGCGCCTCGGCTGCGCGGAGCATGTCGACGTCGATCTCAACCTCGTACACCTTCTGCATGCACCCCACGTACGTGTGGCCCCACGCCTCGTACGAGTAGACGAACGGGCACCCGCGGGAGAGGCACGCGCCGGGATAGACGACCTTGTCACAGTGAACATCGCAGCGGCGGCATTCCATCTCGTCCTGAGGACGAAGTGGGAGCGCCGGCGCGGCAGTCCGCTCTTGGGTCATGAGCGCATTGTCCGAGTGGTTGCGGACAACCGCAAGACTTGACTTTCGGTCCTCAGAGCGCTAATCGCCGGACCGCATTCAGGACGTCCATCGGCGTGAAGGCGAGGAAATCCGGTTCGATCCCGGGTGTGTCGTCTGCGCGAAACCACAGTGCTTGAACGGTAGCCATGCCCACCCGGGCTGCGCCTTGCACATCGGTATCGAGCCGGTCGCCGACGAACATTGCATTCTCAGGATCGACGCCTAGCTGCGCGAGCGCATGTAGGAAGATCTCCGGCTCGGGCTTGCGGAATCCGACCTCGTCCGAGAACACGATCACGTCGAATTGCTCCGTCAGCCCGAAGACCTCGAGGTCTGCGCGCAGCAGGCGCGCGGGATCCGGCCACGAATTCGCGACGAGGCCGGTCTTGATGCCACGCCTGCGCAGCGAGTCGAGGAGTGCCTGCGCGGAGCCGAGCGCTTCGTGTGCGGGACGCCACACCTCGTGCTCCGCGTCGATGAACCTGTCGGCGTCCAGCACGCCGAGGTCGCGCAGCAGATCGCCGTAGTCGTCATTCGGGGTTGCAGCGTTCAGCACGAGCTCGCGGTAGCGCTCCGTGAACGCCGCCGCGTCTTGATCGCTCCCGGCGGCGGCAAGTCCGACCCGGTGCCCCTCCTCGAGGAGCTCGTCGTCCCACGTGAACTGGACAAGCGTGTTGTTCCAGTCGAACAGGATGGCCTCGATCACTGGGTGGCTAGGCTAGCGACGTGGCGACGAGGATCCTCTGGGCGTTGCTTGCCCTGACGCCCGTCGCGATCCTCGGCCGGTTCGTCTTCGATCTCGACGAGACCACCCTCTTCATCATCGCGGCGCTTGCGCTGATCCCGCTCGCCTGGGTGATCGGCGATGCGACCGAGCACGCGGCCGAGCACACGGGCCCCGGCGTCGGCGGCTTTCTGAACGCGAGCTTCGGCAATGCCCCCGAGCTGATCATCGCGCTGTTCGCCGTCGCGAACAACCTGCCGGGGGTCGTACGGGGCTCGCTGACCGGCTCCGTCGTCTCGAACATCCTCCTCGTGCTCGGCGCCGCGATGATCGCCGGCGGCGACGGAAAGATCGACGCGCGCTCCCTGCGTGTGCAGCTCTTCGCGGTGTTCGGCGCAGTCGCGCTGCTCGCGATCCCCTCCGTCCTCTCGTGGCGCGGCGGCTCGCAGGAGCGCCACTCGCTCTTCCTCGTCTCGATCCCCGTCTCGATCGTGCTGCTCGCCGCCTACGTCGTAATCACGATCCGCAACTTGCGTATCCACCGCGCGGCCGAACGAACGGCGCCGGCGGAGCACGCGTGGTCGCTAGCGAAGTCGATCGGCGTCCTCGCAGTCGCGACCACGGCGACGGCGCTCGTATCGGAGATCCTCGTGCACTCACTCGATCACTTCGGCCATGCCGTCGGGTTGAACGAGTTCTTCATCGCGGTCGTGATCGTCGCGATCGTCGGCAACGCGGCGGAGCACGGCGGCGCCGTCGTGATCGCGAGGCGCGGCAACACGACGCTCGCGACAGAGATCGCGATCACGTCGTCGATGCAGGTCGCCGTGTTCGTGACGCCGGCGGTGTGCCTCCTCTCCTGGATTGCCGGCCGAGGACTTCCGCTGTCGTTCCGGGCGATCGAAATCGTCACGATGGCCGCCGCCGCGCTGTTCGCGGCATGGGTCGTCTGGGACGGCCGTTCGCGCCGCTGGGAAGGCTTCGTCCTCGTCGCCGTCTACGGCGTGATGGTCGTGGCGTACGCTCTCGCGGGCTGAGACCGGGCCCCGAGCGCCTGCGGCACGAGCTCGAGCGCGCGCTCGACGTCCTTGTCTGTGATGTCGAGGTGCGTGACGGCGCGCAGGATTCCGGGCTTCATCGTGTGTGACAGGCGAACGCCGGTGTCGAACAAGCGCTGAATTGCCTCGTCCTCCCCAAGTCCCAGCGCACCCACGTCGACCTGCACGAAGTTCGTCTCGACGAGCTCCAGGTCGATCGACAAACCCGACGCCGACCACCCTTCCGCGAGCCGCCGGGCACGGGCGTGGTCATCGGCAAGCCGCTCGATGTTGTGGTCGAGCGCGTACAGCCCCGCCGCGGCGACGATCCCCGCTTGCCGCAGCGCACCACCGAAGCGATGCTTCTCGAAGCGTGCCCGGCGCATCAGCTCGTGCGAGCCGGCGATCAGCGCGCCCATCGGACAGCCGAGCCCCTTGGAGAGACAGAGGGTGACCGTGTCGAAGAGCGAACCGATCTCGGCAGCAGGCACGCCCGTCGCGACGACCGCGTTCATCAGCCGCGCCCCGTCGAGGTGCACACGCACGCCGATCTCACGCGCCGTGCCGACGAGCGAGCGCAGCTCGTCGATCGGCCAGGCGACGCCACCGGCGGTGTTGTGCGGATTCTCGAGCGCAAGCACCGAGGTGCGCGGGGTGTGAAAGCCCCCGTCCGCACGCATCGTCGCGTGCAGCTGCTCCGCGGTGAGGCGTCCTCGGAAGCCGGGAAGCGTACGCGTCTGCAGGCCGGAGTGAAGCGCGGCCCCGCCGAGCTCGGCGACGATGATGTGCGCCGTCTCCTCGACCACGAGCTCCGTGCCCCGCTCGCCGAGGATCGACAGGGCGATCTGGTTGCCCATCGTCGCCGTCGGGAGGTACACCGCCTCGTCGTGGCCGAGCAGCTCCGCCCCACGGCGCTCGAGCTCCAGGACGGTCGGGTCTTCGCGCTCCTGCTCGTCGCCGACCTCGGCGCGCGCCATCGCCTCGCGCATCGCCTGCGAGGGCTTCGTCTGGGTGTCCGAACGGAGATCGATCACGCCGACAATCTAGTGACGCCCGGCTACCTTGGCCCGGTGGATCTCGACCTGATCTCGGACCTGCTGGCGGACGAGCCTGCCTACCGCTCCCAGCAAGTATGGGAGTGGGTCGCGCGCGGCGCGAGCTCCTACGCCGAGATGACAAATCTCCCGGCCGGCTCGAGGACGCTGCTCGAGGAGCGGGTGCCGTTCTCGACGCTGACGCTCGTCGACGAGGCGAAGTCGCTGGACGGAACGGTGAAGGCGCTCTTCCACACGCACGACGGCCATCCGCTCGAGGCGGTGCTGATGCGGTTCCGCGACGGACGGCGGTCGGTGTGCGTCTCGTCCCAGTCCGGCTGCCCCCTGACGTGCAGCTTCTGCGCGACGGGCCAGATGCAGTTCCGGCGCAATCTCACGGCCTGGGAGATCCTCGATCAAGCGCTGCACTTCAAGCGTGTCGAGCCGATCGACCACGTCGTGTTCATGGGCATGGGCGAACCGATGCTCAACCTCGACCACGTGCTCGCTGCCGCGCGCCGGCTCCCGGACCTCGGGGTGACACATCGGCGCACGACGATCTCGACGGTCGGCTGGCTGCCGGGCCTGACACGCTTCATCGACGAGGTCGAGGAGCCGATCCGCCTGGCGCTGTCGCTGCACGCGCCGGCCGACGCGCTCCGGAGCTCGATCATGCCTGTCAACGAGCGGTATCCCCTCGACGATGTCCTGGGCGAGTGCCACCGCTACTTCGAGCTGCGCGGCCGCAAGGTGTTCGTCGAGTACGTGATGCTGGGCGGCGTCAACGACACGGTCGCGCACGCGACGCAGCTCGCGGCGCTGCTCGACCGCCGGATCTTCAAGGTGAACCTGATCCCGTACAACCCGACGGGGATGTACGACGGCTCGTCGCGCACGACGATCGCGGAGTTCAAGGACGCGCTGCATGCCGCAGGGTTCTCACCGACGGTGCGACTGACGCGCGGCCGCGACATCGCAGCTGCCTGCGGGCAGTTGGCCGCGACGGCGTAGCTGTAGCCGAACCAACCCGTCCGACCGGTAGCGCAGACTCCGAACCGGACCGCGGCAGGCGCCCGACGTCCAACCATGGAGGCGCGAACGATGATCGCGGATCGGCTCCTCGAGACGGTGCAACACGAATTGGTGCGGAAGAGCCCGATCTCGCCCGCGTTGCTGAAGCACGAAGAGAACCGCGCGACCAGCGTCCAAAGCCGGATCGCCGACGCGATCACCGCCTTCGCAGGCTCGATGGCGTTCGTCTACGTCCACATCCTCTGGTTCGCACTTTGGGTCTCGATCCCGGTCGAGAAATACCCGTTCGGGCTGCTGACGATGATCGTCAGCCTCGAGGCGATCTTCCTCTCGACGTTCGTGATGATCAGCCAGAACCGCGCCGACGCCCGCCGGCAGGTCTTCGCGGATCAGCAGTACGAGATGATCCAGGAAGAGAAGAAGCAGAACGAGCTTCTCATCGAGCAGAGCCGACGGATCGAGGAGTTGAACAAGACGATCCTCGGTCTGGCTCAGGAAGTCCACGCGGCGATCAAGACACAGTGACCGGGGTCCCCGTAAATTCGGTGCGGGCTGCCCCGCGTCCGACCACCTCCTCGAGCGCGGCGACGCACCGCGTGTCGAAGGCGGTGCCGCTCTCGCGGCGCAGCAGGTCCATCGCGTCCTCGTGCGTCCATGCAGGGCGATACACCCGTTTCGAGATCAGCGCGTCGTAGACATCGCACACGGTGAGGATCCGCGTGTCGAGGTCGATCTCGCCTGCTTTCAGCCCGCGCGGGTAGCCCGCCCCGTCGAGGCGTTCGTGGTGGTCGTGAACGAGCTGGCGGACCGCTTGCGAGAACCCGCCCAGCTCGCTGAGCAGCTTGTTCCCCCATTCCGGGTGCCGCTGCACGACCTCGTACTCCTCGTCGTCGAGCGCTGCCGGCTTCTTGAGGATTGCGTCGGGCACTGACAGCTTGCCGATGTCGTGGACGAGGCCTCCGATCGCAAGCGTGCGCAAACGACTCGCCGAGAGCCCGAGCTGCTCGCCGACTCGCACCGCGAGCAGCGCGACGCGGCGCGTGTGACGTTCGGTGTACTCGTCCTTGTCGGCGAGACGAACGGTGAGTGCCCGCACGTGCGAACCGAGGAAGGTGTCTTCGGCGGCGACGAGATCGCCGCCGCGGAGGTCGCCCGCGAGCGGACGTGACTGCGCTGCGCGCGCGAGATCGATTGCGACGGCGATCCCGACGAGCAGGATCCCGTCGAGCTCCACTTCGTGCCCGATCCACCAGCCCAGCTGCGTGTAGTCCTGCGTCAGCGCCGGGACGAGCGCCGTCGCAAGCCACACCAGGCCGACGAACACGCCCAGGTCGAGTGCGCGCTGCGTGAGCAGGAACGTCCGCAGGGCGCGGAGCGCGAGCAACCCGTAGGCAGCGAGGCCGCCCACGAGGAGCGCCATGGCCGCGTCGCTGTTCGGCTCCGGCACGGCTGGGACGAGGCTGGGCCACGCGAGCCCCGAGAAGCCGAGCGCGAGGACGACCACGAGCAACACGCCTTCGAGGATGAGCAGCGGCCGCACGCTCTGCAGGACGCGCGGCAAAGGCAATACGGAGATCGCGAGAATCAGCGCACCGACCGGCAAGGTCGCGCCGCCCGTCAACGCAACCACGCCGTTGTTCCCGAACCAGACGCCTGGCGTGGCAAAGCCATGCAGCGCGAGCAAGCTCGCCATCACCGCAAAGGCCGTACCGATGACGACGGTGCGCGTGTCGGAGCGCCTCGCGCCCACGACGGTCAGCCCGAGTGCCGCCGCCCCCGCGACGAGCGCGCTGATGCCCACGGAGTAGAAATGCATCTCCCCCGTCAGGTCGACCTTGACGTCCCCCCAGAGGACGTGGACGACGGCCGGGGCGGCCGCGGCCGACGCTCCAACCACGAGGACGGGCAGCTGCCGCTCTCTGAGCCCGCTCCGCATGAAGTCTCTTTCGGCACGAGGGCGGCAGATCCTTAACCCCCCGCTACCCTGCCTCGCCGTGACCGCTAAGGCCCTCGCCCAGCGCAATGACCTGCGCAACGTCGCCATCGTCGCCCACGTCGACCACGGGAAAACCACCCTGGTCGACGCGATGCTCTGGCAGTCCGGCTCGTTCCGCGAGAATCAAGACGTCAACGAGCGCGTCATGGACTCGGGCGACCTCGAGCGCGAGAAGGGCATCACGATCCTCGCCAAGAACACCTCCGTTCAGCGCGGCGACGTCAAGATCAACATCATCGACACCCCCGGTCACGCGGATTTCGGCGGCGAGGTCGAACGCGGGCTGACGATGGTCGACGGCGTCCTGCTGCTCGTGGATGCCTCCGAAGGCCCGCTGCCGCAGACGCGCTTCGTCCTGCGGAAGGCGCTCGAGTCGCGCCTGCCGGTCGTGCTCGTCGTGAACAAGATCGACCGTCCCGACGCGCGCGTCGACGAGGTCGTGAACGAGGTCTACGAGCTCTTTCTCGATCTCGACGCGACCGCGGAGCAGATCGAGTTTCCGATCGTCTACACGATCGCACGCGACGGTCAGGCCGGGCTCGATCCAAGCGCGCTTGCGGACGACCTGACCCCGCTGTTCGAGACGCTGCTCGAGGCGATCCCGCCGCCGACGTACGACCCGGACCATCCCCTGCAGGCGCTCGTCACGAACCTCGACGCGTCGCCGTACGTTGGCCGGCTCGCGCTGCTGCGCATTCGGCACGGCACGCTCAGGAAGGGCCAGCAGATCGCCTGGTGCCGCGCGAACGGCGAGATCGAGAACGCGCGCGTCGTCGACTTGCTGATCACCGAGGCGCTCGACCGCGTCTCGGCCGATGAGGCGGGCCCCGGCGACATCGTCGCGCTGGCCGGCCTGCCGGAGGTGACGATCGGCGAGACGATCGCCGATCCGGACGACCCGCGCCCGCTTCCCGTCACGGTCGTCGACGAGCCGAGCCTCTCGATCACGATCGGCATCAATACCTCTCCGCTCGCCGGCACCGAGGGCGACCGGCTGACCGCGAGCCAGGTCAAGCAGCGTCTCGACCAAGAGCTCGTCGGCAACGTCTCCCTGCGTGTCCTCCCCACGCCCCGCCCGGACACGTGGGAGGTCCAGGGCCGTGGTGAGCTGCAGCTCGCGGTGCTCGCCGAGATCATGCGGCGCGAAGGATTCGAGCTGACGATCGGCAAGCCCGAGGTGCTCGTGCGCGAGATCGACGGGAAGCGGCACGAGCCCGTCGAGCGCGTGGCGATCGACGTCCCGGAAGAGTTCGTCGGCGTCGTCACGCAGCTGCTCGCACTGCGCAAGGGCCGGATGCAGCAGATGGTCAACCACGGCACGGGGTGGGCGCGGATGGAGTATCTCGTCCCCGCGCGTGGCCTGATCGGCTTCCGCACGGAGTTCCTGACCGAGACCCGCGGGTCGGGGATCATGCACCACGTCTTCGAGAAGTGGGAGCCCTGGTTCGGCGAGCTGCGCACCCGGCCGACAGGCAGCCTCGTCGCGGATCGCCGCGGCCAGGCGACCGGCTTCGCAATCGAGAACCTGCAAGAGCGCGGGTCGCTCTTCATCGCGCCGACCGACGAGCTCTACGAGGGCATGGTCGTCGGCGAGAACTCGCGGCGCGAAGACCTCGACGTCAACGCCTCGAAGCCGAAGAAGCTGACGAACATGCGTGCCTCCTCGGCGGACGAGCTGATCCGCCTGATCCCGCCGCGCCCACTCTCCCTCGAGCAGGCGCTGGAGTTCATCCGCGACGACGAGTGCGTCGAGGTGACGCCCAAGTCGGTGCGTCTCCGCAAAGTCGAGCTTTCCGCCTCCAAACGGGCCAGCAGCGCCTCGAAGCGCAAGCGCGAGCGCGAGACCGCGTCGGCCCCGGGATAAGTCAACCTCGGCGGTGAACCACCGATCGGGGGCTTGGTCAACCGACCCCGGATGCGTCATGGTGGTCACGGGCCCTGTGCGGCGGGGCCCCAACCACACCACCACCACCACCACCCTGCGGAGAGAACAGAAGGAGCGGCATGACTGCGACTGAACTGCGGGCGAAGCTGCGGGCCGTCCCCACGGGCGGATTGTTCTTCCGGCTCTTGACGCGTTAAGCGTCCCACAACGGCGGCACGAGGGCACGTCCGCGGTCGAACCTGCTGGTTCGTGCGCGGCGCGAACTGCGGTGAGGTCCGTCAGTGGCTGCGCGAATCAGGTTCGGTCTCTAGGGCCGAACCTGATTCGCCGGTGCCCGGCGCGGCGCGTTGCCGGTGGCGTGCCGGCCGAACCAGGTTCACAAGTTTCAGATCTGCGGTGGGTTCGGATCCGGCGGGAGCGGCATCGGCTCCGGCCGCGGCGACGGCGGACCGGGATCCGGCGGCACCGGCGGGCTTGGCATCGGGTCGGGCCGTGGTGTCGGAGGTTCGAGCGTCATGGTCGTCACGTGCCCTCAGAGGGTGTGGCGCACACCCGCCTCGTCCTCGAGCCGGCGGAGCTGGTCGCTGAGACTGCCTTCCACCGCTTCGCGCGAGCCTCCCCTGCGCCCGAGCGGAAGCACGGTCCGGCCGAGCGCGTCTTCGAGCAGGAACGCGATTCCGCCGTACATCGCGATCACGAAGATCGCGAGAGCGAGCCAGCCCCCGACGTGGTTCCAGGCCTGCCCGGCGCCGAGCTCGTAGGCGGCCGACAGCAGCCCGCGGATGGCGGAGACGAACAGCAGCACCGCGATGAACGGCTTCCCGAGGACAGCGGCCGCGGCGAGCAGGAGCACGACGACCGTGAAGGCGATCAGGAAGTAGCCGACGGCGGGATCGAGGACTCCCGGCTTTGCCTGCATCGTCGCCAGCCCACCCACGAACCACGACCCGGCAAAGAGCCCGAGCGTTGCGGCGGCCACCGTGTCGCGCGCGAGGAACGCGAAGATCGTCGCAACGAGCTCGAGCGGGGCAACGAACCCCGCGAGCAACAGGCCGATCGAATGGCCCTGAGTTGCCTTGACCCACGGAGCGTCAAGCGCCGCGTAGAGGAACATGCCGATCCCGAACGCGAAGAACCCAAGCGGAATCGAGGAACCGTACGGACGAACGACGACCCGTACCTGAGGATGGATACCCACCGCAGGTGCGGGTTGCCGTCAGACGTCGCTACGAAACAACAGCGAGGCGCGGCGTGCAACTCGCGAGCCCGCGCTTTTCGAGGTACTGCTGGTGGTAGTCCTCGGCCTCCCAGAAGGGCGGCGCATCTTCGATCTGCGTCACGACCGGGCGCGTGAACCGCGCCTGCACCGCCTCACGCGACGCCTCGGCCGCGGCGCGCTGCTCGTCGTCGTGCACGAAGATGGCCGAGCGGTACTGCGAGCCCACGTCCGGCCCCTGCCGGTTGAGCTGCGTCGGGTCGTGCTCGAGCCAGAAGATCGTGAGCAGCTGCTCGTACGGCACCTGCTCCGGGTCGTAGGTCACCTCGACCACTTCGGCGTGGCCCGTCGTGTCGGAGCACACTTGCCCGTAGGTGGGGTTCTCGACGCCGCCGCCCGCGTAACCGACCTTGGTGCCGGTGACGCCCTGAGTGCGGCGAAACGCCGCCTCGACGCCCCAGAAGCACCCGGCGCCGAACGTCGCCTTCTTCTCAGCCATCTATTCCTCCTCCAGCTTGATCGCCGCCGAGTTGATGCAGTACCGGAGCCCGGTCGGCTGCGGACCGTCCGGAAACACGTGCCCGAGATGGCCGCCGCAGTCAGAGCACAGGACTTCCGTGCGCGTCATGCCGTAGCTGACGTCGGTTTCCTCCTCGATCGCCTCCTCGGACGCAGGCGCCGAGAACGCGGGCCAGCCGCAACCCGAATCGTACTTCGCATCGCTTGTGAACAGCTCTTTGCCGCATCCGGCGCAGTGGTAGGTGCCCGGCTCGAAGGTGTGGTCGTACTCGCCTTCGAACGGACGCTCGGTCCCCTTCTCGCGCAGCACGCGGTACTGCTCGGGCGTCAGCTCCGCGCGCCACTGTGCCTCGGTCTTCTCGACCTTCGTCAACGGTTCACCGTCGACATGTCGGGATAGCGGTCACCGACAGTCGCGCCCTTCGGGAATGCCTCCTCGATCCGGCGCAGGTCGTCCTCAGTGAGGTCGACGTCGACCGCCCCGACGTTCTCTTCGAGGTACTTGACGCGCTTCGTGCCGGGGATCGGAACGATGTCGTCGCCCTGCGCGAGCACCCAGGCGAGTGCGAGCTGGCTCGGAGTGACGCCCTTCTCGTTCGCGATCTCCTCGACTTTCTCGACCAGGTCGAGGTTTTTCTGGAAGTTCTCGCCCTGGAAACGCGGGCCGCGCCGGCGGAAGTCGTTCTCGTCGAGGTCGTCGATCGACTTGATCTGACCGGAGAGGAAGCCGCGCCCGAGCGGGCTGTAGGCGACGAAGCCGATCCCGAGCTCGCGGGTCGTCGGCAGGATCTCGTCCTCCGGGCTCCGCTCCCACAGCGAGTACTCGGTCTGCAACGCGGTGATCGGGTGCACCGCGTTCGCGCGGCGGATCGTGTCGGGCGCCGCCTCGGAGAGGCCGAGGTGGCGCACCTTGCCCGCCTCGACGAGCTCCTTCATCGCGCCGACCGTCTCTTCGATCGGCGTGTTGATGTCGACGCGGTGCTGGTAGTAGAGGTCGATGTGGTCGACGCCGAGCCGCTCGAGGCTCGCGTCGCAGGCCTTGTGCACGTACTCGGGCCGCCCGTTGATGCCGACCCAGCTGCCGTCCTCGTTCCGTTCGTTGCCGAACTTCGTGGCGAGGACGACCTTGTCGCGGCGATCGCCGATGGCACGACCGACGAGGCGCTCGTTGGTGAACGGGCCGTACATGTCGGCGGTGTCGAGGAAGTTGACGCCCAACTCGATCGCGCGATGGATCGTCGCGATCGCTTCGCCCTCGTCAGCGGTTCCGTAGAACTCCGACATGCCCATGCAACCCAGACCCAGCGCCGAAACTTCGAGGTTCTGACCTAGTCTGCGTGTCTTCATAGCTACAGAGTCGCAGACCAAGGAGGGGTGCCGCGTGAGCGCGGACTACAAGATCGTGAACATCAAGGAGCTGGAGGACATGGCGGTCAAGTTCGGCTTGTCGCCGAACGTCGAGGCGCGCTTCGGTCGCGCCGCCACGGACGCCAAGCAGGGCGGTTTCAGCTATCAGAAGCTCGCGCCCGGCTTCCGCCAGCCCTTTGGCCATTGGCACGAGGGGCAAGAGGAGTTCTACGTCGTGCTCGGGGGCTCAGGGCAGATCACGCTCGAGCAGGAGACGCACGACCTGAAGCCGTGGGACGTCGTGCGTGTGGCGCCGACGGTGGGGCGCGGCTTCCAGGCGGGGCCCAACGGCCTCGAGTTCCTCGCCTTCGGCGCCGGCGAGACCGGCGACGCCGAGATGCTCGAGAGCTTCTGGGAGGACTCGGCGCTCGCGTAGCCGAGTTGCTCGGGCGTGAGGACTGTCGCCCAGGCGCAGATCCTTGGTTCTGACGCCGCCGGTTCTGCTCTAGTTGTTCCGATGAAGGGTGTCACGGCCTTGGCCCTGCTCGCCATCGCTTCTGCCGTGTTCTCTGCATGCGGGGAAAGCGGTTCACAGCAGCGGACGCCCCAGAACCGGCTGATCGTGCTCGGCGATTCGATTGGAGGCATCCGGTTGGACGAGCCGCGGAAAAGCGTCGAGAAGGCACTAGGACGCGGCACCTCCAAGGGTCGTGGTCTCGTCTCATACTTCGGAGGCCGACTTCTCGTCGACTACTGGTTCCACGATGGACTGACGACGCGGGTCGAGGGTCTTGAAACCAGGTGGGTTGGCTTCCACACTCGCTCCGGCGCGCATGTCGGATCAAGCCGACAAGAGTTGCGCGCTCTCCACGTGACGTGCAGTGACGGAAGGTGCAGTCGCGCAGCGGGGCAGATGCCAGACGCACCGGGAACAGCCTTCACGATGCGACACGGCACGGTCGTCCAGATCGACGTCTCCTACAGCTAACGAAGGAGAGGAGATCCAGCTAAGAGGCGGGCCTGTTCGCTCAGGGTCATTCCGACACGCTGGCGCAAGCGAGTTGTCACACCTCCGAACAGGCTCGCGATACCGTGCGTGGGAGTTGAGGTACCCACGTTGGCTCACTCCGCGCCGCGCACGTCGCATCTACCTGGTTTTCCTTGTGCTGGTAGTGGCTGCAACCGCCGTCATCACCACCATGGGAGTGCCGATGGCGGAATGGCTCCAGCGGCAGGTTGGGTTCGTACCAGCGGTCGTCGGATGCGTTCTCCTTTTCCTCCTGATTCTGTGGTTTGCCTCTCGACTTGAGGACTAGTACCGCAGCGTTTCCTGCGGCAACCGTCCGAAGATCGCCGCGGCGATCAACGCAACGCTTCCTCAGCGCGCGACTACGTGTCAGTGGCGGTGGAGAAGTGCGAGTTGGCGCAGGCCTCGCGCGACGTTGTCGATCTGTGTGGCAGCTTGGGCGTTGTCGCTGGGCCAGACGGCGCAGACGACGTTCAGCGTTTGCACGTAGGTTTGGGCGTCGCCCTGGTAGTGGGCGCGCCGCACCTTCGGGCCGGTTGAGCGCGGTTGGATCGTGCAGATGACGTCGCCTTCGCGGGCGCTGATTTGTTGCTGGCGCGGCCCACTGGCCACGCGCATGTTTGATGCTTCGGCGAGGATCGGCGGCGACGGGCAGGAGTGTTCGTTTCGCAGCGAGATCTGGTTGGTGTGGAAGGTTCCGATCAGTTCCGCGATCGTGACCGGTTTCATCGGTCCCTTGCCGCACTGGCCCGGGGTCACGGTCGTTGCTTGCTGCGGGGCCGAGGAGCCGCAGCCGCTAAGTGCGAGCGCGACTGGAACGAGGCTCAGCGCGAGCAGCGCTGGCCTCAAGGCGACCGGTACCAATAGCGCAATCGCGAGCAGACGCATTTCGGCCCCCTGCTTCGTGGTCGAGTATTCGAATCGTGTCGGAGGGTGTCGATTGGCGCAATATCTCGACTGTCAGGGGTGCATCCCGGAACACTGGCGCAGGCGATGTTGCCTAGCTCTGACCGGGTGCTTCCAGACCTAGTTCACCGCCGGGCGCTTGCCGGTCTGCGACGCCGCTCAGGGCACATTCCCGAGCACGCCGATGCGCGCGTCTCAGTTTGTGTTGAGTCAACACAAAGTGCAGTTGGGTCAAGGGTGCGCTCGCGAACACTGGCCCAGGTCTCGCTCCGCACGCCTGATTAGATCTGCGTAAGGCGTGCGGAGGACAAGCCCTACGCTGTCTGGGTGAATGAGCTTGACGCGGATCTAGTCGAGTTGATCGCCGCTCGGAGTCGTGGGCGCATGGACTTGCTCGCCTGGGCGCACTCCCCAGACGGGAACCGGGCGGTCACGTTCCTCCTCGTGCGAGATAGCGGGTACTGGCTCGAATCTCTGTACGTGCGGTGCGAGACTGGATGGTCGGAAGTGACGACCAGCAACGGCACCCTCTCATACAGCCACGGGGTCATCCGCCTTTACGGCCACGCACCAGAGCAGGCGGCCGCCGCCCTCGTCTCCTGGCAGGACACCATCCATGAGACGCCAGTCCACAACGGACACTTCGCTTTCGCCGCCTGGGATCTGGACGACGAAGAATTCCTAGACTCCGACGAACCCCACCTCGTCGGATTCATTGATGCAGGAGGTAGGCGACTCGGAGAGCATTTGTGAACGCTCCCCCAGGCGACTCGCGCTATCGCTGGCGGAGGATCCGCTCGGAGTCCGCGAGGTCGGCGAGGTGTCGCGCATTGCGCGTCTTCTGACAATTCAAGTAGGCAACCGGCTCTGCGCTCCCGCCGGAGTAGACAGACGCAACCGCCGAACAGGAGCGGCGGCGGTACTGAAGCCACGAGTGTTCCGCGGAGACGAACGTCGCACGATCGCCCGCACGCTTGATCAGGTGGAACACCGTGGCGGCCTTCATGTCGATGCGCAGATCCGAGCGCGTGACGTCTCGTTCCAGACAGCCTTCAATCTCGATGGTTGAGGACGGATGTGCCGGACAGGGCAGAGCCGTCCATGGCTCCCGAATGACCGGCGGGCCGAGTGCAGCTCCAGCGGCTTCGGCCATGAGGAGGGCAGAGACGATGATCAGCACAAGCCTCATCGGTCCCGAATCGTAGAGGGAAGCGCACAGACACTCGATCCCGCTCAGGGCGCATTGCGGAACTCAATGTCGTTCTCGATGAGCGGCGGCGCACGCGAGTCCTCTGAGCTTCAGCAATCGCTCGCGTCAGTCCCGGCGGGCGCGGCTCAGGAAAGCACCCGTTCGAGCACTGCGCGATCGGCAGGCCGGCCGTGGGCGGGCAGCACGAGCTCGACCGGTAGGTCGAGCAGCGGACGGAGCCGTCCGACGACATCGTCGCGGGTCACGTGCTTGCGACCGCCGAGCTGTATGTCCAGTCCCTCGCCGAAATCGGAGAGGGAGTCGCCGGTCACGATCGCGTTGACCGACGGCAGCCAGAGGATCAGGTCATTGTTCTCGCGGCCTGCGTACGCGTGAATGCCGAACGGCCACCGTCCGAGACCGTGGAAGTGTCCTTCGCCTTCGCCCGCGCGCAGCCAGGCGAGGTCATCACTCTCCATTCCGCGCACGCGGTCGGAGTCGACGCCGAACTTCTCGACCCAATCCTCCCAGGTGTCGGCGGGCGGCGTATGCACGGGGAGGCCAAGCTGGCGGGCGTCGCGCTCGTGGTATGGCGCGGTCAGGACGACGGCGGTCGCGGGCTCGCGCAGCTTGTCCGGAACGGAGAGCGGGTCGAACAACAGGAAGTCGTCGCCGACCTGGACTGCGTACGACGAGACGAGCTCGGGCCACCACTGCTCCTTATTCCAGTCGGGATGCGGCGATTGCCAATGCCAAACGCCGGGGCGCAGCTCACGCATGCGCGCGATGCTATGTGTGCGCGCGCTGAGAAGACAAATCACTCCGCTTCTCTTGTCGCCGCCCGGCGACGAGGCAAGGAAGGCCGAGCCCAGGCGACAGCGTGTGCCGCGTGAGCGGGACCTCTCATCAGTCGGCTGTCGTAGGTATGCGATGGAACGGCGCAAGATGGCTGATCCAGGCGTGGGGCGCCTGCTAGCTCTCATCGCGGTCGTGCTGACCGCTGCTGTTGTTGCAGTTCCGGCCAAGGCTGCTGCGCCGCGTTACATCCTGGTCAGCGGCCCGGGACTCCAGCGGCCTGTGCTGCTGGGGAGCTGGAGAGAGAACCTGACGTTCTTGACCAGCTTGCTCCCGGCCGATCGGCCGACCCAAGGCTGGCGAGACGACCGCCCACGGTACGACCTTGCACTCTTCTGGGGTGTGCCTGCGAAACCAGTGCCGAGCCGCCCGAAGCAAGCGAGCCAGCACGGGTGGTTCTACCCCGCGACCGGAGGTCGCCGTGCCGTCGTCAGGCTAGGGGTCAGCGGTCAGGATTTTCCGCGTGTGGCACCGCGAGAGGCGCTGCGAATCCTCGCCCGCCACGGCATTCCGACGCGCATCAAATAGGACGTCCGCTTTCGGGAGAACGTGACGCGACGTTTGTTTGCGACGCCTGCGGTCAGCACTCAGGCGACGGCAGAGGGGTCCCGGGCGCTCTCCCCACTCGCCCGGAACCCCCTCTGCCATCGCCGCAACCTCACTGTTCCCGCCTCTGTAAAGAAGAGCCTGCAACCTGTGTAAAGGGGACGTCAAACGTCTCCGCAAGGTCGAGGGCGCCTCCCAAACGACGTGACCGCAGGTAGGAGAGATGCGGTCCGGTGGAAATAAGGAGGCGGGGCCGCCCTCCTGCGGCAAGCTCTCTCCCCACCGCGGCGGGCGGCCCCGCTTCTTCTATCGGCACGGCAGGAACGAGCCTGTAGCTCCGCGTGGTGGCGATGGGTGAGAGCGCCGTCCTAATCGGGACGATTGGCCGGGTCGTCCAGGAAGCCTGGCGCTGGCTCAGCGAGGCGCTGGCCGACTCGTAAGGCATTCGCACGCAGCTCTGCCGTCGTCGGCGTCAGCTGCGTGAGAGACTTGGGCCGTGAATCCGGTCCTCCGTATCGTGCTGCAGGTCCTCGGGATCGGCGTGCTCGTGGCCGGTGGGCTTGCCGTTGCCCTCGCGGTACTCGTTGCGACGGTCCTGCTCGGACCGCTGCTCTTCTGGCTCGCGTGGAACGTGCTCGACTTCGCGTCCGCCGTGGGTCTGCCGGAGCTCGGCTTCTGGGGAATCGTGCTCGCGACGATGTTCCTGGTCGTGGGCTGGGCGGGCAAGGTGCTGATCACGGCGATCGTCTTCGTCGCCGATCCCTCCTGGTTCCACGGCACCGCGCAAGTGCGTTGGCCCGAGCCGACGTTCCGCAACTTCATCGCTGTCGCAGTGCTCGCCCTACTCGCATCGCGCCCGCACTCGCATGCGCACAAGCGCATGCGACGCATCCGGGCCTGAAGCGGGTCGCCCGCCCGAGTAGTTAGTGGGCGATCTCCCAGATGTGGCCGCCGGGATCTCTGAAGCTCGCGGTCCTGATACCCCAGGGCCGGTCCATCGGACCGTTCAGCAACTCCACGCCGCGGTTGGCTAACTCCGCGCACATCGCATCCACATCGTCAACGCCAAGCGTGAACTGCACACGGGCTCCGGCGTCACGACTCGCTACCGTCGCCGGCTCGATGAGCTCCACTGCCGCTGTGGTCTTCAGCAGGTTGATGAGCGTGTTCTCGAACTTGAAGACGGCGGAGCTGTGGTCCTCGAACATCACCGGCAGGCCGAAGACCTCTCCGTAGAACCGCTTCGTCGCCTCCATGTCCTCGACGAACAGCGTGATCGCACCGATGACGCTCGGCCACGAACCCATTCTCTGACCCCTTTTCGACGACGACGGTGAACGATTCCATGGTGCACGTCGCGGCGAAGGTGATGTGAGCCGGACCGTCGCCGACGGGTAAACGCCCTAGCCGTACTCCTCGTGCTGGGGAAGGTCGTCTGTGATCTCGAACCAGGACGCCTTCGAGCCGACGAAGATGTGCTCGGTCGGGCCGGATGCTCGGAGCATCGACGAGCGTTCCCATCGCGACGTGCACATAGGCGCCGTCTCGCACGACGGAGAAAAGGAGCGACCCGCAGACCGCACACCTCGTGTGGTTCGAGTCGAGCTCGCCGACGATCAACAAGCTGCCGAGGCCGTCGGTGACCTCGAGCTTCCCGCGCTCGATCCCTGCGAACGGCTTGAACGCCGAACCGGTCGCGGCACGGCATTGCGAGCAGTGACAGTTCGCCGCGTTGCGAAACTCATCCGCAACCCGGTAGCGAACCGCTCCGCACTCGCATGCTCCGGCCAACCCGCTACCCGGCGTCATCCTCAGCTTCCTCGGCCTGCTCCCCGAGCTCCACGATGTCGCCCTCGTGGAACAGCACGCCCTGGCACGCGACGCGCCGTTTAGGCGTGCGCCGCAACAGGAACTCGAGATCCATAGCGAAGTGCTTGAACTCTTCCTGCTGCGCGTTCTGCATGATCGCTTTCGCCTGAGCGTCCTGTTCGATCGAGATCCGCTGCTCGTACCAGCCAATCGCCTCGGCCTCCTCGACGAGCGACGTGATCATGCGTGCGAACGTGCGAGTCTTCTGCGAGAGCTCGCGGGGCGGCTCGTGGTACTGGTTCTCGGGCATGTCGTTTCCCTCCGTCGTACGTAGATTCAGGCGTGCCGGCCATGCTCGACCCGGACAGCGGCGCGGAGTGGCGGAAAGTCGGCGAGCAAGTCGGCTGCCTCGACTTGGTAGAGATGCTCCGGCTCGCCTAGGCCCTGGAACCGCCAGGCGCCAAGGCTCTTGAGGGCGACTCCGTCGGCGAGCGAGTCGAGCACTGCCGAGTGCACTGCGGACGAGACGACGATCTGGCCCCCATGTGCCGAATAGCAAATGCGTGCGGCCGCATGAACGGAGAGGCCGACATAGCCGGTGTCGGTCAACGTCGGACGGCCGCTGTGGACTCCAATTCGGACGCGCACGTCGATCCCTTCGGGCCAGGGGCCGGCGCGCATCGCCCGTTGGATCGCCAGCGCAGCCTCGAGGGCGGCCGGAGCCCGTTCGAAGGCGGCGAAGAGATCGTCGGCGCGCGCATCGACCTCGCGTCCACCGGCCCGCTGCACCGCGCTTCGCATCGCACGACGCACAGCGGCGATGACCGACGGGTAGCGATCATCCAGGCGCGCGAGCAAGGCCGTGGAACCTTCGATATCTGTCAGCAGGAAGGTCACCTGGCCCTTGGGCAGCCGTCGCTGCGGTTGCAATTGCGCGCTCACAAAGCCGATCGGAACGACGCCGTGCTTCTTCGCCGCCCTCAACAACCGCGTGCGCGCGCCGTCACGAGCGGCCTCGTCCTCGAACACCACCTGGTTGAACCGCGCCAGAGCGTTCCGAACATGCGCCGCATCGTTGATCGGCAGCCGGCGTTTCCCCTGCGAGTCGATGTACGCGAACGCGCTGTCAGGGAGGCTTGCCCGCTGCTTCGCGTCGAGCGGCGACATCGTCCAATGATTGCAGTAACCGCTCGCCTCGCGAACCGCGTTCAGGCGCCCTTCTGCGCCTCCAGCTGGCGATCGCCCGCGCCGTGCTCGGCCGGATGGTCTTCGAACTGGTAGCGCACGACGGGGTTCTTCGCCGCCCGCACCTCGTCGAGGCGGCGTACGGGACGATCGTGCGGCGCGTCGTGCAGCAACTCTGGGCTTGCCGCCGCTTCGCGGGCGATGGCGAGCATCGCGTCGATGAACTCGTCGAGCGTCTCCTTCGCCTCGGACTCCGTCGGTTCGATCATCAGCGCCTCGGGAACGATCAGCGGAAAGTAGATCGTCGGCGGATGGAAGCCGTAGTCCATCAGCCGCTTCGCAATGTCGAGCGCGCTGACGCCGTGCTCTTTCTTCAGCGACCGTGCACTGAGCACGAACTCGTGCATGCACAACCGGTCGAATGGGAGGTCGTACGCCTCCTTGAGGCGCGCGAGGATGTAGTTCGCGTTCAGCACCGCGACCTCGCTCATCTCCTTCAACCCCGGGCCGTACGAACGGATGAACGCGTACGAGCGGACGAAGACGCCGAAGGGCCCGCTGAACGCGCGCACCTTGCCGATCGTCTTCGGGCGGTCGTACTCGAGGCGGAACCCTGCACCCTCCTTCACGACAACGGGCACGGGCAGATACGGCTCGAGGCTCTCGCGCACCGCGATCGGGCCGCCACCGGGGCCGCCGCCGCCGTGCGGCTGCGAGAACGTCTTGTGCAGGTTGATGTGCACGACGTCGAAGCCCATGTCGCCCGGGCGCGAGATGCCGCACACCGCGTTGAGATTCGCGCCGTCGTAGTACATGAGTGCGCCGACGCCGTGGAAGATGTCGCGGATCTCCTCGATGTTCTCGTCGAAGAGCCCGAGCGTCGAGGGGTTCGTGAGCATGAGTCCCGCAGTGTGCTCGTCAACCTTGCCGCGCAGGTCTTCGACGTCGATGTTCCCGCGCGCGTCGGTCTTCACCGGCGTCAGCTCGTAGCCGGCCATCGTCACGCTCGCCGGGTTCGTGCCGTGCGCGGTATCGGGGATGACGATCTTCCGCCGCTGCGCATCCTCACCCTTGTCCTTGAAGTACGCGCGGAAGAGCATCAATCCGGTCAGCTCGCCCTGGCTCCCGGCGGCAGGCTGGAGCGAGACCGCGTCGAGGCCGGTCACCTCACGCAGGATCTCCTGCAGGTGCCACTCGAGCTCGAGAGCCCCCTGCGCCGCGTCGTCCTCGACCAGCGGATGGAGGTTCGCAAAGCCGGGGATGCCGACGATGCGCTCGTTGACCCGCGGGTTGTACTTCATCGTGCAGCTGCCGAGCGGATAGAAGCCAGTGTCGATCCCGAAGTTGCGCGTCGAGAGCTTCGTGAAGTGCCGCAGCACCTCCGGCTCCGCGAGCTCGGGGAGGCGCGGCGGGCTCTTGCGCGCGAGCTCCGGCGGCACCTCGGGCACCGTCAGGTTCGGCTTCGGGACACCGAGGCCGCGACGGCCGGCCTGCGACTTCTCGTAGATCAGCTTCACGCCAGCGCCTCCACCAGCCGGTCGATCTCCTCGACGGTGCGCTTCTCGGTCACGGCGACGAGCAATGCATCGTCCAGTCCGGCGTAGTCCCGTCCAAGCGGGTAGCCGGCGTAGATGCCCCTTGCGCGCGCGGCCGCCAGCGCCGCGCGGGCGGGCCGTCTGGTGCGTACTGCAAACTCCTTGAACGTTGCCTTCTGTGGAAACACTGCTTCGAGCCCCGCATCGGCAAGCCGTTCCTTCGCGTAGGCGGCGAGGGCCATGCAGGTCTCCCCCAGCTCCCGGAGCCCCCGCGGTCCCAACAAGCTCAGGTGCACCAGCCCTGCGAGCGCCAGCAGCGTCTGGTTGGTGGTGATGTTCGACGTCGCCTTCTCGCGCCTGATGTGCTGCTCCCGGGTCTGCAGGGTCAGCACATAGCCGCGTTCACCCGCGGCGTCTACCGTCTCGCCGACGATGCGTCCCGGCAGGCGACGGATGTAGTCGTTACGTGCGGCGAGGAAGCCGTAGTGCGGGCCGCCGTAGCTCATCGAGTTGCCGGCGGACTGGCCCTCGCCGATCGCCAGCGCGCAGCCGTACTTGCCCGGCGCCTCGAGCACGCCGAGTGACACCAAGTCGACGTGCGCGATCGGCATCGCCCCCGCCTCGTTCGCCGCGGCGGCGAGCTCGGGCGCGTTCTCGAGGTTCCCGAAGAAGTTCGGCTGCTGGAAGATGACGGCTGCCGCGTCGACAGCCGACTCCCGCACGCGGTCCGGATCGGTCGCGCCGCCCTCGTGTGGCACCTCGACGATCTCGAGCCCGAAGCCGGGCGCGTAGGTCTTGATCACCTGGCGCACCTGCGGGTTCGTCGCCTCGGTGACGACGATCTTCGTGCGGCCCGTCGCGTGCTTCGCGACGAAGCACGCGTCGGCCGCGACGGTCGTGCCGTCGTAGCCCGAGGCGTTCGACACATCCATTCCGGTCAGCTCGCAGATCGCGGTCTGGTACTCGAAGATCGCCTGCAGCACGCCCTGGCTCATCTCGGGCTGGTACGGCGTGTACGCCGTCAAGAGCTCACCCCGCTGCAGCACCGCGTCGACGACGGCAGGGACGTAGTGGTCGTAGATGCCGGCGCCGAGGAAGCAGACCTCGTCGACGACGTTCTTGCCGGCGAGCTCTTCCATGTGCCGCTGCAGCTCCGCCTCGGTGAGCGCGGGCGCGATGTCGAGCTCGCGGCCATAGCGAACTCCCCTTGGGATATCGCGAAACAGTTCGTCGATCGAGGAAACCCCGATCGCAGCGAGCATCTCCTCGCGATCGGCGTCGGTCAGCGAGAGATAGCTCACGCTTCTTCCAATACCTTCTTGTACGCCGCAACGTCGAGCAGCTGCGCGAGCTCGTCGGGGCTCGACATGCGGATGCGGATCAGCCAGCCGTCGCCGTACGGATCCTCGTTCACTGTTTCGGGCGCGTCGACCACTTTCGTGTTGACCTCGAGCACCTCGCCGGAGAGCGGCGAGATCAGGTCCGAGACGGCCTTTACGGATTCGACCTCGCCGTACGAGCTGTCCTTCGTGACCGTCGAGCCGACGTCGGGCGCCTCGTAGTGCACGAGCTCGCCGAGCGCGTCCTGCGCGTACCAGGTGACGCCCAGCACGGCTTCGTCGCCCTCGATGCGCGCCCAGTCGTGCTCGGGGTGGTACTGGAGATCGTCCGGATACGACTCGCTCGCCGCCATTTACGCGCTCGCTTTCTTGTAGAGGGGCTTCTTGGCAACTTTCGCGCGCCGAGGCTTGCCGCGCACGTCGATCACGAGCTCGGTGCCCGACGCGCTCGAGCCCGCCGGGACGTAGCCCATCCCGATCCCGATATCGAGCATCGGCGACTGCGTGCCGGAAGTGACCTCGCCACCGCCTTCGATGCTCATGCCCTGACGCGGGATCGCCTTGTCGGTCATCACGAACGAAACGAGCTTCTGCGCCGGGCCCTCCGCCTTGATCGCGCGCAAGCGCTCGACGCCCGTGAACTCCGTGTCGAGCGCGCAGGCCCAGCCCAACCCCGACGAGATTGCGTCCCATTGCGGGCCGATGTCGTTGCCGTGTAGCGGGTAGCAGACTTCGAGCCGCAGCGTGTCGCGCGCACCAAGGCCGGCCGGAGCAACACCGCGCGCGAGGATCGCATCCCACAACCGTTCCGCATCGTCGGCCATGCACGCGAGCTCGACGCCCTCCTCACCGGTGTAACCGGTGCGGTTGATCATCACCTCGACGCCGTCCAGTTCCCCCATCTCCCACGTGAAAGCCTTCGCGGGCGCGAGGCCAAGCTTCTCGAGCGCCTTCGGCCCCTGGACGGCGAGCAGCGCGTAGTCGGCGGAGACGTCGCGCACGTCGGAACCGCGTCGCTCGCGCTCCTTCAGCCAGCGGTACACAGCGTCGGCGTTCGACGCGTTCGCGACGATCAGAAACCGGTGGTCGTCGAGGCGGTAGAGGATGACGTCGTCGACAATCCCACCGTCGTCGTTCGTGACCAGGGTGTACTGCGCCTGGCCCGGCTCGAGTTTGTCGACGTCGTTCGAGAGCGTCGCCTGCAGCAGATCCCGTGCAGTCGGCCCTTCGACCTCGAGCTCGCCCATGTGCGAGACGTCGAAGACTCCGGCATCCGTTCGCACAGCTCGATGCTCCTGGATTACGCCCTCGTACTGGACCGGCATCTCCCACCCGGCGAAGGGGACCATGCGCGCGCCGAGGGCGACGTGACGATCGTGGAGAGGCGTCTTGCGGAGCGTTTGCATCCGGCGCGATGCTAACCACCGCCAGACAGGGTGGCGCGGCGACCCCGCCTCCTCGAGAGACGGTCAGGGGTGTGAAGCGCACTTCACGGCGGCTGCCGCCAGCATGTCTCGCCGAGCCCAGGCCGCGCCGAAAAGGACGAAGCCCCGCCAGCATCGCTGACAGGGCTTCGGACCGGGTCGTGTGGGACTGCACTCCAGTCCCGAGAGGGCACCCGCCTGATTACCGGGCGGCGGCGCCCCTAAACATCATTCGTCGCGAAGAAACGACGGGACATCCAGCGCGTCGCCGGCGTCGAACTCCGGCGCCCGGTCCCCGGATGTGCTCTCGCCCACGGCCGCCCGCGCACGGCGGCGGCGCTGCGTGCCGAAGCCGGTCGCGATCACGGTCACCCGCACCTCGTCCCGGAGGTTCTCATCGATCACGGCGCCGAAGATCACATTCGCGTTCTGGTCGGCAGCGCCGGTAACGACCTCGGCGGCCTCGTTGACTTCGAACAGCCCGAGGTCCGGCGGGCCGCTGATGTTGAGCAGGATGCCAGTCGCGCCCTCGATCGACGATTCGAGAAGCGGCGAGCTGACGGCGGTCCGCGCCGCCTCGGCTGCGCGGTTCTCGCCCTGGCCGCTCCCGATTCCCATCAGCGCGGAGCCCGCGTCGCGCATGATCGTGCGCACGTCGGCGAAGTCCAGGTTGACGATCCCCGGCACCGTGATCAGGTCGGTGATGCCCTGCACGCCCTGACGGAGGATGTCGTCGGCCAGCTTGAACGCATCGGAGAGCGGCGTCTTCTTCTCGACGACCTGGAGCAGCCGGTCGTTCTCGATCACGATCAGCGTGTCGACCTTGTCGGCGAGCTCGGCGATCCCCTGCTCGGCCTGCTGCGAGCGACGCCGCCCCTCGAACGCGAACGGTCGCGTGACGACACCCACCGTGAGCGCCTCGAGCTCGCGTGCGATCTCCGCGACGATCGGCGCACCGCCCGTGCCGGTGCCGCCCCCCTCGCCCGCGGTGACGAAGATCATGTCGGCGCCCTTCAGCGCCTCCTTCAGCTCGTCGCGGGTCTCCATCGCGGCCTCGCGTCCGACGGCGGGATCCGCGCCGGCACCGAGACCGCGCGTCGCCTTCGCGCCGATGTGAATCTTCACGTCGGCATCGCACATCAGCAGCGCCTGCGCGTCGGTGTTGACGGCGACGAATTCGACTCCCGTGAGCCCGGCATCGACCATGCGGTTGACGGCGTTCGTTCCGCCACCGCCCACGCCGACGACCTTGATCACGGCCAAGTAGTTCCCCGAGCGATCTCTCATCGCGGTGTCCTCATAACCATCAGTGTGCCTCGACACTCAAGCTTAAGTGCAGGGTGGGGCTGTCGAGTCCTCCTTCTTCGTGAGGGTACGGATGGTTTCCTGCCCTGTCAACGCGGTGCCGCAGACTCTCGACCCGCATAACCCTCGACCTCAACCTCCGACTTGAGACTTGAGGTAGAGCACCGGACGCTCCGGCACGCTGACGTCGAGGTAGTCGCCGCCGGTCGCGGCGGCGGTCGTCGCGCGCAGGATCCGGCGGGCGATCGCGAGCTTCAACCGCAGGTCGCCATGGTCGCCGAGCCGTACCTCGAGCCCGCCGCCGAGGACGAGGGTCAGCTCCTTTCCACCCCGGACGAGACGGACACCTCCCGGCAGTGGAGCGCCGCGCAACGGCGCGAGCGCCGTGGCCGCCGCCCCGGCCAAGCCCGGGAGCGGCGCTCCGACCTGCACCTGCACGTCGCGCGTGACGTAGAGCCGTGGGAGGTGAGAGAGACGCGAATGTGCCAGAGGCCGGATCACGCGACCACTCGCGGCAACCAGGAAGGCCTTGTTGCTCTGGCGGAGCACGAGCACCGGCTGCTCGGGACGCAGGACGATGCGCAAGGTGTTCGGAAAGGCACGGTCGTACTGGAATCCACGCACGCCGGGCAGGGGCGCGATGCGGCGGCTGAGTCCGTCGCCGTCGATCTTCAGGAGGCTCTGCCCCACCTCGTCCGCGAGCGCCGTCTTGACCTGGGCCTGGAGCGCCTGATCTCCGCCGCGGATGTCGATCGTGCGCACCGCGAAGACGGACGTCTCCCGCGCGCCGACGTAACCACCGCCCCCGAGTGCGAGGAGCGCGAGCCCGATCAGGACCGAGCGGCCGGACGGCGCGATCCGCGCCAGCTGCAACGGCGGTGCCGCACGGCGTGCGGGCAGCGCCGCGGTGCGGGAGGTCGACCTCTTCCGGGCTGCCACAGGGCGACTCTTCGCCGCCCCGCTCCCTTCCCCTACAGAGAGGCGAGCGCCGGCAGCTCGAGCGGCCCGAGGAACTGCACCTCGTGCTCGAGCTCGACGCCGAACCGCTCGTAGACGCGGCGGCGCGCCTCGACCATTACCGCGAGGCAGTCGGCCGTGGTCGCCGAATCGACGTTCTCGATGAAGTTGGCGTGCCTGGGCGAGACGATCGCCCCGCCGATCCGGTGCCCCTTCAGCCCGCACTCCTCGATCATCCGCCCGGCACCTGGGCCCTCGCCCGGATTCTTGAAGACGCTTCCGAACGTGCGCTTGTTGGTCGGCTGGGTGGCCTTGCGCTGAGCGAGCAGCGCGGCGGCGTTTGCCTTCACGTCCGCCGGCGAGCTCGGCTCGAGGCGGAAGCGCACGCGTGCGACGACCTGGCCGCGCGCGAGGTTCGAGTGGCGATATGAGAGCCCGAGCTCCTCCGCGTCGAGCGTTCTCGGCCCAGACGCGTCGACCACGACCGCATCGATCAGCACGTCACGCCACTCACGCCCGTAGGCCCCCGCGTTCATACGTGCACCTCCGCCGGCCGTGCCGGGGATCGCGGAGGCGAACTCGAAGCCGCCGAGCCCCGCTGCGCGCGCCCGATGGAGACCGACCGCGTTCGCGGCGCCGCCACCCATCATGAGCGCTTCGCCGTCGACGGCGACGGAGGCGAGGTCGCCGGCCAGCTTGAGGACGAGAGCGTCGACGCCGCCGTCATGGACGAGCAGGTTCGATCCGAGACCGACCACCTCCGCCGCAATGTCTCGCTCGTCGGCCCAGCGGAGCAGCTCCTGCAACTCGTCGACCGACGCGGGACGCCCGAACCAACGCGCCGGGCCGCCGGTGCCGATCGTCGTATGACGCGCGAGCGTGACGTTCTCTTCCACGATCATGGAGAGACGCTAGCGCTGCAGCAGACCGACGGCGCGGTCGACGTCGCCCGCGCCGATCACGAGCAGCACATCGCCGGGGTGCGCCCGGCGCGCCAGCCGCGCGGCTCCATCTTCGACGCGCGGCGTATATCCCGCCAGCACCCCACGGTCGCTGAGGGCGTCAATCACCAGTCGGCCCGTCACGCCCGGCATAGGCTGCTCGCGCGCAGGGTAGATATCGGTGACTGTCACGTCGTCCGCAGCGGCGAGCGCAGCGGCGAGCTCCTCTGCGAGATGCCGTGTGCGCGAATAGAGATGCGGCTGGAAGAGCACGCGGATCCGCGCATCCGGAAACCGCTCGCGCGCCGCCGCGATCGTCACCGCGACCTCGGTCGGATGGTGGCCGTAGTCGTCGACGATCGTCACGTCGCCATGCTCGTGGATCTCGAAGCGCCGACCGGTGCCGGTGAACCGGCGGAGCACCGGCTCGGCTTCGACGCGCGGCACGCCTGCGAGCTCGAGCGCGGCGAGCGCAGCGCCGGCGTTCTGCCTGTTGTGCGCGCCCGGGATTGCCAGCTCCCCCTCGAGCGGCGGCGCATCGCGCACGACGTTCTGCGCGGTGGCGAGCCACGTGTCGAACGCTTCTTCCAGCTCGGCAGCGGAGGCGAACTCGGAGTGATGGTCGAGCTCGACGTTCGTGACCACAGCGATCTCCGCCGGCAACGCAAAGACCGTGCGATCCGACTCGTCCGCCTCGACCACGAGGTACCCCGCGCCGAAGCCCGCATTCGAGCCGAGCTGCGGCACGGGTGCTCCGATCAGCCACGCAGGGTCGCGGCCCGTCTCACGCAGGACGTACGCAATCATCGCGGCGGTCGTTCCCTTGCCGTGCGTGCCCGCGACGACGATCGCCGGACGCGACGAGACGAGCTCCTTCAGGAACTCAGCGCGGCGCATGCCCGGGACCGAGGGGTAGGCGGATGAGACGACCGCCTCCCACCCGCCGGGCACGACCGGCTCCGGCGCGATCTCGATCGGGGCACCGGCCAAGGGCTCGAGGTACGGCGTGCGCACGCGGTCCCACCCTCCGACCTCGGCACCCCACGCGCGCGCGAGCTGCGCATACGCGCTCAGTCCCGAGCCACCGATACCGACGAACCACAGACGGCGGGCTTTCACCGCTGCTGCTCCGCGAAATGCTGTGCCATTGCGACGAGCTCGTCGGCGATCTCGGCCGCGGCGTCGGGCCGCGCCGTGCGCAGCATTGCTTCGCTCATCTCTCGCCGCCGCTCGGGATCGTCGAGCAGCGAGCGCACGAGATCGGGCACGTCGTCGAGGTCGAGCTCGCGAACCATGATCGCGCCGCCGGCGTGCACGAAGTGCTCGGCGTTCCGCGCCTGGTGATCGCCGGTGGCAAACGGATACGGAACGAAGATCGCCGGGCGGCCGGCAGCGGCGATTTCCCACACCGTTGAGCCGGAACGCGCGAGCACGAGGTCGGCGGCGGAGATCGCCGCGCCGAAGCGCTCGGTCTCCGGTAGCGCACGGTAGTCGTCGCGCCCGACACGGCGCCGCACCGCCTCGAAGTCGCGCTCGCCGGTGATGTGCAGGATCGGCGGCCCGCTGCGGCCCCACGTCTCCGCGACGAACTCGTTCAGCGCCCGCGCGCCGGCCAGCGCCCCGAACACCGCGAGCACGCGCGCGTCCTGCGGCAGCTCGAAGATCTCGCGCGCTTCCTCCTGCGGCACCGGACGCGACTGCGCCGGAATCGGCCTGCCGACGACGCGCGCCTTCTTGCGGTACCGCGTCTCGATCGGATACGAGAGAAAGAGCCGCCGCGCGAACGGCGCCGCGAGCCGGTTCGCAAGGCCGAGCTGCGCGTCCGCCTCGGTCAGCGCCGCCGGAATACCGAGCGTCGACGCGGCGAAGACCATCGGCCCGGCGACGAAGCCACCACCGCCGAGCACGACATCGGGCCGCCGCGCCCGCAAGATCCGGCGGCAGGCGCGCGGCGCCGAGCCGGCCAGCATCAGCGACCGCGCGAGCGCGATCGACGGCCGGCGCGGGAAACCGGTGATGCGGAAGGTGTCGAGCTCGTAGCCCGCGTCAGGAACCAGACGCGCTTCGACGCGATCCGGCGACCCGGCGAACGTCACGTGGACGCCGCGCTCCGTCAGGGCGTCCGCCACTGCGAGCGCGGGCAGAACGTGTCCGGCCGTTCCCCCGGCTGCGATCAGACACCGAAGCTGCCGTTGCACTGCCACGTTGAGCGATGTTAAGGAGAATTCCCACTCCGGCGAGGAGAACAACCAGGCTCGAGCCGCCGTAGGAGAGGAAGGGAAGCGGAATGCCGGTCAGCGGGGCGCTCCCCATGACGGCGAGCATGTTCACCGCAGCCTGTCCACAGATGAGGACCGTGAGCCCGGCGGCGAGGCGCTTGCCGAAGGGATCCTTGCACCGCATCGCAATGGCGAAGCCGGCGTAGGCAAAGAGCGCATAGGCGCCGATGACGCAGACGACGCCGACCAGCCCAAGCTCCTCGCCGATGTTCGCGAGCATCATGTCGGTGTGCGCCTCGGGCAGATAGAAGATCTTCTGGACGCCCTGGCCGAGCCCCACGCCAAAGATCCCACCCGACCCCATCCCGATCATCGCCTGCACGATCTGGAACCCGGTGCCCTGCGCGTCGTGCCACGGATCGAGAAACGCGAAGAAGCGTGCGCGACGATACGGCTCCATCCAGATCGCAAACGTCCCGAGCGCGCCGGCGATCGTGATCGCGGCGGCCAGGGTTCGCGCAGGCGTGCCGGTGACGACCAGCACCCCGATCAGCATCACCATCAGCGCGATCGCCGTTCCCATGTCCGGCTCGAGGATCAGCAGCACGCAGAAGACTGCCGCGAGCGCGCCGACGGGGCGCCAAAGCTCGCGCAGGTCACGCGGCGCAGACCGTCGTGAGAGGTACGCCGCAGCCCAGATGGCGAGCGAGAGCTTCGCCAGCTCGGAGGGCTGGAAGACCGCCGGCCCGAGCGAGATCCAGCGGCGCGCGCCGTTGATCGCCGGCCCGATCGCGAGCACCGCGACGAGCAGGCCGAGCGAGACAAGAATCAACATCGGCGCGAGCGCCTTCAGCCGGCGGTAGTCCCAGCGCTGCGCGACCATCATCAGAACGATCCCGAGCGCCGCGTAGATCCCCTGGCGCTTCAGGTAGTAGCTCGGGTCCTTGCCGCCCACCGCGGCCGCGGCCGACGTGGCGCTGTAGACCATCACGAGCCCGAAGGCGACCAGCGCCAGCGTGACCAGGATCAGCAATCTGGAATGGAGCTCTCCCCGCTTCATCCGTGCTGGTTTCGCGGGGAAGCGCCGGACTCCTAGCGCTTGGCCCGAACCCGAACTGAACCTGGTTCGGGGTTGGAACCAGGTTCAAGTTTCTCGGGAGCGCATCGGCAATGCGAAAAACTCATGATCCTGGTCGAAGAGGGAACCAGGATCAAGCGAGTCATGCGAGGAGTGCCCGGAACGCCTCGCCGCGCTGCTCGAAATTCTCGAACTGGTCGTAGCTCGCGCTCGCCGGGCTGAGCAGCACGACGTCGCCGGGCTCCGCGAGCCGTGCGGCGTGTGCGACAGCCGTCTCGAGATCGCCGTCGCGGTGCCCGCCGATCAGCTCACCGATTCGCTCGGCCTCCTCCCCGATCAGGTGCACCGACTTGACGTTGGGCCCGATCGAGGCGGCCAGCGGTGCGAAGTCCTCGCCCTTCGGTGAGCCGCCGAGGATCAGGTGCACCGGTTCGTCGGCATACGCAGCGAGCGCACGGAGAGCAGCGGGCACGTTCGTCGCCTTCGAGTCGTTGACGTAGCGCACGCCGTCCCGCTCACCGACCAGCTCGAGACGATGCGGGACGCCCGGGAAGGTGACCAGCGCGGCCGCAATGTCCTCGTCCGCGATCCCGCTCACGCGCGCCGCCGCGGTCGCCGCCGCCGCGTTCTCACGATTGTGCGCGCCGCGGATCAGCGGCTCGGCGGGCAGCTCGTCGTCTGCTGAGAATTCGATCCCCGGCAGACCGAGCCCACGCGGTACGACCTGCGTGCGTGAACGTTCGAACACCCGGAGCTTGGCGTCGCGGTACGCCTCGAACGATCCGTGGCGGTCGACGTGGTCGGGCTCGAGGTTGAGCAGCACCGCGACCTCGCAGGCCAGCTCGTGCACGTCCTCGAGCTGGAACGACGACAGCTCGCACACGACCCAGTCGGCAGAGCGCACCGACGTGAGCGGCGTGCCGACGTTACCAGCGACAGCGACGTCACGGCCTGCGGCGCGGAAGATCGCTCCGAGCAGCTCGGCGGTCGTCGTCTTGCCGTTCGTGCCCGTGACGCCGACGAACTTCGCGTCCGGCAGCAACCGGTAGCCGAGCTCGATCTCCGACCACACGGGGATCCCACGCTCGCGCGCGGCCGCGACGAGCGGCACCTCGCCGGGAACCCCCGGCGACTTGACGAGCACCTCGACGCCGTCGAGCAGCGAGAGGTCATTCTCGTTCCCGAGCGAGCGGTCGACCAGCACGGGGTCGTCGAGCCGCTCGGCAGCCGAGCGGCCCGAACGCGCGAGGCCGTAGACGAGCGCTCTCACGAATGCGGGCGAATGTTCGGGTAGTACTTGTAGAAGAGCGCGAAGCCCGCGGCGCAGAAGATCGCGGTGACGATCCAAAAGCGCACCATGATCTTCGTCTCGGACCACGCCTTCATCTCGAAGTGGTGATGCAGTGGCGCCATTAAGAAGATACGTCTCCCCCAGTACTTGAACGAGAGCACTTGAAGCATCACCGAGATCGCCTCGATCGCGAAGATGCCGCCGACGAAGAGCATCAGCAGCTCGACCTTCATCATGATTGCCATCGCCGCGAGCCCGCCGCCGATCGCCATCGCCCCGGTGTCGCCCATGAACACCTCGGCCGGGAAGGCGTTGAACCAGAGAAACCCGAGCGCCGCACCGATCAGCGCCGCGCCGATGAAGGCGATGTCGAGCCGGTTGGCGATGCGTCCGTGCGGAGAGGTCGACCGGATGTAGATCGTCACGGCCATCGCCGTGAACGTCAGCAGCGCGATGATCCCGGTCCCCGCCGCAAGCCCGTCGAGACCGTCCGTCAGGTTCACGCCGTTGACCGCCCCCGCGATGATCAGGAAGAGCAGGCCGTACCAGAACGGGCCAAGCGGCAAAGACCAGTCGACGACCGGGATGAAGACGTTGTGATCGAGGTGCTGGTGGTGTGCGGCGAAACCCACCGCCGCGGTGATGCCGGCGAGCATGATGATCTTCCAGCGGCCGCGCAGCCCGAGTGAGCGCTGGTGGCGCAGCTTGAGGTAGTCGTCGAGAAAACCGATCGCAGCGCACGCGAGAACGGTGCCGAAGATGGTCAGCGCGGGCAACGTGAAGTCGGTAAGCGGCAGGAACGCGAGCGTTGCCGCAAGGACGATCAGCAGCCCGCCCATCGTCGGTGTCCCCTGCTTGTCGATGTGGTGTTCCGGGCCCTCCTCGCGGATCTGCTGGCCGAATTCGTTCCGGCGAAGAAATCCGATGAACGTAGGCCCGCTGAGAATCGCGATGATCATCGCCACGAGCGCTGCAACGAGGACTCTCGACATTACGCGGTCAAGTTCTCCGCGACGACCTCGAGTCCCACCGAGCGTGAGCCCTTGACGAGCACGACGTCTCCGGGCTTCAACTCGTCGCGGAGACGCACTGCCGCATCGGCCGCCGTCGCGACCCACTCACCGCCGTACGCGCGGGCGTCTTCTCCGACCGCGATCACGTGCTCGATCCCCAGCTCGCGGAGCAGCGCGGCGATCTCCTCGTGATAGCCGGCGCTGCCCGCGCCGAGCTCGGCCATCCCGCCGAGAACGGCGACACGCCGGAGGCCGTTCCCGCGCTCGGCGAGGTGCTCGAGCGCGGCGCGCATCGAGACGGGGTTCGCGTTGTAACAGTCGTTGAGCAGCAGGCCGCCGCCGGGAAGCGGACGCTCTTCCTCGCGCAGCTTCGAGAACTCGACCGCCAGCGTCCCCGGCAGTGGAACGTCGAGGCACTGGGCGGTGGCCGCCGCGAGCCGCGCGTTCGCAAGCTGGTGCCGTGCGGTGAAGCTCGTGGAGAACGGCAGCGGCGCATCCGCGGCAACTCGGTTCACGATGATGTCACCGCGGCCGAGGTACGGCTCGAGGAGCGGCTCCTCGGGGACGATCAGGACGCCGCCCGCAGGCAGGGCGTCGATCAGCTCCGCCTTCGCTCGCGCGACGTTCTCGATCGACTCGACGAGCTCGAGGTGCACCGGTCCGACGTTCGTGATCACGCCCACGTCCGGCCGGACGAACGACGCGAGCCACGCGATCTGTCCCATGCCTCGCATCGCGAGCTCGCTGATGCAGATCTCCGTGTCCTCTTCGATCCGGCAGATTGTGAGCGGGACCCCGATCTCCGTGTTGAAGTTGCCCTCGTTCGCGATCGTGCGGCGGCGCGGAGCGCAGAGTGCATACAGGATGTCCTTCGTCGATGTCTTGCCGGTCGAGCCGGTGATGCCGACGATGCGCGCCTTCGCGCGCTCGCGCACGGCACCGGCGATCGCAGCCAGCGCGGCAAACTCGTCATTCGGGACGAGCGCAGCCGAGGCGCCGCGCGCGAGCGCGTGCTCGACGAAGTCCTCGCCACCGCCGACCGCGACGAACAGATCACCTTCCTTGATGCGCCGCGAGTCGACCTGCATGCCGGTGACAACGTCGGCCCACGGGCGCGCGATCAGCCTGCCGAGCGGCTCGACGAGGTCCAGCTCGAGCGGGATCACGCGAGCGACCGTTCTTTCAAGAGCGCTCGCGCGATCGCGCGGTCGTCGAACGGCACGCTCCGATCGGCGAGCTCCATCTCCGTGTCTGCGCCCTTGCCGGCGATCACGACCACATCGCCCGGTCGCGCAGCCGCCACCGCCGTCTCGATCGCTGCGCGCCGGTCGAGCACGATCTCGAGCTTCCCGTGAGCAACCTGCTCGGCGATCGCTGCAGGATCCTCCGTGCGCGGGTTGTCGGTGGTGACGATCGCGCGGTCCGCGTGCTCGGCCGCAGCACGTCCCATCAACGGACGCTTCTCTCGGTCGCGGTCGCCCCCCGCGCCGAAGACGACGATCAGCCGTCCGTCGCCGAGGCCGCGCGCCGCCTGCAGCACGTTGACGAGCGAGTCCGGCGTGTGCGCGTAGTCGACGATCACGGCAAACGGCTGTCCCGCCTCGACGGACTCGAAGCGTCCGGGTACGCCCTGCAGCTGCTCCACCCCGCGCGCGATCGCGCCCTCGTCGACACCGAGCTCGCGCGCGGCCCAGATCGCGCCGAGCGCGTTCGCCCGGTTGAAGCGGCCGCGCAGCTTCAGGTCGAACGGAATCTCGTCGTCCGGCGTGAACGTGCGCGCAGCCGGCAACTCCGCTGCGAGCCGTGCGCCCCACTCGTCGCCGACGTTGATCACCGCGCGGTCGGCCTGCTCGAACAGCGCGCGCTTCGCCGCAAAGTACTCCTCCATCGTCCCGTGGAAGTCGAGGTGGTCCTGCGTGAGGTTCGTGAAGACGAGCGCCGCGAAGCGCGTACCTGCGAGCCGTCCTTTGACCCCCGCGATCGACGTCGCCTCCATCGCGCAGGAGCGGTCGCCCGCCTCGAGCATCGCACGGAAGAGCCGCTGCAGATCGATCGACTCGGGCGTGTTGAGCCCGACCGGCTGCTGCTCGCCGCCGATGCAGCGCTCGATGTTTGTCAGCAGCGCCGGCCGGCGTCCCGCCTCGTCGAGGATCGACCGGAGCAGGAACGCCGTCGTCGTCTTGCCGTTCGTGCCGGTCACCGCCGCCACCTCGAGCTCACGCGAGGGATCGCCGAAGAAGAGAACAGACGCGGGTCCCATCGCTGCGCGCACGCTCGGCACGGCCAGCTGGGGCACGTCGACCTCGACCGGTCGCTCGACGACGAGAGCGACCGCACCGGCGGCGACCGCCTGGGCGGCCAGGTCGTGGCCGTCGGCGCGGGTGCCCGAGATGCAGAAGAAGAGCGAGCCCGCACTCACAGCGCGGGGGTCGTAGGCGAGGTCGAGGATCTCGACCAAGGGCTGACCGGCAGCCCCGATCGCCTCCGCAAGGCGGTTCAGATCCATCGGGGAGAAACCTAGCGGGGGCGGCCCAGGCCGCCCCCGCCTTGGCTCTGCTAGAGAACCGAGATCGGCACCGCGTCAGGTGCCTCGGCGTGCTTCTTGCGCTGGACGAGACCAAAGTACGAGGCTCCGACGCCCGCGATCACGATCGCGACCGTCCAGAGCACGGGCCGGTGGTTCAGCCAGGACCAGTGGAAGTTGAGCAGGTTTCCCGTCTGGGCGGGCGTCGGGTTCGACGCCGCTCGCGGCCACGCGAAGTTGACCAGCATGCTGCCGCCCCAGATCAGCCCGAGGATCGACACCGGTATGCCCCACTTGCCGAGCTTGAACGGCGCTTCCACCTTCGGCCAGCCGTTCAGGCGGGCGCGGAGGATCGCCGTGCCGACGAGGAAGTAGCTGAGGTAGATCATTCCGGTCGCGGCGATCGCCAGGTACGTCGCGCCCGCGTACTGCAGGAGCGGGATCGCTGCGAGGGCCGTGACCGTGATGCAGGCGATCCATGGCGTGTGCAGCTTCGGGCTCACCGTTCTCAACGTGGACGAGAAGGGCAGCTGATCGTCGCGCGCCATGCTGAAGCAGAGCCGCATCACGTTCGCCTGGATCGAGAGCAGGCAGATGAAGATGGCGATCGAGACGACGACGAGGTAGGTCGTCGCGAACGCGTTCGAGAAGTTCGCGTCGATCACCGCGGCCGGCCCGAGCGCGTCCTTCATGCCGCCCGCGAGCGTGCCGGGGATCGCCATCAGGATCGCCCAGATGAAGACGCCGCCGATGATGAAGGCGCCGATGATCGAGTAGAGGACCGCCTTCGGCGCCTCCTTGCGCGGGTTTCTCGTCTCCTCGGCGAGCGTCGACGCGGTGTCGAAGCCGTAGATCACGAACAGGCTCATGAACATCGCGACCAGGAAGAGCCCGACGGTCCCGTCGACGCCGCCGGTCTTGAAGATGACGCCGACGCCCTGGTGGTTGTGGAAGAGCGCCAGGATGAACGCAAAGACGACCATGCCGAGGATCTCGAACAGCACGCCGACGTTGTTGATCAGGGCGACGGCCTTGACGCCGTAGATGTTCAGCACGGTCACGATGACCATGAAGACGAGGGCGACTTTCCACTGGTTCGAGAGGTTGTTCGCCAGGTGCCAGCCCATGCCGTTGAGCGCGGGGATCAGCGCGAGCGGCAACGTCACCGCGACGGCGGTCACGGTCAGGATGCCGGCGAAGAGGTACATCCAGCCGGTGAACCAGGCCTGTGTCCTGTTCGAGAGGTGCTTCGACCACTGGTACACCGATCCGGCGACCGGGATGTGGCTCGAGAGCTCCGCGAACGAGAGCGCGATGATGAACTGGCCGAGCGCGACGAGCGGCCAGCTCCAGAAGAAGACGCCGCCGATCGTGGTCAGTCCGAGCGCGAAGAGCGCGAAGATGCCCGTCGAGGGCGAGATGTAGCTGAAGGCGACCGCGAACGAGCTGAAGAGCCCGAGCGAGCGCTTCAGCTCCTGCTTGTAGCCGAACTTTGCGAGCTCAGCCTCATCCGAGGCAGCTTCGCTCGCGGTCTCATCACGAATGTCCACGCAGTCCTCCTGTGGGGGGTCGTGCTATTTGAGACATGTGGCTCGGACGGAGTCAATGCCGGAAGAGCTCAGGCTCAAGGCCCGGTGACCGGCGCGTCCGGTGGGACGCCGAGGTACTGCAGGTCGAACTTCGCAATCTCCGCGAACGCGGGTGCTGCGACGACGCCGCCGAAGATCGCGCCGCGCGGGTCGTCGACCGTGACGAGCACGACGAGCCGGGGCTTCGCGACCGGCACGAAGCCGACGAAGGATGCGACGTACTGGCCGGTCGTGTATCCGTTCGGGCCTGGTTTCTGGGCGGTGCCGGTCTTGCCGCCGACAGTGTAGCCGGGGATCTGCGCCTCGTTGCCCGTGGCGCCGTGCTCGTCGACGACGTTCGTCAGCATCTGTTTGAGGACCGCGTCGACAGCGGGCGAGACGATGCGGCGCCGCTTGAAGTCGTGGATCGTCCGGCCGCCAATCTTCTCGGCGAGATGCGGCTGCACCCAGACGCCGCCGTTCGCAATCGCCGCGTATGCGGCCGCCATCTGCACCGGCGTGACAGCGATGCCCTGGCCAATGGGCACGTTGCCGATCGTCGAGCCCGACCATTTGTCGAGCGGGAGAACCTGGCCCTGGCTCTCACCGGGGAAATCGATGCCGGTCTGACTGCCGAAGCCGAACTTCGCGATCCAGTCCATCAGTGCCGAGGAGCCCAGCTTCTCGGCGATGGTGACCGCACCGACGTTCGAGGAGCGCGAGAGGATCTTCGCAACAGTCAGCGTCTCGGTCCCACGCAGCTCGGCATCGTGAACGACACGGTCGGCGACCTTGATCGAATACGGCAGCGTGAACTCCATCTCGGGGCTGACGATGCCGGTCGAAAGCGCCCCCGCGATCGTGACGAGCTTGAACACCGATCCTGGCTCGTAGGTGTCGGTCACGGCACGGTTGCGCTGCAGCGAGAACGGGACGCTGCTCGACTTGTTCGCGTCGTAGCCGGGCGCCTGCGCCATCGCGAGCACGGCACCGGTTCGCGGGTCGAGCACCAGGGCAGTCGCCGAGTTCGCGTGCCAGCGCGCGATCGTCTTGCGCAGCACGGCCTCGGCGTTCGCCTGGATCGTGTGGTCAATGGTCGTGAAGAGATCGTGGCCCTGCCGCTCCGGCGTCATGCTGACGACGCTGATCGCACGCCCGAACGGGTCGCGGACGATCGTCTGCTTGCCGGGCTTGCCGGTCAGGTTGCGGTCGTACTGCACCTCGAGCCCACCGAGCCCCTTGTTGTCGGTGCCGGCGAAGCCGATCACCTGCGAGGCGACGGAACGCTGCGGGTAGGCACGCTTCTCCTCGGGATAGGAGTTCACACCGAGGTAGCCCTTCTTCAGGAACGCGTCGGCCGCCTTCGGATCGGCGAAGCGCTTGATATAGACGAAGCTCGTCTTGCGGTTCAGCAGCTGCGGATAGAGCGCGTTCGCGTCCACGCCGAGGAACGTCTGCGCCGCGGCCGCGATCGCCCGTGGCTGCGTCAGCTGACGAGGATCGGCGTAGACCGTGGTCGTCGTCTCGCCGATCGCGAGCTGCACCCCGGCGGCGTCGTAGATCGTCCCACGGCCTGCGGGAATGACGATCGACTCACGATGCTGCCGCTCCGCCAGCTTCCCCAGGCTCGAGGCTTGGACGCCCTGCAGCCACACGGCGCGGGCAAGGGTTCCCGCGAAGACGAGGGCGAAGATTGCGAGCAGCAGGCGAATCCGGCGGTTGGCCTGCTTCTCCTTCATGGTCTCATTACTTGCCGAGGTTCACGTATCCGTACTGCGAGGGATCGACGTAGGTCAGGCCGTACTCCTTCGCAGCGCGAGTCTGGATGTGAGACGACGCGAGCTCGCGCGAGAGCGTCGACTGCAACGCGGCGTTGTCGGCGCGCAGCTTGGTGCGCTCGGAGTTCGTCGAGTCGAGGGAGAGATTGAGTCGGAGCACGGCCACGTTCACGAATACGACGCCGGCGAGGAGAATCCCGCTCACGGCGATCCAGAGGATTCCGCCGCGGGCGCGGGTCTGTGTGCGCTTGCGCGTCTTCGACCGCGGCTTCGCGCGCGGGCGAGGGCGGACGACCGGCTCGGCGATCGTCGACTGAGCGTGCGAGAGGCTAGCCAACCTTCGTCCCCACTCTCAGCCGCGCTGACTGCGCGCGCGGATTGCGCGCAACTTCGGCCGCCGAGGGACGGACCGCGCGACGTGGCGTCGCGCGCATTGTCGGTTCAGAGCCGCAGACGCAGACCGGGAAGTCCGGCGGGCACGTGCAGTCCTGCTCCTGCTTGCGCAGAAACTGCTTGACGATGCGGTCCTCGAGCGAGTGGAACGAGATCACCGCGAGGCGGCCGCCAGGCCGAAGCATCTCGAGCGCCGCCGGAAGCGCACGCTCGACCGCGCCGAGCTCGTCATTGACCTCGATGCGCAGCGCCTGGAAGACGCGCTTCGCCGGATGCCCCTCGCCGAAGCGCGCCGGGGCGGGGATTGCAGCCTTGATCACCTCGACGAGATCGCCCGTCCGCTCGAACGGCCGCGTCGTGCGCCGCTTGACGATCGCGCGTGCAATCTGGCGTGCATAGCGCTCTTCGCCGTAGCGCTTGAAGATGTCTGCGAGCTCCCGCTCGTCGCCTTCGTTCACGAGCTCGCGCGCCGAGTACGTCGCGTTCGGATCCATCCGCATGTCGAGCGGCGCGTCGACGGCGTACGAGAACCCGCGGTCGGGACGGTCGAGCTGCATCGACGAGACACCGAGGTCGAGCAGGATGGCGTCGGCCTTCACCCCGTTCTCGGCGAGATGCTGCAGGACGACTGAGAACTCACCCGGGTGCAGGCGCGCCTTGACGCCCGTCTCGCGGCGGAAGCGCTCGAAGAACGGTGCGACCGTCGGGTCGCGATCGATCGCGATCAGCTTGCCCTCGCCGCGCAGACGCGCCGCGAGCAGGGACGCGTGGCCGCCGGCCCCGAAGGTCCCGTCGACGACGGTGTCGCCCGGACGCGGGTCGAGGAGGGACACGATCTCCTCGCCGAGGACCGGGACGTGGTCGGTCTCAGTTGGCAAGACGCTCGGCAACATCTTCCGCGCTCCCTTCGACCTCGTGCAGCTGCCTGCCCCATTTGGTGCGATCCCAGATCTCGAGGTGGTCGTAGACGCCGGCCACCGTGACCTCGCGGCCGAGGCCCGCGTGCTCGATCAGCGAGGTCGGGAGCACCATCCGCCCCTGCTTGTCCAGCTCGCCCTGCGCGGCGCCGGCGAAGAAATGGCGCTGCATCACGCGCGAGCCCTCCGAGAGCGGGTCGAGGCTCTTGATCCGGTCGGCCAGCTGCTCCCAGGCAGGGCGCGGATAGGCGAAGAGGCAGCCGTCCAGCCCGCGCGTGACGACGACGCCGTCTTCGAAGGCTGCCCGGAGCTTGGCCGGCAGCGTGAGACGGTTCTTGTCGTCGAGTGAATGCTCATGTTCACCTAGCAGCATGGTCCACGTTGCCCCACCTTACCCCACTTTCTCCCACCTGTAAACCCCAAATGGAAGGGTGCTTCGCCAGCGCGGCCCGGGTAGCCGCCTAGGGACCGAAAGGAGGACGCAGTGAAGTACGACCAGGTGGTCAAAGCGGTCGAGGAACGGGCGGGGCTCGACGACTGGGCCGAGGCCGAGCGCACCCTGCGCGTCGTCGTCCAGGCACTCTCGGACCGCCTGCTCGGCGGGGAGGCCGACGACCTGCTCGCGCAGCTACCGGAGCCGCTGAAGAGCGAGATCACCGTCACCCCGCTGGCGGACCCGATGAACCCGCAGGAGTTCGTCGAGCGTGTCGCGGGAGAGCTCAGCCTGCCGGAGGAGGAGACGCGCGACCGCGTGCGCGCCGTCTTCTCGACGCTGCACGGAGCGGTGACCGAGGGCGAATGGGAGGAGGTGGTCGGCCAGCTCGACCGGAAGTACGCCGAGCTGATCGCCTAGTGGAGCGCACGGCGCCGGACAAAGATGTCTGACACCTCTTCGAAGCGCGCGCTCACTTCGAACTGCGAAAGGTGTCAGACACCATCTGGTTCAGTCCAGCGAGACGGGATCGCCGACGCGCACGCGGCCGGCCTGAACGACGGCAGCGTGGACGCCGAACGGGAGCGGCTCGGTCGTCTCGACGTTGCGGCGGTAGGTCGCGAGGCCCTTCAAGGTGTCGAGATCGGAGATCGCGGTGTCGGGGTTCTGCGTCGTGATCACGCAGCGGCCGACGTTGCCGTGTGGGATCACGACGGTGTCGCCGACCTGAACGCGGCGGCCGATCCACGTGTCCTCCTCGTGCGGGTCCAGTCCCTCGATGCCGAAGTTCATGCGGAAGCGACGGCCGTCGACCGAGTCGACGCCGAGTACCTCGCCGAGCGCGCCGAGCGAAGCGGTTGCGAGCAGCGTCGCGGCGCCGTTGCGTCCGCGGTCCGTCGCGGGCGCGCTCGGCTCGACGAGCCGGAGCCGTTCGCCGGCAAGCTCCGAGAGCAGGTCGCTCCACGGGCCGAGCACCAGGTGCGCGCGGCGTCGACGCTCGTGGAATGTCGTCTCGACCTCCTCCCCGCGCTCGACCGTGCCTGTCACCTCCCGTCCGTCCGTGAGCGTCAACGTCAACGCGTCCCGCTCCGCGTCGTAGGCGGCGTGGATCAACTGGAACGCCGGGAAGTCCTTGTTGTTGATCAGCCGGCCCGCTTCGCCGACGAGATAGAACTGGCGATCGCCCTCGACGCCGCCCTCGCCGAGCTCGGCTTCCTCGAGCTGCTGGAGCGCCAGCGCCTTGATGGGCGTGCGCGAGATCCAGGCGATGCTGGCGGACATCAGTCCGACGCTAGCTGCGCGGTGTACGGGCCCCGCCCCGTGAGCACCGCCGCTCCCGCACGCGCCGCAAGCTTCAGTGCGTCCGGCAGCGCGTCGCCGCGGGCGAGTGCGAACGCCAGCGCCGCACCGAACGAGTCGCCCGCGCCGTAGGTGTCGACGATCGGTCCGGGCAGCTCGACCGCGTCGAAGTGCTCGCCGTTCGCGGTGCCACCGCTCGGGCCGTCGGTCTGCACCACCAGGCCCACGTCGAGCGTGCCGTCGTAGCGCTCCCGCGAATCGTTTGCGCTGCCGGCCATCAGGTCGATCGGGACGCCGGCCTCGTGGAGCAGCGGTTGCTCGCGCATCGTCGTCGCGAGAAAGCGCGACTGGCGCGCGGAGCGCAGGGCCTCGAGGTCGCCCGAGACGAAGAAGACGAGGTCGTAGCCGTCGAGCGGCAGCGGGCCGTGTGGGAGGAGCTTGTCGCCGAGGACCGTGATCGTCCGCTCGCCGTCGGCGTCGATGTGCGTCCAGGCGCGCCTCGTCGCGGAGCTCCCCGGGTGCTGGACATGGGTGTCCACGCCGAGCTCCGCCAGCCGGCGCACCGCCGACCGGCCCGCCTCGTCCGGCCCGAACGCCGTGAAGAGCTCGCACCGTCCCGCAAGCAGTGCCAGCTGCCGCGCGACGACAGCGCCTCCGCCGGCAGGTTCGCTCCAAACCTCTGTCGCATGGATGATCGCGCCGGGCTCCGGCCACCGCGGAACGCGGGCGAACTCGACCCATTCGACGTGACCGACAACAGCGCATCTCACGGTTTCGCAGCCTGCCACGTTTCAGTCGATGATGGAGGTCGTGCAGACAGAGATCCCTCCGTTCGAGCGCTTCTATGTCGAGCACCGCGACGAGGTGCTCGGCTACCTGAGGCGGCTGCTCGGCCAGCGCGCGGAGGACGCGTGGCAGGAGACGTTCCTGCGCGCCTTGCGCGCGTACGGCCGGCTGCAACACGCGCGCAACCTGCGCTCGTGGGTGTTCACGATCGCGACGAACGTCGCAATGGACGAGCTGCGGCTGAAGCCGCAGCCGCCGGTCGAGGAGGTGCCGGTCATCGAGATCAGGCGGGATGCATTCCGCGAGCTCGAGCACCTGACCGGGGACCTGCCGCCGACCGAGCGCGCGGCGGTCGTGCTCCGCTACGGCTACGACCTCCCCTACGCCCAGATCGCCGACGCGCTTGGTTCGTCGGAGGAGGCAGCGCGTGCCGCTGCGTCCTCCGGCGTTCGCAGACTGAGGAGGACACATGAACGTCACGCCTGATCTTGATGCCCGCTTCCGCGAGGCGGCGCTCCGCGAGGGGCTGATCGACGTCCGCTACGACATCGTCGACTCGCCGGTCGGCGAGCTCTTCGTCGCCGCAACCGACCGCGGTCTCGCCCGGATCTCGTACCGGCCCGACGGCATGGAGGAAACACTGGCACGCACGTTCGGCCCGCGCGTCCTTCGCTCGCCGCTCGCCGACGTGCGCCGCGAGCTCGACGAGTACTTCGCGGGCAAGCGCAAGGTGTTCGACCTGCCGCTCGACCTGCGCGTCGCGCCGTTCCATGCCAATGTGCTTGCCGAGCTCGCTCGCGTTCCGTACGGGCACACGGAAACGTATGGCGCGCTCGCCGCGCGGGCGGGTCGCCCGAAGGCTGCGCGCGCGGTCGGCACGGTGATGAACCGCAACCCGATCCCGATCGTGCTGCCGTGCCACCGCATCGTCGGCGCGAACGGGGCACTGACAGGCTACGCCGGTGGCCTCGACGTGAAGCTGCGGCTGCTGCAGCTCGAAGGTGCGATGCTCGCATAGTGACCCAGCGCGTCGTTGTCGTCGGCGGTGGCTTTGCAGGAGTTCTCGCGGTGCGAGGGCTCCGCCGCGCCGACGTCGAGGTGACGCTGGTCGACCGGCAGAACTTCTACCTCTTCCAGCCGCTCGTCTACCAGGTCGCAACGGGGTCGCTGTCGGCGGAGGAGGTCGCGGTGCCGCTGCGCCAGATCGTGCGCCGGCAGCGCAACACGCACGTGATCCTCGGGGAGGTGACCGGGTTCGATCTCGCTGCGCGCCACGTGGTCGTCGACCATTTGCCGAACGGCGCGCGCGGTGTCGAGCTGCCCTACGACATCCTGCTCGTCGCCGGCGGCTCGCGGTACTCCTATTTCGGTCACGACGATTGGGCGACGCACGCGCCGGAGCTCAAGTCGCTCGCGGGCGCGATCGATCTGCGAGATCGCATCCTGCTTGCCTTCGAGGCGGCGGAGACGGAGACGGACGTGGCGGCACGCGAGGCGTGGCTGACATTCGTCGTCGTCGGCGCCGGCCCAACCGGCGTCGAGATGGCAGGGCAAATCGCTGAGCTCGGGCACACGCTGCGGCGCGAGTACCGATCGGTCGACACGAGCAAGGCGCGTGTGCTCCTCGTCGAGGCGACCGAGCATGTGCTCGGCGCGTTCCCGGATCCGTTGCCGCGCAAGGCGGAAGCGCAGCTCCTCTCGCTGGGCGTCACGCCGATGCTGATGACGACCGTTGTCGACATCGACGACACGTCGGTCGAGGTGCAAACGCCAGACGGCTCCCGCACGCGCATCGCCGCGCGCACGGCGGTATGGGCCGCCGGGGTCACAGCCTCACCGCTCGCCGGTCTGCTCGCGCAAGCCGCAGGTTCGGAGACCGACCGCGCCGGCAGGATCGTCGTGGAGCCCGATCTGACCGTGAAGGGACATCCCGAGGTGTTCGCGCTCGGCGACATGGTGAGCGTGCGCGGTCAACAGCTGCACGGCGTCGCGCCGGTCGCAATGCAGCAGGGGCGCCACGCGGCGCGCTCGATCCAGCGCGGTACGCGTGAGACGTTCCGGTACCGGGACAAAGGCGAGCTCGCGACGATCGGCCACGTGCGCGCGGTCGGCGTCGTCAAAGGCGTGAAGCTGAGCGGCTTCCCGGCCTGGGCTTTGTGGCTCGGGATCCACATCGTTTACCTGATCGGGTTCCAGAACCGGCTGCTCGTCCTGACGCGCTGGACCTTCTCGTACTTCACCCGCGGCCGCGGTGCGCGGGTGATCCACCGCTCCTGAGCGAGTGGCCGATGCACGAGGGCGGCGCCGCAAGTGCCGTCCTCGTACATCGGCTGATGCGTGCTAGTGACCTACGCGGCCAGCTTGAACTCGGAGACCGCGCGCTGGAGCTCTTCCGCCGTCGTCGCGAGCTGCTGTGCAGATGCAGCGATCTCCTGTGCCGAGGCCGACGTCTCCTCGGTGGAAGCAGAGACCTGCTCGGTCGATGCGGATGACTGCTCCGCAACGGCTGCGACCTCGGCCGTGGCCTCGGCGATGTCGGCGATGCGAGCGGTCATCGCCGCGACCGAGACACCGATCTCTTGGAACGCTTCGCGTGCCGCCTCGACCTTCTGCGCCGACTCGTCGGTCCGCAGGACACCCTGTTCGACGACCTCGACGGTCCGGTGGGTCTCCGCCTGGATCTCGTTGACGAGCTCCGCAATCGAAGCCGCCGCCTGCTGCGACTCTTCCGCCAGCTTGCGCACTTCCTCGGCGACGACCGCGAAGCCGCGTCCCTGCTCGCCGGCACGGGCGGCCTCGATGGCCGCGTTCAGTGCCAGCAGATTTGTCTGGCCCGCGATGCCGGTGATCGTGTCCACGATCCCGCCGATCCGCTCCGACTTCGCAGCGAGCTGCTGGATCGCATCGGCGAGGCCGCTCGACGACTCCTTCAGCGCGACCATCGCAGCACCCGCCTGCTCGGCGGCTGCAACACCCGCCTTGCTGACCGACTGGGCCTGCTCGGCAGCCAGGCTTGTCTCGTCCGTGGACGTCTTCGCCCGCTCGACCATGCGCACCTGGCGCTCGGCGCCCTGGGCGACATCCCCAACCGCGTGTGCAATCTCACCGACCGCCTTGCCTGCCTCCTCCGACGAAGACGCCATCTGCTGCGACGATGCGCTCAGCGTCGCCGCCGCACCCGAGACCTCGCCGATGATCGAGCGGAGGTTCTGGGCCATCTTCGAGAAGGCGTTGCCAAGCGCGTCACGCTCCGACTTCGGCTCGACCTCGACCGTCAAGTCGCCGCCCGCGAGACGCTCCGCGGCGGCTGCCATCTCCTTCAAGTAGACGAGCATGCGCTGGAAGGCCTGCGCGGTCTTGCCGAGCTCGTCCCTCGAGTTGACGTGCACGTCCTGCTCCACATCGCCTTCGGCGATCGCGGTCGCGGCACGCAGCATCTGGCCGGTGCCGTTCGCGATTGCGCGGGAGATGACGAAGGCGATTGCCGCCGCGAGAAGGATTGCGACCGCCAAGAGGACAACGATCAACGTGGTCGCCGAGGACTTCGTGGAGTGGGCCGACGCCACCTCGGCATCTACGAGCTTCTGGTTGATCGCGGCCCAGCCATCGATGTCGGTCTGCATCGCGGTGTAGATCGCAGTGGCACCGTTGAGGGCACGGTCTGCCTCTGCGCCCTTTCCGGCGGTGCTGAGGGACAGGACGGACTGTGTCTTGCGCAGGTACGCCGTCCAGCCGGCCTTCACCTTCGTCAGCGCCGCCTGATCGTCGGCACTGCTGACCAGCTTGGCGGCTTTGCCAAAGGCTACATCGATCTCCGCCCGGCGCTGCGCGATGTGCTGCTCCAAAGCTCGCTGCTCACTTTTCGTTGCGGCGGCGATGTGCTCGAACTGCGTCCCGCGGTAGTCCATCGAGAGTCCGTCGACCTCCTTGACGGCGACCATGCTCGGCAGCGTGTCCGTGCCGATCTTGATTGCGTTCGCACCGACGCCGTCGACCTTGAGGACGCCGAGCACGCCGACAACCACCATCAGCGCCAGGACGAATCCGAAGCTCGCGAAGAGCTTGCCCCGGATCGAGAAGAGAGACTGCAGGTTCATATGAGACTCCGTGTCGGGTGAGGTGACGGCTCAAGTCGTCGGCCGCGAGGCTCAACTCTTGAGACGAACGGCACCCGATCCGGGAGCGCTCAGATGATGATCGAGCGGCGGAGCGCGATCGCGACCGCCTGCGTGCGGGTATCGGCGGCAAGCTTCAACATCGCCCGCCTGACGTAGGTCCGCACCGTTTCGGGTGAGAGCGAGAGTGCAACTGCGATCTCGCCGTTCGACCTTCCGTCCGCCAGCAGGTGGAGGATGTCGCGCTCACCCGAGGAGAGACCGTGCGCAGCGCCGACGGGGCTCGCGTGCACCCGGAGAAGCGCGGACGCCAGGCCGGGATCGACGTAAGACTCGCCGCGGGCCGCGTGCGTCACCGCCCGCACGACGTCGTTCAACGGCGCGTCCTTCAAGACGAAGCCGCGAGCTCCCGCTTCGAGCGCCTCGGTGAGCAACTGCCCTTCCGAGAAGCCCGTGTAGAGCACGGTGGCAGTCTCGGGCGCGCGCTCACGGACCTGGGTCGCGACCTCGATTCCCGTGAGCAGCGGCATCATCACGTCGAGGAGCGCGACGCTCGGTCGATGCTTCTCGATCGCGGTGAGCGCGGCGACTCCATCGCCGGCAAACGCGACCACGTCGATCCCCTGCTCCTCGAGCAGGAGAACAGTCGCGCTGACCAGCGCAGGATGATCGTCGGCAACGACGCATGTGAGCGGGCGAAGATAGTCGCCGTCAGGCGAGTGATGAAGCATTGTTTGAACGTCTTTGGCTGGGAGGGGCTGGGACCGGTCCGCAACGCCGGATACTCAAGTTACCTACGCGCCACCGGGTGCGAAAGTGTTTTTGCATTCGATGCTCAACCGAATCGCCCGATGGACGATTACCGCGGCGATCATGAAACGCTTCACGTTCACGCTCGAGCCGGTGCTCGCGCTCCGCGCGGAGGCCGAGCGGAAGGCGATGGAGCGCCTCGCGGTCGAGCTCGTTCAACAGGCAGCGTTGACCGCCGATGCCGACCGCGCGTCGGTGCGCCTGTCGAATGCGCACGCAGATCCTGCCGACGCCACCGGAGTCGATCTGGTGGCGCGTCAGGCCTTTCTCGAGCGCCTCGAGCTCGAGGCTGCCACCGCGCAAGCAGTTGCTCACGCCCAGGAAGCTCAGGTCGCGACGCAGCAGGCATACGTCGAAGAGACCGCGCGGGACCGCGAGGCACTGGACCGGCTCAAGACCGAGCGCCGTCTCGAGCACGGTCGGGCTGTGACTCGCGCCGAGCAGGCGGAGCTGCTCGACCTCGTCACGACGCGCACGGGGCGCGAGGCCGCATGAGCCTCGCGAGCACGATCGAGCGCGTCGCCGCCCTCTTGCCGCCCCCGGTCGCGGCTCCGGCAGCGACAGTGGCAGCGGCAGCGGCACCACAGCAGGATTTCGCCCGCACGCTCGCCGCGGCGAGCGCCCCGGGCTCGTCGAGCCCCTACGACGCCGCGATCGACGCCGCCGGCACCCGCTACGGCGTCGATCCCAACCTCGTTCGCGCGGTGATCGGGCAGGAGTCCGGCTTCGACCCGTCCGCAACGAGCGGCGCAGGCGCGGCCGGACTGATGCAGCTGATGCCGGCCACGGCTCAGGGACTGGGCGTCGCGAATCCCTACGACCCGGCCCAGGCGATCGACGGCGGCACGCGGTTCCTGAAGGAGCTGCTCGACAGCTTCGGCGGCGACACGCGCCTGGCCCTCGCCGCCTACAACGCCGGGCCGGGCTCGGTCACGCGCTACGGCGACGTGCCGCCGTACCCCGAGACCCAGAGCTACGTCACGAACGTGCTCGGCCGCTACGAGCAACTGACCAAGGAGAGGAACACCACGTGAGCGAGACACTTACGCCGGTGGCGCCGCCGAAACAGGCCGCGCCACCTGCGAACGCGCCGCCTCCAGAAGGCGAGCCGTTCGCCCCGGTGCTCGCGGCGGCCGCGCAAGACGCGGGCCCGCCGGGAGCGGAGGCCCAGGCACCCAGCACCCGGTCCGCCAAGGCGGAAGGTGCAGAGGCCGGAAGCGATTCTTCCGAGCCAGATCAGCCCACTCTGCTGCCGCCACCGGCTCAGGCGCTCCCGACGGACGCCACGCTGGCGCTGGCAGCGGCCGCTCTGCCGCTCGTCGCTCCGCCGCTCGTTACTCCGCCCGCACCGGCCCCGACGCCAAGCGCCGAAACGCGACCGCCGGCCGAGACCGCGGTAACTCCGGCCGTCGCCACTGGGTCCCAGGGCGCTGCGCCCGAGGCCACTGCGCCGCAGGCTCCGCCCCAGGCATCTGCCCTGCAGGCCGCGGCGCCCTCCGCGCCACCTCCGCGGGCGGGCCTCCCTGACCCCTCAGCGAGCCCGGAGGAGCCGGTTCCCGCGCCCACGCAGGTTGAGCGGCCGAAGCCGTCTGCCATCGACCCGTCCCCGCCCCCGCCGCAGCCCGGACCGAAGTCCGTCGCCGCGGAGCGCGTCGATTCTGACGCTTCCGGCGAGGAGGGCAACCCCCAGCCCGCTCCCGGCCAGGCGCAACCGCCACGCCCGGCGACCCGTCGCCCCGACGCACCCGCCCCGGCGACGCCGGAGCAGGCCGTGCCGGCCCACGCGGCCGAGCCCACGCCCCCTACGCCTCTGCCCGTTCCGCCGCCCGCGGCGGCTCCCGTCGCAACGGTGGCCCAACCGCGCGCTCCGGAGCCCGCAGCGCCCCCACGATCCGAGGCGCCGGTGCAACTGCACGAGCTCCCGCAGGCGGCCGAGACGGCGATCCGCCTCAGCGTCCGCGACAACCGCACATTCGCGCAGATCACGGTCCACCCCGAGGAGCTCGGGCCCGTGAAGATCACGCTCCGCTACGACGAGCAGGGCGGGATCACGGCGTCCATCCACGCCGGAAGCGCCGAGGCTGCAAAGACGCTCGCCGACGCGGCTCCCGACCTGCGGCGGGCGCTCGAGACGCAGGGGCTCTCACTGCTCGGTCTCGACGTGAGCAGTGACGGTCGCGAGGCCGAACGCGGTCGCGACGTGCCCGACCTGCCGCAGGGCCCGCGCCGCGACCCCGGAGAGCCGGATGCGGAGCTCACCGAACCCGAACCGTCTATTCCCGCCCACGTCCCCAACCACGGCGCGCACGTCGACGTGCTCGCGTGAGGAGAACGAGATGTCCACGACCGCGATTACGAGCACCACCCCCACCCCCCCGACCACTCCCACGAACCCGCTGGGCTCGCTCGGCAAGGACGACTTCCTTCGCCTGCTCGTCACCCAGCTCCAGCACCAGGACCCCATGAACCCGATGGACGACAAGGACTTCATGGGCCAGATGGCGCAGTTCTCGACGCTCGAGCAGACGACAAACACCGCGACCGCGATGCAGCAGCTCGGGGCCGCCACCCAGGTCTCGCAGAGCATCGCGCTGATCGGGCACGAGCTCACCTATCTCAAGGCCAACGGAACCTCCGGGACCGGGCTCGCAGGCTCAGTCTCGCTGAACGGTGACCAGATCGCCATCCACGTCGGTGACGACGTGATCGCGCCGGGCGACGTCTTGGAGGTGAAGTAGATGGTCGACCGGCTCCACGGGTCACCGAAACCACAGCCGGAGCCCCCGCTTGGTCTGCCTGCGCCCACCACAGGGCCGGCGTTTGCGGACGTGCTCGCCGGCCGGCTCGCGGCGCCGAAGCCCGTGCAGTTCAGCGGTCACGCGCTGCAGCGGATCGAACGCCGTGGAATCCCCCTCGATGAAGGAGCCGTGGCCCGCCTCGCGGGCGGTGTCGACCGCGCCGCCGCCAAGGGGTCGCGCTCCTCGCTCGTCCTCGTCGACGAAACGGCCTTCGTCGTCTCAGTCCCGAACCGCACCGTCGTCACGGCCGTCGACCGCGAGCACATGCGGGAACAGGTGTTCACGAACATCGACAGCGCCGTGATCGCCTGATCCGCCCCCTGATTCACCCGTCCCCCCTTTGACCCACCAGAGAAAGCCGAGGAACCCCAAATGATGCGTGCAATGTTCGCTGCGATCAGCGGCCTCCGTGTCCACCAGACGATGCTCGATGTGACCGCGAACGACATCGCGAACGTCAACACCGTCGGCTACAAGGCCGAGCGGACGAGCTTCAAGGACGCGCTCTCCCAGCTCCAGCGCGGTGCAAGCAGCCCCACCACCGGCCAGGGAGGTACGAACCCGGTGCAGATCGGCCTCGGTGTGCAGCTCGCCGCGATCGGCAACGTGATGTCCGGCGGCGCCATCCAGTCGACAGGGAATCCGCTTGACCTCGCAGTCCAGGGCGACGGCTTCTTCCGCGTTGGCGGTGTCCAGTGGACCGGATCCGCATGGAGCACGAGCGGCAGCGTCGGCTACACGCGCGCCGGCAACTTCTCGCTCGACCAGGCCGGCAACCTCGTGACGGCCGACGGCGACTACGTGATGGCCTACAAGGTCGACCCGGCGACGGGTGCGTACTGGACCGCCGCCGGCGCCGTGACCGCGGCCCCTGCGACCGCGGGCACCGTAGGCATCCACATCCCGCCCGGCAATGCGAAGGCCGTCTCGATCGGAGCCGACGGCATGGTCACCTACGTCGACATGACGAGCGGCGCCATCACCTACGCCGGCAAGGTCGCTCTGGCCTCGTTTCCGAACGCATCGGGCCTCGAGCGCATCTCCGGCAACAAGTTCGGAGCGTCGAGCAACTCCGGCGCCGAGACCCTCTTTGCGGCCGGGGCCGTGAACGCCCCCGCCTCGCTCGCGGCGGGCGCTGTCGAGATGTCGAACGTCGACCTGGCTCAAGAGTTCACGAACATGATCACGGCGCAGCGCGGGTTCCAGGCGAACAGCCGCGTGATCACCGCTGCGGACGAAATGCTCCAGCAACTCGTCAACCTCGGGCGCTAACGGCCGATCAACAGAGAGCAGGGCGGCGGGGCGTCCACGCGCCCCGCCGCCTCTCGAACACCATGATCCCCCTTCACCGCCTCACCCATCCCGACGAGCCCGTGTACTTGAACCCCGACCTGATCGTCATGGTCGAGGCGACGCCTGACACGGTGGTGATGATGAGCAACGCCTCGCGGGTCGTCGTCGCCGAGAGCGTCGACGAGCTCTGCGAGCTCGTGCTCGCGTGGCGGGCGCGGATCCTCGCGCGTGCCCTGGCAGAGGGACCGCCGGTGGGACGAGCACCCACCCTTCGCGTCGCGCGCGACGACGGCTGAAAAACGTTGAGGACCGGCCGATAACGACAGTGCGGCCAAGGATGGCCGGGTTCTCTCCAACGGACTGGAGCAATGAAAGCGAACACTGCAATCGGCATCGCCGGCGCCTTCGTGATCTTGGGGGTCGCGGTCGTCCTGGAAGGCGGCAACCCGGCCTCCTTCATCAACATCCCGGCGTTCCTGATCGTCGTCGGCGGCACTGCGATGGCCGTGCTCGCGTCGACGAGCATGGAAGCCGTCAAGCGGATCCCGACGCTCTACAAGAAGGCGATCGCCGGCTCCACCCTCCAGCCAGACCAGGCCGCGCGGCAGATGATCGCGCTCGCCGAGAAGGCGCGGCGAGAGGGCCTGCTCGCGCTCGAGGACGACATCGAAAAGCTCGATGACGCGTACACGCGCAAGGGAATCCAGCTGGTCGTCGACGGCGCGGACTCCGATCTCGTCAGCGCCGTCCTCAGCTCGGAGACAAACGCGATGGCGGCTCGGCACCAGGAGAACGCGCACGTGTTCGCCCTCGCGGGCGGCTTCGCGCCCACGCTCGGAATTCTCGGCACGGTCATGAGCCTCGTGCACGTGCTCGAGAACCTCGACCAGCCGAGCACGCTCGGATCGGCGATCGCCGGCGCCTTCCTCGCGACGCTTTTCGGTGTCGGCAGCGCCAACCTCGTCTTCCTGCCCGTCTCGAACCGGCTCAAGGAGCTCTCGCGCGAGGAGCTCCTCTACCGCGACATGCTGCACGAGGCTGTCCTCGCGATCCAGGCCGGCGACAACCCGCGCATGCTCGCGGAGAAGCTGGAGACATTCGTCCCGCCGGAGGCTCGCGGCCGGGCCAAGGAGCCCGCTCCGCCCGCTCCGGCGACGACCGAGGCTCTGGAGGCGGCGTGAGATCCGGGCGCCGGGAACGCAGGCGCCGCGGCATCTCCGGCGGCGACGCGCACGCGGACGAACGCTGGCTCCTGACCTACAGCGACATGATCACGCTGCTCATGGCGCTGTTCATCATCCTGTGGTCCGTCTCATCGGTGAACACGTCGAAGTTCAAGGATCTCGCGACCTCGCTCCACTCGGCGTTCTCGGGCCGGATCGTTCCCGGCAATACCTCGATCCTCTCGGGCCAAACGGCCCCGTTCTCCCAGGCGGGCACGCCGGTCCAGCAGATCAACCCCGGATCGGCGGCAGGCTTCTCCCCGACCGACATCCGCGGGCAGATCGCGACGTCGATCAGCAACGCAGCCGCACGACAGGAGGCCGAGAGCCTGCGGAAGATCCAGCAGCAGATCGAGACGTACGCGCAGCAGCACGGCATCGCCTTCTCGATCCGCACGAAGATCAACGAACGCGGCCTCGTGATCCGGGTCCTCACCGACCAGGTGCTCTTCGGCAGCGGGCAGGCGACCCTCAAGCCGGCGGCAACGCCGCTGCTGACCGAGATCGTTCACCTGCTGGACGGACGCCGGATCGACAACGCGATCCGCGTCGAGGGAAACACGGACTCCGTGCCGATCTCCGCCGGCGTGTTCCGGTCGAACTGGCAACTCTCGGCCGCGCGCGCCGACGCCGTGCTCGAGTTTCTCGTGCGCCATGGGATCGGGCCGTCCCGGTTGTCGCTCGCCGGTTACAGCGATCAGAACCCGATCGTGTCAAATGCAACGAGCGCGGGGCGGGCCGCGAACCGCCGGGTCGACCTGGTGCTCCTCCGCCGCTCGCACTCCACCACCGAAGGGGGCGTCACTCCGTGAAACACAAGCGCAAGCTGAAGTTCTTGATACCCGTCCTGGTGCTGCTCGTGGTCGCAGGCGTCAGCTACAAGCTGGTGCTCGCGCCGAAGGCAAGCGCGCATCCGAAGAAGATCGACGGCACGCTCGTGTCGCTCGGCGACCCCTTCGTCGTGAACCTCGCCGGCGGCCACTACGGCAAGCTGTCGGTCTCGGTGCTGCTGACCGGGAGCGCGGCCGGCGCGGCTGCCGGCGGGACGACCGGCGCGACGCTGCTCCCGCAGTACGACGCGGTGCGCTCGATCGTCACCGACGAGCTGACCGGCGCGCCCGTTTCGCTGCTCACGGAGCGTGGCGCCCGCCACGGGCTGCTCAACCGCCTCGAGCGCCGTATCAAGAGCTCGACGGACGAGCCGATCACCCGTGTGTTGATCACCGATCTGGCAGTGCAGTGATGGCAGAAGAAACCTACGCAGCCCTTGAAGAGCTCGGCGAGGCGGTGCTCGGCGTCGCGACCAGCGACCTGAGCCTCGTGCTCGACGTCCCGGTTGAGGTCGCCGTCGAGATCGGACGCACCACGATGACGATCCGGGAGACGCTCGCGATCACGCCGGGCTCGATCGTCGCGCTCGACCGGATGGCCGGCGAACCCGTCGATCTGCTCGTCAACGGCAAGCGGATCGCCAGAGGTGAGGTTGTCGCGATCGACGAGGAGTTCGGCCTGCGCGTGACCGAAGTGATCGGCACCCCAAGCCTTTAGAGCAAGAGAACGGCCGCCCGGAGGCGGCCGTTCAGATCAGCGGAGGTGCCGCGCTCGAACTACGCGGCCGCCACACCCTCGTATTCGTCGACCTCTGCCCGCAGCTTGCGACGCACGCCGGCGAGGATCTGCGAAACGCGCGACTCGCTCACGCCGAGCAGCTGCCCGACCTGTGCGCCCTGCATCTCGTGCACATGGATCATCGCGAGCACTTGCTGCTCGCGCTCCGAAAGGTTCTCGATTGCCCGGCGGACGAGCTTGGCGCGCTCGCCGGCGAGGGCCTGGCGCTCGGGCTGAAGGAGCCCCTCCGGCGCTTCGACGGTGTCACCGACCTCGAGGCTGATGCCGTCTTCGCCCCCGCGGGTTGGGGCATTCAGCGAGAGGACGTCTGCACGGTCGAGCTCACGGAGCCCGGAACGCAGCTCCGAAACCGCCATGTGCAGCGTGTCGGCGAGGCGCTCCTCCGTCGGAGGCACGCCCTCGCGCGCATACAGCGCGTCACGGGCACGCTCGATCTTACGACCGGTGCGGCGAACCGAGCGCGATGCCCAGTCCTGGCGGCGCAGCTCGTCCATCACAGCGCCGTTCACGCGTGTCCACGCGTACTGCTCGAACGAGGCGCCCTTCGTCGGGTTGAACCGGTCGACAGCCTCCATCAGCGCAATCAGGCCGCACGACACGAGATCGTCCAGCTCGCAGTACGCGGGTAGCTCACGAACCTTGCGGGTGGCGAGATATCTCACCATCGGTGAGTAGGCGAGTACCAGCTTGTCGCGCGCCGAGCGGTCGTTGTCAACGGCCCATCCGCGCCAGAGGGCCTCTGCCTCGCCCGCGGTCAAACGACCGCCTGTCGTTGTTGTGCTCATGTTTCCAAGACCTCCGCAGATCAGGTAAGGGGAACGTCGTTGTTGTCCCTCTCACATGCGCCATCAGTTGCATGCGCGTCGATTCCCGGACCGCATCGCATGCGCTCCCACGTTTGTCTCCGCGTTGTCCTCAAAGTGGGTAGCGAGGAGCGACTCCAAATCGAAACGTCAAGCGCACGAGAGCTCTGCCGATTACGGGCCGGTGTGTTCGGGTCGTCCCCGCCGGTCGCACGCAGTCGCGCTGGTCGCGTTCGCTGCGTCGCTGCTCGTCGTCGCTCCTCAGTCCGCCGCCGCCGCGAGCGGCTTTCAGCGCGACAACACTCCCCTGCCCGCAGGCGTGACGCACGCCAACACCGCTGCGGTGTCGCATGGAACCGGGTCGGGCCCCTTCTTTCGGATGGTCGTCGGCCTGGCGATCGTGCTGGCGCTGATCTACGTCGTCTACCGCTTGTTGAAACGGTTCTCGAACCGTGAAGCCACCGTCCGCGACATCGGCGCGATGTCGATCGTCGCGACGACGCAGCTCTCACCGGCGCGTGCGCTCCATCTCCTGCGGGTCGGCGACGAGCTCGTGCTCGTGGGCAGTGCCGAGCACGGGGTCACGCCGATTCGCGTCTACTCCGCCGAGGAGGCACGCCGGCTCGAGGTGGACAGCCCCTCCCCGCCCCGCTCCCTCGCCCCGGCAGCGTTCCGCGTGGACGAGCAGCCGGGCGGATTCGTCTCCAACATGCTCGAGGAACTTCGACGGCGGACGGTGCGCCGGTGATCGTCTCGGCGACGACGCAGACGAGCCTCGGCTTGTCCACGCCGGTGCAGCTCTTGCTGCTGATGACGCTGCTCTCGGTGCTGCCCGGGCTCCTGCTCGTCGCAACGGGCTTCACGCGGATCCTGATCGTGCTCGGCTTCGTCCGCAACGCCCTCGGCACGCAGTCGATGCCGCCGAACCAGATCCTCGTCGGGATCGCGCTGTTCCTCTCCCTCTTCGTGATGGCGCCGACGATCCGCGCCGTCGACAGGGTCGCCATCGAGCCGTACCGGGCGCACCACCTCACCGAGCACCAAGCAATCGTGCGGGGCCTCGAGCCGATGCGCACATTCATGTTCAAGCAGACGCGCGACGCAGACCTGGCGCTCTTCATCAAGCTCGCGCATGCGAAGCGCCCGCAGACGCGCGCCGACGTGGCCACGCACATCCTGATCCCGGCGTTCGTGATCTCCGAGCTGAAGACGGCGTTCCAGATCGGCTTCCTGATCTACCTGCCGTTCCTGATCATCGACATGATCGTCTCGGCGACGCTCATGTCCATGGGGATGATGATGCTGCCCCCGGTGATGATCTCTCTGCCGTTCAAGATCCTCCTGTTCGTGCTGGTGGACGGCTGGCACCTCGTGGCGGAGTCCCTGGTCGGGAGCTTCCACTGAATCAGGACACGGTCACCCACCTCGCCGTCCAGGCGATGGTGATCACGCTCAAGATCTCCGGCCCTTTCCTGCTCGCAGGCCTGATCGTCGGCCTCGCGGTCTCGATCTTCCAGGCGGCGACGCAGATCCAGGAGATGACGCTCTCGTTCATCCCGAAGATCGTCGCGGTCGGCGCCGTGGTGATCATCGGCGGCCCGTGGATGCTCGACCAGCTCGTGTCGTACACGCAAGCACTGTTCCTGAGCATTCCGTCGCTCGTTGGGCCCTAGATGGCATGCCGATGACGCTGCCGGGCGTGGCGCAAGCGGAGTTGGTGGCGTTCATGCTGGTGCTCGCGCGCGTCGGCGGGATCTTCTTCCTCGCACCGGTCTTCTCCTCACGGATCATCCCGCCGCGCGCCAAGCTGATCGCCGCGCTTGCAATCTCGCTGGCGCTGACGCCGATCGCAGAACATGGCCAGCAGATCTCCGACGACCCGGTCGTGATCACGCAGCTACTGGTGAAGGAAGTCGGGATCGGGCTGGCGTTCGCCCTCGCGCTCGGAACGATCACCGCGGCGGTGCAGGCGGCAGGCTCGCTCATCGACACGCTGGCCGGGTTCTCGTTCGGGGCGATCGTCGATCCCTTCAGCGGCGTGAACGCCGCCGTGCTCTCACAGCTCTACTCCGTGTTCACGGCGCTCGTGCTCGTGCTCTCGGGCGGCGACCGCTTGATGATCGAGGGGCTCGCGCGAAGCTACACACTGGTGCCGCTCGGGTCGATGCCGCAGCCGGGCCGGCTCGCGGGGCTCGCGACGAACGAGCTCACCCAGGTCGCGCTCGTCGCCGTCGAGCTGGCTGCGCCCGTCGTCGTGGCGCTCGTCGTCGCCGACGCGTCGTTCGGGCTGGTCGCGCGGGCCGTCCCGCAGATGAATGTCTTCGTCGTGGCGCTGCCGGCGAAGATCATCCTCACCTTTGCCATCGTCGCGGCATCGCTACCGGTGGTCGCGCTTCACCTCCAGGATCAGCTCGAGGCCTCGATCCAGAACGGGCTGACGGCGCTCGTCCCATGAGCAGCGGTGAGAACCGCACCGAGGATCCGACTCCGAAGCGGCGGTCGAAGGCGCGCGACGAGGGCCAGGTCGCGCGGTCGGCCGAGGTCAACTCCGCGGCAGTGCTGATCGCCACCGTCGCCGTCCTGATGCTCACCGGCGGGCGCTTGCTCACGAAGCTCGAGGCTGTGATGAGCGGTGGCCTTGCCCGCGCCTTCGACCCGTCGAGCCCGGGCACCTCGGCCGAGTGGGCGATGCGGTCCTTCGCCGGTGCCGTCGCTCCCGTACTCCTGGTCGCGCTCGCCGTCGGCGTCGCGGCCAACGTCGCTCAGGTCCGGCTCCGCTTCTCGACCAAGCTCCTGCGGCCGAAGTTCTCGAAGCTGAACCCATTCAAAGGGCTCAAGCGCATGGTTTCGCCCTCGTCTTTCGTCGAGCTGCTCAAGTCGCTTGCGAAGACCGCGATCGTCGGCGGCATCGCGTACATGACGGTCGGCACGCAGCTGACGCAGCTCGGACTGCTGGTGGGCGCGCCGCCCGGAGCCATCGTCGCGCAGATCGGATCGCTCGTCGGCTCGGTCGCGCTCCGCGTCGCGGGGGCGATGGCAATGCTGGCAGCGCTCGACTATGCGTGGCAGCGCCGCAAACACGAGAAGTCGCTGAAGATGACGAAGGACGAGGTGAAGCAGGAAGCGCGCCAGACGGACGTCGCACCGGAGATCAAGGGCGCGATCCGGCGGCGCCAGGTTGAGCAGGCACGGCGCCGGATGCTCGCCGAGGTTCCGACTGCGGACGTCGTGGTCGTGAACCCGACGCACTACGCGGTCGCGCTCCGCTACGACGGGACGACGCCCGCGCCGGAGGTTGTCGCAAAGGGGATGGACCTCGTTGCGGCCGCGATCCGGCGCACGGCGGAGGAGGCGGGCGTGCCGGTCGTCAGCCAGCCGCCGCTCGCTCGCGCCCTCTACCGCGAGGTCGACCTCGGCCGGCAGATCCCGGAGGGGCTGTTCGCCTCGGTTGCCGAGGTGCTCGCCTTCGTCTTCCGGACCGCCGGCCGCCGCCGGGAACGCCCCGCCCGTGGCTCAATCCGCCCGGCGCTCGGCCGATGACCCGGCCTCAGTGCTGTGCGGGCCCGTCCTCTGTCCGCGGCGCAATGATCGTCGCCGCGCGCGCACACTCCCCGGCAGGGAGGGCTGACGCATGGATTCGCTCCTGACGCGGCTCCTGAAGCACAGCGACATGGCGGCTGCGGTTGCGGTCGTGCTGGTCGTCGTGATGATGGTGGTGCCGCTGCCGGCCGCGCTCATCGACCTCGTGGTCACCGTGAACATCGCCGGCGCCCTCGCGATCGTCATCGCCTCGATGTACGTCGCGAGCGCGCTCGACTTCGCGGTCTTCCCATCGCTCCTGCTCTTCACGACGCTCCTGCGGCTCGCGATCAACGTCTCCGTGACGCGCCTGATCCTCCTCAAGGGCGACGCCGGCAACGTGATCCATGCGTTCGGCTCGTTCGTCGTCGGCGGCAACCTCGTGGTCGGCCTCGTGGTGTTCTTCATCCTCGTCGTGATCCAGTTCGTCGTGATCACGAATGGCGCCGGACGCGTGGCCGAGGTCGCGGCGCGCTTCACCCTAGACGCAATGCCGGGCAAGCAGATGGCGATCGACGCCGACCTCAACGCCGGGCAGATCACCGACGCCGAGGCGCGCATCCGGCGCGAGGAGATCCGGCGCGAGGCGGACTTCTACGGCGCGATGGACGGAGCCTCGAAGTTCGTCAAGGGCGATGCGGTCGCAGGCCTCCTGATCGTCGCGATCAACCTGCTCGGCGGCATCGTCGTCGGCGTCCTCCAGCATCACCTCTCGATCACCGACTCGCTGCACACCTTCTCGCTCCTGACGGTCGGCGACGGCATCGCAGCGCAGATCCCCGCGCTGCTCATCTCGACCGCCACCGGCATCATCGTCACGCGCTCGGCCTCCAAGGGCGATCTCGGCACCGAGATGACGCAGCAGCTGCTCGGCCAGCCGCGCGCGACGATGCTCGCGGGCGCCGTCGTCTGTCTGATGGGCCTCGTGCCCGGCTTGCCGAAGCTGCCGTTCCTGCTCGTCGGAGGGATCATCTTCTTCGTCGGCCGCGCGATGCGGGCGCGCAAGGCGCTCGAGGCGGCCGAGGCCGCGAAACCTGCTCTCCTCCCCGCCGAGCCGGCCCCTGGAGACGCGGCGCTCGGCGCCCTCCAGATCGATCCGCTCGAGCTGGCGATCGGCTTCGGCCTGGTGCCGCTCGTCGACCAGCGTTCCGGTGGCGGGCTGCTCGGCCGGGTCGGCGTCGTGCGGCGTCAGATTGCGGAGGACCTCGGAATCGTCATCCAGCCAGTGCGCATCCACGACGACGTGGACCTCGACTCGCACGAATACGTCGTCGCGGTTCGCGGCGCCGAAGTCGCGCGCGGCCGGATCGTGCCTGCGCACCTCCTCGCCATGGACCCGGGCGACGCAATCCCGGGCCTGGCAGGCATTCCGACGACGGAGCCCGCGTTCGGCATGGCCGCAACGTGGATCGAGGAAGCCGCACGGGGAGAGGCTGAAGCGCTCGGTTACACGGTGGTCGACCCGGAGTCGGTGATCGTGACGCACCTCACAGAGACGATCAGGCGGCACTCGGCGGAGCTGCTCACCCGGCAGGAAACGAAGAAGCTGCTCGACGGCCTGCGCGAGCACGATGCCGCGGCGGTCGAGGAGGTCGTGCCGGAGAAGCTCGGCATCGGCGAGGTTCAGCGCGTGCTCCAGCACCTCTTGCGGGAAGGCGTGTCGGTTCGCGACCTCGCCTCGATCCTCGAGGCGGTCGGCGACCGCGCGCTCCTGACGCGCGACCCGGCGCAGCTCGCGGAGGCGGCGCGCCAGTCGCTCGGGCGGACGATCACCGCAACGTACCTCGACGCAGACAAGACACTTCAGGCGATCGGCATCGACCCTGCGCTCGAGCACGAGGTCGCCGAGTCACTCGCGCAGACGCCGGAGGGCGAGGTGCTCGCGCTCGACCCCACGCGCGCCCGCGCCCTGCTCTCGTCGCTCGCGTTGGACGTCGACCGGCTGACGGCGCTCGGGCGCCGCCCGGTGGTCGTGTGCTCGAGCAGGATCCGCCGGCATCTGCGCAGGCTGATCGAGCAGTCGTTCCCTCAGTTGCCTGTCGTCGCCTACAACGAGATCGTCGCGGGCGTCAAGGTCGAGACGTCAAGCGTGGTGTCGGCATGAGCGCTCAGCCCGAGACCCGCAGCTACCGCGGATCGTCGATGGAGGAGATCCTCCCGCGCATCCGCGAAGAGCTCGGTCCCGACGCAGTGATCACGCGGCGGCGCGAGGGGGTCGCCGGCGGCATCGGCGGGTTCTTCGCCAAGCGCTGCGTCGAGATCGAAGCCCGCCCGCCCGCGGTCATCCTCCCCCCGCCGGCCGTCCCGCGCAGATCGGTGATCGACGTGTACGACACGCCATTCGAGCCCGTCGCGTTGGACACATCGTTCGCGGACCTCGCATTCGCCGAACCGATCGACGACATCACAGTCGTTACACCGGTCGACGACATCACAGTCGTTACACCGGTCAACGACATCGCGGCGGCCACACCAGTCGATGATGATGCGCACGGCGCGCCACCTGCCGACGAAACGGAGCCACAGTTCTCCGAGAACGCGCTGCTCGAGATCCTCCTCGCGCAGACGTCGCCGTTCGCCGACGAGCTCGCGGTGGCCGTCGAGCGCGTCGAGGCCGCCGAGCCCATCGAGGTCGTCGAGCGCATCGAGACCGTCGAGCGGGTTGTCGAGGCGGCCGAGGAGCACGACGACAGCCACCGCGACGACGCCGGATACGACGACGCCGTGATCTCACTCCTCCTCGCCGGAGGACTCTCCTCGGCGATGGCGCAGGTGATCGTCGCGGAAGCACAGCGGGAGCTCGCGCCGTTCGAGCCCGAGACGCCGCTCCGTACGCTGGCCCGACGCACGCTCGCCCAACGCCTGACGGTCAAGCACGGAGCGCGCGCGAAGCACAGGACGATCGCCCTCGTCGGACCGCCCGGCGCCGGCAAGACACTGGCGGCAGCAAAGCTCTGCAATGCCTTTGCGACCTCCGGCCGCGACGTGGCCGCGATCAGCCTCGAGCCGGCGCGGCGGGCGATGCGCCTCGTGATGTTCACCGACATGGTCGACGTCAATCTCGAGATCGCCGACGCGACCAAGCTGATCCAGCACGCGCGCGAGCGCACCGCCGACGCGGCGATCGTCATCGCCGACACACCGGCGATCGACCCGCGCAAGCGCACGTCGTTCACGAAGCTCGCGCGGCTGCTCACGGCGCTCGAGCCCGACGAAACGCATCTCGTGCTGCCGGCTGACTGGAGCCTTGACGACGGGCGCGCACTGCTCGACGCAGCGCGCGACACGCTCCCGATCAACCGGCTGCTCATCACCCACGCCGACCGTCCCGCGCCTGTCGGTCTCGCGGTCGGGCTCTCGCTCGCCACGAAGCTTCCCGTCTCGTACGTCTCCGAGAGCGCGCTCGCCACGGGCGGGATCCGTCCGGCGGACCCGAAGCAGCTTGCACGGATGGTCCTCTGAGGATGAAGGTCCAACCGCAGCTCATCTCACTCCACGAGCACCCGCGCGCGAGCGGCGGAATTCGGCGTGCGAAGGCGCAGGGCGGCCTGGCCGGCTTCCTGCTCGTGGCGGCCGGAGGCTGGTTGCACGGAGGCCTTCGCACCGACGTGCTCCTCGACGCGGTCGCCGGCGGAATCGCCGGCTATTTCCTCGTGTGGGCGGTCGCGCTCGCCGTCTGGCGGCAGCTGCTGCACGCCGAAGCCGCGACCGTCGTGTCGCGTGCCACCGAGCGCAGGCGCGCCCAGGACGAGCGCGCTCCCGTTGCGTGAGGCCACTCGAGCCGATCCGGCGCGAGGAGCGCATCGAGCCACCGGCGCCGGCCCGGCGCGTACGGCGTGAGCGTTCGCCGAGCGAAGAGGAGAGCGCCCCCCGCGAGCAGGAGGCACACGATCGCCCGCCCGACGAGGACGCGGAGACCGACGACGGGCTCCCGCATATCGACGTACGCGTTTAGCCACTACAAACGCACGTAACCGGTCGCCTCGTAGGGCGAGCGCTGCACGCGCGAGACCGCCTGAGCATAGTTGCCTTCGACGGTCGTGAGCGAGCCGTCGGGCGCAACCGACTCGACCAGGCCGACGTGCCGGTCGCCGAAGAGGATCAAATCGCCCGGCTGCGGCTGGGAGCCCGTCGGCAGAAGGCGGCCGGTCCGCTGGGCCCAGTCCGTGATTGCGGCAACCGACCCAAGCCCGGTGCCGGCGTCGCCGAGTGGCACACCTGCCTGCTGAGCCGCCCACGAGACGAAGTCAGCACACCACGGCTGGCCCGGCGCCGCGCCGGCGACGGCGCTTCGGTACGCGGCCAGGCGCGGGCCGTCGTTCGAGCCGGGCGGTTCCTCCCCTTGCCCGACCTCGGCCTGTGCGTACGCAAGCGCGCGGCTCCCGGCGGCCGCATCTGGAGCGGCTGCTGGGATCTGAGCGAGGCTCACGGGAAAAGCGGTGGGTGCCAGGACCGCCGCGTCCGTGCCGAGGCCAGCCGCGGTGAGGGCCGGCTCGAAGCTAGGCGTTTCGACGTTCGGCGGCTGCGGGGCAGGAGCAACCGAGCGCTGGGCAAGCGCCTCGATCTCGGTCACTCTCGCGACAGCGTCCGTGATTGCCATCCCACCGGTGATCGACCGCTCGACCCCTCGATTGAGGGAGCCTGCTCAAGCGAACCCGAGCACGGCCGATCACCTCGCCGAGGCAACGCACGATGCACAGCCTCGAGGGAGTCGCAGGATGCGGCTCCCGGGACGCACAACACACGCCCTTCAAGGAGGAAGAGCATGTCCCTTCGTATTCAGACGAACGTCGAAGCGTTCAACGCACACCGGAATCTCGTCGGTACCAGTAGCGCGCTTGCAAAATCGATGGAGCGCCTCTCGTCCGGCTACCGGATCAACCGCGCGGCAGATGACGCCGCCGGCCTCGCGATCAGCGAGAAGATGAAGGCCCAGATCGGCGGTCTCCAGCAGGCACAGCGGAACTCGCAGGACGCAGTCTCGCTCGTGCAGACCGCTGAAGGCGCAATGTCCGAGGTGCACTCGATGCTCCAGCGTGTCCGCGACCTGGCCGTGCAGTACAACAACGGCACCCTGTCGACCGCCGACAAGGCCGCGATCACCGTTGAGGTCCAGATGCTCGGCTCGGAGATCCAGCGCATCGCCTCGCAGACGAAGTTCAACGACATCGCACTGCTGTCCGGCGGAACGTCGATCACCTTCCAGGTCGGCTCGGAAGGCACAGACACGCTGAGTGTCTCCCTGATCACCCTCGCCGGAAGCGGCAACGGTGCATCCGTCGACACGGGCATCTTCGCGTTCAGCGGCGGCACCGTCACGCTGGCCTCGATCGATGACGCGATCACGAACGTCGCGACCGCACGTGCGACCTTCGGTTCAGTTCAGAACCGCCTCGAGCACACGCTCAACAACCTCGCGACGTACGAGGAGAACCTCTCTGCGTCTGAGAGCCGGATCAAGGACGTCGACATGGCGTCGGAGATGGTGAACTTCACCAAGCTCCAGATCCTGCAGCAGGCCGGCACGTCGATGCTGGCCCAGGCCAACAGCGCACCGCAGTCGGTGTTGAGCCTGCTCCGCTAGTCGGAGACGACCCCGCCGCAAGGCGGACATACAGTAGGTCACATAAAGGGGACGACACAAGAGGGGCCGCGCAAGCGGCCCCTCTTTTGTTGAGGAGGGACCTCCATCGCGCTCGCGACCGTACGTTGGTAGGCGTGGCGGCGATCAGACCGGATCGGACGAGCACCGCGTGACGGCGCTTGCGCTGCTGCTGGCCGCCGCGATCTGCCCGGTCAGCCACGTGCACTACACGCCGAGCTCGGAGGCAACCGGGGGCTTGCGACAAGTCCCCTGGCTCGAGACGTCGAACGGTGCGTTTCGCGCCTATCTCTTCTACTACGGCGCAACACCCTGGGCGAAGTCGAAACAGGTCGGCGCTCGCATCTTCACGACACGCGTGAAGCGTCGCGTCAATCCGAAGGTGCTCTGGATCCCGCGGCGCCCCTCCGGAGGACGCACGCTGCTGATTCGAGGGCGCCGCCTCGATGCATCGGGCTCGTTCACGAGGAGCGAGGGCGCCGCATCCGGAGGAGCATTCCCGTCCTACGTGCTCGTCCCGCAGGCCGGCTGCTGGCGTGTCACCGTCACGAGCGGCAAGCTCTCGGGCAGCGTCGTGTTTGCGGCGGTCGACCGGTTGTGACCAGCTGCTGCCGATTGCTCGGAAGCGAGAGCGACCGAAACACTTGAACCTGGTTCGGCCTGTAGGCCCGCGGCGGTACGGCGCGCCGGGCACCGCCGAATCAGGTTCAGCCCCGATGACCGAACCTGATTCGCGCAACCATCGACGGACCTCACCGCCGCACGCGGCGCGCGCGAACCAGGTTCGCGCGTTTCTCGGAAGCGCGCCGACTGCCGGGTTAGAACATCCGCTGCGAGTCGCGGCTCAGGAAGAAGCCGTGTCCGGCGGTGTTGGTGCAGGTGAGTCCGGAACGCCTCGAGACGCACCGCACTCCGAAGCGCGATACAGCGCGCCCGTAACCCAGCACGGGGACATCCGTGCCGATATTCGCGTAGTAGCAATGGAGCGATGCTCGACCGATACGCCGCAGCGACCAGGTCCTTTGGCACGTCGGGCTCGCCGAGAAGACGACACAGTCGAGCTGCGAACTGGAGCCGTTACAGACGATGTTCCTGGAAGGCGTCTGGAAGCCGGACCAATCGGAGGCGAGCGCAGCAGGACTTGCGGTCGCAACGAGGATGATGGCCAGAAGCCAACGCACGCAGCGCAGTATTACGTGCCTCCGAAGGAAACGGGACGCTCGCCCGGGAGAGCATTCACAAGTGTCCCTTGACCGCGCCGCTCGCGTCATGCTGGACGCCGGCACCTCTTTCGTGCTGAGATGTCGTTTGTGAGATCAGTCATCGAGGTCACCGGTTGAGCGCGGGCGGGAGAGCCAACGTGCGCGAGCGCGTCCTGCGACGGGCGGCGTTGATCGCAGGCCTTCTCGTGCTGTTGGCCCTGTTGTTCCTGCTCAGCGGCCACTGGGTGCTGGCCGTCATCTTCGGGGTCGCCGCGGCCGCCGCGATCTGGGTGTTCGTGCAGGCCCGAACCGTCCGTTAAGGACTCGGCACGGCAGCGCCGCCGAAGCCGATCTCGTTCCCGTCCACGTCGCGATAGATCGCTTTGCGTACACCGTTCGAGTACGTGACCTGCTCGGCGGGTTCGATCCCACGCGACGCGATCTCTGCGGAAAGCGCGTCCGGGTCATCTACGAAGATCACGATGATCGCCCCGCCAGGCGCGTCACGGTTCTCCTCGATGAACAGGTACCGATGCTCCGCGAGCTCCCAGACCGCCTCTGTGGCGTGCGGGATGAACGCCGGCTCTCTGCCCAGCAGGCGCTGGTACCACGCTGTGGCGGCGTGGTAATCGCGGACCCGGATGCCGACGAAGAGGTCGAGCGCCACCGCCAGAGCGTATGCGTCCGATCGCTTTCGGCTCCACCTACGACGTTCACGAGTCCTCGCCTGCGCGGCTTGACCGTTCGCCTGAACGAGCGTTCGTGAGTGACGCCTGAGCAACCTCGTAGGCTTCCGGCATGCTCGCCAGCGGCCCCAACTGGCTCGGAAGCCCTCAGCACGTCGTCGGCGGCGTCGGACTCGCGCTGGCTGTTGTCGTTGTGGCGCGCCTTCGAGGAGTACAAGCGCCGCTCGCGATAGCGCTCGGGATCGGAGCAGGCAGCACGGCTGAGATCCTGATCGAACTGGTCGAATACCCGCTGCTCTACTCAGACAAGTTCCACTACTCGGCCTACTACGACACGCTCGCGGATCTGGGCAGCACTCTCGTCGGAGCGATCGCGGGAGCCATAGCTGGTGCGTACCTAATCCGCCGTCGCAGGCTCCAGCGGTAGAGCGCTGTCGCCTGGGCGGGTGTTCGGGAGTGGTCCGCGAGACATGAGCGGATGGGTCGCCTACATTGGATGAGTGAGCAACGAGAGATTCGGTTCGTGGGCAGATGCAGCACGGCATCCGTGGCGGACGCTGGTGCTGATGTTTGCATTTGGTTCGCTCGGGATGGGATTCGGGTCGTACTACGACGGCGCGACGCCGCGCTCGCCGTGGGTCTCTGGTGCGATCGGGATCGGGTGTGGCATCGCGCTCGTCGCGCTTGCTTATAAGCGCATCGTCGCCGAGGGTGACGGTCAGCCGCCCGAGATCGCGATCCGAACGCCCGGCGTGTTCAGCGTGGTCGTAGCCCTTTCTGGTCTCGTGATTTGCGTGTGGGGTCTCGCCACGTGGAACCGGGGTCTCGCGGTTGCCGGACTGCCCCTTGCGGCACTTGGGCTCGCTCTGGTTGCCGCACGGTGGGGACTTCGTTCGCGACGGTGACGCAAGCTCATTGGCTTGCGCCAGGGTTGCGGAATGTCATCCGGATCAGATGTAGGTTCGCGGTCGATGGAAGTTCGCGCCACCGCTCTGCTGCTCGCACTCGTGCTGGGTACGTCAGCGTGCGGAACTACTTCTGTGAAATCTGGAGCATCCTCGCAAACATCGACATCACGTAAAGCCCCGGCGCGCCACCGCATCGTTGCGAGTGACCCTGTTGGCGTCGTTATTGCACCCGGGGATTGCGGAGCCGTCAAAGCACCTGCGGGCGGCCGCTTCGTCGTGCAAGCATCGACCGACGCCCTTTGCAAGGTTGCGCTGGAGTTCGTCTCGCGGCTGGCCCTCGGTGTCAAGCATCCCACGGCCCGCGGGTTTACCTGTTCTCTCGTTGGGACGTACCCAGTGGGTATCTGCAAAGGATCTCGCGGCAAGATGTTCAACTGGTCATGGGCCGCGAAAGGTTTTGACGACTAGTAGTCGCCAGCGTCACGTCGTTTCGAGATCAGAACAGGGGACGGTACCGTGGGCGAGTGTTGCTCCTAGTCAATAGCCGGCTAGACCGGCATCTAAGATGCGCGTCATGGCGCTACGACCGCGGATGTGCGATGCGTGCGGTAGGTCGATCCGCAGGGACACGGATCGGGTGGAGGTTGAGCTTCGGCGCTTTCGTCTGCTTCGCAACTTCCACAAGGAATGCTGGGATCGAGTCGCGGACCCAGACCGCACCAGCGCTCGGCGCATGCGTGTTTACCTCGGCGCGTCGCGGCCGATGTTTCTGCGCGTGAAGTAGCGCGAAGTCGCGTGGCGAGCGTTCGTCACTGCGATCACTCTCGCCGCCTACCTCCTTGGGTGGTACTTGGCGAGACGATGACAGTGAGTTCACGAAATGACGCCGAGCGTCACTCGAATGCGTCGATGCGCGGGTCGTCCGTGAACGCGTGTCCCACGCGACAAACAAGAAATGACCGTGACGCACCGGAACCCTCGACTGTCGCCCCTCGTATGTCACTACCGCAAGCTCCGTACCCGCAGGGGCTCCACTGGCAAAGCGCAGGACGCCTGAGTCGCCAGCCAGCGAGGTCCAGTTCGTTCCCCCGCCACTGCCGCCTCCGTAACTCTTCCATTGACCATCCCAGACGAAGAGATCGTCCATCAGATAGTTCGCTGTCGGAAAGAGAGTCAGCGCAACCGCATATTTGCCGTCAGGCGAGATATCGGCGCCCACGATCACAGCACCCGGCGGGCCATGATCGAGCACCGCCCGCTCGAGTGAGCGTTGCGCGTCATCGAGATCGATAAAGGTGAACTTCTCCATGTAACGCAGCGTAGATCCTCGCCTGGCCAGTTCAGGGAATGATGCTCCCATGAAGCCGTTCGCCGAGTAACCGCGACCGCTTGGCGACCACGCACTTGTAGTGCAGTGCACATCGGCTAAGAAGCAGGTGAACGGGCAACGCTCCGTCGCGGTGGCACTCGGCTGGGCCAGTATTCGGCAGTCTCCCCCGAACTGCGGTCACTCGTTCCTTCAGACTGTGCGAGTGGGATTCGCAACTCCCGAGGAAGCAGCAGGCGGCGATGTTCCTGCGGAGCACATCCGGGTCGTGGGTGTCGTCGTCCGCCGCGACGAGGCCCTCGTCATGCAGATCATCAATGCCGATGGCTACCCGAATGGGTACGAGATCGACACAACACGTTGCTTCCGCGACGCTGACGGATGGGAGGGCAGTGTCAGCGGCAACGGAAATACCGGGTTCATCCGAACCGACGAATCGAGCGGGACCCTCGTTGTGTGGCTCGACCGGGCGCCCGCCGACGCAGTCGCCGCTCGCTTCCTGCTCGACGACCGAGAGGCAGTATTTCCCGTTGAGGACGGCTGCGTGGTAGCCGTCTTCGACAACGTCCCGTCTGCCACCGACTGGCCGTCCGACTATCCAGCGCTCGACGAGTGGATTACCTCTGCCAACCGGTGATCCGTGGCCTGGGCGATCTCCCAAGCTGCGCCTGCATGGTTGACGGTGCATCAGGCATGCAAACCGGTAGGGCATTTGGCGCGTAGGTCCTTACTCATCCGTCAATCCCGGGTCGTTTCTCCGTGAGGGCAAACGAAGGAGGAACGCGATGAGAAGGCTTCTGATCGTGGCGGTCATGGTGGTCGCGCTGGCAGTCGTCGGCGCAGGTGTAGCGGCGAACCCACCCGGCACGGGACAGCCCTCCCAAACCTGCCTTAGCACCACCGCCCCAAGCGAGCCGGGCAACGCCAGCTCCGCCCCCGGATCCGCGTTCAACGAGAACGGCGGCGTCGCGGGCGGCATGTACGCCGGCAGTCAACCGCAGAACTCGAAGAACCCTACGTCGGTTTCGCAGTACGACGTTGCCTGTTTCCAGGTGAGCCAGCGCTAGCCGCGACCAAGAAGGGGAAGTTCCTGGATGTCAACCTATCCGCAACAGCGGGGACGCAGCGGCCTGCGCTCCTGGAGCCGTGGACGGTGGCTTGTGATCGCGGTCGTGTTGATCGCGATCATCGTCGCCATAGTCGTCCTGCTGACCTACACCGGCGGAAGCTCCGGCTCCGGCGGAGGACGGGGCTATTAGCCGATGAGGCCATGCGCCGTCTGCCCGGTGGCGGGCAGACGGCGCCCAACCCTCAAAACATACGAATCCGGTCAGAGATGAAGCAGGACATGCTTCGCGGTACCCGCACCGACGGTCGGCTCGTAAACTCGGGTGGGCCAGTGTTCGCTAGCGCACCCTGAAGCGCTACGATTCGAAGCGGACAGGCGGTCGCGAGTTGAGTTACTCGAAGGCCCGCCTCACGGCGAGCTACTTCGGGGTCGTGCCCGAGGTCTAGCGGGGGGATCTCACCGCAAGATGATCGAAAGGGACAGGCGCCAGCGTGAGGTGGGGCTTACGGCTCGAGCCGCAGCACCTGTTCCTCGATCTCCGCGGAACGTGCCTGAGCGAAGCCTCGATCGGTCGCGATGAAGTGAAAGCCGCACTTCTCAAGCACGCGACGCGACGCGACGTTGTCGTAAGCGACGCGTGCGTGGAGCGGGCGCGATAGATCGACAGCCAGAAAGGCGCTGAGGGCGTCGGTGGCGATTCCCTTTCCCCAGTGGGAGCGGCCGATCCAGTACGTGACCTCACGCTCACCGGGGTCACCCCAAGACCCAATCGTTCCGGTGACTTCGCCGTCGACGACGATGGCTCTGGTGATCACACTCTCGTCGGCTCTCAGCCTGGACCAGCGGCGCTCGAATGCGTTCGAGTCCGCCTGATCGGGCGTAGTAAACGCGGCCATGCGCCCGGCAATGGGATCCGTCCACTGCTCGAACAGCAGAGACAAATCCTCGTCCCGCACCTCCCGCAACACGCATCGCATCACATTGATCCTGCCATCCGAGCAGATCCTAGGCCATCTGCGATCGAGCACTCTGACCTGGGCCAGCGATCTGGAATGCACCCCGACACGCGATAGCGTTGTCCCCCAGTGGCCCGTAGCCGAATCGTTCCGCTACTCCTTCTCGCCCCGTTCGTGCTCGTCGCCTGCGGCGGCAACGGCCGCGCGTCGCGGGCGCGGGGCCCCGACCCGCCGATTCTAGTTCCGTGGAGCCGTGTTGGCGACATCGCGCTTGGCGGGCTACGGTCGCAGGTGGAGCGCGAGTACGGATCAGAAGGACACGGCTACCACGTGGTCCAGCGGTACGGAAACAATGGAAACACGGTGGAGGGGTACTACCGCCTCCATGGAGGTTCAGTTGCGGTGACGTTCTACGGAGACCGGGTCGGTCGCGTTGGCTTCGGCACGCCGTACTACCGGACGAAGAGCGGACTTGGAGTCGGGAGCAGGATCCCGTTGGGTCCGTGTCACACGACCACGATCAATCCCTGCGAGCATCGCTGGCATGGCTTCGTTTGGAACCTACGGCTCAGAGAGAACCCCTGCGGCTGCTGGACGAAGGTCGGTCTTGCCGCCGAATCGCTTCCTGCAACGGTGACGAACTTCTTGAAACCCTGGTTCTTCATCTACACGAGTCACGGCCGCGTGAGTGGGTTCTACTTCGCGTTGAAGTACGTCGACTGACGAGGTCGCGCTGACATGAGCCGTGCTTACGCCAGAAGACTCTGCTGGACACCCGCAAACGACCAGGGCCCCGCCGAGGCGGGGCCCTACGTCGGTTTAAGAGCCACTGCGGGCGCTAGCCGCGCAGCAGGCTCAGCACGGACTGCGGTGACGTGTTCGCCTGGGCGAGCATCGAGGTTCCCGCTTGCTGCAGGATCTGCAGCTTCGTGAAGTTCACCATCTCGGCCGCCATGTCGACGTCCTTGATGCGCGACTCCGAGGCGGTGAGGTTCTCCTCGTACGTCGCGAGGTTGTTCAACGCGTGGTCGAGACGGTTCTGCACCGAGCCGAATTGGCTCCGCGCAGTTGCGACGTTCTCGATCGCGACGTCGATCAGCGAGATCGACGCGCTGCCGGCATCGAACGACGCGAAGATGTTCGCGTCGATGTCATAGGTCGTGCCGGGCCCGAACAGATTGATGCCGTTGACGACGAGCGTCTGCCCGTCCTCGGCACCGATCTGGAACGTGATCGCGCCGCCGCCGGTCAACAGCTGGATGCCGTTGAACGTCGTCTGCGACCCGATGCGACCGATTTCGGCAGAGAGCTGCGCGACCTCGGAGGTCAGAGCCGCCTTGTCGGAGGCCGACAAGGTGCCGTTGTTGAACTGCACGGCGAGGTCACGGACGCGCTCGAGCATCGAGTGCACCTCGGACATCGCGCCTTCCGCGGTCTGGACGAGCGAGACCGCATCCTGAGCGTTGCGCTGGGCCTGCTGGAGACCGCCGATCTGGGCACGCAGCTTCTCGCTGATCGCGAGACCGGCTGCGTCGTCGGCGGCCTTGTTGATGCGATAACCGGAGCTCAAGCGCTCCATCGCCTTCGACATCTTGTCTGATGTCGAAACGAGCTGGCGATGCGCGTTGAACGCTTCAATGTTTGTCTGGATACGCAGGGACATCGGGGACGAGTCCTTTCGTCGGGTGGAAAATTACTGAGTCGAAGGTTTGGAGGGAAGGTCGTCGATGTTCGCCTTGGCAGCCGCCCGGTTTTCCTCCTGCACCGCGACCCAGACCTCGTGTCTGTGGACCGCGACGGCAGTTGGAGCCTCGATGCCGATCCGCACGGTTGACCCGCTGATCTCCAGCACGGTCACCGTGATGTCGTCGCCGAGATTGATGCGCTCTCCGGTCTTGCGGCTGATGACGAGCATCGTTCTTCCTCTCCTCAGGCGGCCGTGACCGCCGTGGGGACGGACGCCGCCGGTTGCACTTCGTTCAGCCCCACCTCGTCGAACAGGGGATGCCGAACAGAGTAACCACCGGCGTCGTTGATGATCTGGCGACCGACCCGCGTTCCGCGGTGCAGGATCACCGGTGCTGCCAGGTTCGCAGTGAAGTCCTCGAGGGACTCCCCGGCACGCACGACGCAGAGGATGTCCGCGTCGCCGGGGTCGTTCAGGCCGATCCGCCGCGCATCGTCATCGCCGACCCGCACCTCGTAGCTCTCGAAGAAGAGCCAGGGTGTCGTGACGGGGACAGCGACTGCGGCCTCCTCGACCGACTGCAGCCAAAGGAACGGCGAGTCGTCGCCGTGGGCGAGCAACACGTACTCCGTGCCCGGCAAGCCGATCAAGCCGTCGGGAAAGCTCACGGCAGCCTGTTCGCTGACCTCGAGCGTCCCGAATCTGGTCGTGTTCACGTTCATGATGAGGTAGGGCCTCCTTTCGCCTAGCGCAGGAAATCGAGCAGGGACGGCTGGATCAGCGACGCGCCGGACTTCAACGCGGCCTGATAGACGGCTGCCTGCTGTGAGTAGTCGGTGTATGCCTTGGCCATGTCGACGTCCTCCGTGTTGGAGAGGAGCTGCGTCGTGGCCTGTGTGATCTCGTCAAGCCGCGAGGCGGCGCTGTCGAGTCGGTTCGAGCGCGCGCCGACAATGGCACGCTGGTTCATGAGCTGGTCGAGCGATGTGTCGAGAAGACTGAGGTCGCCGTTCGAGAGGCGTGTCGGGTCGCCGGGCGCGACACCGCGCAGGTCGCTTGCGATCTGGCGCAGCGCGCCGATCAGCCCGGTGTTCGTGCCGGCGGCGTTGACCCCGCCCACCGACGACAGCCCGTCGACGTTCAACTGCACCGACACACCGGGGCCGATCTCGCGCCCCAGCGCGCTCTGGTCGCCGTAGTAGGTGTCGTCGGCGCCGGCCTTGTAGGGCGCCGTGGACGTCTGCGAGCCGCCAAAGACGAAGCGGCCCGCGTACTGCGTGTTCGCTTCCGACTTGACGGACTCGATCAGCTGATCGATCTCGGTTGCGATCGCGTTCTTCGCAACCTGGCCCGAGGAGCCGTTCGCCGCCTGGACGACGAGCTCGCGCGCGCGCTGCGCGAAATCGTTGATCTGGCTCAGTGCGCTATCGGTCGTGGTCTGCCACGCGTTCGCGTCGTCGATGTTGCGCTTGTACTGGGCGCTCGCCTCGAGCTCGTTGCGATAGAGCAGCGCGCGGCTCGTGGCGAACGGGTCGTCCGAGGGGCGCGTGAGCTGCTTGCCCGACGACAGCTGCTGCTGGGTGCGGGAGAGCTTGTCCGCCGCGGCCTGAATGTCACTGAGGACCGTGCGCTGCAGCATCCCGTTCGTGATGCGCGTTGTCATATGCCCACCCGTCCCGTGCGGGTGATCAGCAGATCGAGCACGTCGCTCATCACATTCATCGCCCGCGCAGACGCGGAGTACGCGCGCTGGAAGCGGACGAGATTCGTCATCTCTTCGTCGAGCGACACGCCGGAGATCGACTGGCGCCGGTTGGTGAGCGCGTCGACGAGCGTCGTCGCGTTCGTCGACGCGCGCTGTGCGTCCTTCGAGTCCGAGCCGGTCGCCGTCACGAGCTGCGCGTACGCGCCCGAGATCGATGCGCCGGCGAGCGGCCCCAGCGTCGTGTCGGTGGAAAGATCGGCGATGCGAGTCGCGTTGGAGGCGTCCCCGGGTGCGTTGGCGACGGATGCGGCTGCAATCTGATCGGGACTGACGACAACGGTAATATTCGCGGCATTCGTGCCGCCGAAGAACGCCTTGCCGCTCGAACCGTCGAGGCCGAAACCGGTCGTCTGCACGACGGTGTTGACATCGGCGCCGCCGCCGTGCAGCGCGTTCACCTGGGTGATCAACGTCGACGCGAGCGTGTTGAGCGAGCTGAGGTAGCCGGGGAGGGTGACGTCGCGCAGGTCTGCAAGCGCGCCGAGCTTCCCGAGCGTCGCCGTGAGCGTTGCCGTTTCCGGCGTTGACGCATCGTTCGTGAGCGTGCCGGGCACCGACTCCGACACGGTGAGCTGCGTCGTCCCGTCAAGGAGTGTGACGCCGTCGAACATGACCTTGGTCGTACCGTTTGCGTACTCCGTGGAGCTGACGGCGCCGAGCGCCGAGAGGCGGTCGAGCGCGAGATCGCGCTGGTCGCGGAGATCGTTGGGGGCGTCGCCGACGGCGACCGCGCTCGCGATCGCGCCGTTCAGCGAGACGACGTCCTTTGCGATCGAATTCACCTCGGCCAGCGTCGACGTCGCGTTCTGTGCCGTCTGCTGCGAGATCGTCTTCAGCTGTGAGGAGAGGCTGCGGATCCCGTCGGCGAGCGCGCCGGCCGTCTGCACGACCGCCTGCCGTGTGGCGGCGTTCTCGGGCGCATTCGCCAGGTCCTGCCAGCTGCTCCAGAACTTGCCGAGCAACGTGTTCAGGCCGCTGTCGGAGGGCTCGCCGAGCACCAGCTCGACCTGCGACAGCCCGTCTTCCTTCGTCGACGCAGCGCCTTGCAACATCGTCTGCGCCCGCAGCTGTGTGTCGACGAACGTGTCGCGGACCCGCAAGTACTGCGTGACGTCGACGCCGGTGCCGAGCAACTGGTTCGGCGCAGCCTGCAGCGGCGCGGTCGTCGTCATCTCCGCCGTCTGGCGCGAGTAGCCCTCCGTGCTCGCGTTCGCGATGTTGTGGCCAGTGACGTCGAGCGCGCGCTGCTGGGCGAGCAGGCCGCGCAGCGTCGTCTCGATCCCCATGAACGTCGAGATCGACATGTCAGGCCCTCGCGTCCACGGCCGAGATCAGGGAAGGGGTCGCCGCCCAGCCAACGCGTGAGTAGGCGCCCTGCGGGGAGCCGGAGACGACGCGCAGGAGGTGATCGAGGAAGGTCAGCTCCTGGCGAAGGAGCACGCGGTTCTGGTCGTGCACGCTGCCGATCTCCGCCAGCAGGCCCTTCAGCTCGGCCGACAGCGCGCGGGCATGGATTCCCTCCGCCGCCGGGCGACCAGCGAGCATCGCCTCGAGATCGAGCGTTTCGGGGGCCACACCGACGCGGGTCGCCTCCGAGCGGAGCAAGTCGTCACGCTCGATCTCGATCCGCGTGCGCTGTGCCATCTCCATCTGCACATCGGCGAGCCGGGCGAGCACGCCCTCGACGTCCTGCCGCCGGATCGACTCGCCCTGAGAGAGCACGATCTTGAGCAGGCGCCGCGATGACGCGATCTGCCGGTTGAGATGCTCGATCAGCGCGCTCACTTGGCACCTCCGCCGAGCGCGCGCCAGAGCTGCGGTGCAAGACCGAGCCCGCCGGCGCTCGTGATGCTCTGCGTGAGCGCGTCGGGAAGCATTTGCGCATACGGGTTCGACGAGCTGTCCATGCTGGATGAGCCGTCGTCGTCGGAAGAGGTGTCGTCCTGCGGCTGAGTCGTAGCGACGAGCGACTGCGCAAGCTGCTGCGTGAGCTGCTGCTCGAATGCGAGCGCGGCCGTGTACAGCTCGCGGTCCTGCGCGCTCCCGTTGCGCACCTCGGCAGGCAGCAATGACGTGTCGATGGGCGTGAGGCCGGACATCAGTGGCGGAGGTCGTTGGCCGTCTGGAGGAGCTGGTCCTGCATCTTGATCGCGCGGCTTGCGAGCTCATACGAGCGCTGCGCGTCGAGCAGGTCGATCATCGACGAGGCGACATCGACGTTCGACCCTTCGAGCTGTCCCTGTCGAACGGAGGCGCCGCGCGCGGGCGCGGCACCCCCACTCGCCTGGGAGGGGACGAACATGTTGTCGCCGATCGGCAGGAGGCCGTCAGGTGCGGGAACGTCGACGAGCTGGAGCTTCGTGAACTTGGTGCCCTTGATCGAGATCGTGCCGTCGGTCGCGACGGCCACGTCTTCGGGCTTCGTGCCCGCCAGCAGCGTCACGGGCGGGACGAGCCGGTTGCCCGTCGCGGTCACGAGGCTGCCGCTCGCGTCGAGCTGAAACTGACCGTCGCGCGTGAGCGCGGTGCGGCCGTCGGGCGTCTTCACCTGGAAGAAGCCCGGGCCTTCGAGTGCGAGCGCCAGCGGGTCCTCCGAGCTCGCGAGCGGGCCCTGCGCGAACGAGCGGCCGAGCTGGATGGCCGCGGCGCCGGAACCGACGCGCATGCCCTGCTCAACCGTGCCGTAGGCGAGATCGCGAAAGCCGATGCGCACGGACTTGTAGCCGTCCGTCTGCGCGTTCGAGAGATCGTTCGCGAGTGCGTCGATCCTCGACTGCTGCGCCGCCATACCGGCGGCCGCGGAATAGATTCCGTTCGGCATGAAGCTCTCGTCCTTCCCGTTGGGAAGCGGGGGCTGGGAGACCGACTCCTGCGGACTCCCGAGGCTTCTGCGCGATGCAGTCCGGCCCGGGTTACCCCCTGTTGTCGGCCGGGTCATCGGCAGAGCCGCCCCTCGCTTTAGCCGCCGCCGGGCCCTCCGGCGGAGATGCCCTTTTGAAGCGTTTCGTCGATTGCGTGCACAACGCGCTGCTGCGCCTCGTAGGCGCGGAACGAGACGAGCATGTCGACCATCGCGCGGGCCGGGTTCACGCCCGAGCCTTCGACGCTGCCCTGGCGCACGGCTGTCGTCGCTGGACCCGCGCCGGGCGTGCCGGAGAAGAGGGTGTCACCCTCCTTGACCGGGCGCGTCAGCGAGACGACGTTCAAACGCGCGATCGTGCGGCCGTCGGCGACGATCGTCCCGTCGGCGCCGACCGTCACCTCCTTCGGTGCTGTGCCGATCGTGATCGGGCGGTTGTTCGTGTCGAGCACGGGCAGGCCGCCCTGATTCACGAGGCGGCCCGCGCCGTCGAGCTGGAACTGGCCGTCGCGGGTGTATCGGGTGCCCGCGGCCGTCTGTAGCGCGAAGAAGCCGTCGCCTTCGAGTGCAAAGTCGAGCGACTGGCCCGTTTCGCGCAACGGCGCCTGCGAGAGGTCGGTGCGGATCGAGACGATCGCACTTCCCAGCCCGAGGCTGCCGATCGGCTGGCCCGTCGAGCTGTTTGCAAGCAGCAGGTCGCCGAAGCTCTGCTGCACGGAGCGATCCGACTTGTAGCCGGGGGTCGACGAGTTGGCCAGATCATTTGCGATCTGGTCCTGACGCGTCAGCTCGGCAAGCATGCCGGACGCAGCTATGTATAGACCGCGATCCATTGGTCGATCACGCCGGGGACGACGTGTGCGCCGGTTTGTCGGCCGGACGTCCCGGAACTTGAGATGCAGATCGCAACAATCGCCGTTCGCCAGCTCGCCGCGGGCGCGCTCCTCCAGGAGCTCGCGCTCCGTCCGGGCGCGGACGTCGTCGGCCGCGCGGTCGACGTGCGGCCAGACGGACGCGGCACGATCTCGATCGCCGGCGCCCTGCTCGCAGCTCGTCTGCCGAAGGGAGTCGCTCCGGGAGACACCCTCGCGCTCCGCGTCGTCGGCGCAGTCGAAGGTGAGCTTCTGCTCCGCCTGCGCATGCCGAACGAAGAGGCCTCGACGCCGGGCGACCTCGCCCGCGCCGCCGGGGCGCTCGCGGTGCGTGGCGACGGTGACCTGCTGAAGGCGGCGGTGGGTCTCCAACCTCCCGGGCTGGCCCTCCCCTTGCCGAACGGGGACGCGGTACAGGTGCGGATCGCCGACGAGGAGCCCGCCGCGGGCGGCCGACGCGAGGTTGAAGGCGAGGCGGCTTTCGTCCTCCACTCAGCCCTGCTCGGAACCATCGAGGTGAGGCTCACGTTGGGAGGCGGCATCGTCCGGGCGCGGGTGATCGTGGAGCCCGCCGCAGCCGACACCGCGCGGGCTGCGGCGCCGGAGCTCGTCGCTGCGCTGACACGGGCCACGGCCGCACGCGCCGCCGTGGACGTCGCCGCACGCACGAACGATGATCCGCGCCCGGAGCGGCCGCGCGTCGAGCAGGCGGTCGACCACTATGCGTAAGGCTGCCGCCCTCCGCTACGACGGGAAGGCCGGCGCGCCGACCGTGATCGCGACGGGCCGCGGCGCGGTGGCCGAGCGGATCCTCGCGGCCGCACGCGACGCCGGCGTTCCCGTGCGGGAAGACGAGCTGCTCGCCGAGGCCCTCGCCTCGCTCGAGCTCGGTACCGAGGTTCCGCCGGAGCTGTATCAGGCCGTGGCGGAGGCGCTCGTCTGGGCGTACTCGTTGAGCCGCCGTTAAAGCACGGGCTCTTACCGCCGATCACCGGCGGCATGGCGAGCTCCCCTTCGCTGGCAGGACTGAAGGTCGTGCTGCTCTGCGGCGGTCTCGGCACCCGCATGCGCGAAGAGACCGAGTTCCGGCCGAAGCCGATGGTCGAGATCGGCGGCCGACCGCTCCTCTGGCACATCATGAAGATCCACGCTGCGCACGGGGTCCGCGACTTCGTCCTCTGCCTCGGGTACCGCGGCGCGATGATCAAGCAGTACTTCGCCGACTATCTGATGCACAACTCGGACGTGACGTTCGAGCTGGCCGAGGGAACCGCGCACTATCACTCCTGCCATCAGGAGGACTGGCGGGTTACGCTCGTCGACACCGGGCAGGACACGATGACGGGTGCGCGCGTGAAGCGTGTCGAGCGCCACCTCGACGGCGACGTCTTCCTCTGCACCTATGGCGACGGCCTTGCCGACGTCGACCTTGCATCGCTCGTCGCGTTCCACCGCGCGCACGGAAAGCTGGCCACCGTCACCGGCGTGCGCCCCCCGTCGCGGTTCGGCCAGCTCGTTACAAGCGGCGACGCCGTGACGAGCTTCGCCGAGAAGCCGCTCGGCGAGAGCGGCCTGATCAACGGCGGCTTTTTCGTCTTCGACCGCAGCGTCCTCGCCCGGCTTTCCGGCCAGGCGTCGTGCGTCCTCGAGCGCGAGCCGCTGGAGGGCCTCGCTCGTGACGGCGAGCTCGCGGTCTACGACCACGAAGGCTTCTGGCAGTGCGCCGACACCGTGCGCGACGTCGACCAGCTGCGCGGCCTGTGGGAGGGCGGCACCGCGCCCTGGCGTATCTGGGACGAACGCCGCACGCCGCGGCTCGCCGGAGTGGCGGCCTGATGCGCGTCCTCGTCACCGGCCACGACGGCTACATCGGCCCGGTGCTCTGCGAGCAACTGATCGCGGACGGACACGAGGTGCACGGGATCGACGTCGGCTGGTTCGAGGGCTGTGGCCTTCAGGCACCCGCGTACGTGCCCGCCGTGTGGCGCGACGTGCGTGACGTCACGCCCGCCGACTTCACAGGCTTCGACGCCGTCTGCCACCTCGCAGCGCTCTCGAACGACCCGCTCGGCGAGCTGAACCCGGCGCTCACCGAGGACGTGAACACCGAAGCGAGCGTGCGCGTCGCCGAGGCGGCGAAGGCCGCCGGCGTCTCGCGCTTCCTCTTCTCGTCGTCGTGCTCGACGTACGGTGCCGCCGAAGAAGAAGGTCTCGTGGACGAGAACGGCGCGCTGCGCCCGCAGACGGCATACGCCGTCTCGAAGGTGCGCACCGAGGAGCGGCTCTCGGCTCTCGCCGATTCCGGCTTCACACCCGTCTACCTCCGCAACGCGACCGTGTACGGCCTCGCCCCGCGGCTGCGCTGCGACCTCGTCGTGAACAACCTCACGGCCTGGGCGCAGACGACGCGCCGCATCGTCCTCCTGAGCGACGGGTCGCCCTGGCGGCCGCTCGTCCACGTTCGCGACGTCGCAACTGCCTTCGCGGCGCTGCTCGCCGCCCCACGAGAGCTCGTGCACGACGAGGCGTTCAACGTCGGGGCGCCCGGCGAGAACTACCGTGTTCGCGACGTGGCCGAGATCGTCGGCGACGTCGTCCCGGGGTGCCGAGTCGAGATCTCGGCCGATGCCTCGCCCGATACGCGCAGCTACCGCGTCGACTTCACGAAGCTGCAGCGGCTCGTGCCGGAGTTCCAGCCGGCGTGGACGGTGCGACCCGCCGTCGCCGAGCTCGCCGAGGCCTACGCGACCCACGGCCTGACCGAGCAGGATTTCCAAAGCTCTCGCTATGTCCGGCTGCGGCGGATCTCCGAGCTCCTGGACGACGCACTGCTCGACGCCGACCTGCGGCGCCCGGTGGTTCAAAGAGCGGCATGACCTCGTCGCGCTGCCGCCTTTGCGGCGAACCGCTCGAGCACGTCGTCGCCGATCTCGGGATGACGCCGATCTCGAACGACTACGTCCAAGCCGACCGGCTCGACTCGATGGAGCCCTACTACCCCCTCTGCGCGTACGTGTGCGAGCACTGCCTGCTCGTGCAAGTCGGCGATTTCACACCGCGCGAGGAGATCTTCGCCGCGGACTACGCGTACTTCTCCTCCTATTCGACAAGCTGGGTCGAGCACGCACGGCGCTATGTCGACGCAGTCGCCGAGCGCTTCGACCCTGCCGAGGTGGTCGAGATCGCGAGCAACGACGGCTACCTGCTCCGGTGGTTCGTCGAGCGCGGCGTGCCCGTGCTCGGCGTCGATCCGACGGCCGGCACGGCCGCGGCCGCCGAGAAACAGGGCGTCCCGACCGTGGTCGAGTTCTTCGGCCGCGAGCTGGCCGAGCGGCTCGCGACGACGCACACGCCCGACCTGATGATCGGGAACAACGTGCTCGCGCACGTCCCGGACCTCAACGACTTCGTCGGAGGCTTCCGGCGCCTGCTCGCACCGCACGGCGTCGTCACCTTCGAGTTCCCGCACCTCGTTCGACTGATCGAGGAAGGACAGTTCGACACGATCTACCACGAGCACTTCTCGTACTTCTCGCTGCTCTCGGCCTCGAGAGTGCTCGCGGCGCACGGGCTCGTCGTCTTCGACGTCGAGGAGCTACCGACGCACGGCGGATCGCTTCGTGTCTACGCCCGTCACGTCGAGAACGATGCGCTCGCCGTTTGTGAGCGCGTCCACGACCTGCTCGCGCGCGAGCGCGCAGGCGGCTACGACACGCTCGAGCCGTATCTGCGCTTCGCGGAGCGTGTCCGCGCCGACAAGCGGCGCCTGCTCGAGTTCTTCGTCGCGGCCAAGGAAGCGGGCAAGACGATCGCGGCCTACGGCGCGCCGGCCAAGGGCAACACCCTCCTCAACTACTGCGCGATCGGAACCGACTTCATCGACTTCACCGTCGATCTCAATCCGGCGAAGCAGGGCCGCTTCCTGCCGGGGACGCACATCCCGATCGACGCACCGGAGCGGCTCGCGGCCGAGCGGCCCGACCTCATCTTCCTGTTGCCGTGGAACCTGCGCGACGAGCTCTCGGAGCAACTCGCGTACACGCGCGACTGGGGCGGGAGGCTCGTCGTGCGCGCGCCCAACGCGGAGGCCGGCGTTGAGGTTCTCTGAGGCACCGCTTGCCGGCGTCTTCGTGATCGAGATCGACCGGATCGAGGACGAGCGTGGGTCGTTCGCACGTACGTACTGCGCAGACGAGTTCGCGGCCCGCGGCCTTGAAGCGTGCGTCGTGCAGTGCAGCGTGTCCTTCACGCGCCGTCGCGGCACCGTCCGCGGGTTGCACTGGCAGGCCGAGCCACATGCGGAGGCGAAGGTCGTGCGCGTCACCCGCGGCGCAGTACACGACGTCGTCGTCGACGTGCGGGCCGGCTCGCCGACGCTGCACCAGTCGTTCGCCGTGCGCCTCGATGCAATCAGCGCACGCTCGCTGTACATCCCGAAGGGCTTCGCCCACGGCTTCCAGACCCTCGAGGACGACACGGAGGTCGGCTATCAGGTCTCCGCCGCATACGCGCCCGGCGCGGCATGCGGCCTGCGCTACGACGACCCGGCGCTCGCGATCGACTGGCCGGCACCGGTGACCGTCGTCTCCGAGCGGGACCGCGAGCACCCGCTGCTCGGCGCGTGAAGCGGATCCTCGTCACCGGTGGCGGCGGGCTTATCGGCCGCCACGCCCTCCCCGCGCTGCGTGCGCTCGGGTTCGACGTGCGCGCCGTCGGGCGGCGCGAGGCCGACCTGCACGACGCCGCGGCGGTCGAGGCGCTGCTTGCCCGCATCCGGCCGACACATCTCCTCCATCTCGCGTGGATCACGACGCACGGCTCGTACTGGACGTCGCCCGAGAACGACCGGTGGGTCGAGTCGTCGCTGCAGCTCGTCCGGCGGTTCCACGAGAGTGGCGGCCGCCGCGCCGTAATCGCCGGAACGTGCGCCGAGTACGACTGGAGCGGCGCGGTCTGCAGCGAGGAGACGACGCGCCTCGCCCCCACCTCACGCTACGGCCGGGCGAAGGACGAGCTGCGCCGCCGGCTCGAGGCGGAGGGCGTGCCCGCGTTCGCCTGGGGACGGATCTTCTTCACATTCGGCCCCGGCGAGCAGTCGCAACGACTCGTGCCCTCGGTCGCCTCGTCCCTGCTGCGGGGAACGCCGGCCGCGTGCACCCATGGCAGGCAGGTGCGCGACTATCTGTATGCGGGCGAGGTCGCATCCGCGTTCGCCGCACTCGCCGAGTCGGACATCACCGGTCCCGTGAACGTCGCCTCGGGCTGCGGTGTCGAGCTGCGCATCCTGCTCGGCGAGCTCGCCGAGCTTGCCGGGCGGCCTGACCTGCTGCGCTTCGGCGCGCTCGAGGCGACCGTCGGCGAGGCGCCGGCCGTCGTCGCCGACACCGCGCGCTTGAAGGACGAGGTCGGCTGGCGACCCGCGACGACCTTGCGTGCCGGACTGGCCCGGACACTCGAGGCGCTCGCATGAGCACCGCTCTCCTCGTGGAAGAAGTCGTCGGCGCGCTCCCCGGCGCACTGCCGGGCCGGGTCTCGTGCTTCGGTGAGCGCGACGAGCGGAAGGAGACGGAGCGCGTCATCGTCCTCGTCGAGTCCACGGGCAACGCGGCGGACCGGGCAGCGCTGCAGACGGCGGCGCGGACCGCGGTGCTCGCGACGTTCCAGATCGCAAACTTCGACGTCGTCGTCGTTCCTCACCGCTGGCTCCAGAAGAGCTCGTCGGGAAAGATCGCGCGCGCGGCGAACCGCGAGAAATGGCAGGCCGCCGCATGAGCGTCAGCTACGTCCTGCTCGCCTACGGCAACTGGAGCTACACGGAACGCTGCCTCCGTTCGCTCGAGGCGTGCGGCTTGCCGGGCCCGGGCGACGAGCTGATCGTCGTCGACAACGGCTCGCTCGACGAGACGCCGGAGCAACTGCGGGCGTGGGAGCACGTCGCGCGCGTCGTGACGTTGGCGCCGAACCGGAACTTCGCCGGCGGCATCAACGCCGGCATCCGCGCCGCACAGAATGACGTACTCGTGCTCCTGAACAACGACCTCGAAGTCAGCCCCGGAGCACTCGAAGCGCTGGTCGAAGAAGCCGCGAAGCCCGACGTTGGCATCGTCGGCACGCGCCTGCTCTACCCGGACGGCAGGATCCAGCACGGCGGATTCGGCTGGCGCGACGAAGACGTCCTCTCGACATTCCACCTCTTCCACGGCGCGCGCGGCGACCTGCCCGCCGCCTGCACGGTGGTCGAGCTCGACGTCGTCACCGGCGCGTGCATCGCGGCGCGCGGCACGGTGCTCGAGGAGCTCCACGGCTTCGACGAGGGCTTCGTCAACGGCTGGGAGGACGTCGACCTCTGCCTGCGGGCGGGTGCAGCCGGATACCGCGTCGTCTACCGCGGCGATGTTCACCTCGTGCATCACGAATCGGTCACCGCCGGCACGAGCTGGAACTCCGACGCGAATCTCGAGCTGTTCCGCTCGCGCTGGAGCGAGCGGCAGTTCGGCGACGCCGCCCACGTACGCGATCTCTACGGCGGCTCGGTTGCGCTTCCCACGCACACGCCTCCCGTCGAGACGGCCGGCGGCGCGTTCATCGAGCTTCGGGCGGACCTGTCGGCCTTCGGACCCGACGCGGACGAGTCCCGGTTCCTGCTCGAACTGCTCGAGGCCCTCGGGCTCCAGCCCGCCGCCCGCGACCGCGTATCCGTTTGCCCCGCCCCCGAGCTCGGCGACGAGGGGCGGGCGAGGCTGCTCGAGGCCGGCGCTCGCCGCGTCCGGCACAACGCATTGCGCGTCTCCGTCGGCACGAGGGCGGATGCGCCGATCGTGAGACTTGCGCACGAAAGCGACGCGCCGGGCACGACGATCTGGAGCGCGGTCGGAACGGAGCCGCTCCGCTCGCCGGTGCCTCGCTACCCCGTCGGCCCCGGCGGAGCCGGCGTGCTTGCCGTGCTCCCGGCCCACGACCACGCGCTGTGTGCACAGATCGTCGAGTCGGTGCAGGGCCTCGACGTGCCGGTCACGTTCCTGCCGACTGTCTCCGACCTCCGGCTACCGCGACCCGCGCTGCGTCCGGCCGCGACGGAAGCGGAGCTGGCGGCGCTCGCCGCCGCGGCCGACGTAGTCGTGTGCCTCGACCCGGATGATGCCTTTCAGCGGCGAGCGCTCGTCGCCGCGCGGGCGGGTGCAGCCGTCGTCGCGTCCCGGGGCGGCCAGGCGGAGGAGGTGCTCGGCGACCTCCTCCACGACAGCATCGCCGCAGCCCTCGCAGACACGACGCCGCGCGCCGAGCGCGCGCAGCGCGTCGCAGACGAATGTGACGCCCAGGTCGTCGGGCCGAGGCTGACCCGGCTGCTCGCGGCCGCGCTCGCCGGTTAGCCCCGACCGCCGAACCGGCGGCGGAGGATCTCCGCGTAGCGCTGGGCAAGCACCGCCCAGTCGTACTCGCGCTCGCAGATCTCGCGCGCGGACACGGTTCGCTCCGCCCAGTCGTCTCCGAGCGCGACGCGCACCGCGTCGACGAGCGCATCGGAGCCGCCCTCGTACACGGCGAAGGTGCCGACAAGCTCGTCGGAGAAGCCGCGGGCGCCAAACGGCGTCGTCACGACCGGCAGCCCCGAGGCGGCGTAGTCGACGATCTTGAGGTTCGAGCCCGAGCCTCCACGCATCGGATTGAGGGAGAGCGTCGCCTGGGCGAACACGGCGGCCTTCGTCGCGTCGTCGATCCGGCCGTGGGCCACCACGTTCGACGGGAGGCCTGGGCGCAGCCGGACGTTCACGGTGCCGACGAGATCGAAGTCGACGTGCGGCAGGGCGCGTGCGGCGGCCACGATGTCGAGCGCGGCCTCGACGTTCGGCCCGTGGTCGCTGCCCGCGAAGGCACAGCGGGGCCTGCCGCGGCGCGCCTCCCACGGGACGAACGCCACCTTGCCTACGGCGACGCCGTTCGGCACCACCTCGCAGCGCTCGAGCGGAAGCTCGAACAGCTCATGGAGCATCTGCCGGTCGTCGTCGCTGCACGCGATCACGAGCGCCGACTCGGTGCACGCCTCCGCCTCGAGACGCCGAACCGCGTCCGCGACCCGTCGCGACTCTCGCGAATCGGCATACATGCCGTCCTTGAGGAGAGACTCGACGTTGTGCGAGTCGTAGACGAGGGGGACGTCAGGCAGTGCGAGGCGCGCCTGCCGGACGAGGAACGCATGCGCGACGACGACCGCGTCCGGCCGCCAGGCGTGCGCAGCGGCGAGCGCATCGACCAGATCGTCCCCACGGTCGAGCACGAGCGCGGCGGCGACGTCGTCGCACGAGGCGCCGGTCGCCGCACCGAGGACGCTCGAAGCGAGCGTGACCGCCGGCGGGCGCCGCAGCTGCAGCTCCCGGCCGCGCCGCGCGCGTGTGAAGCGATAGAGCGCATGGCCCGGGTGACCATGGCCCGTGAGCGAGAACGCGACCCCGCCGACCTGCGCGGGCATCGCTGCCCACAGCTCGCTGATCCGCACCGCGCCGCCGTTCATGGGTGGCGCGAGCGCATAAGGCGAGACGAACGCGACGTCCAGCGGGGCGTCGGCGAACGGCTGCGGAGGATCGCCGGCGCGAGGAGCAAGCGCCAGCTCGGCAGCGAGCGGCAGACCGGATCCGGCAACGACACGGTCAGGGTCGAAGCGATGACTGAGCAGCGTCTCGCGCTCATCCTCGTCCTCGACGACGATGCAGTCGAGCGAGCGGGCAAGCGGCGTCGCGACGATCGCAGCGAGCGGAGATCCGCCGAGCAGGCCGATGCGGCCGATCCCGGGTGTCCCGAGGCCCGCAACGGCGAGGTCGAGGTTCGAGGTGACGAATGCGTCCGGGGCGACGCGGCGGGCGGTCGCGAGCGGCTCCGCCTCGGGAGCGACGAGGAGCAGGCCGGTGCCGAGGAGCGGCAACTCGAGCCTGGTCGACTCTGCCGCGAGCACTGCGCACCCACTGGGCGCGACGGCCGACGCGGTCTCGAGGAGGAGCACGATGTCGCCCGGCCCCGAGCACTCGACGAGCTCGATGTCGAGCTCGAGCTCGATTCCCGCCTCCACGGCCGCCGCCGTCACGAGCACGCCGAAATCGTCGGCTCCGCCGCCGGCCACGGCGACCCGCAAGGTGACCTCTTCGCCGAACCGCCGAGCGAACGAGAGCACGACGGCGACCGCCGCTTCCTCGCTCGGCGGCAGTGCAGAGGTGACGACGAGCGTCCGGCTGAGGGGGGTGACGGCCACGCGGGTCGCGCGGGTAGTCGGCATCGCCGGAGGCTCCTTGAGCTAAAGCGTGCGCCGCCGCCACCGATTACCGGCACCGTGGCCGCTCCTTCCCTGCCGCTGGTCTGGCACGCCCCGCTCGAGGACCCGTCCGGCTACGCCGACGAGGCTCGTGCGTACCTCGTCGCGCTCGAGCGAACGGGCCGGCCGGCGGCGGCGCGGCACGGTTCGTGGTGCCCGGTGCGCATGGCGCTGCCGCGCGAGCATCGGGAGACAATCGACCGCGCCGTCGCCCGGCCCCTCCCGGACGGCGAGTTCGTATTCGTCCAGCACATGATCCCGGGCGGGATCCGCGAGCTGAACACGAACGGACCCACGGTGGCGCGGACGATGTTCGAGACCGACCGCACGCCGGCACGCTGGCTGCCGCGGCTCCTCGAGGTCGACGAGCTCTGGGTGCCGACCGAGTTCAACGTCGAGACGTTCATGCGCTCGGGCGTCCCGCGCGAGCGGATCCACGTCCTGCCCGAAACGATCGACTTCGACCTGTTCGACCCTGCGGCCGTGCACGTCGAGCGCGACGGTGAGCCGTTCACGTTCTTGACGAACTTCGACTTCACCGAGCGCAAGGGCTGGCGGGCGCTCCTGGACGCGTGGGCGACCGCCTTCGCACCGGACGAACCCGTGCGCCTGCGGCTGAAGTGTCTCGGCCTGCACGGATTGACCGAGGACGGCGTGCGCGCGCGAATCGCGGCGCACCTCGGCGGCCGCACGACCGCACCGTTCGAGCTCGACATGCGCGTGCTCGACGTCGACGAGATGCCGATGCTCTACGCGGCCGCCGATGCGTTCGTGATGGCGAGCCGCGGCGAAGGCTGGGGCCGCCCGTACATGGAGGCGATGGCGATGGGGCTGCCGACGATCGGCAGCCGCTGGAGCGGCAACCTCGCCTTTATGCACGACGGCAACTCCGTGCTGGTCGGCGGGACTCTCGTCCCAGTCGAAGCGTGGAGCGAGCTGCCGAGCGAGCTGTACGCCGGGCACTCCTGGTTCGAACCGGACATCGACGAGCTCGCGAACGCGCTGCAACGTGTCGCCGGGGGCGAGGTGCGGTTCGACGCACGCGCCGAGCTGATCGAGCGCTTCGGCGCCGAGGCGACCTCCGCGCGCTTGTGTGAGCTGACCGAGGGCGCGCTCGCGCGTCGGGCGCAGCGCGCGTCGCGTCCCGTCGCCTGCGTCTGGCGCGGTGGCTGGGGCTCCGCCCACTCACTCGCCGTCGTCAACGACGCGCTCGCGGGTGCGCTCGAGGAGGCCGGAGACCTCGTCGTCAAGCTCGCGCCCGAGTCGCAACCGTCCGAGTCCGGCACAGTCGGCGTCGCATCGCAGTGGCCGCCGGACTTCGAGGCGCCGAGTGACGGGCCCTTCGTCCTCTACCAGCCGTGGGAATTCGGCGAGATCCCCGCCGCGTGGGCGGAGTCGATTCGCGCCCGCGTGGATGAGGTGTGGACGCCGTCCGAGTACTCGCGGCGCTCGTTCCTGGCTGCCGGCGTCGCTCCCGAGCTCGTGCACGTCGTGCCGAACGGCGTCGACCTCGAGCGCTTCACGCCGGCCGGCGAGGCGTGGCCGCTCCCGCAGCCTGCGGGAACCGTCTTTCTCTTCGTCGGCGGCACGACCTTTCGCAAGGGAATCGACCTCCTGCTCGACGCGTACGGCCGCGCCTTCACGTCGGCGGACGACGTGTTGCTGGTTGTGAAGGGTTTCGGCGGCGGCACGTTCTACCGCGGCCAGACGGCCGAGGCGGCGCTCGAGGAGTTCCAGTCGTGCCCGGAGGCTCCAAGGCTGCTCGCGATCGACGAGGAGGTGCCGTTCGACCGCCTCCCCTCCCTCTACCGCTCGGCCGACTGTCTCGTGCAGCCCTACCGTGGCGAAGGTTTCTGCCTGCCCGTGCTCGAGGCGCTCGCCTGCGGCGTCCCGGCGATCGTCACCGACGGCGGCCCGACCGACGACTTCGCGGGCGTGGACTGCGCGTGGCACGTGGACTCGCACACGATCCCGCTGCCCGACGACTCGCTCCCGGAGGAGCTACGGCCGGCGGGCGGTGGCTCGCTGCTCGAGCCCGATGTCGACGCGCTCGTCGATGCGCTGCGCCTGGCCGCCGATCCCGCGGCGCGCGCGGCAAAGATTGTCAACGCGCGTGCAAGCGCCGAGCGGTTCTCGTGGGCGGCGGCGGCAGTTGGGGCACGCGAGCGCCTGGATGTCCTCCGCGGGACGATCCCGATCCGCAGCGTCCGACCCGCGCTCGTGCCCGATGCGAAGCGCATGCTGATCGCGGCGCACGCGGACTGGAGCGACGAAGCCACGTGGGGCCCGGCGCTCTTCGCCTACGCGGGCGCTTTCGCCGCCGGTGCTGACACGACCCTCGTCCTCGCCGCCAGCGACGGCGATGCCGCGGTCACACAGGTTTCCGCCTTCCTCGACGCGGCGGGCATCGACGCCGATTCGCTCGCGGACGTCGTGCTCGCCGACCCCGCCGAGCTCACCCCGGCTGCGCTCGAGCTTGCGGCCGACGCGTTCGTGCACGTGGGCGGCATCGTCCCCGCGCGCGCCCGCCGCGTCGTGCCGGCCGACAGCGCCGTCCTTCGTTCCCTCCTCCCCATCACCTAGGAGCAGCTATGGCCCTGCGCAAGACCACACTCGAGAAAGGCGTCCGGAAGGAACGCCGCTCGCCGAAGGAGTGGCAGCGGGTCGTCACACGGTTGCTCGCCGGCGGGGAGCGCGCTGCGCTCGCGCGCGACGCAGACGGCCTGCGCGCGCGCTACGCCGAGGTCGCCGAATGGGACGATCCCCAACGGAGCTTCCAGGCGCGCCGCCACCTGACCGAAATCGTCTTCGCCGCGGGTGAGCGGCTGCCGGGCGAGTCCTGGGTCGACCTCTATCTGACCGCCCTGGCGTGCGTGCTCGACGCGCTCGAAGGCGAGCCGAGCGAGCCCGTGCTGCTCAATTACGCGGGCGTCCTGATGTACGAGCTGACCGAGCTCGGCGGCGCCGAGGTGCTGTTTCGGGCCGCCCAACGGCTCGACCCGCAGCTGCCGCACGTGAAGAAGAATCTTCGCGCGGTGCGCGAACGGCGGCGCGGCCGGACGCAGCTGCGCCCGAAGGGCGCGGTCGCGACGGCGCTGCACGCCTACTCACTGCGTGCGCGGCGGATCGCCGCCGCCGCCAAGCCCCTGCCGGGCCTGCGCGTCAGCCTCTGCATGATCGTCAAGGACGAAGAGGAGATGCTTCCCGGCTGCCTCGAGGCGATCCGCGGCGCGGTCGACGAGATCGTGATCGTCGACACCGGCTCGACCGACCGCACCGTCGAGCTCGCGGAGTCGTTCGGGGCCAAGGTGATCTCGTTCCCGTGGAACGGATCGTTCGCCGACGCGAGGAACGTCTCGCTCGAGGCGGCGACCGGCGACTGGATCCTCTACCTCGACGCCGACGAACATCTGATCGACACCGACGGGCCGAAGCTGCGCGCGCTGCTCGGCCGCACGTGGCGCGAGGGCTTCTACCTCGTCGAGACGAACTACACCGGCGGCGACGACGCCGGCTCGGCGGTCACCCACATGGCGTTGCGGCTCTTCCGCAACCGGCCGGCCTATCGCTTCGAGGGCCGCATCCACGAGCAGAAGACGCAGAACATGCCGCTCTACCTGCCCGAGCGGTTCGAGGCGACCACCGTGCGGGTGCGCCACTACGGCTATCTGAAGAGCCGCATCAACGCGAAGGAGAAATCGCGGCGGAACATCGAGCTGCTCGAGCAGGAGGCGCGCGAGGCGCCGAGCCCGTTCAACTCGTTCAACCTCGGCTCCGAGCACTTGGCGCTCGGCGACAACCTGAAAGCGCGCGACTGCTTCGACGAAGCGTGGGATGCGTTGCGCCGCGAGGGCTCCTGGGACGGCGTCGGGTATGCACCGATTCTCGTCTCGCGGGTCGCGAAGGCACGCCGCGCCTGCGGCGACCTCGAGGCCGCGCGCGCGGCGATCGCCGAAGGGCTGGCCGTCTACCCCGACTACACCGATCTGATCTTCGAGCAGGCGATCTGCTCCAAGCAGGCGAACGAGCTCGACGACGCGGCCGAGCTGGCCGTGCAGTGCCTCGCGCTCGGCGACGCACCGGCCCGCTACACGGCGACGGTCGGCACCGGCACGTACCTGGCACAGGGCGTCCTCGCGGAGGTGCGCGCGCTTCAGGGCCGCAACGACGAGGCGATCACCCTCCTCCGCTCGTCGCTCGAGGAGCACGCTGAGTACGTCGCACCGATCCTCTCCCTGACCTCGCTCTTGATCGCTGCGGAGCTCCCGACCGAGGAGATCCTCGCCGGGCTGCCGGTCGACCGTACGAGTGCGCTGCTCCTTGCAGCGACCGCGTTCTACGAAGGCGGACGCGCCGAGGACGGCGAGCGGCTGTTCCGCGAGGTGCTCGAGCAGCAGCCGGCGAACGGCGCGGCCCGTGTCGGCATCGTGGAGGCGCTCCTCTCGCAGCGTCGTTATCCCGAGGCGGCCGCCGAAGCGGCGCTCGAACCGGGCGACTCCCCCGTCGCCCACGCCGCTGCGCTCGCGCAGTGCTTCGGACTCGCCGCCGCCGGGAACGCGACGGCGCTGTCCGCGACAATCGCGGAGCACGCGGACCTGCTGCGGCCGGAGGAGCACGGGCTCTACGCCGCGTGGGCCGATGCGCTGGAAGAGCGCGCCCCTGCCCCGCTCCCGCTCGCCGCGGCGCTGCCACTCGCGACGGCGCTCGAGGCCCTGCTCCGGGTGGCCGACGTCGACCCGTTCGTGGTCGCGCTGCCCCTGCTAGAGCTCGTGCCGCTGGAGGGACGCGAGCGGCGCGAGCTGCTCGCGCGGATGTATCTCCGCCGCGGCTTCGTCGAGTCGGCGGCCGACGAATGGATCGAGGTCATGCAAGAAGCCCCGGACGCCCGCGCCCTCCTCGGCCTCGCCCAGGTGGCAGTCGCGCAGGCGAATCTCGAGGATGCGCTTGTCTTCGCGACGGAGGCCGTCGGGCTCGAGCCGGAGAACACGGAAGCGGCCCGGCTGCGGGCGGCTGTCGAGGAACGGCTCCTCGTTGCCGCCTAAAGCTCCTCAAGTCTCAGGCGGTCCGGCCGATCACGTGGCTGAAATCGAACTTCGAGCCCACCATGATTGATCGCATCCCTTCAGCGGCGACGGCGCCGCTCCCTTCGCCCGAGCGGGCTGTATCGCCCGCGGGAGAACCGACGCCGGCCACCTTCGCAGGCGAGCTCGACACCGCCATCCCGTCGGCCCCACCCGCCGAGGTGCTCCAGGAGCTCGACAAGGCAGGCCACGCGCTGCGGGAGCTCGCGGACAAGCACATCGAGGTCCGCTTCCACATCGACGAGTCGCAGCGCGTGCACGTCACGATGCTCGACGCGAGCGGAAACGTGATCCGAAGGATTCCGGCGAGGGGGCTGCTCGACGCGCTCGCGGGCCGCGGCCTGAGCTTCGATACGACCGCCTGATGACGAGCTCCGCTCCGCTCCAGAACCTGAGCGGCCTCGCGTCCGGCTTGGACACGAACACGATCGTCACGCAGCTGATGCAGATCGAGCGCCAGCCGCTCGTCCGGCTGCAGCAGCAAGAGACGATCGAGCAGGCACGGCAGCAGGCACTGAAAGACATCAAGACGAGGCTCGCCAACCTGCAGACGGCGGCGACCGCGCTCGGCGACCCCGGGCTCTGGAGCGACACCCAGACCGTCACCTCGACGAACTCGGCGATCGTCTCTGCGACCCGCACCTCGGGGACCGCGGCCGGCGGCTACGACGTCGCGGTGTCGAAGCTCGCCGGCGCCGATCAGATCGCGCAAGGCGACCTGAGCACGTTCACGGCGGCCGCCGCCGACGACACGCTGCACATTGCCGTCGGCACGGGCACCACGGTCGACGTGAACATCGCGAGCGGCGACACTCTCGATGTGATCGCCTCCAAGATCAACGGCACCTCGGGCAGCCCGGTGTACGCGAGCGTTGTCAACTCGAAGCTCGTGCTTTCGGGAAAGACGACCGGTGCGGCGAACACGATCGCCGTTACGAGCACGGGCACGACCGCCGCCGACGTGTTCGGCCCGTCGGCGTACAGCACCCCTCCCACCCACACGGCCTCGGACGCGAGCTACACCGTCAACGGCAAGAGCTTCTCGAGCGCGACGAACACGGTCACCGACGGGATCCCCGGGTTGACGATGACGTTGGCCGGGACGACGGCAACCGCCGTCTCAATCGTCATCGGCGCGCCGGGCGCGAACAACGGGAAGATCAAGGACGCGGTGCAGGCCTTCGTCGATCAGTACAACTCGACGCTCGACTTCGTCCAGGGCAAGCTGGACGAGCAAAAGGTGACGAAGCCGCAGAACGACGCGCAGCGCACGCAAGGCGTCCTCCATGGCGACCTGTCGTTGTCGATGCTGATGTCGCAGCTGCGCCAGTCGGTCTCCGATCCAATGACCGACGCGAGCAACGTGAAGCAACTTGCGTCGTCGATCGGCATCTCGACCGGCGCCGCGACGAGCACGATCGACCCGAACGCCGTCAAGGGCAAGCTCACGCTCGACACGGACAAGCTGATCACCGCGCTCGCCTCCGGTGTCGGCACCGTCAAGGGGATCCTCACGAACGTGACGGGCGCGGCCGAGTCCAAGGGATTGAAGGAACGGCTCGAAGGTCTCCTGAAGCCGTTGACCGCCAACCTCACCGGCCAGATCGACCTGCGGGTCAACTCGTCGGAGTCGCAGATCAACCTCATCCAGCAGCAGGAGAGCGACTGGCAAGAGCGGCTGAAGCTGAAGGAGACGTCGTTGCGCGCGCAGTTCACCGCGATGGAGACGGCGCTTGCGCAGTCGCAGTCGCAGTCGCAGTGGCTGCAAGGCCAGATCGCCCAACTCCGCTAGCCTCGAGTGCTCAACCCGACGGCGGCCGCGTCGATCACCCGGCCATGAATCACCAGCTGCAGGCCAAGCAGGCCTACGCAGAGTCGAGCATCCTTACTGCCTCGCCCGAGCGCCTCATCGTCATGCTCTACGACGGCGCAATTCGCTTCCTGCGCCAGGCCGCCCACGCGATGCGCGAGGGAACGCCCGAGCAGGCCAGCGACCGCCTGGCGCGCGCCAACGCGATCCTCACCGAGTTGAACTGCGCGCTCGACGTCGAGCGGGGCGGCGAGGTCGCCGAGCGGCTTCGCATGATCTACCTCTTCTGCAAGCGGCACACCTCCGATGCAAATCTCCGCCGCGACCCTGCCGGCCTCGATGCGGTCGTGAAGCTCCTCACCGAGCTCCGTGAGTCGTGGGCGAAGGTCGCAGACCAGGCGGCCGTCGCATGAGCCCGTACGTGCGCCTCGTCGAGCTGGTCCTGCGCGAGGCGGAGCTCGTCGAGGCCGGAGCCTGGACGGAGCTCGAAGCCGTGGCGCGCGAGCGACGCGAGCTCGTCGCAACCTTGCCGGCGCGCCCACCCGCCGACGCGCGAGCGCAGCTCGAAGAGGCAGCTCGAATCGTCGCGGCCACCGGCTCCTCGATCTCGTCGTCACTTGCACTCGTGCAGGCTCAGCTCGACCGCTTCCGCGAAGGCCGCAGCGTCACGATCGGCTACCGCCACCGGCCGAGGGCGCTGCTCAACGCACGCGGCTAGAGACTGCTCAAGTCGGGCCGCGCCGGGACGATGACCCGGGCGGCCTCACGGATTCGAGGTCTCCGGAGCCCACGGATGGGTCCCCCCACACGAGGAGACCGGTCGCATGGGATTGTTCGACGTCACGCAAATCGCACTCCAGCGTGCCCTGGAGGGCGCGGGACTTCGCCAGCAGGCGATCTCGAACAATCTCGCGAACGTCAACGCCCCGGGGTTCAAGCGCTCCGATGTGGACTTCCACAGCTCGCTCTCCGCGGCGCTGGCAGGCGGTGAGACCGCTGTCGCGGCCGTGCCGTTTACCGTGCAGACCGACTCGTCGACGTCGATGCGCGCCGACGGCAACAACGTCGACGTCGATCAGGAGATGGCGAACCTCACGCAGAACGCCTCCGAGTACCAGGCGCTCGCGGCGATCGCGAAGTCGCGCCTCCAGATGATCCAGACCGCGATCGGCAATCGCTGATGAGCGGCATCTTCAGCTCATTCGGGATCTCGGCCTCCGGCATGGCCGCGGAGCGCCTCCGGCTCGACGTGATCGCCGAGAACCTCGCAAACGCCGACTCGACGAAGGGCGCCGACGGCACACCGTACAAGCGCAAGGAAGTTGTGCTCGCGCAGGCGCCCGGATCGAGCTTCGGGGACGTCCTCAACGGCGTCCAGGTGTCGGCGATCGCGAGCGACACGTCGCCCGGGAAGCGCGTCTACGACCCGGGCCACCCCGACGCGGACCCGCAGGGCTACGTGACGCTTCCGAATGTCAACCCCGTGACCGAGATGGTCGACATGATCTCCGCTCAACGCAGCTACGACGCGAACGTGCAGGCGATGAACACGGCGAAGTCGATGTTCTCGCGCGCGCTCGACCTCCTCCGCTGATGCCGACGCCGATCTCAGGCATCTCACCGGTCGGGCTGGGCGGGCTCGCGGGCCCGACCGCCCCCACCCCCGCAACCGGCGGTGGCGGCTTCGGCTCCGCGCTGACGCAGTCGATCGACAAGCTGGACGCACTCCAGCAGAACGCCGACGCCGGCGCCCAGGCGCTCGCGACGGGCAAGGCGACGGACGTCGCTTCGGTCGCGATGGACGTCGAGCGCGCGAGCCTCGCACTCCAGCTCGCCTCACAAGTGCGGACGAAGCTCGTCGACGCCTATCAAGAGATCTTCCGGATGCAGGTCTAACCGATGAACGCGGTCGCGCGCTTCAAGGAGACATGGAACGGGCTGGAAACGCGCGGTCAGGTGACCCTGGTCGGCGCCGCGCTCGCAGTGCTCGTGACGATGTTCCTGCTCTACAGCTTCGCGTCCCGACCGAGCTACACGACGCTCGCCACGGGGCTCGACCCCGCGAAAACCGGGCAGGCGCAGAAGGCGCTCGACGCGGCAGGGGTCGCCTACACGATCGCCAACGGAGGCACCGAGATCGACGTGCGGGCCGGTCAGGAGTCGCGCGCCCGCGTCGCCCTCGCGACGAAAGGCGTGCTCAGCGGCGGACGTGTCGATTTTTCGATCTTCGACAAGCAGAGCCTCGGTGCGACGGACTTCCAGCAGCAGGTGAACTACCAGCGGGCGCTGGAGGGCGAGGTCGCAACGACGATCGAGGCGATCCAGGGCGTGACCGCGGCACAGGTTCAGCTCGTGCTGCCGCAGGAGTCGCTCTTCGCCTCGTCGCAGCAGCACGCAACGGCGGCGGTGCTGATCACGGGAGGCTCGAATCTCGACGGTGCGACAGTTCGCGGCATCGCGCATCTCGTCGCCTCGAGCGTGAAGGGACTCGATGCGCAGAGCGTCACGATCACCGATGAGACCGGTTCGATGCTCTGGCCCCAGAGCGGCGGCGACGGCGGAACGGGCGCTTCGACGAAGCTTCAGGCCGACCAGCTCTACGCGGCGCAACTCTCGTCGCAGATCAACACGCTCCTAACGACGACGCTCGGCAGCGGGAAGGCACTCGCACGCGTCAACGCCGACTTGAACGTCGACAAGACGTCGATCGACCAGGTGACGTACGCAAAGAAGGGCGCGCCGCTGACGCAGCAAACCGACCAGGAAAAGCTGACCTCCAAGGGCGGGGGCGCCGCGGTGCCGGCCGGCACGAGCGTCAACACACCCTCCCCCTCCTACCCTGCGGTCGGGTCGTCGAACTCCCAGTCGAATTACACCCACCAGACGGCCCAGACCACCTACGGTCTCGCCAAGAAGGTGCAGCACACCGAGGTCGCGCCCGGTTCCGTGCGCAGGCTCGACGTTGCGCTCCTCGTCGACCGCTCGGTTCCCGCCGCACAGGTCGCTCAGCTTCGGCGCTCCGTCGCGAGCGTCGCGGGCGTGGTTCCGGCCCGCGGCGACACCCTCGCGGTCTCCCGCATCACGTTCGCCAAGCAGACGCCCGCGACGGTGGCGGGGAGCAGCCCGCTCGGATTCCTGCAGAACCCGCTCAGCCTCGCGAAGGGTGGGCTTGCCGTGCTCGGGTCGATCGTCTTTCTCTTCCTCATGCGCCGCACGCTGAAGCGGCGCGAGGGCGAGGCCGTGGTCGCCGAGCCGACGTGGTTGCGCGAGCTGGAAGGCACGGTTCCGCTCCGCGAGCTCGAAGAGGCGCCGGCCACCTTCGCGCTGCCGCCGTCCGAGCTCGACGGCTTCAAGACCGAGCTCGAAGAGATCGCCCGTCGCTCCCCCGAAGCGCTCGCGCTCCAGGTGAACCAGTGGATGAAGGAGTAGTAGCCCAGCTCAGCGCCCGCCAGAAGGCGGCCGTCTTGTGTGTCACGCTCGGCCCTGAAGGCGCAGCGCAGATCTTCAAGCACCTCCCCGACGACGTGATGGAGCGCCTGACCGTCGAGATGGCGCAAACGCAGGACGTCTCGCCGAAGCATGCGGTGCTCGTCCAGCGCGAGGTGATCGAGAATGCCTACGCGCACGGCTATATGGCCGAGGGCGGGATCAGATACGCGCGCGACGTGCTCGAGCGCGCAGTGGGTATCGACCGTGCCGATGAGATCCTCGCGCGGCTCGCGACCGTGATCGAGGCGACGCCGTTCGAATTTCTGCGCCAGACCCCGCCCGACCAGATCTTTGCCTTCATCCGGACCGAGCATCCGCAGACGATCGCGCTCGTGCTTGCGAACTTGCCGAGCACCGACCTCGCCGCCAAGGTGATCACGCTCCTCCCGCCTGCAGAGCAGGCCGACGTCGCGCTGCGCATCGCGCTGATGGGCCAGACGCCCCCGGACGTCGTGAAGGAGGTCGCGCATGTCATGCAGGCAAAGCTCGAGAGCGTCCTTCAGCACGAATACTCCGCCGTCGGCGGGGTGGGCTCGCTGGCTCAGATCCTGAACAACTCCGACCGCGCCACGGAGCGGAACATCCTCGAGCACCTCTCCGAACAGGACGCCGAGCTCGCGGAGGAGGTGCGCTCGCTGCTGTTCGTCTTCGAGGACCTGCTCAAGCTCGACGACCGGACGGTCCAGCTCGTGCTGAAGGAAGTCGACTCGAAGGATCTCGCGCTCGCGCTCCGCGGGGCAAGCGACGACGTGAAGGGGCGGATCATGGGGAACATGTCGCAACGCGGCGCCGAGATGCTCCGCGAGGAGATGGAGTTCATGCAGCCACAGCGCCGGCGCGTGATCGAAGAGGCGCAGACCAAGATCGTCGGCGTCGTCCGCAGGCTCGAGGACGCGGGAACGATCTTCCTCTCGCGCGGAGCGACCGACGGCGAGGACGAGCTTGTCGCCTAGCAAGCCGGCGGAGACGTTCGACTTCCCCACTCTCGAGCCGACGGGCGAGCTGATTCATCCTCACGGCGTCTCGCCCGCCGAGCGTGCGGCCGAAGTGCTTGAACGCGCGCAGGCGAGTGCCGCCGCCGTCGAGGCCGAAGCGTCGGAGCGCGGTCAGGCCGCGGGCTACGCGGCGGGCCTCGCAGCCGCGGCGGCCGAGCTAGAGCCCGCCCGCGCCGCGCTCGTGGCCGCCGTGACGGGGATCGAAGCGCAGGGTGAGGAGTTGCTCCGCCTGGCCGAGCTGCGCTCCGTCGAGCTGGCGGTCGCGCTGGCGGAGAAGATCGTGGGCGCCGCATTCGGCGCTGACCCGTCGCTCGTGGTCGAGGTCGTTGCAGGCGCCCTGAGGCGCTCCACCGAGCGGGACCGGATCGTCGTCGAGCTCCATCCGGACGACCTCGAGCTCGTCCGCGCGGACGAGGATCTCGCACGTTCGCTGGGCATCCAGCGACTCGAGCTGATCGGCGAGCGGCGGGTCGGGCGCGGCGGCTGCGTCGTACGCACGAGCGCAGGCGAGATCGATGGGCGGATCGCGGAGCAACTCGCACGTGCCGAGGAGATCCTGCGCGAGGCATTCGCCGCGTGAGCACCGACCACGACTTCGACCGCTACCTCGACATCCTGGCCGAGGCGGATCTGCAGCCCCGCCGCGGCCGGGTCGTGAATCTCATCGGGCTCGTGATCGAGGCCACCGGCCTGCGCGCCGAGGTCGGCGAGCTGTGCACGATCTCGGCCGGGCGCAACGGCGGCGACGTCCCGGCGGAGGTCGTCGGCTTCCGCGAGGGGGCGACGCTCCTGATGCCGCTCGGCGAGATGCACGGGATCGGCCCGGGGACGCTCGTCTCCGCGTCGGGCCGGCCGTTCCGGCTCCCGGTCGGCGAGCAGCTGTTGGGCCGGGTCCTGGACGGGCTCGGCCGGCCGCTCGACCGCGGGCTGCCGGTCGACGGCGAGCTGCGCGCGACGGTCGCTCCGCCGCCCGACCCGCTTCGACGCACGCGGATCGAGCAGCGGCTCTCCCTGGGAGTGCGTGCGCTCGACACGCTCGTCCCGTGCGGCACCGGCCAGCGGCTCGGGATCTTTGCGGGATCGGGTGTCGGCAAGTCGTCGCTGCTCGGGATGATCGCCCGCTCCACGACGGCGGATGTCAACGTGATCTGCCTCGTCGGCGAACGCGGACGCGAGGTGCGAGAGTTCGTCGAGCGCGATCTCGGTCCGGCACTTGCCCGGTCGGTCGTGATCGTCGCCACCTCGGACGAGCCCGCGCTTGTCCGGGTGAAGGCGGCATTCACCGCCACGACGATCGCCGAGTGGTTCCGCGACCGCGGCTCGAACGTGCTCCTGATGATGGATTCCGTGACCCGCCTGGCGACGGCGCAGCGTGAGGTCGGGCTCGCGATCGGCGAGCCGCCCGCGGCCCGCGGGTACACGCCGAGCGTGTTCGCGCTGCTCCCGCGGGTGCTCGAGCGCGCTGGGACGAGCGAGGTCGGATCGATCACGGGCCTCTACACCGTTCTCGTCGACGGCGACGACATGAACGAGCCTGTGGCCGACGCTGTCCGGTCGATTCTCGACGGCCACGTCGTGCTTTCGCGCGATCTCGCCCATCGCAACCACTACCCGGCGATCGACGTCCTCCAGTCGATCTCCCGGCTGGCACCGGCGCTCGTCTCCGCCGAGGTTCGTGCGGCGGCCGGCGAGCTGCGGGAGCTGCTCGCGACCTATCGCGCCAAGGAAGATCTGATCACGATCGGCGCGTACCCCATCGGAACCGACGCACGCGTCGATCGCGCGATCGAGCTTGTCCCGGCGATCGAGGGTTTCCTGCAGCAGTCGCTCGAAGAGCATGCAGATGCGGTCGAAGCCGACGCGGCACTGCTCGAGCTGCTCGCACCGCGGGGCGCCGAGCTCGTTGCCCTTTAGGCGTAGACGTCGACGAGGACCGAGCGGCGCGGCCGCGGGCGGGGTGTCGCGGGAACGACGCCGCTCAGCTCCCGGTAGGCCGTCTGGATGCTCGCGAGACGCGTCGGATCGCCGGTACCGCCTGCGTCCGGATGGACGGAGCGGACAAGCTCGCGGTACGCGCGCCGCAATGCATAACGGTCTGCGGACCCGTCGATCCCCAGAACGGCGTAGGCGCCTGCGCTCATGGGGCAGATGGTATCCCCCTTTCGGGCGAGGGTCTGTCCCTCACCCGAGTGAAGTTCGCGCTAGCGCAGCTGTCTCAGAGCGGCCGAGAACACCTCCGGCGCAGGTGCCGGAAACTCGATCGTCTCCGAGTCCATCCGCACGTCGAAGCGGTCTTGTGCCTCGAGAAGCGTCTGCAGCTGCGCCTCTGCGCGCTCGAGGCCGGCGGTCGACGCAGGAAGCAGTGCGGGCAGCGGGCGCGGCGCCTCGACCCCCACGCCGTAGGCGCGGACGAGCACATCGGCCAGCTCGACGACCGCCCCCAGCTCATTCTCGGGGCAGCCCGAGTCGTGATCGCGGATCGCCATCGTGAGCTCGACCGGGTACGACCAGCCCTCGGCGAGCCTCGCGCCCAGCGCGGAATGGGTGAAGCCAAGGACCTCCTCCTCGAGGGGCCACAGTTGCTCGCCGCGCGCCGCCGCGTCGAGAAGTGCGCGAAACTCGTTCGGCAGGTAGAGCGACACGACGTTGAGCCCGATGTTGTGCAGCAGGCCCGCCGTGAGCGCCTGCTCCGGATCGACGGTCGCGGGCGCGAGCAGCCGCGCGGCCAGCCCGACGCGAACCGCGTGCCGGTGCAGCTCGTGGCGGGCCGGCGTGAGCCCGTCAGCGGGCCCCTGCAGGAGCCGAAGCCCGGGCGCGGCGACCGCGAGCGCTTGGACGAGCGAGGTCCCGAGCCGCCGGACCGCGCTCGGCAGGTCCGCAACCCGGGAGACGGGCATCGAAGCGGCGGCGTTGGCGAGCCGGAGCAACAGCGCGGCGAAGCCCTCGTCGCGAGCCGCCTCGAGGGCGATCCCCTGAGGCGTGGCGCTCGTCGCCGCGCACAAGCGGGCCACCCGCGCGAGGGCGGCTTGGTTCCCGAGAGGGAGCGACAGTGCGCTGCTCACGAGGCGCACCTCGAGCTCTTCGCCCCACAGGCCCTCGGCTGAGAGCACGTATCCGTTCATGGAGCCGGTGATCGGCCAGCGGCGGCTCGAGGTGAGGCTCACATCGCACTCGCGGCGGCCGATTACCGGCATGGATTCAACACCCCACGGAGGCTCCCGCCATGTCTGCAATCCAGCTCAACCAGCAGCTCGTCGTGTTCTCGCTCGGCAACGAGGAGTACGCGCTCCCGATCACGAAGGTGCAGGAGATCATCCGCTACACCGAGCCCCGGGCCGTCGCGTCCGAGACGGCGTGGATCCGCGGCGTGATCAGCCTCCGCGGGAAGATCGTCCCGGTCTGCGACCTTGCCGCCCGGCTCGGCCTCCAGACCGAGCGCGCAGCAGACGCGAAGATCGTCATCGTCGAGACCGAGAACGGCACCGCGGGCGTGATCGTCGATGACGTCGAGGAAGTGCTCACCGTCGAGCCCGAGCAGCTCGACGACGTTCCGTCCGCCGGCCAGGACTTCATCGAGGCGATTGCCAAGATCGACGACCGGCTCGTTGTGCTCCTCAATGCCAACGGCATCTTCGCCGACCTCGAAGTCGCGGTTGCCGCAGCGGCCTGAGTCGCGCAACACCGCACCAACATGAGCGTCGCACTCCAACCGCGCGTCGTCGTCGCCGACGACTCTGCCTTCATGCGCCAGCTCCTCTCGAAGGCGCTCGCTGAGGGCGGCTTCGACGTCGTCGCCGTCGTCGCCGACGGAGACGCGGCACTCGCGGCCTGCGATGCGTATCGTCCCGACGTCCTCAGCCTCGATCTCGCGATGCCCGGCGCGCACGGGCTCGACGTCCTGCGCGCGCTGAGCAGCGCCCTCTCGCCCATCCGCGTGGTCGTCGTCTCGGCATTCTCGCCGGCCTACGGCGCACGGGCCGTCGACGCACTCGCCGAGGGCGCATTCGAGCTCGTCGCAAAGCCGGCGAACGGATCCGGGCTCACGGCGTTCCTCGAGGAGCTGGTCGAGAAGATGACGCTGGCCGCGGGCGCCCGGGCTGCGCGCCCCGTTTCGGTCGCCACACGTGCAGTGCTGGCATCGCGTGCCCGTCCCACAACGGGCTCGCATCCCGACCGCGTCGTCGTGATCGCCTGCTCGACAGGCGGGCCACGTGCACTGGCCGAGCTCGTCCCTCACTTCCCGGAACGCCTCGGAAAGGGGACGCTGATCGTCCAGCACATGCCGGCCGGCTTCACAGGCTCGCTCGCCGAACGTCTCGACCGCGCGTCGAAGCTCAACGTGCGCGAGGCCACCGGCGGTGAAGCGCTCGACCCGAGCACTGCAGTGCTCGCCCGCGGCGGCAGCCACCTTCGCTTCCAGCGCGGAACGATCGCCTTGACCGACGACGACCCGGTCGGAGGCCTCCGCCCCCGCGCCGACCTCACCATTCGCGACGTAGCCGATGCATTCGGCAGTGACCTCGTGCTCGTGGTCCTGACCGGCATGGGCAGAGACGGCTTGGACGGCGCCGAGGAAGTAAAACGCCGCGGCGGCCGCGTTCTCGTGGAAGCTGAATCGACGTGCACGGTCTACGGAATGCCGCGAGCGATCGTCGAAGCCGAGCTCGCCGACACGGTGCTCCCGCTCGACCAGCTTCCCGACGCGATCGTCGAGGAGGCGAACGCACGATGACCGCGCTCGCGCACGCGCGCCCGGGAGACGAATACGTCCTGTTCTGCGAGGGCGTCCACACGCTGACCAAGATCGACCTCCTCCAGTACAAGCGCGGCCAGATGGAACGCCGCATCCGCACGCTTGCCGAGCGCCGCGGCGTGACCACGCTCCTCCCGTACCTCACCGTGCTGCGCCGTGACCCGGCCCTCCTCGACGAGTTCCTCGACCGGGTGACGATCAACGTCTCGCAGCTGTGGCGGAACCCCGAGCAGTGGGAGGCGCTGGCCGCAGTCGTGCTGCCCGACCTCGCACGCACAGGGACGATCCGCGTGTGGAGCGCCGGCTGCTCGTACGGCGCCGAGGCCTTCACCGTCGCGGCACTGTGCAAGGAGTTCGCTCCGCGGGCGAAGACCTCGATCCACGGCACGGATATCGACGCCCGCATGATCGTGCGCGCGAGAGAGGGACGCTTCAACACCGACGACGCGCGCTCGGCGCCCGCATCGGCGCTGCAGCGCTGGTTCGAGCCCGACGAGCGCGGCTGGATCGCCAAGCCCGAGCTCAAGGAGCTCGCCACATTCGAGACCGGGGACCTGCTGCGCATGTCGCTGCCGCGCGCCCACTACGACCTCGTCCTCTGCCGTAACACCGTCATCTACTTCACCGAAGAGGTCCGCGACGAGCTACATGCGCGGATCGCTGCATCGATTCGCCCCGGCGGGTGGTTCGTCGTCGGCGCGACTGAGCGCGTGGCGAAGCCGCAGGAGCTCGGCTTCGAGCTGCTACGCCCCTTCACCTACCGGAAGGCCGGCTAGCGATGGACGTCAACGAGTACCTCCCGATGTTCCTCGCCGAGGCACGCGAGCACCTGCAGGAGCTGAACCTGGCCGTCGTCGAGGTCGAAGAGAACCCGGACGGCACGGACAAGGTCGACGAGATCTTCCGCATCGCCCACTCGCTCAAGGGGATGAGCGCGACGATGGGCTTCGACGGGATGGCAGCGCTCACGCACGAGATGGAAAACGTCTTCGAGCTGCTACGCGAGCGGCGCGGCGGCCTGGAGCGCGCCGCGATCGATGTCCTGCTCGAATGCCTGGATGCGCTCACCGGTGCGGTCGACTCGATCGACACCGAAGGTGCGGAGAAGCTCGAGCACGAACCGCTCGTTGAGCGGCTGAGGGAGCTCATCCGCGGGCAGGGGCCTGCGACCGCGCTTACAGCGCCGAGCACTCCCTCGGTCGAGGAGCTCCTGGCCGGGGCTACCGGCCGCGTCGTCCATGTGATGGCGACGCTGGCCGAAGACACCGTCATGCCGGCCGTGCGCGCGTTCATGGTGCTGAGCGCCACCGGCGACCATGGTCACCTTGTTGCTTCGACCCCGGCCGAAGCCGTGCTCGAAGGATTCGACGGCAACGTCGTCGAGGTGTGGATCGAAACAAACCACGAGACCGACGCGATCGTGGCCGCCGTCCGTTCGGTGCCCGATGTTGCGGCGGCGACGGCGGAGGAGGCATTGCCCGTCGAGGCGGTGCCCGAGGTCGCGACCGGAGGCGGCGCTCACGCGAAGAGGGGCTCCAGCACTGTGCGCGTCGACGCGGAACGGCTCGACCAGCTCATGCACCTGATGGGCGAGCTCGTGATCCACCGCACCCACGTCGAGGCACTCGCACTGCAGGCCGACGTGCCGGGCATCGCCCACGCGATGCAGGACCTCACGCGCAGCAGTCAGGCCCTCCAGGCGATGGTGATGCAGGTGCGCATGGTCCCGGTCGAGGCCGTCTTCCTCCGCTTTCCGCGGCTGGTCCGCGATCTGTCGACAAAGCTCGACAAACAGGTGGAGCTCGTGCTGACGGGCAAGGAGACCGAGCTCGACCGGACCGTCGTCGACGCCCTCGGTGACCCGATCGTCCATCTCGTCCGCAACTCGCTCGACCACGGCCTCGAGCCTGAAGCGGAGCGGGCGGCGGCTGGGAAGCCCGGGCAGGGCACGCTCGAGATCACCGCGCGTCACGCGGGCGGCAACGTCGTGATCGAGGTTCGCGACGACGGCCGCGGCATCGACCCGCAGCGCGTCGCCCGCAAGGCCGCCGAGCGTGGTCTGATCTCCACCGATGCGGTCCACACGGTCGACATGAAGGGCGCGATCGAGCTTCTCTTCTCCGCCGGCTTCTCGACAGCGGACGTCGCGACGGATATCTCCGGCCGCGGCGTCGGCATGGACGCGGTCCGGACGACGATCCGCGAGCTCGGCGGCGAGGTGCTGCTCACCTCTGAGACGGGTGCCGGCACGACGGCCCAGATTCGCCTGCCGCTGACGCTCGCGATCATGGCGGCGCTGCTCGTCGAGGCAGGCGGGCGGCCGTACGCGATCCAGCTCGACCGCGTCGAGCGCACGCTGCGCCTCGCCGACCACACGGTGCGGTCCGTTGCCGGCCGGCAGATGCTCGTGCAGCGCGACGGCGTGCTCCCACTCGTGTCCGCGGCGCGCGCGCTGGGCTACCCGGAGACGCAGGCTCCGACGCACGCGGTGATCGTCCGCGGAAGCGATCAGCGGCTCGCCCTCGCGGTCGACACGCTCGTCGGCCAGCGAGAGCTCGTAACGCGTCCGCTCCCGTCCGAGCTCGGGTCCGCGACCGCGCTCTCGGGCGGTGCAGTGCTCTCGAACGGCGAGATCGCGTTGATCGTCGACTGCGATGCCCTCGCCGAGTCCACGCGCGGCAGCATCGCGACCCTTGCCAACGCAGCCTGACCACGAAAGGACCATCGGCGTGACCCTTGAGTACTCAGAACTTCAACTCGACGCACTACGCGAGCTCGCGAACATCGGCTCCGGCAATGCGGCCACCGCACTGTCACAGATGCTCGGGCGTACGATCGACGTCTCCGTCCCGAACGCGCTCGCACTCCCGCTCGCGGACGCCGTCGAGGCGGTCGGCCCGGCCGAGAAGATCGTCACCGGCGTCGCGCTTCCTGTATCCGGGGATCTCGACGCGATCGTCCTGATGCTGTTCGGCGACGAGGACGAGCGGACACTCTGCACGCTGCTTGGCGTCGAAGCGGGGACTGAGGTCGGTCGTTCGGCGCTCGGCGAGATCGGCAACATCCTCGGCTGCTCGTACATCGGCGCGCTCGGCGCGATGACGGGCCTCGTGCTCGAGCCGGCGCCGCCGCAGACCGTCACCGACATGCTCGCTGCAATCGTCGAGACGGTCTTGGCGTCGCGTGGCGAATCCACGCACCTCGCGCTACTGCTCGACTCCGACCTGATCGTCGAGGACGCGGAGTGCTCCTTCTCCTTCATGCTCGTGCCCAATGAGGCGGGCATCGCCGAGCTGCTCGGCCGGCTCGGGCTCTAGGCGCAGTGCCGGTCGGAGTGGAGACGATGGTCAGGATGGGCGAGCTCACCGTGTCGGACACCCCCGGCGACGTGCTGGTCTCGATCGGACTCGGCTCGTGCATCGGGCTCGCACTACTCGACGCCGCGCGCCCGATCGCCGGATTGGCGCACGTGATGCTGCCCCAGTCTGCGCCCGGTGAGGCAGCCGAGGGAAAGTTCGCCGATCTCGCGGTACCGGCCCTCATCGACCGACTCGTCGAACGGGGCGCGCGCCGGACCCAGCTCCGTGCCGTGCTCGTGGGCGGGGCGAAGATGTTCAGCTTCACGAGCAATACCCTCGATGTCGGCGCCCGCAACGACGCCGCGACACGCGATGCGCTCCGGCTGGCGGGGATCTCCGTCGCCCAGACCGCGACCGGCGGTGACAAGGGTCGCACGATTCGGGTGGAAGTCGAAGAGGGCGTCGTCGTCTGCAAGGAAGCCGGCGGCTCTCCGGTCGAGCTGTATCGGGGCCTCCCGTGAGCGAGGTCATGTCGGACGACGCGATTGCGGCGCTCGTCGATGCCGCTCGCCGCGGCGAGATCGATACGAAGGAGCACGAGCGCCCGGTCCGGCGCCCGCGCCGTGTGCGCGACATCGACTTCACGCGTCCTACGAAGTTCACGCAGGAGCAGATGCGGCGCTGGGAGCGCGGGCACGAAGCGTTCTGCCGCACATCCGGCACGCAACTCTCGGCGGAGCTTCGCACGCCGATCGAGCTTGAAGTGCTGGCCGTCAGCCAGCAGACGTGGTTCGGCGCGATCACCGAGATCCCGCAGCCGTCCCTCTATGCCGTTCTCGTCACGAGTACCGGCACGAACGCGCTCCTCAGCTGCGAGGCCCGCTCCGTGATGCGACTGATCGAGCGGATGCTCGGCAGCGGCGCACCTTCCAAGCCGGCGCCGCGAGAGCTGACGGATATCGAGCTCGCCCTGGCGCGGCGCATGTTCGCGATGATGATGCCTGCGCTCTCGCGCACCTGGGAAGAGATGCTCGGGCTGTCGCTCGAGCTCGTCGAGGTGGAGTCGCAGACGCAGAACCTCCAGCTCGCACCGACGAGCGAGCCGACGCTCGTCGTCACGATCGAGGAGCGCACCGAGGGCGCGTCCTCGACGATGTCGCTCCTCGTCCCGCACCGCGCGATCGAGTCGGTCGCCGACCAGCTCGGCTCCGGCCACTACGGCGAACCGCGCGACCTGACGGTGGACGCCGAGACCGAAGCCGCGCTGCACTCTGCGCTCGCCGGCGTGAGCGTCGAGCTGCGCGCCGAGGTCGGAGCGCTCGAGATGACGATCGGCGATGTCCTGGCATTCCAGCCAGGTGACGTCATCACTCTCGACGCACGTGCGTCGGCCGGCGGCACGCTCTATGCCGACGCGGTCCCGGTGCACCGCATCCGCCCGGGCCGCAGCGGCCACCGCCGCGCGGTCGAGATCCTCGGCGGAATGGACGCGTCATGACGACCGAGGAGGCGCTGATCAAGCTCACGGAGTCGACGGCGGACGCCGTCGCCGGCGTGCTCGAGGTGTTTTGCCCCGGCGCTGTCGACCGCGGTACGTCGAAGGTCGTCGCCAAGGGCATCGACCCGCTCGACGGCTGCCCCACGCCGGCCGTCGCGGCCGACGTCTCGTACGTCGACGGCGTGACCGGCGGCAATGTGTTCGTGTTGTCGACCGGCGCCGCGCGGCGACTTGCGCGCGCGATGATGGGTCGGGACCCGGCCGACGGCGACGGCACCGAGCTCTCCGAGCTCGAGTTGTCGGCGGTCTCGGAAGCGATGAACCAGATGATGGCCGCGGCCGCCGGCGCGACGAGCGCGGTGCTCGGGAAGGAGGTCGAGATCTCGGTCCCGGAGACCCGCTTCTTCACTGCCGCCGAGGACGCGCACGGTGCGTTCGAGACGGAGGCGCACGCGACCAGCGTGCCGCTGACGCTCTTTGGCGAACCGTGCCGGTTTGTCCAGCTGATCCCAAACGCGTTCACCGTCAGGATGACCCGCGCACTCGACCAGCGAGCAGCCGAGCTCGCCGGGGAGCTCCACTCCGGCCAGGCAACCTCGCCCGAGGCGCTGCGCGACGTGAAGGTGCGCGTATGGGCCGAGCTCGGCCGGTCACGCCTGCCGGTCGGCAGAGCCGTCGGCCTCGGCCTCGGCGCCATCGTCGAGCTCGACCGAGAGGTCGACGCTCCCGTCGACGTGTTCGTCAACGGTCATCGCTTCGCTCTCGGCCGCCTGCTCCTGGCCGACGGCGACTGGGCCATCCGGATCGAGAGCATCATCGAACCCTCTTCCCCCACTCTCGCAATCGCACAGGAAGGAGTCGCCTAATGGCCCGTGTACTCGTTGCCGACGACGCGGCGTTCATGCGCAAGATGGTCAGCGACGCGCTCGTCTCCGGCGGCCATGAGGTCGTCGGCGAGGCGTCGAACGGCGTCGAGGCGGTCTCGCAGTTTCGCGAGCTTCGTCCCGACGCGATGACGCTCGACATCACGATGCCCGAGATGGACGGCATCGCCGCGCTCAAGGAGGTCCTCGCGTTCGATCCCGGCGCGAAGATCGTCATGTGCTCGGCTCTCGGCCAGGAATCGAAGGTGCTCGAGTCGATCAAGGCCGGCGCGAAGGACTTCGTCGTGAAGCCGTTCCAGCCGGAGCGAGTCCTGGACGCGCTCGGAAAGGCCCTGACGGCGTAGCGCCGGCAGGGCCTTCGTCGTCGCATCAGAGCGCCGCGGCAGCGACGCGAACTGCCTCCGCGTACGCGATCCGCGCAAGACCGGAGCCCCATGTCATCCTTGCGACGCCGAGGTTCTGCAGCTCGTACGGCTCCGGCATCCCGGGGATGACGAGCACGTTGATCGGCCCGTCGATTCTGCGGGCAAGGTCTGCAACGGCTGCGACCGGGCACGCGATTGGGTAGACGCAGTCGGCACCGGCCGCGAGGTACGCGTTCCCGCGCTCGACCGCCTCGTCGATCCCGCCCGTTTCGCGAAGGAAGACGTCGACGCGCGCGTTGACCACGAGCTCGGGAACGGCTTCGCGGATCGCGCGGATCATCGCGACCTGCTCCTCGAGCTGCACGTGCCCGTCGCCGGTCGAGTCCTCGAAGTTGATCCCGACGAGTCCCGCGCTCCACGCGTGACGCGCCGTCCCGACGGGGTCGCCGTAACCGTGCTCGAGATCGCCGCTGACGGGCACATCGACCGCCGCGGCAATGCGCTCATTCGCCTGCAGCATCTCCTCGACGGGCGCCTGCTCGCCGTCCTCCCAGCCGAGCGACCGGGCGACGGCCGCGCTCGTCGTTGCGAGCGCGCGGCAACCGTGAAGCGCGCCGAGCAGCTTCGCGCTCGCAACGTCCCACGCGTTCGGGAGCACGAGCATCGGCTGCTTCAAGTGCAGCTGCCTGAACAAGCTCGCCCTGGCACTCTGCTCCATAGGTCGAGGCTACTGGAACGTTTCGCCGTACCGAAAGCTCACCTTCTCCGAACGCGCTCGTCGTAGCGTCGGTGACGGATGGGCGGCCCTGACACGTATCTCTTCGATGCGCCCCGACACCGTGCCGGCATGAGGTTCGCGCTCGCGGCCTGCGTCATCGCAACCACGCTGATCGTCGGTGGATGCGGCAGCGCCACGCGCGCAAGCTCAGTCGCGAGCGCGACCTCCGTCCAGGTCCGTGTCACGACATATGACCCGCGCTCGCACAACGCGGCCGATCGTCGCTACACGCTCCGCTGCAATCCGACCTCCGGATCGCTCCCATTTGCCGATCGGATCTGCGCCGACGTGGCACGCCACCCGGTCTCGATGCTGGCGCCGGGACGTGCGCGAAGCCTCTGCGGTGGCCGGATCTTCGGACCGGTAATCGAGGTCAAGGCCACCCGGAACGGCCGTACGTCGTCGTTCGGCGGGCAACCGGGATGCGGCTGGCCCGGCGGCGCGGCGCTGGCGGTCTACTGGGCGGCGAGCATTCGTGACACGAAGTGGTTATCGATCTTCGAGCCACGGCTGCGCTGTGACGACGATCCAAGGCTCCTGGCGATGCCGCCGCGCTGGCCTTCGATCGCCGCCTGCATGCACGGGCGTTGGACACCGCGCACAGAGCGGCTGATTCGCGTCGCCGAGCACGTGCCGTCGCTGGCCGGGCTGGCGCCGCGCGGCCTCTTCCCGGACGACATCGGCGTCCGGCGCTGCGCCATCGACGCCGGTGGACCAGAGCTCCGCACGATCGACGGCCTCTGCAGCGTCAACGTCAAAGACGTCTGGAGCACACCCGAGGTGAGCTTCACCGAGGAGTGGGCGAAGCGCCGGCATTCCTGGCGCGTGACGATCCTGGACGGCACGCCGCGACTCGACAGTCAAACCGGCCCGGTCCCGCCGCAGTTGTGGAAATAGGCCTACTGCTCCGGCAGCTCCCCAACGAGCCGGTACCCCACGCCCCAGACATTCTCGACGAGCATGACCGGCGAGCCCGCCTCGCGCAGCTTGCGGCGCAGGCGCGATGCGTGCGAATCCAAGGTCCTCGTTCGCCCGATCGTTCTGTAGCCCCAGACGTCGTGCAGCAGCTCCGCCTTCGTGAACACGCGCTCAGGCTCGCGTGCGAGGCAAAGCAGCAGCTCGTATTCCTTCTGTGCGAGCTGCATCCGCCGGCCGGCAACGCGTACGTCGCGCGTCCGGGTGTCGATGCGCACCGGCGGCGCCTCGACAACCTGACCGGTGCGCGGTGCTGCACGGCGGAGCACTGCGCGGATCCGTTCGACGAGCTCCTGGTATTCGAACGGCTTCACCATGTAGTCGTCGCACCCGCGGCGGAAGGCGTGGATGCAGTCGACGCTGTCGGCCTCCTCGCGGCCGAGCACGATCACGGGCGCCCGCTGGAGCCAGCGATCGACACCGTCGACATCGCCGGCGAGCACCAGGTCGAAGCGGCCGTGCGCGGGAACGAGCTCGAAGCCGTCGCCCGGCAGATGCCGTTCCAGGAACCCCCGCGTCTCGGGCTCGGCGTCGGCGAGAAGAAGTGCTGCAGCCATGACGCGACGGTAGTTCTGCGCGGAGGCGGCGACCAGTCGTCCATTCGCACGATTGTGCGCCGATCGATCCTCAGTCGGCCAAGACGGCCACGTCACCACCGGCGACGCGGAACCAAGCGGGGTCACAGCGCCTGAGCGCCGACGGTAGACGGCTCGAGCCGCGAGAACACTCGGCGCGCGTGCCAGACCCCCCAGGCCACGAGCCCGAAGAAGAACGGGAAGCCCGTGACGATCGAGATCACAACGAACCCGCCGACGCCGGAGCGCAGCAGCACATAGAGCCGCAGCGCCGCGCGTGCGAGGCAGTAGGCACCCCACACGATCGACTGCAAGCCGAACTCCCGCTTGTAGGGCACGGTCGCGCGGAACCACGGCGGGAACGGATACCACGCGTTCGCGAACACACCGATCAGCGGCCGGCCGATCGCGACCGACGCGAAGTACGCGACCGACCACAACGCACTCAGCACGACCGGCTGCGCGAGGTACACCGTGGCGCTGTGCGCGGCGAGCCCGACGATCGCCTGGATGACGACGAACACGGCGCCGATCACGATCAGCGCGATCTCGCGCCCGCGGCGCAGCAACAGAACGGCGAGCGCCAGGTAGACGAGCGTCGAGGCGCCGATCGCCGCGGCGAGCCCCGCAGCCTTCCACACGCCGAAGAACACGAGCACCGGCGCGACCGCCTCGCCCATGAATTGCGGCAAACCGCGTCCGAGCATCGACCCCCAGGTCGGCTCGGGCAGGTCGTCTACGCGGCCCGGCCCAAGCGGCGTTCCTGCCGATCGCACCATTCGATTCCCCATTCGCAGTAGTCGACGGCCCACCGGTAGACGAGATCGACGTACGGCGGATCCACACCCTGCCCGTCGTCGAGGCTGCGCAGGTACGCGAGCATCATCCGGTAGCCCTCGCGCCGCGCGACCAGTAGCCCGAGCGCCTCCTCGGGAGGCAGCACGTCGGCGAAGAAGAGCCGCAAGAGCGATTCGTCGCGCATCTCGATGCGTGTCTCGTAGCCGTGTAGCCAGCCCTCGAGCGCGCGGCGGCCCGCCGCCGTGATCCGGTAGACGCGGCGCGCACGCCCTCCCCGGTCCGCGTCCTTACCGGCGATCCAGCCGGCCTCCTCGAGCCGCTTCAGCTCCGGATAGATCTGCCCGTAGCTCGCGGCCCAGAAATGGCGGATCGTGCGATCGACCGCGCGCTTGATGTCGTAGCCGCTCATCGGCCTGATGCCGAGGAGACCGAGCACCGCCCAGGTGACCGCCGTCGGATTCATCTATCTGGACGATATATCGCTACGCGATAACGATCAAGCCCGCCGCGATGAGCCCAACCCCTGCCGGAACAGCCAGCCGCTGCCCGTGCGGCGCCACGTTCTGTGCGAAGACGATCGCGGCGACCGCCGCCATCCACCACACGCTCATCAGCCCGAGCCCGAAGAACGCGACCATCAGCCCGGCGGAGCTGCCGGCACAGTCGAGGCCGTGGCGCAGCCCATGTGTCGCCCGGCAGCGATCGAGGAAGCGCCGCTTCAACGGCGTCAGCTCGTACAGCCCGCCGCCAAGCCCCGCGTACGCACCGAGCGACATCCATGGCACTTGCAGGGCCGCGAGCGCGAGGACGAGCCAGACGGCGAGGTACGCGCCCGCGAAGGTGGCGTTCCGCCGGTACCAGAGCGCCGACGGCAGCATGAGGAGGGGCATCCAGACCACGTCAGTACTTCGGCTCCGACGTGCCGCGGCCGCCGGGCGTGCGGTCCTGCATCGTCCAGAACGGCCATTTGTAGTCGACGTGGCGTGGGTGCTGGTCGGGATCGGCCGGAGCCGACATCAGCTCGGAGCTCCAGAAGTGGTGGATTGTGCGGTCACGCTTCGTGAACACGGACGCGACCGGCCGCTGCATCTCGCCCTCGTCCTCGGCGAGGTAGTCGCGATTGTACGTGTTGTTCGCCGATGAGAGGAGAGGCGCGAACCGCCAGCCGCGCTCGTCGCCCCACGCGCGGAAGCGCTCGATCGGAACCTTCGCGACGACGGCGAACGCGATCGCCTGCATGAGATGGCGCGCGGTGCCGTCGACGGCGTCGATGATCGACGTGCACGCCGGGCACGGGCCCTCCAGCGGCAACCCCTGCTCCCCCGGGCGATACATGAAGTTGTAGAGGTAGAGCGTGTCCTTGTCGCCGAACAGCTCGGACATGCGCACAGGACCGTCGACTCCGTCGAAGACGTAGTCCTCCGGCACCTCGCCGCCGAGCGGCAGTGCACGCCGCTGCGCCGCGACCGCTTCCTCCTGTCGGCGAAGCGCGATCTCCGCCTGCAGCAGTTCGTTGCGTGCGCTGCGGTACTCCTCCGATTCGTTCGGCCAGTTCATGCCGCCAGCTCCGTTCCGAATGACAAGCCTTCTCGTACGTACGACGTCCAGCGGCGCGTGTCGGGCTCCGCCACCGTCACCCATTCACGCATCGGCGTTCCCTGCCCGCGGTCGAACGCCCGCGCCTCGCCGCTCGCGAGCAGTTCGCGGCACCGCGCCTCCGGCAGCTTCACCACGAGCCCGTCGGGGTGGAGCATCGCGAACAGCTTCGTCCCCAACTTCAGCCCCGGATTGTGGAACGCCTTACCGAGCGTGACCCCAGGCTCCGCCGTCAGCGTCGTCACGACGCGCTCGAACGTCTGCTCCGCGGTCATGCCGCAGCCTTCGCGAGCAGCGGCAGGAAATGGTCCCAGCCCTCACTGTGCTGCTCGATCTCGTGCTCGTTCGGGAGGTTGCTGTGCCGCAGGCGGACGCGCGTGCCGCCGTTCACGGGTTCGAGATCGAACGCGACCGTCGTCGAGCCCGCCGGTAGGGACTCACGTTGCTCGCTGCCCCAGGTGTAGACGACGCGCCGCGGCGGGTCGACCTCGACGAATTCGCCGCGCACGACGTTCTCGCTGTTGAACCTCAGGCGGAAGAGTCCGCCCGGACGCGGATCATTCCATGTCTCTTCTCCGATCCACGTCGTCAGGAGCTCGGGCTCCACGAGGTACGGGAACACCTTCTCCGGCGCCGCGTCGATCCAGATCTCCTTCACCAGCTCAGCCACGTTCGACCTCCCGCTTCAAGCGCTCGAGTTTGTCGTCCCAGAACTCGTCGAGAAACGCGCGCACGTCGTCGAGGCCCTCGGGCCGCACGCGGTAGAGCCGGCGCGTCCCCTCGCGGCGCTCGGTCACGAGCCCTGCCTCCTTGAGCACGCGCAGATGCTGCGAGACGGCTGGCCAGCTGACGGTGAACTCGGCGGCGATCTCGCCGGCCGAGTGCTCCTCGTCACGGACGAGGGTGAGAATCCGGCGCCGGCCGGGGTCGCTGAGGGCGCGCAGGGCCGTTTCCATGACACTATTTAAGCAGATTCTTTCTTAAGTGTGTACTGCACATGCAGAATCTGGCTCGTGACCAGGCAAATCGCGCTCCTCCGCGGCGTCAACGTCGGCGGCAACAAGCGGGTCGAGATGGCGCGGCTGCGCAAGCTGCTGGAGGAGCTCGGCTACCGCGACGTGCGCACCTACGTAAACAGCGGCAACGTCGTCTTCAGCGGGCCGCGCCGGTCGGAGAAGCATCTCGAGCAGGCGATTGCAACCGCCCTCGGCTTCAACGTGCCGGTCGTGCTCCGTTCGCGCGACGAGCTTGCCGACATCGTCGACGCGAATCCGCTCCGCGATGTCGCCACCGACCCCGCGAAGCACCTCGTCATCTTCTGCGCGGCGGAGGCGTCGACCAACCTCGACCCAACGGAGTTCGCGCCAGAGACGTTCCACGTCCGCGGCCGCGAGGTCTATCTCTGGGCGCCGGGCGGCATCGGCACCTCACCGCTTGCGAAGGTGCTCGCGACCAAGTCGCTCGGCGACAAGAGCACCGCGCGCAACTGGCGCACGGTCGAGAAGCTGCTCGAGCTCGCCGACGAGGGCTGACCTCAGACCGCAGGACGGTGGAGGGCAACGCCGACGATCACGAGCGCTATCCCGGCGAGCTCGAATGCCGTCGGGATCTGCTGCAAGACGATCACCCCGATCACGAGCGCCGTCGCCGGCAATAACGCAACGAAGAGCGCATAGGTGGCGCGCGGGATCTTCGCCATTGCGAGCTGGTCGAAGACGTATGGGATCACCGACGACGAAACGCCTACCCCCACGCCCGCGGCGAGCGCGACCGGGTCGGTGAACGCGTGCGCCGCTTCGGCGAGCCCGATCGTCGAGACGAAGACGAACGCGAAGAGCATCGCCGCCGCGAGCCCGTCGACGCCGCTGATCGCGGCATGGCGTGCGACGCGGTGCGCGAGCACGATGTAGGCCGTGAACAGCAGCGCGTTCGCGAACGCGAAGGCAACACCGACGGGCTCCCCGACGAACCGAACGTGCGTCAGCAGATAGACGCCCGCAACAGCTGCGGCGACTGCTGCGTAGTTCCGCCCGACGCGCGTGCCGATCACCGCGAGCACGATCGGGCCGATGAACTCGATCGCCGCAACGGTTGCCAGCGGCAGGCGATCGATCGAGACGTAGAAGCAGACGTTCATCACGGCGAACACCCCTCCGAGCCCAACGATCAGCCATCTCCCCTGCCGGTCGAGCGTTGCGAACTTCCGCCACGGCCGGCGCCAGATCGCGAACACGAGCGCGGCCGAGGCGATGCGCAGCCACGCCACGCCTAGCACGTCGACGCGTGCGAAGAGCAGCACCGCGAACGACGGGCCGAGGTAGTGAAAGATCGCGCTGCCGACGAAGTAGGCCTGCGGAGGAAGGCGGTCGATGGGCTGAAGTCTTCCGATTCGTCCCGCGGATGGACAGGGCAAATCGAAGGCGTTAGGGTCGTGTCACGCCATGAAGAACGGCAATTCACGCGTCAGCAGGAGTGATCTTCCGCGCCTGGACGACACCGACCGTAAGATCATCGGCCAGCTGACCTCGGACGGACGGGTCTCGTTCGCGGAGCTCGGGCGGCGGGTCAACCTGTCCTCCCCCGCGGTCGCCGAACGTGTTCAGCGGCTGGAGCGTGCCGGGGTGATCACGGGCTATCGCGCGGAGATCGATCCGCGGATGATCGGCTACCCGCTGACGGCGATCGTTCGCGTCAAGCCTGCACCGGGCCAGCTTCCTCGGATCCCGGAGCTCGCCGCCGAGATTCCCGAGGTCGCCGAATGCCACCGCATCACCGGCGAAGACTGCTTCTTCATCAAGGTGCATCTGCGCTCGATCGACGAGCTCGGCAGCGTTCTCGATCGGTTCCTCGCGTACGGCGAGACGACGACGTCGATCGTAAACGCCTCGCCGGTCCCGCGGCGGGACCCGCCTCCCATGTAGACGCTACAAGCGGCCGGAGCGCAGCACGCCCCAGAGCAGCCACACGCCGAGCACCGTCGAGAGGCCGAACCCGAACACGGAGACGATGTGCAGTCCGAGCACGTGCGGGCCGCCCTTGGCGAAGATCCCGATCAGGCTCGAGCCGATCAACCCACCGGTCACGACGAGCGCGATCACCAGCCGGTTGAACAGCAGGTCGAGCTTCGCCATGAACTCGTCGAGGCCCTTGTGCACGAAGCCCACCTCGATCTGGCCGTCGCGCACCTGTTCGAGCGTCTCGTGCACCTGGTACGGCAGATCGGCCGCCATCTGCGTGAGCTTCCACCCCTCGCGCCGCGCGCGCGATGCGATGCGACGCGGCGTGAAGCGCTCGATCATCAGATCGCGCGCGTACGGCTTCGCGATCTCGAAGACGTTGAAGTCGGGATAGAGCTCGACGCCGACCGAGCCGAGCGTCGCGATCGCCTTGTCGAGCATCACGAACCGCGTCGGCAGCCTCAGGTTCATCGTGTAGATCAGCCCGAAAGCCTCGCGGATCACCTGGATCGGATCGATCTCCTGGATGCTCGCGCCGTAGTAGCGGTAGTAGAGCTCGCGCAGCTCGGAGACAAACTGCTCCTCGCGATCCTTCGGGTAGCGCACGCCGAGGTCGGCGAGGCGCTTGGGCAGCGCTTCGATGTTCTCCGACGCCGCGTCGATGAAGAGCCGCGTCAGCTTCGACATGTCGTCGTCGGTGAGCTTGCCGGTGAGACCGAAGTCGACGAGCCCGATCCGCTCGGGCGAGAGCACGAGAATGTTCGCCGGATGCGGGTCGGCGTGGAAGAAGCCCTGGCGGAAGATCATCGTCATCCACGTCTCGGCGATCAGATACGCGAGCCGGCGGCGCTGGTCGAGCGACCACTGGTCCAGCCGGAGATCGGCGAGCTGCACACCGTCCAGGTACTCGAGCGTGAGCACCTTCGAGCGCGTGTACGTCCAGTAGACGCGCGGCACCGAAACGTGCGGGTGGCCCGCGAAATTCTTGTGGAAGCCGTCGGCGTTACGCGCCTCGAGGCGGTAGTCGAGCTCCTGCCGGATCGAGCGCGAGAATTCGTCGACGATCTCGTTCGTGTCGATGAAGTCGAGCGCACGGATTCGCTCCTTCGCGAGCCTCGCGGCCTGGTACATCAGCGCGAGGTCGGCCTCGATCTGCCGCGGCGCGTTCGGGCGCTGCACCTTGACCGCGACGAGACGCCCGTTCGGCAGCGTCGCGCGGTGCACCTGACCGATCGAAGCAGCGGCAAGCGGCCGCTCGTCGAACTCGGTGAAAAGGCGCTCAATCGGCTGGCCGAGCTCTTCGCGGATCGTCTTCTCAACGTCGGCGAACGGGAACGGGCGCACGTCGTCCTGGAGGCTGCGCAGCTCGGCGATGATGTCTGGCGGAACGATGTCCGGCCGCGTGGAGAGCAGCTGGCCGAACTTGACGAACGTCGGGCCGAGCTCGTCGAGCATCTCGCGGAGGTGCCGGCCACGCGCAGTCTGCCCCGTCTCGGGGTCACCGGCCTTGTGGCCGTCGAGCGCGTAACCAAAGCCGTGCCGGACAGCGACCTGGGCGATCTCGCTCAGCCGGCCGAGGTTACGCTGCTTTGGGCGCGTCGCCACGGTGAAAGTGTTGCACGCAGGCCGCGTTGCACCACCCAGCGCCCAAAGCGTAGGGTCGAAGGATCTACGACGGGAGTTTCATGGCCAAGCAAATCGTCCTCATCCATGGGGCGTGGCTCACACCGAGAAGCTGGGAGAACTTCGAGCAGTTCTTCAAGACGAAGGGCTACGAGGTGCTTTTGCCCGAGTGGCCGCGCAAGGCCGACGGCGTCGAGGCGCAGCGCCGGGATCCGAGCAAGCTTGCCGGCCTGGGCATCAAGGAGATCGTCGACCACCACGATGCGTTCATCCGGCAACTGCCAGAGCCGCCGATCATCATCGGCCATTCCTTCGGCGGCCTGTTCACGCAGATCCTGCTCGACCGCGGGTTGGGCGTGGCCGGCGTAGCGATGGACCCCGGGCCGCCGAAGGGGATCCTCAACCTGCCGGTTGCGGCCCTCGTCTCGGCGTCGCCGGTGCTGCTCCATCCGTCCAAGTGGAGCGGGATCATCGAGCTGTCGCTGAAGCAGTTCACGCGCGGCTTCGTCACCAACTGGTCGCCGGACGATGCGAAGAAGGCGTACGAGCGGTACGCAGTGCCGGAGACCGGGCGAATCCTCTTCCAGGCGGGGACCGCGAACTTCAAGCCGGGGTCGGAGGCGACGGTCAACTTCAAGAACCCGTCGCGCGCGCCGCTGCTCATCACCGGCGGCTCGAAGGACCTCACCGTTCCGGCGGCGTTGTCGCGGTCGATCTACAAGAAGCACAAGCAGGGGCCCGCACGCACCGACTACGTCGAGTTCGACCGGCCGCACCTGCTGATGGCAGGCGAGGGCTGGGAAGAGGTCGCCGAGTCGGTCGGCAACTGGATCGAGTCGGTCGGCACGCCGAACGCGGCGCCCGCCGAAACGATCGTCAGCTGATCTTCTTGATCGTCGCGGTCCAGGCGCCCTTGGGCGCCTGGACTTCGACGGTCTCGCCGACCTTCTTGCCGAGCAGCGCCGAGCCGAGCGGTGACGTCGGCGACACGGTGCCGGCGCCGCCGACAGCGCTCACCTCGACCGTCATCGCCTGGCCGCCGTCGCCTTCGACCTCGACGATCGAGCCGACCCCGACCTTGTCGGTGCCCGCATCGGCGACGATCTCCGCGCCTTCGAGCCGCGCCCGCAGCGTGCGGATGCGCGCCTCGAGCAGGCCCTGCTCGTTCTTCGCTGCGTGGTACTCGAAGTTCTCGGAGAGATCCCCGAACTCGCGCGCCGTCTTGATTGCGGCGACGACCGCAACGCGCCGCGGTCCCTCGAGCTCGGCCAGCTCCTCGCGCAGCGCCTCGGCCTGCTTCGCGGTAAGCCGTTCGCCCTCTACCACTTCGACCGTCCGCCGCGGCGACGCGACGTGTAGACAACGCGCGGCTTCGCGACTTGCATGCCGGTCTCTTGAAACTTCTCGACGTGGCCCTGCAGTCGTGCAACCCGCGAGACGTCGGCCTGTTGGTCCGGCAGCACGAGCGTGATCCCGATGCCGCCGCGGCCCGCGCGACCGGTCCGACCGACGCGGTGGGTGTAGACGTCGGGCTCCTCGGGCGGATCGAAGTTGATCACGTGCGTGATGTCGTCCACGTCGAGGCCGCGCGCGGCCACATCGGTGGCGACGAGCGTCTTCACCTTGCCGTTGTCGAAGCGCTCCAGCGCCTTCTCGCGCTGCGCCTGGCCCTTGTCGCCGTGGATTGCCGCTGCGTCGACATCGTGGCGCCTGAGCTTCTCGACGAGGCGGTCGGCGCCGGCCTTCGTGCGAACGAAGACGAGCGCGAGGCCGGTCTCTTCCTGCTTCAAGAGCTCGACGAGCGTCGAGACCTTGTTCTCCGGCGTGACAGGCACGAAGCGGTGGTCGACGTCGCCGCTGCGGCGGTCTGCCGGCAGCTCGCCTTCGAAGCGTGCGGGGAAGTGCGTGTAGCGGCGCGCGAGCTCTCCGACCTCGCCGTCGAGAGTCGCCGAGAAGAACATCGTCTGGCGGTTGTCGTTCAGCTTGCGCACGAGACGGTCGACCTGCGGCTTGAAGCCCATGTCGAGCATGCGGTCGGCCTCGTCCAGCACGAGGATCTCGACCTTCTCCACGCGGACGAGCTTGCGGTCGATCAGGTCCTGCAGCCGGCCCGGCGTCGCGATCACGATCTGCGCGCCCTTGGCGCGGTCGGCCTGGCTGCGCAGCGGCGCGCCGCCGTAGACAGCGGCGACCTTGAGGCCGCGCGTCGGTGCGAGGCTCTCGAACTCGGCCGCGACCTGCGAGCAGAGCTCGCGCGTCGGCACGAGCACGAGCGCGGCCGTCTCCTTCGAGGAGGCGTCGATGCGCTCGAGGATGGGCAGCGCGAAAGCGAGCGTCTTGCCCGACCCCGTCGGCGACTTCGCGAGCACGTCCGTGCCGGCGAGCGCGTCGGGGATCACGAGCGACTGGATCCGGAAGGGACTCTCGATCCCCCGGGTGGCGAGTGCGCCAACGACGTCCGAGCTGACGCCGAGGGCGCGGAAAGAAAGGTCTTGCATAGGTTGTTCGACTCCTTGTTCTGGTGGTCGAGATCCGAACTCGAAACCGCCAGAGGAGGAACGAGAAGCAGAATCTCACGGGACGACCCTGTGCCGTCCGTGCTCACAGAGTAGCAGCCCCGGCGCAGAACCGGACGGTTTCCAGCGGGTTTCACGAAATGTGCGTCGGAAAATCTCCCGCGCATCAAGCTCGCTCCGCCGATCTTTCGTTCGTACACGCTCTTGCTCGCGGTCTGCGAGCAGACCCTGCTCGAGCTCGAGGAAGAGCCTGACGACGAGACGCGGGCGGCGATCGAGCAGCTGACGCGCCGGCTCTACAGGCTCCTCGAGTTGGCTCCGCGCGCGCGCGCGCTAGTGGCGTGACCTGACCGGGCGAAGCGGACGATGGGGCTCGAACCCACGACCCTCAGCTTGGGAAGCTGATGCTCTACCAACTGAGCTACGTCCGCGTGTGCGGGATTCTAGCGCCTGGGATAATCCGCTCCAGACGAAAGGAGTGCAGATGACCGACCTGGCCGCCACCGCCAAGGCGCTCGTCGCGGAGGGCAAGGGGATCCTCGCGGCGGACGAGAGCGACAGCACGATCAAGAAGCGTTTCGACTCGATCGGGCTCGAGTCGACGGAGGACAACCGCCGCGCCTACCGCGACATGCTCTTCACGACGGAAGGTGTCGAGGAGTACATCAGCGGCGTGATCCTGTTCGACGAGACGATCCGCCAGAGCGGCCACGACGGGACGCCGTTCCCGAACCTCCTCGAGCAGCGCGGCGTCATCCCGGGGATCAAGGTCGACAAGGGTGCGAAGCCGCTCGCGAACGCCGAGGGCGAGACGGTCACGGAAGGTCTGGACGGGCTGCGCGAACGGCTCGCCGAGTACCGCGAGCTCGGCGCGCGCTTCGCGAAGTGGCGCGCGACCTACACGATCACCGACGAGCTGCCGAGCGAGTACTGCAACTGGACGAACGCACATGCGCTTGCGCGCTACGCCGCGCTGTGCCAGGAGGCGGGCCTCGTGCCGATCGTCGAGCCGGAGGTTCTGCAGGACGGCACGCACACGATCGAGGAGTCGGCCGTCGCCACCGGGCGCGTGCTCCAGGCGGTCTTCACGGAGCTGCACGACCAGCGCGTGGAGCTCGAGGGCATGCTGCTGAAGACGAACATGGTTCTCTCCGGCTACGCGGCGGCGGAGCG
>JBJMKA010000007.1:0-425726 GCA_045805985.1 Gaiellaceae bacterium | reverse complement strand
GCCCGCCAATGCGCCCTGGTAGTGGACGACCGTCGAGCCGGCGAAGTCCTGCATCCCGCGCGCGAACAGCCAGCCGTGCGGCGACCAGATCCAGTGCGAGACGATCGAATAGGTGACGGTGAAGAAGATCCCGAAGACGAAATAGACCCAGAGCTTCGCCCGCTCCGCCATCGCACCCCAGACGATCGCCAACGAGACACCCGCAAAGACGACCTCGAACAGGTAGCCCGCCCCGCCCGGGATCTCCGCGAACCAATCGAACGGCGCCTTCCCGACCGCCGTCAACTCACCAACCGACGGAAAGAACCCCGCCGTGCCGATGATCTGGTTCCCGTCACCGAAAGCCAACCCGAACCCGACCGCCCAATAGACCAACGAACAGAGCGCAAAGATCAAGACGTTCTTGCCCGCGATATGACCGGCATTCTTCATCCGCGTCAAACCCGCCTCCAAAAACGCAAACCCGGCCTGCATAAACATCACGAGCACCGCCGTGATGACAACCCAGATCGTCGACATCCCGACGAGAAGATCATGCTTCGACATTGAGTTCCTCCAAAGGTGTGCCGGTGCGGTTGTGCATGACGTTGCTGACGGGGGACGTCCAGACGAGGCCGTCGCCGGACTCGTTGCCGCTCCGAGCGGCATCGACAATCGCGGCGACCGCGCCGTCGACGACCGCGTCAGAGACGATGAAGACGAGGAGCGCCTTCGGCAGAAAACGCGACTCGAAGACGCGCCCGCGGTACTCGTGCGTGACGCCACGCTCGCGGCCGTGACCGATTGCCTCGATCACGGTCACGCCCACGTGGCCTGTCGCGTCCTCGACGGCGTCGATCACCGTCTCGACGCGCTCCCTGATGACGACTGCTTCGATCTTCTGCATGTCTAGGCGACAGCCCGCTCGGGCTCTCGTGCTTCGGTGGCGACGGCGTCGGTCGGCACTGTCTCGATCGTCTGCAGGATGCGACCTGCGATGCGGTAGGGGTCGCCCAGCGAGTTCGGGCGGCGATCCTCGAGGTAGCCCCGGTGGCCGTTGTTGACGAAGCTGTGGGGAATCCGGATCGAGGCGCCGCGGTTCGCGAGCCCGTAGGTGAACTCGTCGATTGCCGCCGTCTCGTGCAGGCCGGTCAGGCGCATGTGGTTGTCGGGGCCGTACACCGCGATGTGCTCGTCCTTCGCCTCGTCGAACGCGGCCATGAGAGCCTCGAAGTACTCCTCACCGCCGGCTTCACGGAGGTACTCGGTCGAGAAGTTCGTGTGCATGCCCGAGCCGTTCCAGTCGTGCTCGATCCCGAGCGGCTTCGGGTGGAAGTTCACGTCGACGCGATAGGCCTCGCAAAGGCGCAGCATCAGGTACCGGGCGATCCACACCTCGTCGGCGGCCCGCTTGGAGCCCTTGCCGAAGATCTGGAACTCCCACTGGCCCTTGGCCACCTCGGCGTTGATGCCTTCGAGGTTGATTCCGGCCTCGAGGCAGAGGTCGATGTGAGCATCGACGATCTCGCGTGCCACGTCGCCGACGTTCTTGTAGCCGACGCCCGTGTAGTACTCGCCCTGCGGCGCGGGGAAGCCTTCACGCGGGAACCCGAGCGGCACTCCGTCCCGGTAGAGGAAGTACTCCTGCTCGAACCCGAACCAGGTGCCGGGATCGTCCGGGATCGTGGCACGGCTGTTCGAGGGGTGCGGGGTCCCGTCGGGCAGGAGCACCTCGCACATCACGAGCAGGCCGTTCGTCCGCGCCGGGTCGGGGAACACCGCGACGGGCTGCAGCAAGCAGTCCGAGTTGCTGCCCTCGGCCTGCCGTGTCGAACTGCCGTCGAATCCCCATACCGGCAGGTCCTCGACGGCCGGAGCGCCCGCGAGCTCCACGATCTTCGTCTTGCTGCGGAGGTTCGGAACGGGCTCATACCCGTCGAGCCAGATGTATTCGAGCTTGTACTTGGTCATCCCGTCGCTCCTCTTCTGCGCTGTTTTTGGCTCAAGAACGAAAAAAGGCCCCACGACTTCAAGAGTCGTGAGGCCTCGTTGCCTCCGCGGGCGCCGTCTCCGGCGCCGCACGTATCCAAAACGTAGCGGTCCTCTCAGACGGCCGTCAACTGATTCGGCCATCCGGCCAGAGCAGGCGCTCGGCGGTGTGCTCGACCTGAAGGGTCGTGTGGTCGATTCCGTAGCGCTCGCCGAGGAGGACCTCGAGCTCGCGCCGGATCCGGTGGCAGTCCTCCTCGCGCCCGACCAGCACGTGGGCGGAGAGCGCCGGGAATCCGGAGCTGATCTCCCAGACGTGCAGGTCGTGGACGTCCGTGACCCCCGGGTACCCTCGGAGCGCCGAGCCGATCTCTGTCGGCAGCAGCCCCTCCGGAGCCGCCTCGAGCAGGACGCTGCCGGAGGCGCGCAGCAGCGGCCACGCGGTCAGCACCATGAAGCCGGCGACGAGCACCGAGGCGATCGGATCCGCGCGGTCGAAGCCTGTCAGCCAGACGACGAGCCCGGCCACGGCGGTGCCCGCAAACGCGTAGAGGTCGGTGAGCAGGTGGCGGAAGCTCCCTTCGACGTTCAGGTTGCTGCGGTTCGCGCGTGCGACCTGCCGGAGGGCGAGGATGTTGACCGCAGCGCCGGCGAGGGCGGTCCCGAGCACGAGCGGCCCTTGCACGTCCTGGGGCGAGTCCAGGCGGCGCAGCGCCTCGACGACGATCGCGAACCCCAGTACGAGCAGGGTGATCGCATTCGCCTGCGCGGCCAGGATCTCGGCCCGCCGGAACCCGAATGTCATTCGCCCCTCGGCCGGGCGGAGGGCGAGCCGGGCGGCCCAGACGCTTATCCCGAGCGCCGCTGCGTCGACCAGCATGTGCGCGGCGTCCGAGAGCAGCGCCAGCGAGTGGGCGACTATGCCGACGACGACCTCGACGGCCATGAAGCCGACGATCAGCGCGAGCGCGATGCCAAGCGGCCGGACGGCTGTTTCGGCCCCGACGCCGTGGTGGTGGTGACCATGGCCGTGGTGGTGGCTCACCTCCGTAGTCTTACGGGATGAACGATGGAGTGGTGTTCGTGGAGATCCCGGCGGGGTCGCGGAACAAGTACGAGTGGGACGACGAGCTCGGCGGGCTGGCGCTCGACCGGCGGCTCTTCACGTCGATGAGCTATCCCGCGGACTACGGCTTCGTGGAGGGAACGCTCGCCGAGGACGGGGACCCGCTCGACGCCCTGGTGCTGGTCGGTGAGCCGACCTTTCCCGGCTGCCGGATCCGCGTGCGCGCCGTCGGCGTCTTCCACATGGCCGATGAGAAGGGACCGGACGAGAAGGTGCTGTGCGTTCCGCTCAACGACCCGTCCTGGAGCTCGATCGCGGACATCCACGACGTCCCCGCTCAGCTGCGGAACGAAATCGAGCATTTCTTCCAGGTCTACAAGGATCTCGAGGGCAAGACGACCGTGACCAGGGGCTTCGGGAATCGTGCGGACGCGCAGGCGATCATCGAGGCCTCCCGCGAGCGGCTCTCAGTGAGCTGATGTTCTTGCGGCCCGCGCGCTGTTCGCCTACCATTGCGCGGGCCATGTCCGGGATCACGAACGCAGACGTCACACCGCGCCGCTTCTAGCGGCCCTGGTGCGTCTTCGTCCGTTCGTCTTCTCTCGATCCCAAGGAGCATGGCTTGGCAACATCAGCGGTATCCGTACGTGATCTTTCGAAGGTCTTCTCGCGCCGGAAGGGGCTCTTCCAGCGCCGCCGCCGCGCGGCGCTGAACGGCGTCAGCTTCGCGATGGAGCGCGGCGAGTGCGTCGCGATCCTGGGCCAGAACGGCTCGGGCAAGTCCACGCTCGTGCGTCTGCTGTCGACGCTGCTCCTCCCGGACGGCGGATCGGCGCACATCTTCGGCCACGACGTGTTCAAGGAGGCGCGGAAGGTCCGGCGCCTGGTCAACCGCGTGTCGGTCGAGGCGAGCTTCTTCAAGAAGATGAGCGCGGCGGAGAACCTCGCGTACGCGGCGCGGTTCTACGGCATGGGACCACGGGAGACGCACGCGAAGATCCCGGTCATCCTCGAGCGGGTCGGCTTCCCCGCGGCGCGGCGCAACGAGTCGATGGAGAACCTCTCGCGCGGGATGCAGCAGAAGGTGGCGTTGGCGCGCGCCCTGCTCACCTCGCCTGTGCTCTTGCTGCTGGACGAGCCGACGACGGGCCTCGACCCGCGCTCGAAGCAGGAAGTGCAGACGTTCGTCCGCGAGATCCGCGAGGCGCACGACTCGACGATCCTCCTCTGCACGCACGACATGAAGGAGGCGGAGGACCTCGCCGACCGGGTCGGCTTGCTCGACCGCGGCGAGCTGCTCTTCCTCGAGCCCGTGGAGGCCGTCAAGGACCGCTATGGCGTCGAGACGCTCGAGGAGGCGTTCTTCGCTGCGACCGGCCGCACCTACGAAGACGAGCGAACCGAAGACGACGAGGAGAGGGAGGTGTTTGCGTAATGGCCTCAGTCGATGCGACGTTCACGCGCCGGAAGATCCTGCGCGACGAGCTGATCGGGCTCTACGGAGTCGTCGAGCGCAACCTGTATCTGACGAAGCGCTACTTCCTCTGGGATCTCGCGTTCCTGCTCTGGACGATCGCGAACACGCTCACGATCGTCTTCATCGCGCGCGGCGTCGACCTCTCGCCGGCGGCGCAGAACGAGCTCGCGACGAAGCTGCTCGTCGGCGGTGTGATCTGGGCATTCCTCGGGATCATCTTCGAGATCGTCACCGAGACGGTCGCGTGGGAGCGCTGGGAAGGAACGATCGAGTACACGTTCATGGCGCCCGTATCGCGGCCGGTGCATCTGATTGGGATGGGCATTTACGCGGTCCTCTACGGGCTCGTCCGCGCGGCGTCGATCTTCGTCGCGGTCGTCGCGTTCATCGGCATTCACCTTCCGCACGCCAACTACGGCGCCGCGATCGCGCTGCTCGCGATTGCGTCGGTGTCGTTCATCGGCGTCGGGATGATGACCGCGGTCCTGCCGCTGATCTCGCCGGAGAAGGGAACACAGCTCGGCTTCGTTGCGCAGGGGCTGATGCTCGTCGTGTCGGGCGTCTACTACCCGATCTCGGTGCTCCCGGACTGGATGCAGTGGGTTGCGAAGATCTCGCCGGCCACCTACGCGCTGCGCGGCAACCGGAACCAGATCCTTCACGGCGCGGGGCTCGCATGGGCGGATGTCTGGCCGCTGCTCGTGATCGGCACGCTGTCGATCCCGATCGGGCTCGTCGTCTTCAAGGCGGGTGAGCGCTACGCCAAGAAGCACGGGAAGCTGAAGAGGTCGGGATGATCGACGAAGCGCTCGGTTAGGGTCTCAGACTGGCCCCCCCGAAAAGGAGCGACTCCCCATGGCGATGATCGAGAGCAAGGACCGGGCGACCTCCGAGCCCGGTGCCCGCAAAGAAGTCATGAAGCAGATGGAGAAGGAAGGCGTCGAGTACGTCCTCTTCTGGTTCACCGACATCGAGGGTCACCTGAAGAGCTTCGCGATCACGCCGTCCGAGATCGAGGGCGCGCTGAACGACGGCATGGGCTTCGACGGCTCCTCGATCACCGGCTTCAACGCGATCGAGGAATCGGACATGGTGGCAATCCCCGATCCGACGACCTACCGCCTGATGCCGACGCGCGCGGGCGAGGCGAAGGTCGGCCGGATGATCTGCGACGTCGTCAAGCCGGACGGCGCCCCCTACGAGGGCGACCCGCGCTACGCGCTGCGCCGCGCGCTCGAGCGCATGCAGGGGCTGGGCTTCGACACGTTCAACATCGGGCCCGAGCTCGAGTACTTCCTCTTCCGCGACAACAAGTCGACGGTGACCCTCGACGAGGGCGGCTACTTCGCGATGACCGCGCTCGACGCGGCCACGGAGCTCCGCAACGAGACGATCCAGGCGCTCGAGGCGATGGGCATCGGGATCGAGTACCACCACCACGAGGTAGCGCCGTCACAGCACGAGATCGACATGCGCTACTCGAACGCGCTCGACATGGCGGACCAGACGATCACCTACCGGCTGATCGTCAAGGAGGTGGCGGCGAAGAACGGCGTCTACGCGACGTTCATGCCGAAGCCTCTGTTCGGCGAGAACGGCTCCGGGATGCACACCCACATGTCGCTGTTCAAGGACGGCCGCAACATGTTCTTCGAGGGGAGCGACCAGTACAACCTCTCGCCGACCGGCAAAGCGTTCATCGCGGGCTTGCTCCGGCACGCGCGCGAGCTGGCGCCGATCTTCGCCCAGTGGGTGAACTCCTACAAACGGCTCGTGCCCGGCTACGAGGCGCCGGTCTACGTCGCGTGGTCGCAGCGCAACCGCTCTGCGCTGATCCGGATCCCGCTCTACAAGCCCGGTTCCGAGCAGGCGACGCGCGCCGAGATCCGGTGCCCTGATCCGGCCTGCAATCCCTACCTCACCTTCGCGACGCTCTTGCACGCGGGCCTCGAAGGAATCGAGAAGGGCTACGAGCTCGAGCCGCCGATGGAGCAAAACCTCTACCACCTGACCTCGGAGGAGCGGAAGGAGCAGGGGATCGTCTCGCTGCCGGAGACGCTCGGCGAAGCGGTCGACGAGCTCGCGGCGTCCGAGCTGATGCGTCGCGCGCTCGGCGACCACATCCTCGACGCCTACGTGAAGCTGAAGCGCAAGGAGTGGGACGAGTACCGGATCCAGCTCACCCAGTGGGAGCTCGACCGCTACCTCGGCGTGCTGTAGGGGCTGGAGGCCTAGAGGAACGTGCGGATCGACTCGCGCTCCACGCGCAAGCCGATCACCTTCGAGCCGTCGTCGATCTGCTCGATCGACTCGGCCGGCACGATCCTGCGCCGCCGCGCGAGCCAGCCCGAGCGAACCGACAGCGCATCGGGTGTCTCGGGGCTCGTGCCGTACATCGCGCACTCGACCGTGCCAACCACGCGGCCCCGTGCATCTGCGACGAGGAAGCCCGCGGTCTGGCGAAGGTCGATGGCGAGAGCGCTCATTCCTTCGAACCTATTCCCCGCATGCGAGGAAAATCCCCCTCTTCCGGTAAAGCTTGTGTTAGCCCCATTTTCCTGACATCGCGAGCCACGCGATCGCCAGGAGCACCAGATAAATGGAGGAGAGCACGGCGACGAGCCGGCCGGCGAGCGGCTTGGCGCCGCGCCGCCACCAGTAGGCAAGGCCGATGGTGATCAGTAGGAGCAGCAGGCCCGCGTCGGCGACGCCGAAGCCCACGCCGAGCCAGGTGGGATCGTTGTTCCCGGAAAAGCCTTCCTTGGAATAGATCCACTGGCCGCCGCCGCGCATTACGACGTACGCGGGAAGCGCGACGAATACGAGCGCCGCCCAGGCCGCGCGCCGCAGGACGGCGACGTCGGGCCGCCGCCAGGCGACCCACGAGACGACCGCCACCGCCAGCACCGCGCCGACGAGCGCCATCGCGCCGAGCACATGGAGGAAGAGCGGCCAGAAGGGGCGGCTGTAGGCGATCACGACGGCCTCCAGATCATCAGCACGAGGATCGCGAGTATCGCGGCCCCTGCTAGCCACGACAGGGCGTTGCCGCGCGGGTCGCGCAGGAGCGTGCGCAACTCGTCCGTCATCGTGTCGCCCGCGGTGGCGAGCTGCTCGGCCAGCTTGCGGGTGCGCACTTGGTGCTTGCCGCCGATCCCGCCGAGCGCGTTCGCGATCACCCAGAGGACGAGCGAGGCCCAGATCCAGAACGTCCCGATGCCGAAGCCCTGCTCGTGCCACAGCCAGATGCCGAAGATCAGCGTCGAGGCGGCGCCGATACCGATCGCGATCACCGCGATCCTGATCAGGCTCAGGAGAAGCGCGGTCTCGCTGGGCCGCTCGGCGCGGCCGGCGAGCACGTTGAGGATGCCGGCCGTGACGGAGCCGCTGACGAGGAAGAACGCTCCCGTCACGTGGAGCATCAGAAGCCACTGGACCGTGGACACGGGCCGAGCGTACGCTTGGAGGCGGATGGACACCCGTGAACGCCACCTGCGCTTGCTGATCGAGACGATCGAGGCGGTCAACTCGAGCCTCGACCTGCAGGAGGTCCTGTCGCTCGTCGCGACCAAGGTGGCCGACGCCCTGCGCGCGGATGCGTGCTTCGTCTACCTCTACGACGAGCGGGCGGACGAGCTGGTGCTGCGGGCGACGCACGGCACGCCGATCGACGAGATGTCCCGCCGGCCGCGGATGCGCCCGGGTGAAGGGATCACGGGCTCGGCGGCCGCGGCGCGCGCGCCGGTGATGCTCGCGTCGCAGGCGCACCTCGACCCGCGTTTCAAGAACTTCCCGAACCTGCCGGAGGACGAGTACCAGTCGATCCTCGCCGTGCCGATCCTGACCCGCGACGGCACGCTCGAGGGTGCGCTCAACGCCCGCACGCGCGAACCGCGCGAGTTCTCCTCGGACGAGGTCGACCTGCTGCTCGCGATCGCGGCGCAGGTGGCGCAGTCGATCGAGCACGCGAAGCTCTACTTCGAAGCCCAGCGGCGCGTGCACGAGCTGGAGGCGCTCGCGCGCATCTCGGAGGCGGTGTCGGAGTCCCTCTATCTCGAGGAGTCGCTCGAGGCGATCGTCAAGACGACCATGGACTCATTGCATGCGAGCGGCGCGGCGCTCGTCCTCGAAGACGGAAACATCGCGTGGCCCGAGGGCGTCGCAGACGAGCACGCGATCCGGCAGCCGCTGCGTTGGCGCGGACGGACGATCGGCGAGCTCGTCGCGGACCGGGCGACGCCGTTCAAAGACGCGGACCGCGAGCTGCTCGCGTCGATCGCAACGCACGCCGCGGTCGCGCTCGAGCACGGACGAGCCGTGATGCGCGGAGTGCTCGCACAAGAGATCCACCACCGTGTCAAGAACAACCTCCAGACGGTCGCATCGCTGCTGCGGCTGCAGGCTCGTTCGTCCGAGACGATCGACCCACGCGAGGCGCTCGAGCATTCGGTCAACCGGATCCTCGCGATCGCGGCGGTGCACGAGCTGCTCACGGAGCGCCGCGACGAGGACGTCGAGCTCTCCGATCTGATCGACCGGCTGCGCGCGATGCTCGTCCAGGGTGTGGGCGGCGGCAAGGAGGTGACGGCCGAGCTCGAGGCGGTGTCGCTGCAAGGGACGCGGGCGACGGCACTCGCGCTTGTGTTCGCAGAGCTCCTGCAGAACGCGCTCGAGCACGGCGGCGACCGCGTGCGGGTGGAGCTCGCGCGGCGAAACGGCGACGTCGTGCTTGCGATCGCCGACGACGGCGCCGGCCTCGGCGACCAGGCACCGACCGGAACCGGCCTCTCGATCGTGCACGCGCTCGTGCGCGACGAGCTGCGCGGGACGCTCGACCTGCAGTCGGGCCCGGGCACGCGTGCGGAAGTCGTCTTTCCGGCCTGATGGACTTCTGTGACGCTTCCGTGCGCATCTAGTGCCTGTGTCTGACACCGGCCGTGCCCGGCTTGGACTAGGCCGGGACGGCGGTGCCCATACGGCTCACGTCTGTTCTTGGTCGTCGAAGCTGAAATGGAAGTGGTCGTCGTGCGCGTGGATGCCCAGGACCTGGTCGTCCAGCGCGCTTGCGGCGACCGGGTCGAGGTAGACCTTGACGCCGTCGCGCTCGACCAGCTGGTCGTCGACGCCGGGCTCCTTGGCCTCCTCGATCTCCAGCTCGACCTCGCCGTCGGACTCGATTCCACGGATGTGGAGATCGCCGATCTGGCGGAGTGCTTCCACTGCTTCGTCGTCGATTTGCAACATCGTGCGATTCTAGGGACCGTGCGTATCCTCATCGCGGAAGACGAAACGATCATCCGGCTCGATCTGCGGGACCTCCTCGAGCGGACGGGCCACGAGGTCGTCGCGGAGGCGCGGGACGGAGAAGAGGCCGTCGCGCTTGCGCGGGAGCACGAGCCCGAGCTCGCGATCATGGACGTCAAGATGCCGCGGCTGGACGGCATCGAGGCGGCGAAGCAGATCCTCGACGCGCGCCCGATCCCGATCGTGATGCTCACCGCCTACGGCCAGGAGGAGCTCGTCAACCGCGCCGTGGAGGCCGGCGTCTTCGGCTACCTCGTCAAGCCGTTCCGCGAGCAGGATCTCGTTCCGGCGATCGCGACGGCGCGCGCACGCCACGAGGAGCTGGCCGCCGTGCGCGAAGAGGCCGAGTCGCTCGCCGACGCCCTCGCGGCGCGCAAGGTGATCGAGCGCGCGAAGGGGCTCCTGATGGAGAAGGAAGGCCTGTCGGAGGCTGACGCGTTCGACCGCCTGCGGAAGGCGAGCCAGGTGTCAGGGCGGCCGTTGAAGGTGATCGCGGAGGCGGTCGTCGCTACCCTCGATCCCTGATGACCCAGACGCTGACACCGCCGAAGGTTCGGCCTCGCCGCACGGGCGGCTCCGGCACCGGCGACGCCTGGCGCGTGATTGTGCTCAACGACGACCACAACAGCTTCGAGGGCGTCGCTTTTGCACTCGCGCAGACGATCCCCGGGATCGACTACGACAAGGGCATGGCGCTCGCGACCAAGATCCACACGACCGGCCAGGCGCTCGTCTGGTCAGGGCACCGCGAGCTCGCCGAGCTCTACCACTCGCAGCTCGAGGGCTACGGGCTGACGCTGGCGCCCGTCGAGCGTTGAACCATCCGAACGCGGAGCTGTTGGAGCGGGCCTTCGCTGCCTTCGGCCGCGACGCGCTCGTCGTTGCACGCACCCTCGCCGATGACGTCGTCTGGCGTGTGCCCGGGACGAACGCGATGAGCGGCGAGTATGTGGGGCGCGACGCAACGCTGCAGTTCCTGCGCCAGACGCTTGTCCTCTCCGGCGGCACCTACCGCACCGAGCTGAAGTACGTCGTCGCCGACGACGAGCGCGCGGTCGCCGTCTACCGCGCTCAGGGTGAGCGCGAAGGACGCACGCTCGACATCGACCAGGCGCTTTTCTGCGAGATCCGTGACGGCCAGATTGCCGACGTGACGGCCGTGCCGCTCGACTTTCCCGCGTTCGACGCGTTCTGGGCATGAGCGCAGGCTCGACGGAGCTCCGGAAATTCAGGGTTGGCGTCCAGCTACCGGAGGTCGAGCGCGTCGTGCGGCGCGACGAGCTCGCCGCGATGGCGCGCGCGGCGGAGGAGTGCGGCTTCGACTCGCTCTGGGTCGGTGACCACCTCCTCTACCGCGGCGACGGCCGCGGTGAACGCGGCCCCTGGGACTGCTGGACGACGCTCGCGTGGCTCGCGGGCCTCACGGAGCGCGTCGAGCTTGGACCGCTCGTCGCGTGCACGGCCTTTCATCCGCCCGGGGTCCTCGCCCGGCAGACCGCAGCGGTGCACGAGCTGAGCGGCGGTCGCCTGGTCGCGGCGTTCGGCGCGGGCTGGAACCAGGAGGAGTTCCGCGCGTTCGGGCTGCCGTTCGATCATCACGTCTCCCGCTTCGAAGAGGCCTTTACGATCGCCCGCCGCCTGCTCGCTGGCGAGCGCGTGACGTTCGAAGGGCGCTTCCATTCGGTGGACGACGCTGTGCTGCTCCCGCCGCTCGCGCGCGTGCCGAAGCTGATGATCGGTGCGAACGCACCACGGATGCTCTCGATCGCGCTCCCGCACGTCGACGCGTGGAACACGTGGTTCACGCCGTACGGCAACACGCCGGAGGGCTTCGAGGTTCACAACGCCGAGATCTCGGCCGCCGCCGAGCGTGCAGGCCGCGACCCGGGCGCGATCGAGCGGAGCGCGTGCGTGCTCGTCGAGGTAGACGGTGCCGGTGAGCGCCCGCGTGACGTGCCGGCAGTTCCGGCGGCCGAGCTGGGAGATCACCTCCGAGCGCTGGCGGAAGCGGGCGCGGACGAGGCGATCCTCGTCCTCGACCCGATCACGGAGTCGTCGATCCGCCTGGTGTCAGACACCCTTGGCGGCGTGCGCCCTCGGTCAGACGGTCTTGGTGTCTGACACCTCTGCGAAGAGCGACTCCCATCGTTTCAAGAGTGCTTCGAGGTCCTGACGCGCCGCCTTGTGCGCGCTCAGCAGCTCCACGTCACCCCAGTCGGCGGCGAGCTTCTGCTCCAGCTCGGCAACGCGCGCCTCGGCCCGTTCGACCTCTCCTTCCACGAGCTCGAGCGCCGAGGGCTTCGCTTTCGCAGGTCGCTTGGGCTTCTCGGGCTTGACCTTCGCGGGCGGAGGCGGCGTAGCGTCCGCTTCTTGCGCCCGGGCGTAGTCGGCCCAGCCGCCGGGATACGACGCGATCTCGCGGTCCTCGACCGCGAGCAGCCGGTCGGCGACCGCATCGAGCAGCGCGCGGTCGTGTGAGACGAGCAGCACCGTGCCGGGGAACGCCTCGAGGGCCGCTTCGAGCGCCTCGCGTGACTCGAGGTCGAGGTGGTTGGTCGGCTCGTCGAGCACGAGGAAGTTTGCACCGGACGCCACGGCGATCGCGAGCGCCAGCCGGCGGCGTTCGCCGCCCGACAGTACGGCGACCGCCTTCTCGTGCTCGTCCCAGCCGGAGAAGAGAAAGCGGCCGAGCAGGTTCTGCGCCTCCGGCCGCTTGAGGCCGGTGCCCGACATCGCGGCGTCGAGCACCGAGCCGCGCTCGTCCAGCTCCGCCTCGTGCTGTGAGAAGTACGCCGTCTCGACGCCGTGCCCGAGCCGCAGCTTTCCGCCGGCTGCCTCCCGCTGGCCGAGCAGTGTCTCGAGCAGCGTCGTCTTGCCGGAGCCGTTGGGCCCGACGAGCGCGACGTGCTCGCCCCGCTCGATCGCGAACGACGCGCCGTCCAGCAGCTCCTTGTCTCCCGCACGCAGCACGAGGTCCTCGACGACCGCGACGTCGCGGCCCGAGCGCGCCGGCTTCAGGAACTCGAAGCCGAGCCCCCGCCTGCGCTCCTCGGGCCTCTGCACGCGCACTCCTTCGAGCTTCTTGATCTGCTTGATCTTCATCTGCGCCTGCCGCGCCTTGCTCGCCTTGTAACGGAAGCGCTCGACGAACCGCTCGAGGCGCTCGATCTGCTCGGCCTGGCGGGCGGCCGTCTTCGCCTGGTGGATCGCGCGTGCCGCCGCCTCCCGCCGCCACACGTGCCAGGCGCCCGGGAAGTAGACGGACTTGCCGCCTTCGAGCTCGAGCACCGCGGTCGTCACCGCCTCCAGGAACCAGCGGTCGTGCGCGACGAGGATCACGGCGGCATCCAGCGTCTTCAGCATCGACTCCAGCCACTCGAGCGACTCGATGTCGAGGTGGTTCGTCGGCTCGTCGAGCAGCAGGAGATCGGGCTGGGATGCGAGAGCGCGCGCGAGTGACGCACGCGTCAGCTCGCCGCCGGAGAACGTGGAGAGCGGGCGGTCGAGGTCGGCGTCGGTGAAGCCGAGCCCCCGGACCACGGACGCGGCGCGGTCCCGCCAGTCGTATCCGCCCGCGTGCTCGAGCCTCGCCTGTGCTTCCGAGTAGCGTCGCATCGTCGCCGATGCGTGGTTGCCCGCCGCCATGGCGCTCTCGAGCGCCCGCAGTTCGTCCTCGACCGCCGCGAGATCGGCGGTCCCCGAGAGCACGTACTCGCGCAGCGGGCGCGGGCTCAGCGCGGGCGGCCGCTGGTCGTGGAGCGCGATGCGCGTCCCTTTTTGCAGCGCCAGCTCGCCGCCCTCGATCGAGACTTGTCCCGCCAGCTGGCGTAGCAGCGTGGTCTTTCCGGCGCCGTTCGGGCCTGCGAGCGCAAGCCGGTCCGTGCGCTCGACCTTGAACGAGACTCCGTCGAAGAGCACGTCGCCGGAGTGCTCCTTGCGGAGTGAGGATGCGATGACCACCGCCATTGCAGTGAAACTATCCAGAAGTGCGCCTCGGCCTCACAGGACGGATCCTGATCGGAGGCGTAGTCCTGGCCTTCATCTTTGCGAGCCAGTTCGTGCTCGTCATCCGGTCCTTCGGGTCGATTCGCGACGACACCCGTGAGCAGCAGCACGCCCAACAGTCGGTGATCGCTGCGCTCAGCGTCGAGAAGCTCGTGGTCGACCTCGAGACCGGGACACGTGGTTACGTGATCACGCGCGACAAGGAGTTCCTCGATCCCTATGTGGCCGCGCGGCGTTCGTTGCCACACGAGTCGAGGCTGCTGATGTCTCTCGCGCCCCGCCCGTGGTCGGCGAAGATCGACCGCCTGTGGCGGTCGTATGTCGCCGATTACGCGACGCCGCTCATTCGCCTGGCCGAGCGTGCGCCGCTTCGTGCCCGGTCGACGATTGCCGACGGCGAGGGCAAGCGGCGCGTCGACCGCATCCGTCGGCTGCTCGACCCGTTTGTCCAAGGTCAGAGCTCCGTGGCAGCCCGCGACGAGCAGCGCGTGCAGCGGGCCGAGCAGTCAGGGGTGGTTCAGGGCGCCGTCGCGAGCGGGCTGAGGCTCTTCGCCCTTGCCGCGATCACCTGGTACCTGCTCCACTCGATCGTCGCGCCGATCCGCCGCATCGCCGCCGCGACCCGGCGTGTCGCCGGCGGCGAGCTCGACGTCGCGGTTCCCGAGGAGGGCCCGGGTGAGGTCGGCCAGCTCGCGCGCTCCTTCAACGAGATGTCGCGGTCGCTCAAGCGCCATCAACTGGACCTCGCAGAGCAGAATCTCGATCTCGAACGGCTTGCGAACGTGCTGCGCGCGGTGCTCGACTCGACGGTCGACGGCATTCTGCTCTCCGACGTCGATGGGAACGTACAGCTCGCGAACCGTCCGCTCGTACGCCTGACCGGCGAGCTCGGCATGAGCTACGAGGGTCCGGTCGTCGACCGCCTGCTCTCGGTCGAGCACCGGGTTCGCGAGAAGGACGCATACCGCGAAGTCATGGAGTCGTTGCGCGACAACCCCGACGAGTCGACGTTCAACGAGTTCGAGGACACCGTCAGCGGCCGGGTCTTCCAGGGCTTCACCTCCCCCGTGGTCGATGCGCGCGGCGGTTTCCTCGGCCGGATCTGGACGCTGCGTGAGGTCACGCAGCAGCGGGAGCTCGACCGGTTGAAGGACGAGTTCGTCGCGACGGTGTCCCACGAGCTGCGCACGCCGCTGACGTCGATGATGGGCTTTCTCCAGATGATTCGCGAAGGTGAGGCCGGCGAGCTGAACGACGAGCAAAGGCGCTTCCTGGCGATCGTCTACCGGAGCTCGGAGCGGTTGCAGCGCCTCGTCGGCGACTTGCTCTTCGTCGCGCGGCTCGACGCCGCGGGCCTCCAGTTGCAGATCGGCGACGTGCAGCTCGACGACATCGTGCGCGACGCTGTCGAGTCGTCGGGGGCGGTAGCCCGCGCGCGCGAGGTCTCGCTCGTCGCCGACGTCCACCCCGTCACGCCCGTGCGCGGGGACGGCGAGCGGCTTTCGCAGCTCGTCGCCAACCTCATCTCGAATGCGCTCAAGTTCACACCTGCCGGAGGAAGTGCGGTCGCGCGCGCGTTCGGCGCCGGCAGCAGCGTCGTCGTCGAGATCGCGGACACCGGTATCGGCATCCCGCCGGCCGAGCAGAGCAGCCTTTTTCGACGCTTTTTCCGCGCGTCGACGGCGATCGAGCAAGCGATCCCGGGCACAGGTCTCGGCCTCGTGATCTCGCGAGCGATCGCCGAAGCGCACGGCGGGACGATCGGCGTGACGTCCGTGCCCGGCGAGGGGACGACATTCCGGGTGGAGCTCCCACTCGAGTCAGAGAAGGTCGCCGACTGACGCGGGTCGTCGCACTCGATGTCGGCTCGTCGTCGGTCCGTGCGATCGCCTATCGCGAGGACGGGACCGCGGAGCCGGGCGACGCGCAGCTCGCGTACGCCGATCTCGACGCCGACCGCCTCGTGGACGCCTGCCGCGCCGTGCTTGCTCAGGTCGGCGAAGGAGACGCGCTTGCGATCTCGTGCTTCTGGCATTCGCTGGTCGCGGTCGACGAGCGCGACCGGCCGCTCACGCCGGTGCTGACCTGGCGCGAGCTCGGCGGCAAGCTGCCTGCGCTCGATGCGGACGCCTACCACCGCCGGACCGGCTGCTTCCTCCATCCCGCGTACTGGCCGGCGAAGCTCGTGCGCCTGGCGGCCGAGGGGATCGGCGCCACGCGCTACCTCTCCTTCGGCGACTACCTGCTTCTGCGGCTGACCGGCGAGGCGCGCATGAGCGTGTCGACCGCGAGCGGCACCGGCCTCTTCGATCCCAACACGCTGGCCTGGGACGAGGAGACGCTGGCGGCGCTCGGACTGGACGCCTCCCGCTTGCCGCCGCTCTCCGACGAGCCCATCGCCGGCGTCTGGCCCGCGCTGGGTGACGGCGCGTGCTCGAACGTCGGTGCCGGCTGTGTCACGCGCGCTCGCGCGGCGGTGATGATCGGCACGTCAGCCGCGACGCGCGTCGTTTATGACGCCCCGGGCGCGGAACCGCGGCCGGGGCTCTTTCTCTACCGGCTCGACGAGACCCGCTTCTGCGAAGGTGGCGCGCTCTCGGACGGTGGGAACCTGCACGCGTGGCTCGCGCGCACGCTGCGCGACGTCGACACTTCCGAGATCGCCGAGCGGCCGGCCGCCGCGCACGGCCTGACGTTCCTGCCGTTCCTCGGCGGGGAGCGATCGCTCGGCTGGGACCCGCACCGGCACGGCGCGATCGAGGGCCTCACATTCGCCACGACGCCGCTCGACATCGCGCAGGCCGGGCTCGAAGCGGTCTGTTACCGGCTGGCGGACGTCCTCGACGCGATCGGGGGAGTCGAGTCGCTCGTCGCGACCGGGAGGGCGCTGCTCGCCAACCCGGCGTGGCTGCAGGTGTTCGCCGACGTCGTCGGTCGTCCGGTCGAGGTTTCCGGCGTACCGGAGGGCTCCGCGCGTGGCGCCGCGATGGTCGCGCTCGAGCGTCTCGGCCTGCCGGTGCCTGCCGCCCCGATCGCGCGGATCGTGGAGCCGCGGGCGGCACACCACGAGATCCATCTCCGCGTGCGGAGCCTGGAAACGGGCTGAACAGCCGCGCGGCATCTGACCTTTAGCCGTTACGCTCGCAGGGAAGCCACTTGCGAGGAGGAGCGGTGCCCAACTCGGAGATCGAACAGCTCTCCATCGACACGATCAGGACGCTTTCGATGGACGCCGTCCAAAAGGCGAACGCGGGCCATCCCGGCACCGCGATGGCGCTCGCCCCGATCGCCTACTTGCTCTACGCCGAGGTCATGCGGCACAACCCCGCGAGCCCGCATTGGCCCGATCGCGACCGCTTCATCCTCAGCGCCGGCCACGCCGCCGTACTGCAGTACTCGACGCTCCATCTCACGGGCTACAACCTCTCGCTCGAGGAGCTCAAGCGCTTCCGCCAGTGGCAGTCGGCGACGCCGGGCCATCCGGAGTTCCGGCACACCGAGGGCGTCGAGGTGACGACCGGCCCACTCGGTCAGGGCTTCGCGAACGGCGTCGGCATGGGCTTCGCCGAGCGCTTCCTTGCCGACACGTTCAACCGCCCGCATCACAAGATCGTCGATCACCACGTCTACGCGATCTGCTCCGACGGCGACCTGATGGAAGGCCTCTCGTACGAAGCAGGCTCCCTCGCCGGGACGAACGGTCTCGGCAAGCTCACCTATTTCTACGACGACAACCACATCACGATCGACGGGACGACCTCAATCTCCTTCACGGAGGATCGCGCCAAACGGTTCGACGCGCTCGGCTGGCACGTGCAGTCGGTCGCGGACGCGAACGATCTCGGCGCGCTCCGTGCAGCTATTGCCTCGGCGCAGGCCGAGCACTCACGGCCGTCGCTGATCATCGTCCGCTCGCATATCGGCTTCGGCGCGCCGAGGGCTGTCGACACCGCCAAGGCGCACGGGGCCCCGCTCGGCGAGGACGAGGTCGCCGCAACGAAGAAGGTGCTCGGCTGGGACCCGGACAAGCACTTCTACGTGCCGGACGAGGTGTACGCGCACATGAACAGGGTCGAGCGCGGCAACGAGCTCGAGACCGAATGGCAGCAACGGTTCGCGACGTGGTCGCAGGCCTTCCCCGGCCCGCGCGAGAAGTGGGACGCGGCGTGGGCCGGGAAAATCGGCCCGTGGACGCCGCCCGAGTTCAAGCCGGGCGAGGAGGTGGCGACGCGCATGGCCGGTAAGCAGGTGATGCAGGCATTCAAGGACGCGGTGCCGACGATGATCGGCGGCGCCGCAGACCTCGTCGAATCCACGTACACGGAGTTCGAAGGCGGCGGTGTCTTCTCCGACAGCTGGTCGGGCCGCAACATCGCATTCGGGATCCGCGAGCACGCCATGGGCTCGGTCGTCAACGGCATCGGCGCGCACGGCGGTTGCGTCAAGCCGTACGGCTCGACGTTCCTGATCTTCAGCGACTACATGCGCCCGGCGGTTCGGCTTTCCGCGCTGATGGGTCTCCCGGTCGTCTGGGCTTGGACGCACGACTCGGTCGGCCTCGGCGAGGACGGCCCGACGCACCAGCCCGTCGAGACGTACGCGGCGCTGCGTGCGATTCCGAACCTCTGGTTCGTCCGGCCGGCGGACGCCAACGAGACCGCTGCGGCCTGGAAGGTCGCACTCGAGCGGAAGGATGGGCCCGTCGCACTGTCGCTGTCGCGGCAGAAAGTGCCGACGCTCGACCGCAAGGAGCTCGCACCGGCGTCGATGCTCGAGCGGGGTGCGTACACGCTGTGGGAGTCGTCGGCGTCAGCCGACCTGATCCTGATCGCGACCGGCGCCGAGGTGGCGCTCGCTCTCGAGGCGGGGCGGAAGCTCGCGGGCGACGGCACTGCAGTCCGAGTCGTGTCGATGCCCTGCTGGGAGCTCTTCGAGGATCAGCCGCACGACTACCGGGACGAGGTGCTGCCGCCTGAGGTCGGTGCGCGGCTCTCGATCGAGCCGGGCGTCGAGCTCGGCTGGAAGCGCTGGGTCGGCGACCGCGGAGACTCGATCTCGATCGAGCACTTCGGCGCCTCCGCCCCCGGCAACACCGTCCTCGAGCAGTTCGGCTTCAACCTCGACAACGTCGTCGCGCGCGCAGCCGCCTTGCTGGAGCGTGTGGCGTGAAAGAAGCAGAGACGATCAAGACGTTCCTCGCGCTCGTCACACCGGGGTTCACGGTCGAAGGCGACCTGCCGGCGGTGCACGTCGACGGCATCGAGCTTCGCACGGACGGTCACGCGATCGCGATGGTGGAGGCCGACGGTCGCACGCTGCCGATCCGGTTCACCTTCGACGAAGGCAAGATCGCGCGGGTGGAGGTCCTGTGAAGGTTGCGGTGGCCTTCGACCACCGCGGCGTTCGCCTGCGTGAGGCCGTGCTCGAAGTGCTCGGCGGGCATGAGGTCCTCGACCTGGGCACCGACACCGACGCGGTGCGCATCGACTATCCGGACAAGGCGCGTGAAGTCGGTGAGGCGATCCAGCGCGGCCACGCGGCGCGCGGGATCCTCGTGTGCGGCTCGGGCGTCGGCGCGTCGGTCGCGGCCTGCAAGCTGACCGGGATCCGAGCGGCGATCTGCCATGACGTCTACAGCGCGCACCAGGGTGTCGAGCACGACGACATGAATGTTCTCTGCCTCGGCTCGGAGGTCGTCGGCCCTTCGCTGGCGCGCGAGCTCGTGGTGGCATTTTTGAACGCGATCTTCGACGGCGGCGAGCGCTATGTCGCGCGTCTCTTGAAGGTGGCGGAAATGGAAAAATTTATGAAGGTGGGCGATGCGGCATGAGTGTCGTTCGTCGGCGAAGCCGGGCTTGCCCCGGCGAAAGCCCCAGAGCGCGTTGTTCGCGCCACAAAGAAGACTGAGAAGGAGTGATGAAGGATGGCGAAGTCACGGCTGCATGAGCTCACGGAGCATGGGCAGGCGGTCTGGTTCGACACGCTCTCGCGCGATCTCGTCCACTCGGGCGAGCTGAAGAAGATGATGGACGAGGACGCCGTCACCGGCGTCACATCGAACCCGACGATCTTCCAGAAGGCGCTTTCGTCGGGTGACGCGTACGACGAGGACCTGAAGAAGCTGCTTGCCGACACGGACGATCCGACGGAGATCTTCTTCTCGCTCGCGTTGCAGGACATCCGCGACGCCGCCGACGTGCTGAAGCCGGCCTACGAGGCGTCGAAGGGGCTCGACGGCTATGTCTCGATGGAGGTCGAGCCGGGGATCGCCTACGACACCGAGAAGACGTTCGAGCAGGCGCGCTGGATCGCAACGGAGGTCGACCGCCCGAACTTGATGGTCAAGATCCCCGCGACCATGCCGGGGCTGCCGGCGATCGAGGACTGCACTGCGAAGGGCACGTCGATCAACATCACGCTGATCTTCTCGCTTGACCGCTACAAGGCGGTCGTCGAGGCGTACCTGCGCGGGCTCGAGCGGCTGGTTGCGTCGGGCGGCGACCCGTCGAAGGTCGCATCGGTCGCGTCGTTCTTCGTCTCGCGCGTCGACTCCGAGGCCGACAAGCGCCTCGACGCGGCCAGTCATCCGGAGCTGAAGGGCAAGCTCGCGATTGCGAATGCGAAGCTCGCCTACGAGCACTACCTCGCGGTGTTCAGCAGCCAGCGGTGGGCCTATCTCGAGGGCAAGGGCGCCACGAAGCAGCGCTGCCTCTGGGCATCCACCTCGACGAAGAACCCCGAGTACCGCGACGTGATGTACGTCGAAGAGCTGATCGGGCCGGAGACGGTGAACACGATGCCGCTCGAGACGATCCGGGCGTTCCAGGATCACGGCGAGGTGCGCGGCGACACGGTGCGCGACGGTCTCGATGAAGCGCGCGCGCTCCTGCAGAAGCTCGCCGAGGCGGGCGTCGACTACGACGACGTCACCGAGACGCTCGAAGAGGAGGGCGTGCAGAAGTTCGCCGACTCGTTCGACCAGATCATCGAGAGCATCCGGGCGAAGCGCAGCACTCTGGCGGCTGCGTGAGCATCGACGTAGGCTCGACGGCGCCGCAATGAGTACAACGCTGGTCGAGCGGATCTGGGCGCGCGACCCGACCGTCTGGACGGGTACCGACGAAGGGAAGTGGCTGGGCTGGCTCGACGAGCCCTGGCGCATGCGCGAGGACCTGGAGCTGGTTCTGCAGCTCGCGGACTCGGTCGTCGACCGGATCGACGCGGTCGTGCTGCTCGGCATGGGCGGGTCGTCGCTCGCGCCGGAGGTGATCAAGCGCACGTTTCGGCGGGAGACGTTCCACGTGCTCGACACGACGCATCCGGAGGCGATCCGTGAACTCGAAGCGCAGCTCGATATCTCGCGCACCCTGTTCATCTCGGCCTCGAAGTCAGGCTCGACGCTCGAGACGCGCTCGCACACCGATTACTTCTGGGAGCGGAGCCCGCGCGGCGACAATTGGATCGCCATCACCGATCCGGGCTCCGCTCTAGAGGAGCTCGCGCGTCAGCGCGAGTTCGCAGGGATCTTCCCGGGCGAGCCGACGATCGGCGGTCGCTACTCCGCGCTTTCGGCTTTCGGGATGCTGCCGGCGGCGCTGATGGGCGTCGACGTCGACACGTTGCTCTTGCGCGCGATCGAGATGGCGGAGGCCTGTCACCTCTCGGAGGGCAACCCTGGGCTCGAGCTTGGGCTCTCGCTCGGCGAGAGCTGGCAGGACGGCCGCGACAAGGTATGCATTGCACCCAATGCGGGCGGGTTCGGCCTCTGGGCGGAGCAGCTGCTCGCCGAGTCGACCGGCAAGCACGGGAAAGGACTGATCCCCGCACCCGGGGAGCCGCCGAATGGGGCCGACCGCCAGGCGCAGGAGGTGCGCCTCACCGGCGAGTACGAGCTCGGCCAGGAGTTCTTCCGCTGGGAGTTCGCAACGGCCGTCGCGGGCTCGATCCTCGGCATCAACCCGTTCGACCAGCCCGACGTGCAGTCCGCTAAGGACAAGACCCGGCAGATCTTGGCCTCTGGCCAAGATCCGCTAGTCGAACCAGCCGGCTCGCCGGAGGAGCTGTATGCGCAGGCGGAGCCGGGTGACTACGTGGCGATCTTGGGATTCGTCAATCCGACGGCTGCCAACGACGCCAAGCTAGCCGAGCTTGCCGCGCAAGCTCGGCAAGAGACCGGCTGCGTCGTGACGCACGGCTTCGGCCCCCGCTATCTGCACTCGACCGGGCAGCTGCACAAGGGCGGCCCGCCGACGGGCCTCTTCCTGCAGGTCGTCGACGACACGGGCGACGAGCTGGCGATCCCCGGGCAGCCGTTTGGTTTCGGGAAGCTGATCCGCGCCCAGGCCGCGGGTGACTTCGCCTCGTTGCAGGAGCGCGGCCGCCGCGTCGCGCGCATCCAACTGGAGGAGGCGTAGATCTAAATGCAGCTCGGCATGATCGGCCTCGGTCGCATGGGCGGCAACATGGCGAAGCGCCTCGCGGAGCGCGGGCACGACGTGAAGACGTACGACCCGCAGGTCGACTCGACTGCGAAGACGCTCGAGGAGCTGCGCGACGAGCTGAACGCGCCGCGCACGTTCTGGATGATGGTTCCCGCCGGCGCCATCACCGAGCAGACGTTTCAGACGCTGATCGCTATCGCGGACGCCGGTGACGTGATCGTCGACGGTGGCAACTCGAACTTCCACGACTCTCAGCGGCGGTACGCCGAGGCGAAAGAGCGCGGTGTGAAGTTCGTGGACGCCGGCGTGTCAGGCGGGGTGTGGGGGCTCGCGAACGGCTACTGCTTGATGGTCGGCGGCGACGGGGATGCGGTCGCGCAGGTCGAACCCGTCTTCCGCGACCTCGCCCCCGAAGACGGCTACGCGCACGTCGGCGCGTCCGGCGCCGGCCACTTCACGAAGATGGTCCACAACGGGATCGAGTACGGGCTGATGCAGGCCTATGCCGAGGGCTTCGCGGTGATGGAGAAGTCCGAGTTCGGGCTCGACCTGCACGAGATCGCCGGCATCTGGCGCTACGGGTCGGTCGTCCGCTCGTGGCTGCTCGACCTACTGCACAACGCTTTCGAGGCCGAGGGCAAGGACCTGGAGAAGATCCGCGGCTATGTCGAGGACTCCGGCGAAGGCCGGTGGACGATCGCCGAGGCGATCGCCGAGGACGTGCCGGTGCCGGTGATCACCGCCGCGCTGTTTGCGCGCTTTGCCTCGCGGGAGGACGAGTCGTTCGCGGCGAAGGTGAACGCGGCCCTGCGGAACCAATTCGGCGGTCACGCGGTGAAGGCGGCAGCAGAGAAAGAAGCGGAGTGACCGACGCCCCGAACCCGCTGCTCGAGGGGCTGACGCTGCGCCGCCGCCCGGATCCGTGCCTGCTCGTGATCTTCGGCGCGTCCGGCGACCTGACGTCGAAGAAGCTGATGCCCGCGCTCTACTCGCTGGCGCTGCGGCGGCTCCTGCCGGAGAAGTTCGGAATCGTCGGTGCGGCCCGCAGCGAGGAAAGCGACGACGCGTTCCGGGAGCGGATGAAGCAGGCCGTGCAGGACCACGCCCGCGATCCCTTCAAGGAAGAGGTCTGGAACGAGCTCGCGGCCGGCATGCGCTACGTCACGCTCGACTTCGCAGACGACAACGGCGAGGATCGCCTCGCAGAAACGCTGGCCGGGCTCGACAAGGAGCGCGGGACGATGGGCAACCGCGTCTACTACTTCGCGGTTCCGCCGAACGCGATCGGCACGCTCGTCGAGGAGATCGCGGAGCGGCGCAGCGCCGAGGGCTGGGTTCGGCTCGTGATCGAGAAGCCGTTCGGGCACGACCTGCAGTCCGCGCGCGAGCTGAACACGAAGCTCCAAGAGCATTTCGCCGAGAACGAGGTCTTCCGCATCGACCACTACCTCGGCAAGGAGACGGTCCAGAACATGCTGGCGCTGCGGTTCGCGAACGGCATCTTCGAGCCGATCTGGAATCGCCAGTTCATCGACCACGTGCAGATCACCGTCGCGGAGTCGATCGGGATCGAGGGACGCGCGGGCTACTACGAGCAAGCGGGCGCGATTCGCGACATCTTCCAGAACCACCTCCTGCAGCTCGTCGCAATCACGGCGATGGAGCCGCCGATCGACTTCACCGCCGACTCCGTGCGCAACGAGAAGCTGAAGGTGCTGAAGTCGATGCACACACCGGGGCCGAAGCACGTGGTGCGCGGGCAGTACGGTCCGGGATTCGTCGAGGGTGTCGAGGTGCGCGGCTACCGCGAGGAGGAGGGCGTCGCGCCGGGATCGATGACGGAGACCTTCGTCGCGGCGAAGCTGTTCGTCGACAACTGGCGCTGGGCGGACACCCCGTTCTACGTGCGCATGGGCAAGCGGCTCGCGCGCCGTGAGACGACGATCGCGATCCAGTTCAAGCGTGCGCCGCATCCGCCGTTCGCTGACACCGCCGGCGAGGAGCTGCGTCCGAACACGTTGCTGATCCACGTGCAGCCGAACGAGGGCGTGTCGCTTGCGATCGGCGCGAAGCTGCCGGGACAGGGCATGACGATCCGCACGGTCCACATGGACTTTCTCTACGGCGGTGCCTTCCGCGAGGGTCTGCCTGACGCGTACGAGAGGCTGATTCTCGACGCCATGCTCGGCGATGCGACGCTGTTCACGCGCTCCGATGAGATCGAGGAGCAGTGGGCGCTCGTTGACGCGATCGTGTCGTTCTGGCAACGCGAGCGGATCTCATTCCCGAACTACCCGGCGGGAACGTGGGGGCCGGTCGCAGCGAACGAGCTCATGCACCGGGACGGTCGGTCGTGGCGCAGTCACTGATCGAAACCGCCTGGACGGGCGAGGACGTCTCGATCGCGCGGATCGAGCGTGAGCTCGCGCGGCTCCGAGCCGAGACGTCGGAGGAAGGCGCTCAGCCGAATCTGCGCACGTCGGTGATGACGCATATCGCGTGGGCGCCGCCGGAGTGGCAGGGCGCGGCCGAGGAGACCCTCTCTGGGATGGCCGAGCGCCATCCCTCGCGAACGCTGCTCCTCGTCCCACGGCCCGACGAGCGTGACGGTCTCGACGCGCAGGTCTCGATCCGCTGTTTCCCGGTCGGCGACCGGGCGATCTGCGGCGAGGTGATCGAGCTCACGCTGCGCGGGAATCGCGCGCGCGCGCCCGCCTCGATCGTGCTGCCGCTCTTGATCTCGGACCTACCGGTGTTCTGCCGCTGGCGCGGCCGGCCGGTCTGGGATTCCCCGGAGTTCGTGCAGCTGATCGGCATCGTCGACAGGTTGGTCGTCGACTCGACCGAGTGGCCGGACCTGCCAAGGGCGTACGCGGAGCTTGTCGAGTTGTTCTCACGGGTCGTCGTCTCCGACATCGCCTGGGAGCGGACGGAGCGGTGGCGCTCCCTGCTCGCCTCGCTCTGGCCGGGCATCGCTCGGGTGGGCTCGATTCGGGTCCACGGCACTGCTGCACAGGCTCATCTGCTCGCGGGCTGGCTCCGCTCACGGCTGGGACACGCCATCGAGTTGGAGCTGGACGAGCGCGAGCGGCTCGAAGGCATCGATCTCGACGGTCAACCGGCGCCGTTCCCGCCCGGAGACGTGCCGAACGCCAGCGACGCGTTGTCGGCGCAGCTCGACCGCTTCACCCGCGACCCGATCTACGAGGAAGCAGTTCGCGCGGCTGTAGACGCTTGATCTGAAATGCACGCGCACCCGTGGGCACGCAATTCCAGATCAAGCCGCTACTTGACGATCACGAAGCGGTCGCCGCTGATGCGGACCGCTGTCGGCGTCGACCAGGTCATCTTGATCGCGGTCCCGGGCAAGTACCCGTTGATCCCGCGCACGCGGTAGTACCAGACCCCCGACTGCTGCTTGGTCAGCTTCAGCGTCACCGACGGAACGACCGCCGCCTGGCTGAGTTCCGTGCGCCATGGATAGACGTGACGCGAGAGTTGGATCTCGTACGCCTGCGCACCGAGGACCGGCGTCCAGGTGACCACCGGCAGCTGGACGAACGACGGCGTCTTCGTCGCAGCGCTGACGACACGTGAGCCGTTTTGGCCCGAGGCGAACGGACCACCAGTCTCCGTCTTCGTGACCGGCATGCTCTGGATGCCGAACGACCACACGTGCCCGGCCGCGCACGCGTCCTGCGGCAGCTCGGCGTCGCGATAGTAGAGGGTGCCGTCAGTCGCCTGGAGCACCTGCACCGGAACCACGGTCCACCAGAAGCGGCCCGTCGGCCAACCGATGTCGGGGAGCGCGATCGTCCCGGGGTCGGTCGTAAAGGACGGATCCGGCGCCGTGGTCGCAGCTCCGGAGCTTCCGGCTCCCGCGGAGCTGGAAGCGACCGCCGCCGCTTCCTCCGCGGTGACGATCTTGGTGTAGTCGGTCATCTCCGCGTTTGCTTGCGGCCCGTAGGTATAGGAGGATTTCGGGTCGGTCGGGAGCGCGAGCGGAGGCGCGAAGCGCGGCGCCCACGCGGGCCCGTAGACGAGCGACCCGACGGTCACGGAGTTGATGCAGCCGCGGTCGCTGAACACGTAGACGCGCGAAAGGCCGCTGCCGTTGCCATCCCACGCGAAGCCCGGCATGAGCGCGTGAGGCCGCTGCGTCGAGTCGACGTCGGAGACGACGTGCGTTCCCTGGACGGGCGTCGAGAGGAGCGTGGTGTTGTTGATCGACGTGAACCTCCGTGAATACGGACCGTACGTGACGACCTGGATCTTGTTCGGCAGCTTGGCGTCCTTGACGTACCTCAGCGCACGCACGCGCCAGTGGACGACCCTGGCCGCTCCCGGGCTCATCAGCGTCCAGTATTCGCGCTCGTCGGCCACGTTCGTCAGCGTGCGGAAGCGCAACGCGATGTCGGGGAACCAGACCTCGTAGGCCGAAGCGCCGTCGACCGGCTTCCAGCGGATGAGACCGTTGGGAGCCGGGAGCTGAGACGGGATCTCCTTCCAGGATGTGTTGAACCCGAACGGTGTGCTCCAGCGCGACACCCGGGAGCCGTTGAGGGCCCGCACGCGCACCCACAGTGCGTAGGGCCGACCCGTCATCCATGGCACCTGCCGCTGAAGCGACGTCACCGGCGTGTCGACCTTCGAGTCGTCGACGAGCATCGTCGATTCGGCGAACGTGCCGCTCGTCGCGAGTTGGATCTCGTAGCGCGCCGCACCGCGCACCGGCTCCCAGGCGAAGGCCGGGAGCTGCGTATAGGACCGCGCCACCGGCTGCTCGTTGGCGCGATACACGAATCCATGCAGGCCCTTCGGCGCAGCGAGGGGTGCCACGGAGGCGATGCCCGACGCGGAGCCGGCGCACGCGAAGGCCAGGACGCAGAGACCCAGGAGGGCGAGCTTCATGCCCTCCTAGTCGGCAGACGGCGCTCAGGCCTTGAGTGCTCGCTCGAGCGCGAGCCCCGCGGCCAGCACGAGAGCATCGCTTCCGGGCCTGCCGGCCAGCTGGATTCCTCCCAGGGCGAGGGCCGGCCAGCCCAAGGCGTTGAAGGGAAAGGTGTAGAGGGTCATCGCCGCTCGGACCTCGACCTCGCTGACGTCGGCGGCCGGAACGGGGCACGAGAGGGTCGGGGTGACGAGCAGGTCGAACCCGTCGAGCGCGTCCAGCGCGCGCTCCGCGTGCTCGGCCCGCGCCCTGACGGCCGCCTCGTACGCAGCGTCGTCGAGCGCGATGCAGCGCTCGATCTTCCCCCGGATGTTCTCGCCATAGAGCTCGACGTTTTCGGGATAGAGCTGCCGGTGGACGTCGCCGACCTCGCGCATGAACGCCGGAGCGACCGCCTCAGCCGTCGGGAAGTCGATCGCCGTCGCCGGCACCGGGGGCTCGCCCCACGCCGAGGCGAGCGACAGATCCTCGAGCGCCACCGCCGGCACGTCGAGCCAGAGCAGCTCGATGCAGCCCGCGACGTCCCGGGCCAGCGGCCCGGCGTGGTCGAACGTCGGGGCGAGCGGAAACACGCCATCGATCGGGACGAGCCCGTAGGTCGGCTTGAAGCCGGTGATCCCACAGCAGGCGGCGGGGATGCGGATCGAGCCGCCGGTGTCGGTCCCGAGCCCGCCGTCGGCCAGCCCCAGCACGATCGCTGCCGCTGACCCGCCGCTCGAGCCGCCGGCCGTGCGCTCCGGGAACGACGGGTTCGGCACGACGCCGTAGTGCAGGTTCTGCGAGGTGACGCCGTAGGCGAACTCGTGCAGGTTCGTCTTCCCGACGTTCACCCACCCTCTCTCCTCGAGCTGCCGCACCCACGTCGCCGACCGCGCGGGAACATGGTCGGCGAAGACCGCAGAGCCGTACGTCGTGCGGATACCGGCCGTGTCGAAGAGATCCTTGACCGCGAGCCGCCGCCCGGGCGGGCCGGGGCCGAGCTCCGTGATCCAGACCCCGTCCGTCAGTCGAGCCAGAGGTAGACGAGCGCGACGCCGACGGTACCGCCGAACAGCACCCAGAAGAGCCCGAAGAGGGCCCAGCCCCACGCCATGTTCTTGCGCGCGAGCTCGCGCTCGGCGATGTCGGGCGCGTCCACGAGCGTGGTCGGCGGTGTCTGCTCGGGAAGGACGTCGGTCATCAGAGGATCGGGTCGATCGCCATCGCGACGAAGAGCAGCGCGAGGTACAGGAGCGAGTAGTGGAAGAGGCGCACCGCTGCGACGCGCGCGAGCGTTCGCCGCAGCTCGATCGCGTACCAGGCGAAGATCGCGCCGAGCACCGCCGCGGCGACGCCGTAGACGAGCCCGAACGTTCCGAACGCGACCGGCGCAAGCGTCACCGCGATCAGGAGCGCGGTGTAGCGCACGATCTGCCGCGCCGTCTCTTGGTTGCCGCGCGTGACGGGCAGCATCGGCACACCGGCCTTTGCGTAGTGCTCCTTGATCATCAGTGCGAGCGCCCAGAAATGCGGCGGCGTCCACACGAAGACGACGACGAACATCACGAGCGCCGCCCACCCCAGGTGACCGCTCGCGCTGGCGTAGCCGACGAGCGGCGGCACGGCGCCGGCGGCGCCACCGATCACGATGTTCTGGGCCGTCGTGCGCTTCAGCCAGCGCGTGTAGACGAGCACGTAGAAGAGGTTGCCGCCGAGCGCGAGCAGCGCGGTCGGCAGGTTGACGAGCGAGTCGAGCAGCACGAACGAGAAGGCCGAGAGCGCGAGACCGAACTCGAGCGCACGCTCCGCCGGCACGCGTCCTGATGCCACCGGGCGCGTGGCCGTGCGCGACCCCATCAGCTTGTCGATGTCGCGGTCGAGGTAGTGGTTCAGCGCCGAGGCACCGCCGCACGCGAGCGCGAGCCCGAGCATCGTGACGGCGAACCCGCCCCAGGCCGGAACGCCCGCCGCCCCGACGAAGGCACCGGCCCCGCCCGTGAGCAAGAGGAGCGACATGATGCGCGGCTTCGTCAGCGTGATGTAGTCGCGGAGCGGGCCCTGCTCGACGTGACCGCGGAACGTGCGCGCGGCGAGCAGCACGGTGGCGCCGAGGGCGAGCGACGCGAAGGCGAGATGGACCGCGCGTCCGGTCAGGAGCGCGGCGAGCCCGAAAAGCGCGAGCGCTGTGAGTGCGGCCGGCAGCAATCGGCGTGCCGAGACCCAGGCGATCGCCGCCAGCGCGGCGAGCGGCGGCAGCGCCAGCGCGGCGAGCACGCGGTGCGCGGTGTCCCAGCCGGCGGCTCCCGAGACGACCGCGAGGCCGGTCCCGAGCACCGCGGCAACCGCTGTCATGCGAGCCCAGGTCCCCATCAGAAGCACATGCCTTTCAGAAACCTCTTGTCTCCGCGAGCCGGCGGCGTAAGTCGCGCAGCGGGCGCGCCGACGTCACGTACGGGACCTTGTCGAAGTTCCAGTCGGGCGGCGGAGACGTCGTGTACCACTCCAGCGTGTCCGCGACCCACGGGTCGTTGCCGGCGCGAGCACCGGTGCGCGACGTCTTGATCACGTTGAAGAGGAACACCAGCATCCCGATTCCCATCACATACGAGCCGATGCTGGAGGCGAGGTTGTAGGCCTCCCACAGACCAGCCTGCTGGTAGCTGTAGACGCGCCGCGGCATCCCGAGCATCCCGAGCATGTGCTGCGGGAAGAACGTCAGGTTGAAGCCGACGAACGTCAGCCAGAAGTGCCACTTGCCGAGCGTCTCGTCGAGCAGCCGCCCGAACATCTTCGGCCACCAGTAGTAGAGGCCGCCGAAGATCCCGAACATCGAGCCGCCGTACAGCACGTAGTGCAGGTGCGCGACGACGAAATAGGTGTCGGTCACCGCCCAGTCGATCGGGAACGCGGCCAGGAAGATGCCGGAGATGCCGCCGAGCGTGAACACGCTGATGAAGCCGAGCGCCCACAGCACCGGCGTGTCGAACGAGATGTTCCCGCGCCAGATCGTCGCGAGCCAGTTGAAGATCTTCACGCCCGTCGGGATCGCGATGATCATCGAGCTGATCATGAAGAACATGTCGAGGCCGATCGGCATCCCGACCGCGAACATGTGGTGCGCCCAGACGAGCAGCGAGTAGAACGCGATGCCCGCGGTCGAGAGGGCGACCGCCTTGTAGCCGAAGATCGGCTTGCGCGAGAAGACGGGAAGGATCTCCGAGACCATCCCCATCGCGGGCAGGATCATGATGTAGACCTCGGGGTGCCCGAAGAACCAGAAGACGTGCTGGTAGAGGAGCGAGCTGCCGCCGTGGGCGGGATCGAAGAAGTGCGTTCCCGCCTGGCGGTCGAGCAGCATCAGCGTCAGGCCGGCCGACAGTGTCGGGAGCACCACGATCAGCATCCACGCGTATGTGACGATCGCCCAGCAGAAGAGCGGGATGCGCATCCACGACATTCCCGGAGCGCGCATGTTGTGGATCGTCACGGCGAAGTTGATTGCGCCGGCGAGCGACGAGATCGTGAGGATGTGCAGCCCGAGGATCCATAGGTCGGGGCCCGTCCCGGGCATGTGGAGCGTCGACAGCGGTGTGTACATCGTCCAGCCGCCTCGCGCGGCTCCGTTCTTCGCAAAGAAGCTCAGCATCAGCACGACGCCGCCGAGCGCGTAGAACCAGTACGACAGCGCGTTCAGACGCGGGAACGCCATGTCGCGCGCGCCGATCATCAGCGGCACGAGGTAGTTCCCGAAGCCCGCGAGGATCGGGACGATGACCAGGAAGATCATCGTCGTGCCATGCATCGTGACAACTTGGTTGTACGAGTTCTTGGTCAGGATGTGCTCGCCCGGCGTCGCGAGCTGTGTGCGGATCAGCAGCGCCATCAGCCCACCGATCGCAAAGAACCCGAGCGCCGTCCAGATGTAGAGCAGTCCGATCTTCTTGTGGTCGACCGTCGTCAACCACGCCGTCACCTTCCCGCGGCGCCAGTCGGCGCGGTACGGCTGGACCGATTCGACGTTCACGGCCATCAGCCGTTGCCCCCTGTCTTCGCGAACTGCTTCGTGTACGCGATCAGCGCGTCGAGCTGTTGACTGGTCCAGTCGCGGCCGACGGACGGCATCTGCCCCTGGCCGTTCCGGAGCAACACCTCGATCGCCTTGCGGTCCGCGAGCAGCGGGTTCCCGCCGAGTGCCGGGCCGATGTAGGTGTGGTCGAGGCGATGGCACTTCTGGCAGACGCCCTGCCACTCCTCCTCGCCGAGCGCCGCGCCGCCCTGCGCGCGCTGCGCGATGAACGCGTTGTACTCGGCGCGGGGCACGACCTTGACCGTTGCGTGCATCGCTGCGTGCTGGATCCCGCAGAGCTCGTAGCAGCTCGCGGCATACGTGCCCGCCGGCGCCTTGAACCACGTCTTGTTCACCTTGCCCGGAATCGCGTCGTACTTGCCGCCGAAGTCCGGCACCCACCAGGAGTGGATGACGTCCCACGTCGGCGCGCTGATCTCCTCGTTCACGACCTGGTCGGCGGGAGCGACGAGCTTGTCGATCGAGATGGCGCCGTTCGGATAGGTGAACTGCCAGTAGAACTGGCGACCGGAGATCTGGACGCGCGTCTGGTCGGCCGCGGCCGCCTTCGGCGCGTCGGTGATGCCCGGGAGCTTGATGAAGATGAAGCTCCCGATCACCGCGAGGATCACGACGGGCACGACCGTCCAGATGATCTCGAGCTTGGTCGAGCCGTGGATCTGCGGCCCTTCCGCGGTCCGCGGGCGCTTCCCGCGGCGGTACTTGACGATGAAGATGACGAGCGCTGCTTCGACGATCACGAAGATGACACCCGTGAAGATCGAGACGAAGATGAACGCCGTGTGGACGCGGTGCGCGTTCGGGGAATGCGCCTCGCCGGGCAGGAATCCGCCGTTGCCTGCGTACGCGGCAACCGTCGTCAGAAGGGCGACGGTGCTTGTGGCGAGAGTGGCAAGAGCGAAACGGCGCACGCCGGATGGCATCGTATAGAGCGTGGAATCGAGAGGTCAGTTGAAACACCGCAGCCAAGTCGAGTTGCCGTCGCATATCGAGGGGGCCTTCGACGTGTTCGTGAACGGCGTGCCGCAGGTGCGCGGGATCGACTACGAGCAGCTCGGGCGAACGCTCGTCTTCCAAAGCGAGCTCGCACAGGAGGGCAAGCTGGGCTTTTGGCGATGGCTCTCGCTGTTCTTCGGCGTCGCCGGCACCTACCGCAAGAACGACACCGTGGACATCGTCTACACCCGGAACGGCCACCGCACGGTCGAGAGTCTCCCGGCGGCTCCGGTTCAAGCTGATGAGGCTTGACGTGAAACGCACGCGGAGCAGTTCCACATCAAGCCTCTAGCCCGACGAGCTCCGAGTAGAGCTCGGCCGCGTCGTGCGGCGCCACGGCAAGGTTCGCCTCGCCGATCGTCAACTCGGTGGCGGCGATCGCGGGATCGGCGGTCGAGACGAAGTGCGCCCCGAGCCAGGTGCGCGTGCCTTCGGCGAGCTCGACGGCTGCCGCGGTGAGGCGCTCGGCGTCACCTCTGACATAAAGGTGGAACATCGCAGTCTGCGGCGGGTCGGGAACGATCGACACACCGTCCACCTCGGCGAGGGCTGCGGCCAGCGCGTGGGTGTGCTCGACGTATTCGGGCATCCGTGGGAGCACTTCGTCGAGGCCCCGCTCGGCGGCGAGCATGAACGGGAACACCGAGAACATCCGTCCGCCGTGGCGCACGAGCCAGACGCGCGCCTGCGCGATCACGTCGGCTGGGCCGGCGAGCGCGCAGCCCGCGGGTGCTCCGAGGTCTTTGTAGAACGAGACGTACGCGGTGTCGAAGAGGCCTGCGATCTCGTCGAGCGGGCGATCGTAGAACGGGCCGCATTGCCAGAGACGCGCGCCGTCGAGATGAAACGCGGCATCGCCTGCACGCGTCGCCTCGGCCGTCGCGACAAGCTCGTCCCACGCAGGCAGCCGGCCGCCGAGGTCGCGTTGCGGCAGCTCGAGGAGGATGGCCGCATGCGGCTCGCTCAGCTTGCTGACGTCCTCCGCCCGCACGAGGCGGTCACGCTCACAGAGCAGCGTCGCCCGCAGGCCGTGGAGCCATTCGTAGCCGCGTTCCTCGTGGACGTCGAGGTGGCAGTGCGGGTGGAAGGCGACGAGGTCCCGGCCGGTTCGCATCGCATGGATGCGCAGCGCGATCTGCTGCGCCATCGTGCCGCTTGGCATCCAGACGGCGGCTTCCATGCCGAGGAGCTCGGCGATGCGTGCCTCGAGGCGCGTCGCCAGCATTCCGCCGCCGTAGCGATCCGCCTCGCCGACCGCCGGCGCGCGGTCCGCGAGCTCGAGCAGCATCTTCCGCGGGTCGCGGCCGCGTGGGTCCAGGCCCGTGACAAACCGCTCGCAGTTCTTCCACGCCTCTCGTTCCCGTGTCTCGTCCACACCGTGAGTATCGCTGGTACGTTCAACCGGCTTTGGCGAGCGTCGTGCCTCAAGTACGCGGGCTCCGTGGTCGCGGCGCGCGTTGGGAGAAAGCACTGGCGTCGCGCTGGACGACGCCCGTCGTCCTCGTCGCGCTGACCGCGCTTTCGCTCTTCATCCGCACGCGGCAGCTGAACGCGGGCTTCTGGATCGACGAGGGGATCTCGGTCGGCCTGGCGCACCATCACTGGTCGTCGATTCCTTCGCTGCTGCGTCAGGACGGCTCGCCGCCGGCGTACTACATGCTGCTCGGTCTCTGGATCCGCGTCTTCGGCGACAGCGAGCGTGCGACGCACACGCTGTCGCTGCTGTTCGGGCTCGCGTGCATACCCCTGGCGTACTTCGCGGCACGGTCGATCTTCGACCGGAGGACCGGGTTGGTCTGCGCGCTGCTCGCTGCGCTCAATCCGTTTCTCACGTACTACGCGCAGGAGACGCGCATGTACGAGCTCGAGGCATTCCTCTCGATCGTGATCGCGTACACGTACGTGCAGGGCGTGCTCCGGGGCCGGCGCGTGTGGGCCGCGTTGCTCGTCCCGGCCGTCGCGCTGATGCTCTACACGCACAACTGGGGGTTGTTCCTCTGCATCGGGCTCGCAGTCACGACCGCGCTGCTCGCGCGGGAGCGGCTGAAGCTGTTCGGGCTCGTGACGCTCGGCATTGCCGCGCTCTATGCGCCGTGGCTGCCGACGCTGCTCTCACAGGCGAAGCACACGGGCGCGCCGTGGTCGACGGCGCCGAGCTTCCACGATCTCGTGCTCTCCCCGACGTACCTGCTGGGCGGCGAGGGTGCGTTCCTGGCGCTCGCGCTCGTCGGCGGCGCCGGTCTCGCCGAGGTGGTGCGCAACCGCCTGGACGAGGAGCGGCGGATCGTGCTCGCGCTCGCGACGCTCGGCGCAGTGACGATCGTCGCGGCGTTCATCTCCTCACAGTTCTCACCCGCTTGGACGGCGCGCTACTTCTCGGTCATCCTCGGACCGGTGCTTCTGCTCGGCGCCCGCGGGCTCGTGCGCGCGCGGCGACTCGGGTTTGTCGCGCTCGTCGCCGTCATCTTCCTGTGGAGCTTCTACAGTGTTCGCGACGACAAGGAGAACGCGCGGTCGATCACTGCCGGTGTCGTGCCATACCTTCACCCAGGCGAGCTCGTCATCTCGACGCACCCGGAGCAAGCACCCGTGCTGCGGTACTACCTCGGGCCGGGCTTTCGCTGGGCGAACACGCTCGGGCCGGTGCGGGACCCGCAGGTCTTCGACTGGCGCGATGCGGTCACCCGCCTCGAGCGCGCGCGCGCGAAGCCGACCCTCGACCGGCTGCTCGCGACCGTCCCGCGAGGGCGCACATTCGTGGTGATCACCCCGGTCTTCCGCGATTACCGCGCGTGGCGGGCAGAGTGGACGAAGCTCGTCTGGCAGAAGTCCACGGCCTGGACGTGGCTGCTGCAACGTGACCCCCGAGTGAAGCTCGTGGCGCACGTGGCGACCGTGGAGATCGCCGTCCACAAGAACTACTTCAAGCCGCTGCAGGCCTTCGTTTATCGGCGCGTCGGCTAGAGTCCGCCTCGGCCCTGGGCAGGCCGCTCATGCAGAACGAGACTCCTCAGACCACGCTCGTGCTCGGCGGTGGCCCGGCAGGCCTGACCGCCGGTTACCTGCTGGGCAAGTGCGGTCGCGACGTCGTTGTGTTCGAGGCCGAGGACCAAGTGGGCGGCCTCGCGAAGACCGTCGAGATCGACGGTTACCGCTTCGATCTCGGTGGGCATCGCTTCTTCACCAAGGTGACGGAGGTCGATGACCTTTGGCACGAGATTCTCGGCGACGAGTTCCTGCGGCGCCCACGGATGTCGCGCATCTACTGGAACAACCGCTACCTCGACTACCCGCTGCGTGGCGGCGACGTGATCAAGAAGCTCGGCCCGCTCGAGCTTGCACGTTGCATGGCGTCATACCTCCGCGCGGCGGCGAAGCGCGGCAAGGTCGACGAGTCGCTGGAGGACTGGGTGACGAACCGGTTCGGGAAGCGTCTCTACGAGTTGTTCTTCAAGTCATACAACGAGAAGGTGTGGGGCGTCCCGCCGTCCGAGATCCGCGCCGAGTGGGCCGCGCAGCGGATCAAGGGGCTGTCGTTCTTCTCCGCCGCGAAGGCGGCGTTCTTCGGCAACAAGGACAACAAGGTCAAGAGCCTGATCTCCGAGTTCAACTACCCACGCTTCGGCCCCGGCCAGATGTGGGATGCGATGACCGACGCGATCACCGAGCAGGGAGGCGAGGTTCGGCTCGAATCGCCCGTGTCGCGGCTCGAGCTGGCAGGCGGGAGGGTTGTCGAGGTCGAGGCGGGTGGCGAGTCGCACACGTTGCCCGACGCGGTCATCTCCTCGCTTCCGTTGCGCGAAGTGGTCGAGATGATCAGCCCGAGCGCGCCGCAGCGAGTGCTCGACGCGGCACGCGGGCTGCGCTACCGCGACTTCCTCACCGTCGCTCTCGTCGTCGACGGCAAGGACCTGTTTCCCGACAACTGGATCTACATCCACGAGCCGGGCGTGCGCGTCGGGCGGATCCAGAACTACCGGTCATGGTCGCCGTGGATGGTCCCCGACCCGGACAAGGCTTGCGTCGGTCTGGAGTACTTCTGCTTTGCGGGCGACGACCTCTGGTCGATGGACGACGACGCGCTCGTTGCGCTTGCGTCCGCGGAGCTCGAGCAGCTTGGGCTCACGTCCAAGTCGAAGATCGAACGCGGCTTCGCGATTCGCGTGCCGAAGGCCTACCCGATCTACGACGGTGATTACGCCGCCCGGGTGCAAGTGATCCGCGAGTGGCTGGACGGGATCGAGAACCTCCAGCAGGTGGGACGCAACGGCCTGCACCGCTACAACAACTCGGATCACTCGATGCTCACGGCGATGCGCGCTGTCGACAACCTGGTCGCCGGTGCCGAACATGACATCTGGGCGGTGAACGCGGAGAGCGTCTACCACGAGACGGATGTAGCCGACGAGCATCCGTATCGCACAGCTCCCGAGACGCCCGAGATGCAGGCGCTCGCTGCCTCTCGACCTGAGTAGACGAGCTGTGTCGCTCCAGGGCCGGCGGAGCCGGCCCCTACGCGACGGCGGCTCCGTCGAGCCTACGCCGCTCCTTCCGGCCGCGGCGACGCTCGCGTCCGCGGCGCTGCTCGTCTGGCTCGCGCTGCCGACGGTCTGGTGGACGCCGCTCAACGTCGACGAGGAGCTGACGATCCGGGTCAGCGAGTTCTCGTTCGCGCACGTCTTCGACATCGTCTCGACGAAGCGCGGCGGCGGTCCAGTGCACTTCTGGCTCGAGCACTTCCTGCTCGGCTGGTGGCCGTCGCTCGGCGCCTTGCGGATCCCGTCGCTCGTCTTCATCTGCCTCGCGCTCCCGGCCGTTGCGCTGATCGCGCGGCGGCTCGTCGGCGACGAGGCGTCGGCCGGCGTCGTCTTCCTGACGGCGGCCTCGCCGATCCCGGTGCTCTACGCGACATTCGGCCGGCCGCACACGCTGCTCTTCGCGTGGCTCATGTGGGCGACGCTGCTCGCGCTGAAGGCGGCCGAGAGTGGCGACCGGCGGCTCTGGACCGCCGCGGGAGCCGTGCTCGGGTTGTCGGTGTTCATCCATCCGACGGCGCCTCTGTATGCGGGAACGGCGCTGCTCGCCGCGCTGTTCTACGAGCCACGCGATCCACGCACCGTCTGGCGCCAGGCCTGGCCCGGCCTGCTGGCGTTTGGGGTGACGTTCCTGCCGTACTACCTGCGCACGCTGCACGTGCTCGGTGACCGCTACGGCGTCTCGTCGGGTGCAGCAAGCGGGCGCACGTTCTCCGGCAGGCCGGTGTGGGAGGACGCGCTGCATTTCATCGCGCCGGGCGCGCATGACCTCAACTACTTCAGCGTCCTCGCCGGGATCGGCGTCGTCGCGTTGCTCGTTCGACGCAAGGCCCGCATCGTCGTCTTCTGCGTGCTGACTGTCCTCGCGCCGATCGTCTTCTTCTCCGTCGTGCCGGCCTCGGGAGACTCCGCGCTCTTCTTCGACCGCTACATGATTCCCACCGTTCCGGCGTTCCTCGTGCTCGTCATGGCAGGAGTCGCGACGCTCGCGCGTTTCGCCGGTCCGCTGCGAGTGCTCGTGATCGCCGTGGGTGTCGGCTGGCTCTTGAGCCACGAGCTGCACTACGACCTCCGCCATCGAAACCACACGCGGGCGATCGGCATCGAGGCGGTCGTAGACGCCGCGGTCCGGCAGCCGGCAGGCTCGGCGCTCTTCGGCTCGACGGGCACGAGTGGCGCGTTGTTCTCGTCGTTCGACTACGGCCATCCGGCAAACCTCCTCGATCGCTACGTCGCTTTGGGCACCCACTCCCTGCAGTTCGTCGACGACGACTCGTGCGAGCGCGCGCTGCCGTTCCTGCACGGTGCGCAGACGCCCCGGTATGGGATCTGGCTCTTCTACGCGGTGGCTCCCGAGGAGCAGCGGGCAGCCGCCGCGGCCCTCGCCCGCACGGGCGCGGTGATCGTCCGACCCGGGCCGGCCTACTTCTTGCTGCGCTCCCCCGACCGGCTCGCACCCGAGGCGCTGATCCGCCTGGGCCGCTCCTACCGGCTTGCCTGGCGCGGCGCCGTCCCGTCGAACCCGCGGGTGAACGAGCTACTGATCGCCGACCACGAGCTCCTGCACGGCCGGTGCATCCCGTACGGCGACCTCGGCGATCCGGACATCTCGCCGCACTGGCCGCCCGTCAAGACGACCCATCAGTAGGAAACCGGTGTGAACGGCTCGCTGAGAGCTCTTGCAACCCGTTTCGGGGATCCCTCAGGCCGCGACCTGAGGCGACACTTGACCCATGACCGGAACCGTTCTCGTCGTCGATGATCAAGACGTCGTTCGTGACGTCATCAGGCTGACTCTCGAAGGCGCCGGCTTCACGGTGCTCGATGCGGCCTCCCCGACCGCCGCGATCGATCTCGTCCGCGACGAGGGGCCGATCGACCTGCTGGTCACGGATGTCGTGATGCCGGAGATGGACGCTTTCGAGCTCGCCGATCGCATCACGAGCGAGATCCCGGGCATCCGCATCCTCTACACCTCGGGCTACACGGACGCCGCGGCCGAGGGCCCCTTCATCCAGAAGCCGTTCACCCCTTCGCAGCTCGTCGAGAAGGTCCGCACGGTGCTCGCAAGCTGATCGACCATTTAAGCTCGGGCGCATGACGCGCGTCCTGATCTTCACTGCGAGCGTCGGCGAAGGGCACGACCTGCCCGCGCGCACGCTCGCCGATCAGCTTCGCGAGGAGTGCCCAGGGATCGAGGTCGTGACCGAGGACGGGCTGCAGGTGATGGGCAAGGCGTTCGTGCTCGTCAACGAACGTGCGCCCGGCGTCGTCTTCTTTCGCTTCAAATGGCTGTGGGATGCCACGTTCTGGCTTTGCGTCGCGCTCGGACCGACCCGCCGGCTGACGCAGAAGCTCGTGTGCGTACTTGGTTCGCGCGGCGTGCTCAGCGTGATCCGGCGCGAGCAACCTGACGTGATCGTCTCGGTGTACCCGATGACCACCGAGGTGCTCGGTGGCCTGCGCCGCCGGGGCAAGCTCGATATTCCCGTCGTCGCAGGCATCACCGATCTTGCCGCCATGCATTACTGGGCCGCCCCGGGCGTCGATCTCCACCTCCTCACGCACCCCGAGTCGGAGGAGGAGGTGCGCCGGGTCGCCGGCGACGAGACCGAGGTCCGGGCGGTGCACGGGTTGACACGCCCCGAGTTCTCGCGTCCCTGCGATCCCGTCCGCGCACGGGCGGCGCTCCGGCTCCCGCCCGCCGGCAAGGTCGTCGTGGTCTCGGGTGGCGGCTGGGGCGTCGGAGACCTCGAAGGTGCAATCGACACGGCGCTTGCGCTGGCCGACGTCGAGGTTGTCGCGTGTCTCTGCGGTCGAAACGGGGACCTGCATGGACGGCTCGCCGAGCGTTACGGGAGCGAGGAGCGCGTGCGCCTCGTCGGGTTCACCGAGCAGATGAGCGAGTGGCTCGCAGCCGCCGATGCGCTCGTGCACTCCACGGGCGGGCTGACCGTGCTCGAGGCGTATGTCCGTGGCTGCCCGACCATCTCCTACGGCTGGGGTCGTGGGCATATCCGCGTCAACAACACGGCCTTTCGCCGGTACGGCATTGCCGAGGTCGTCGCCGGTAGGCGCGACCTGAATCAGGCGCTGCGGGGCGCGCTGGCGTCGCGGCCCGCGCCGGGCCTCGCGCTCGGTACTCTGCCGTCCGCCGCGTCGCTCGTGCTCGCGCTCGTGGTGTGAGAGCCGACTGGTTCGTCCCGGCGCTCGCCGCGCACGTCCCACGTCTTGCCTCTGCGTACGGGATCGAGCGCCGGCTCGCCTCGCGGGACCGAGTCGCCTTGACGTTCGACGACGGCCCACACACCGAAGGCACGCCGGCCGTCCTCGGCGAGCTCGAGCGCCGCGGCGCCTCTGCGACGTTCTTCCTCGTCGGGGAGCAGGTCGTGCAGCGGCCGGCGCTCGCCCGCGAGATCGTAGACGCGGGCCACGAGGTGGCCGTGCACGGTTACCGGCACTCGCTGCTGCTGCGCCGGCGCGTGCGCGAGCTCGCGGAGGACCTCGATCGTGCGGTCGCGGCGATTGCGGATGCGACCGGCACCGTGCCGGCGCTCTACCGGCCGCCGTACGGTGTCTTCAGCTCCGGAGCGCTCGCGCACGTGCGCGGGCGTGGGTGGCGACCGCTGCTCTGGTCGACGTGGGGCCGCGACTGGGAGCGGCGCGCGACGGCGCAGTCGATCGCGCGCCGTGCGACCAGCGGTCTACGACCGGGCGATGTCGTGCTGCTGCACGACTCCGACGCCTACAGCTCGGAGGGCTCCTGGTCCAGGACGGCGGCTGCGCTCCCGTTCGTGCTCGAGGCCGTTGCCGCCCTCGGTGCGCGAGCCTCTGCCGTGAACCATTCCACGTAGCGCCGCACGCCGTCCGCGAACGCGGTGCGCGGTTCCCAGCCGAGCTCCGTGGCCGCGCGCTCGCCGGAGATGTTGCCGCCGTGCAGGTCGCCCGCTCGGCCTTCGATGTGCTCGATCGGGACGTCGCCGACGACGTCGCGCACCGCACGTGCGATTGCGCGGACGCTCGTGTTCTCGCGACCGACGAGGTTGTAGACGCGGTTCGCCGCCTCAGGGACGAGCGCGGCGACGACGCCCTCGGCCAGATCTTCGACGTAGACGAACCGCCGCGACTGTGTGCCGTCTCCGGCGATCGTCAACGGCTGACCGGCCAGCGCCTTCGCCGTGAACGCCGGCACGACTGCCGTCGGACGAGCGCGCGGCCCGTAAGGGATCCCGAAGCGCAGGATCGTCCACTCGAGGTCGTACAGCTCGCCGTACGAGGCCGTGTACATCTCGCCTGCGATCTTGGTCGCCGTGTAGAAGTGCTTCGGCAGGCCGAGCGGTGTGTCCTCGTCGACCGCCTCGGGCCCCGAGGCATCGCCGTAGACCCAGATCGTGCTCGCGAAGACGAACCGCTGGACGCCGACCTCACGCGCCGCCTCGAGCAGCACCTGCGTGCCGCGCGTGTTGACCTGATCGGTGAGCGTCGGGTCCTTCGCGACCCGATCCACGTCTGCGACCGCGGCGAGATGGAGCACTGCGTCCGATCCTGCGAGTGCGGGTAGCACGATCGCGGGATCACAAAGATCGCCGAGCACCGTCTCGACGTCCGAGTGGTACCGGGACGGGATCAGATCGAGGATCCGCGGTTCGTGACCTGCGGCGCGCAGCTTGTCGACGACGTGCGACCCGATGAACCCCGCGCCGCCGGTGACGAGAACCTTCACAGCTCTTCGGGGCGGTAGTAGAGCGGGACGCACCAGTGGTTCTCGGCAACCCAGTCGGTGTTCGGCAGCTCGACCTGGTGACCCAGGATGCGGTGGCACGGCTCGTCGTAGACCTTGCCGGTCGACTTCTCGATCGGTTCGAAGACGATGACCTTGTAGAGGCCCGACGTCATCCCCTCGGGAAGCTGGAGTCGCGACGGGTGGACGGGATCGATGTGCACGCGCGCGACCTCGTTCTTCCACGCGACGATCTCGTCGAGCCGGTCGAGTTGCACGATGCCGAGAGCGGCGGTGAACTCATTGAGCCGGAAGTTCAGGCCCTGCACCGCGTAATCCGGCTTGCCGTAGTTGCGAAAGGTGCGTGCGAAATCGATCGCCTCTGCGTGCTTCGAGACGAGCATGCCGCCCTCGCCGGTGGAGATCGTCTTCGTCGGAGCGAACGACCACACGCCGACGTCGCCGAAGGTGCCCGCGCGGCGACCGTTCCACTCTGCACCGTGGGCGTGGGCGCAGTCCTCGAGCAGCACGATCCCCTCGCTGCGGCAGAGCTCGGCGATCCGCTCGGCGTCGAAGGCGATGTGCCCCCCGATGTGCACGAGGAACGCCGCCTTCGGCTTGTGCTCGTGCACCTTCCGCTCGAAGTCATCGAATGACATGCAGAGGTCCTCGCGGTTGCAGTCGACGAACTCGACGCGTGCGCCCGCGGCGATGGCGCTGAGCGGCGTCGCCATGAAGGTGTTCGACGGGCATAGCACGGTCTCGCCGTGCACACCCACCCATTCGAGCGCGCCGAGTGCCGCTCCCGTCCAGCCGTTGAACGCGACCGCGCCGCCGAGGCCGTTCCAGGCCGCCCAGCCGTTCTCGAACTCCTTCGTCAGCTCGCCTTCCGACCACTGGTTCGAGTCGAAGATCCGCTCCCAGAGCGCGTGCACACGCGCACGGTCGCGCTGGTCGAAGCCGATCGCGAACTTCGCGAGGTCGGTCGGAATCCCGGGGGCGAGCATCGCGGCCAAGCCTATAGAGCAGGCCTGCGATCTTCGACGCCGCGGGCCTGACGAGTTCCTGAACGAGGCGTTTTGTGCGAAGCGCCGGGTGGAATCGATCGTCACACGCAACTTCGGGGGATACAGATGTCGCTCGGGCTCATCGCCGCGCTCACCGGGCTCTGCTTCGCGGGTGCGGTGGCCGCGATCGCAATCGGCCTCAGCCGTTAACGGAGCATCAGCCGGTCAGCCCGGCTTCGCGCAGGGGCCTGCGGCCCCAGGCGTAGCTGTGCGTGTACCACCCGTCGAAGGGGAGCAACGTGACGCCTTCCCCGCTCGACTGAATGAACCAGCCGTTTCCGAGGTCGAGCGCCGTGTGGTCGACCTCGCTCGGCTTCGACCGGCGTCCGTGTGCGCCGAAGAACATGACGTCGGCCGGTTGCAGCTTCGTCGCAGGGACGAGCGCGCTGTGCGGCACCTCGCCGCTCATCTGATACGTCGTGCGCCCGCGCAGCACACCCGCGAGGCGCGGTGCGCCGGCGTACGGCGTCAGCTTGTAGACGCGCCAGACGAAGCCCGAGCAGTCGAAGCCGCCGGGCGCGCTGACGCCGTACAGCGTCTCGGGCGTCGGGCTCGTGCCGCCCCAGACGTAGGGGTAGCCGACGTAGTGCACGGCGGTCGTCAGCACCTGTCGCTGCCACGAGCTCAGCTCCGGCAGCGTGAAGGTGTCGGCCGCGTGCTGGACGGAGTCGACGGCCCACTGGTCGAGGTGCAGAATCTGCGCGAACGACCACGCCGCCTCCGCCCGCGTTGCAGGTTGGAACGGCAGAAGCTCGAGATCGTCCTGCCCGCTCGGGTGGTTCAACCGCAGCCGAAGCATGCGCGCGACGGCTTCCGTGCCGGTGTTCGCGGGCGGCCGGAGGCCGGCGTCGCGCAGTGTGAGCTGGATCTTGCGCGCGGCGCCGCTCAGCCCGACGTAGGCGACGAGCGCCGCGTCGAGCTGTTTGATCGTGACCGGCTGTGACGGTGCGCTGGCGCGGTAGAGCGCACGCTGCACGACCGGCTCTTGCGGAGCAGGGGCCGGGAGCCACGACCTCGCGACAGGCACCTCCGCCGGTGCAGCGGGGGGCGTGAGCACGGCGCCAGGCGCGTTCGCGACTCCGACCGTCCAGGCGGCAACGGCATAGCCGCCACCGCTGAAGGCGACGTTGACTGCGAGCTGGTGCACGCCGTCTGCGAGTGCACGGGTGTCGATGTCCAGCTCGTACGGCGCCTGCTGCTCGGTGTGGACGCCGGTCCCGTCGACGGCGAAGTCGACGTGGTCGACTTCGCGTCCCGGGACCTGCACCTCGAGGCGCACGGCGCCTCCGATCACCGCGTTCGCGGGAAGCGTGGAGAGGATGGTCGGCGGGCCCGGCTTGGGCGTGGCGGCTGCGGGTGGATGCTGGATGCCGTCGGCGGCCGCGACCGCGGAGGCGAGTGCCCGCTGGGTGAGCGGCGACTGCGGAGCGAAGGTCGCGGGCGTCGAACCGAGCACGCCGGCCTGTGTGACCGCGCGGATCTCGGGCGCAGCCCAGTTGCGGCCGCCCGCCCCCGCGCCGACTGTCCAGGCGAGGACGCTCACGAGCGCAAATAGAAAGGTGAGAACGGAGAGGCGGCGGCTCACAGGACGACGGTAGCCGGGTCGTCCGTGAGATCGCCTCCCCCGAAAAGGTGCCGCAGAGCGCGCCCCACCGCCGCGCGCCCTGCGGCCTTCCGACCCCGGGTTGGTTAGGGCCAGTACGTGGTGTCGGCGGCGAAAAAGGCGCTGACGATCGATGCGATAGCAACCGCGAAAGGTACGAACCTGCGCATTAGGGCTGTCTCCTTAGGGCCGAGTTGGGATTGACAGCCCCCGGGGGCGACGCCCATTCTTTCAGTCATGGCCCTTGCGCCAATGCGCAGTTGGCAGCACGATTGACAACAGACAACTATGATTTGACGCATGCCTCGTTCACTGACCACCCACATCGACTCGCGGAAGGAAGTCGGGATGCGCCTGAAGGCCTCCCGCGAGCGCGCGGGCCTGTCCCAGCGCCGGCTCGCCTTCCCCGGCTGCACCGCCGCCTACATCTCCCGCCTCGAAGCGGGCGCGCGCGTTCCGTCGCTGCAGATGATCAACCAGCTCGCGCTTCGCCTGGACGTCACGGGCCAGTGGCTCGCGACCGGGGTCGAAGCTGCCGCGGTTCAGCCGTCAGAGCTGATCGATGCGGAAGTCGCGCTTCGCCTCGGGGAGATCGACGAGGCCGAGCGCCTCTACCGCGCCCACCTCGAGCCAGGCGATCCCGCACGTCCAGCTGCGCTCGCCGGGCTCGGCCAGATCGCGTTCCGGTCCGAGCGGTTCGCGGAGGCCATCGACCTGCTCGAGCAGTCATTCGAGCTGCGCGACCGGAAGGCTCTCGCCGACGCAGGACTTGTCGACACGCTGGGTCGCGCCCAAGCGATGACGGGTGCGCGCGAGTCAGCAATCGCGCTCTTCAAATCAGCGGTGCACGAGGCGCAGGAGGCGCAGACACCGGTCGAGCTGTTGCGCTTCACGGTGCTTCTTGCAAACGCTCAGATCGATGCGGCTGAGTTTGGCAAGGCTGAGGCGGCCCTGGCGAACGTGATCCGGTTCGCCGAAGAGGCGGGCGACCCGGTCGCGATTGCGCGCGTGTTCTGGTCGCAGTCTCGCCTTCACTCAGCACGTCAGGAGCCGTACCTGGCCGGGAGGTACGCACGACGCGCCTTGGAGATCCTCGAGCGCACCGAGAACGACGCGTACGTCGGGATGGCCTACCACCTACTTGCGTATGCGGAGATCGCATCCGGGAACTCCGAGGAAGCTCTCGTGCTGCTCGACCGCGGTCGAGCGCTCTTCGGGAGTGAGCTGACCGAACGCGACGACGCGCGCTTCTCGCTGGAGGAGGCACGTGCGCTCATGTCCCTCGGACGGCACGCGGATGCTGCGCGCAAGGCCGCGCGCACACTCGAGTTGCTTGATGCCGTGAGCCCGGGCGACCGTGGTCATGCGTACGTCGCACTCGCCGACGTCTTTCTGGCCGCCGGTGACCGTGAGCGCCCGAAGATGCTGCTCGGCCAGGCGCTCGAACTGCTCAGCGAGCACGTCCGCGCCGCCGCGCTCGACGCTGGCCGGAAGCTCGCTGCCTTGCTCGAGGAGGACGGCGACACCGCCGGTGCATTGCAGGTGCTGAAGCGTGCCGCCGAGGCGTCCGCGTCTGCGCCCGTCGGCGAACGCATCTAGCTCGCGCGCGCGCGGTTCACGAAGACGTTCTCGCGGGCCGCGCGTAAGCCGACCGCGAGCCCACCCGTGAGCACCGCGGCGTCGCCAAGGCTCGACGCCTCGACGCGTGGCGGTGACGGGAGCCACGCAGCGAGGCGGGTGCGGATGCCCTCGTAGAGCAGGTCACCGTTCGCGCCGATCCCGCCACCGAGCACGACGAGTCCGACATCGGTGACCGCGGCCAGCGGGACGATGTGCAACGCGATGCGCCGGCACTCCTCGTCGACGACTTCCCGTGCGATGCGATCTCCGGCGCGGGCCGCGGCGAAGATCGCGCGTGGATCGTGTGGGGTAGGTGCGCCGCGTAGCCGCGCGAGCGCGGAGACGGCGGCTGCGCATGGGTCGATGTCCTCCGTCAGGCCTACGCGAACGTAGTCGAGCTCACCGGCGGAGCCGTTGTGGCCGGGGTGTAGCTCGCCGCGTAGGACGAGTCCCGCGCCGAGCCCGGTGCCGATCGACAGGAACACGAAGTCGTCGACACCGCGCGCGATGCCGCGCCATCGTTCCCCGAGCGCGGCGAGGTTGATGTCGTTCTCGATCGCAACGGGCATCCCGACGCGCGCTGCGAGCTCGTCACGGAATCCGCCGCCCTCGAGACCGGAGACGTTCTCCGCCAGCGAGATGCGCCCGGCGGTGTCGACGGCGCCGGGCACGCCGAGGACGACGCCGTCGACGAGATCGGGTGTGGCGTCGGCGGCCTTGAGCAGGGACCGCGAGAGTGACTCGATCGCATCGAGCGACGCGGCGGCCGTGCGCGCGGACAACTCGACGTCTTGCCGAGCGCGGATCTCGCCGCGGACGTCGCACACGGCGCCCCGCACGAAGCGCGCCCCGAGGTCGAGCCCGAGCACGAACGCCGCCTCGGGGACCGGCTCGAAGAAGGTCGCGCCGTAGCTCGGCCCGTCGCCGCCGCGCTCCGTCTCGCGCACGAGGCCGGCGCCGAGCAGCGACTGGAGTGCCTGCGAGACCGTCGGCTTGGAGATCCCGACCCGGCGCGAGATCTCGGCCCGCGAGATGGGTGCGGACGTCCGGATCGCCTCGAGCACCGTGCGCTCGTTGAGATCCTTGAGGAGCGGCGGGGTGGCGCGTCCGGCGGCCATCGAGTTGCCAACCTTAACGTAAAGGCTAGTTCAGGGGCTTGACTCGACGCCAAGTGGCGGCTTAGGCTCACTTCTGGTTCAGAACATTAACCACATCGTTCTCCCCTGGAGGGCCGGCATGAGGAAACGCACCGCAGCGGCAGTCGTTCTGATCGGAGCTCTGGTGGTCGCCGCCGCCGCCACCGCCCGGAGCGTTCAAAGCTCGGGACCGACGAAGCTCACGGTCTGGGTCGGCTGGAGCGCCGGCCACGAGCTGGTCGAATTCAAGAAGCTCGCGAAGGAGTACGAGCAGCTGCACCCCGACGTGAAGCTCAGCGTCGTCGGCGGCATCGATGACAACAAGATCGTCGCCGCCATCCGCTCGGGGACCGCTCCCGACGTCGCGAGCTCGTTCAACTCCTACAACGTGGCCAACTACTGCAGCACCGGCGGCTGGATCGATCTCGCGCCGCTGATGAAGAAGGACAACATCAGCGCGTCGATGTTCCCTTCGGCGCCGCGGTACTACACGCAGTACCAGGGCAAGCGGTGTGCGCTACCGCTGCTCGCCGATGACTACGGCCTCTACTACAACAAGAAGCTCTTCAAGGCTGCGGGGATCACACGGCCGCCACGCACCATGTCGGAGCTTGCGGCGGACGCGAAGAAGCTGACCGTCCGCGACGCGAAGGGGAACATCAAGGTCGCGGGCTTCAACCCGGTCGTCGGCTTCTACGAAAACACCCCGGACCGCTGGATCCAGCACTTCGGCGGGAAGTGGCTCGACGCAAACGGCAAGTCCGCTGTCGGCACCGATCCCGCCTGGGCGAAGTGGGGCGCGTGGATGAAGGGCCTGATCGACTGGTACGGCTACGACAAGCTCGTCCGCTACCAGGCGCAGTCGATCGACGAGTGGACGCCATCGCACGCGTTCGAGACGGGCAAGCTGGCGATGAACTTCGACGGCGAGTGGCGCGTCGCGTTCATCAAGAACGAGCATCCCGAGCTCGACTACGGAACGGCGCCGATGCCCGCCGACGATGCGCATCCCGAGCTGTACGGCTCCGCGTACATCAACGGCACGATCATCGGGATCCCGCGCGGCGGGAAGAACCTCGACAAGTCGTGGGCGCTGGTCAAGTGGCTGACGACGAACAGCCACGCGCTGGCGACGTTCTCGAATGCGATCCGCAACGTGCCGACGACGACCGCCTCCGGCAGCTCGAAGGAGATCAAGCCGGATGCGCACTTCGCGACGTTCATCAAGATGTTCAACCACCCCAAGTCGGGGACCTCGCCGATCATGGCGTCGGGGAACGCCTACACGAACGCCGTGCAGCGGTTCTTCCAGCAGTGGCAGGCCGGAAGAGTCAAGGACCTGCAGGGCGGATTGAAGAAGCTCGCGAAGCAACTCGACGCCCAGGTCGCCCAGGCCAAGGGCGGCGGGGTGCCGTGACCAAGGGGCGGAGGCTCGGCGGAGCCGCTCCGGTAGCGCAGGTGCCGGCTTCGCCGGCGCCGGAGCGGGAATGAGCTCGACGGCAGACGCCGGGGCGGTCCACGCCGCCCCGGCGCTCCGGACGCGCGCGCGGCGGCGGGCCGACTGGCGCCGTCGCCGCCTCGTGTTGTTGCTGATGAGCCCGTGGGTCGCGGGCTTCTCGATCTTCTTCGGCTACCCGCTCGTGATGAGCGTGTACCTGTCGTTCACGCACTACGACCTCCTCTCGCCGCCCCGGTGGGTCGGCGGCGCGAACTACGCCTACGCGTTCCACCATGATCCGCAGTTCTGGACGGCGTTCAGGAACACGCTGTGGTTCATCGCGATCGCGATCCCACTGCAGGTGCTCTTCGCGTTCGGTGTCGCGCTGATGCTCGCCCGCGCAAAGCGAGGCGCCGGTTTCTTCCGCACCGTCTTCTACCTGCCCGCGCTGGCGCCGCCGGTGGCCGCGACGCTCGGGTTCGTCTACATCTTCAACCCTGCGACCGGGCCCGTGAACACGATCCTCGGCAAGGTCGGCATCCAGGGACCGCTTTGGTTCAACTCGCCCGACTGGGCGAAGCCCGCGCTCGTGCTGCTCGCGCTCTGGGGGATCGGGAACACGATGGTGATCTTCCTCGCTGCCGTGCTCGACGTCCCGCAGCACCTGTACGAGTCCGCGGAGCTCGACGGCGCAAGCGCGTTGCAGCGTCTGCGCTGGGTGACGCTTCCGACGGTCAGCCCCGTGATCCTGTTCGCCGTCGTCTTCGGCGTGATCCAGGGGCTGCAGTACTTCACGCAGGCGTACGTCGCGGCGGCGGTCGCGTCAGGCCAGGCCGCGCAGGCGGGCGACACGCTGAACGCGCTCGGCTATCCGGAGGACTCGACCCTCTTCTACCCGGTGTTGCTCTACCAGCACGGCTTCAACGACTTCCAGATGGGCTACGCGTCGGCGCTCGCAATCCTGCTGCTGCTCGTGTCCTTCGCGGTGACGCTGGTGATCGTCGTCAACTCGCGCAAGTGGGTGCACCAGGCGGTGCCCCGTTGACGGCGACCGCCTCGTCCGCCGCGACCCCGCTCGTCCGCCGCCGGCCGCCCGCCGCGGTACGCCGCCGGCGGTTCCTGCTCGCCGTCGCGAACCACAGCTTGCTGATCGCGGTCGCGATCGCGTTCCTCGCGCCGTTTGCGTTCGTGGTCCTGACGTCGCTGATGACGACGAACCAGGCGCTCTCCGCGAACATCTGGCCGCATCCGTTTCGCCTTCAGAACTTTGCGGACGTGTTCACAAAGGCGCCGCTGTGGCGCTGGGCGATCAACACGATGATCTACTCCGGTCTCGCGACGATCGGGGTGGTTCTCTCGTCGGTTCCTGTGGCCTATGCGCTCGCGCGGCTCCGCTGGAAAGGCCGTGACGCGGCGTTCCTGGTCGTGCTGATCGCCCTGATGCTGCCGCCGCAAGTGTCGGTCGTCCCCCTCTACGTGATGTGGGCGAAGCTCCATCTGGTCGGCACCCTCTGGCCGCTGATCATCCCGAACTGGCTGGGCGATGCGTTCACGATCTTCCTGCTGCGACAGTTCTTCCTGACGATCCCGGAGGACTATCTCGATGCCGCGCGTGTGGACGGCTGCGGCGAGCTGCGCATCCTCTTTACCGTCGTCACGCGCCTTGCGAAGCCGGCGATCGCGGCGGTCGCGCTCTTCTCGTTCCTCTACACGTTCAACGACTTCTTCCTGCCTCTGCTCTACGTCGGCGAGAACTCGCAAAACTGGGTGCTCTCGATCGGGCTCGCCCAGTTTCGCTCGGCGCATCAGGTGCAGTGGAATCTGACGATGGCGGCGACGCTGCTCGTGATGGCGCCGGTGATCATCCTCTTCTTCCTCGCACAGAAGGCGTTCGTCGAGGGCGTCACGCTCACTGGGGTGAAGGGATGAAGGTTGCAGTCGTCGGTGGCGGTTCGACGTACACGCCGGAGCTCGTGTCCGGCCTGTCGCGGCTCGACGTCTCCGAGTTCGCGCTGCACGACATCGACGCCGAGCGGCGCGAGGTCGTCGGCGCCCTCGCGCGGCGGATGCTCGACCGGCAGGGGTACTCAGGCTCACTGGACGTCACGGACGATCTCGATCGTGCGGTCGAGAGCGCAGACTTCGTGCTCATCCAGATTCGGGTCGGCGGGCAAGCAGCACGACTCGCCGACGAGACGTTCCCGCTCCCGTGCGGGTGCATCGGGCAGGAGACGACGGGCGCAGGCGGCCTCGCCAAGGCGCTGCGCACGGTGCCGGTCATCCTCGAGATCGCCGAACGCGTGCGTGAGACGTCCGACGCGTGGATCGTCGACTTCACGAACCCGGTGGGCATCGTCACCCGCGCGCTCCTCGACGAGGGGCATCGCGCGATCGGTCTCTGCAACGTTGCGATCGGCTTTCAGCGGCGCTGGGCCGCCGAGCTCGGCATCGCCGCATCGCGCATCGTCGTCGACCAGGTGGGCCTCAACCATCTGACATGGGTACGGCGCGTTCTCGTTGACGGCCGGGACGTGCTTCCCGAGATCCTCGCCGAGCACGGCGAGGAGCTCGCCGGCGACCTGGGGCTGCCGCGGCGGCTGCTCGATGAGCTCGGCGTCGTGCCGTCCTACTACCTCCGCTACTTCTACGCCCACGACGAGGTGCTTCGCGAGCAGCTCGACGGAGTGCCGCGGGCGCAGACGGTCGCCGAGATCGAGCGCCAGCTGCTGCAGCTGTACCGCGACCCTGGGCTGACCGAGAAGCCCGCACTGCTCGAGCAGCGCGGTGGTGCGTTCTACAGCGAGGCCGCCCTCGGCCTCGTCGCGTCGCTCGTCTCGAACGACGGCGCGGTGCACGAGGTAGACGTTCGAAACAACGGCACTGTCACAGGCCTCGCAGACGACGATGTGGTCGAAGTGCCGGCGCGTGTGACGAGCGCCGGCGCGGAGCCGCTCGAGCAGCCGCCGCTCGCGCCCGAGTTCCTCGGACTGACGCAGCACGTCGCGGCCTACGAGCGCCTGGCGCTGCAGGGCGCGCTCAGCCGCGATCCGCTGGACGTGAAGAAGGCGCTCCTCGCTCATCCGCTGATCGGGCAGCACGCCGTTGCAGAGCAGCTGCTCGAGAGCATGGTCGCCGAGGTGCTCGCGTGATCCTCGCCGTCGACGGTGGGAACTCGAAGACCGATGTCGCGCTCGTCGGTGCCGACGGTGGCGTGCTCGCGCATGCCCGCGGCCCGCTCAGCTCTCCACACCACCTCGGCCTCAGCGGCTGTCTCGACGTTCTGCAGCGGCTCGTCGACGAGGCGGGCCTCGACGGGCGTCTTGCCGACGTCGCCCAGGTGCTGCTCGCAGGCGTGGACTTTCCCGAAGAGGAGGACGAACTGCACGCGGCCCTCGACGAGCGCGGCTGGGCTGCGACAACGCACGTCGGCAACGACACCTTCGCCGTGCTGCGCGCGGGCACCGAGCGCGGTTGGGGGGTCGCGATCACGTGCGGCGCCGGCATCAACTGCGTCGGGGTCGCGCCGGACGGACGGCAGGTGCGGTTCCCGGCACTCGGTGCGATCACGGGAGACTGGGGCGGTGGCTATGACGTGGGCATGGCGGGCCTCTCGGCTGCGGCACGCAGCGAGGATGGCCGCGGCCCGACGACGCGGCTCGAGCGACTCGTGCCGGCTCATTTCGACGAAACGAGCGCGCTCGCGGTCGCGCATGCGATTCACCGGGGACGCATCCCGGAACGCCGCGTCCTGGAGCTCGCACCCGTCGTGCTGTTCGCCGCCGCCGGCGACGCGGTGGCTGCTGCGATCCGCGAAAGGCTGGTGGGCGAGATCGTCGCGCTGGCGCGCGCAAGCGTGACGCGCCTGGGGCTCACAGACGAGCACGTCGAGGTTGTCGTCGGTGGAGGACTGATGCGCGGGGCCAATTCGGAGCTGCTCGGACGGATCGAGGCCGGGCTGCGCCGGGTCGGGCCTCAGCTCGTCCTGCGCAGGACGAGCTCGCCGCCGATCGTCGGCGCTGCATTGCTCGGACTCGATGCCGTCGGGGCGGGACCTGAGGCGCAGGCGCGCCTTCGGAGCGAGCTGAGCGCCGCAGTCGAACGACTCGAGCAGCTGGAGGTGGGTTGATGGCAAGCGTGCGCTACGAGCAGGCGACGAGGATCTACGCCGGCACCGAAGCACCGGCCGTGGATGCGCTGGACCTGGAGATCGAGGACGGTGAGTTCCTCGTGCTGGTCGGTCCGTCCGGCTCCGGCAAGACAACCGCCTTGCGCATGCTCGCAGGGCTCGAGGAGGTCGACGCGGGGACGATCTCGATCGGCGAACGTGACGTCACGGATCTTCCGCCCAAGCGGCGCGACGTCGCCATGGTGTTCCAGAACTACGCGCTCTATCCCTATCTGACGGTCGCGGCGAACATTGCGTTCCCGCTGCGGATTGCGCGGGTGCCGAAGGAGGAGCGCGAGCGCAGGACGCTCGAGGTCGCGCAGCTGCTCGGGCTCGAGCAGTACCTCGAGCGCAAGCCGGGCCAGCTCTCCGGCGGACAACGCCAGCGCGTTGCGATGGGCCGCGCGATCATCCGGCAGCCGAGCGTCTTTCTGATGGACGAGCCGCTCTCGAACCTCGATGCGAAGCTGCGGGTGCAGATGCGCGCGGAGATCGCAGCATTGCAGTCGCGCCTCGGCACGACGACGGTCTACGTCACGCATGACCAGTCCGAGGCGATGACGCTCGGGGATCGCGTCGCCGTGCTCGGCGACGGGAAGCTGCAGCAGTGCGACACGCCGCGCGCGCTCTATGCACAACCCGCGAACGTGTTCGTGGCCGCCTTCATCGGCTCGCCGGCGATGAACCTCTGCCACGTCGCGTGCGTGAACGGGTCGGTGAGCCTCGGTGGTGTCGCATTCCCGGTGCCGCCCGGCGCGCAGGGGGACGTCGTCGTCGGGTTGCGCCCCGAGTCCTTGGAGCTCGCCGCGGATGGGATCCCGGCCGAAGTCGAAGTGGTGGAGGAGATCGGCGCGGACTCGTACGTGTTCGCGTCGGCCGATGTCGGCAAGCTGGTCGCCCGCGTCGAGACGAAGCTGGCGCCCGAGCGCGGCGCACGCATCGGCTTGCGTCCGCGCGCGGGCGAGGCACATCTGTTCGACCCGGCCACGGGCGCACGGCTGTCCGGCTAACCTCGGCGGCCATGGCCTTGACCCCGCCGCGCGTGAAGCCGAGGCTTCGCGGCGTCTTCCACGAGGCCGCGTTCTACATGGCGGTTGTGGCCGGCATCGCGCTGGCCGTGACCGCAGAGTCCGGCCGGGCTCGTCTGTCGGCGATCGTGTTCGCCTCCTGCGTCGCTGCGTGCTTCGGCTTCAGCGCGCTCTATCACCGCCCGACCTGGCAACCGCGCGCCCGCTCGTGGCTCGCACGTCTCGACCATGCCGGGATCTACCTCCTGATCGCCGGCACGTACACACCGTTCGGCTTGCTGGTGCTGTCGCACAACTGGGCGGTGGCCGTGCTCTCGATCGTCTGGACCGGCTCGCTCGCCGCGATCCTCTTGAAGCTCTTCTGGCCCGGAACGCCGAAGAAGCTCTCGGCCGCGATCGGGCTCGCCCTCGGGTGGGTCGCGGTGATCGCCTTCACCCAATTCCTGAAGCTTCCGGTCGTCGGGCTCGTGCTGATCGGGATCGGCGGGGCCGGGTACTCGCTCGGCGCGGTCGTCTACGCCCGCAAGAAGCCGGATCCGATCCCGCACGTGCTCGGCTACCACGAGGTCTTCCACCTGCTGACGATCGTCGCCGCCGCCTCGTTCTACGCGGCAATCGCCTTCTACGTCCTCCCGCGCGCATAGATGGCTCGCCGCCCCGCCCGGACGCCTTTTCGTGGCAAACGACGCTACAATCCGGGCTGCAATTTGAGCGAGTAGTGGATGGTGCCGGTGCGGCCCTTTCTTGCCCGTTCAGTGAAGTGTGGCAAGGAGGTGAAAGACAAATATGGCAACCGGAACTGTCAAGTGGTTCAACGCGGACAAGGGTTACGGGTTCATCACCCCCGATGAGGGCGGCAAGGACCTGTTCGTCCACTTCAGCGCGATCCAGGGCAGCGGCTACAGGTCGCTCGCGGAAGGTGCAAAGGTGGAGTACGAGGCCCAGCAGGGCGACAAGGGCCCCCAAGCCGCAAACGTGAACCTCCTCGCGTAGGCAGGTCGCTTCGGCGGCGGGCCTCGAGCCCGCCGCCACCATCCCCACATCGAACGAAAGGAGGCACTCATCGCACAGAAGGAAGACAAGGTCGAGATGACCGGTGAGATCGTCGAGGCACTGCGGAACGGCATGTTCCGGATCCAGCTCGACAACGGTCATGAGACCCTCGGGTACACGGCCGGCAAGATGCGCCGTTTCCGCATTCGCATGAATCCCGGCGACCGGGTTCGCATCGAGCTGTCGGCGTACGACCTCGATCGCGGCCGCATCGTCTACCGGCTCCGCCCGGGTGACGAGCGCCCCGAATAGCCCGGACGACCCTTCCGTGAACGGAGAGGCGCTCGCCGCCCTCGAGCTGCCCGCGATCACGGCGCGACTCGCCGCGGCTGCGGCAACCGAGCTCGGAGCAGAGCGGGCAGGCACGCTTCTGCCCGCGACCGACGTCGCCGAGGTGGTTGCACGGCAGGCGCTGACGAGCGAAGCGGTCGCACTGCTCGAGTCGGCGCAGGAACCGCAGCTCGCAGGCATCGCCGACGTCCGGGAAGCGGCCGCCCGCGCCGAGCGCGACGGGATGCTCGGGCCGGCAGAGTTGCGCGCGATCACAACCGCCGTGCGTGTCGCGCTCGCAGCGCGGCGCCTCGTCGTCGAGCAGCGTGCACTCGCCCCGCTGCTCCACGAGCGCCTGACGTCGATCGATCCCGCGCTCGCGCCGGTGGCCGACGAGATCGATCGCTGCATCGAGGAGGACGGGTCCGACGTCCGCGACACGGCATCGCCGCTGCTACGGCGGTTGCGTCGCGAGTTGCGAAACGGGGCCGCACGTGTGCGCGAGGAGCTCGCGCGCGTTGCGCGTTCGTCCGACGTGCAGGAGGCACTGCAGGAGCAGTTCCTCGCCGAACGCGGCGGCCGGCCAGTGCTCGCGGTGCGCGCCTCGGCGCGCTCGAAGGTGCCGGGGATCGTCCACGACGCGTCGAGCACCGGGCAGACGCTGTTCGTCGAGCCGTTCGCCGTCGTCGAGTTGAACAACCAGCTCGCTGAAGCGGCGGCGGAGGCACGTGAGGAGGCCGAACGGATCCTGCGCGAGCTCTCGTCGTCCGTCGCCGCGCACGCGAATGCGCTGGTCGCGCTCGTCGAGACGACCGCGCACGTCGACCTCGTGCTCGCCTCGGGGACGCTCTCGCGCGCTTGGGGCGGCGCGCCTGTGACGGTCTCCGACGAGGTGCGTTTGCTCGGCGCCCGTCATCCGCTGCTCGACCGCGCGACAGCCGTTGCGATCGAGCTCGACTTCGGTGCGCTGCGCGCCGTCGTGATCAGCGGGCCGAACACGGGCGGGAAGACGGTCGCGTTGAAGACGCTCGGCCTCGCAGCATTGCTCCATCAATCGGGTTTGAGGCCGCCGGCTGTGTCGGCATCGCTGCCGGTGTTCGATCGCGTGCTCGCGGACATCGGGGACCGGCAGTCGATCGAGATGAGCCTGTCGACGTTCTCCGGTCACTTGCGCACGCTGGTCGAGATCCTCGACTCGTCGACGGAGCGCTCGCTCGTCCTGCTGGACGAGGTCGCGGCGGGCACCGATCCGGCGGAGGGCTCGGCGCTCGCTCAGGCACTCGTTGCGCGACTCGCGCGGCAGGCGCGCCTGACCGTCGTCACGACGCACTACCCCGAGCTCAAGGAGTGGGCGAGCGCGAGCGACGACGTCGCGAACGCTGCGACGAGCTTCGATCCCGACACCGGTGAGCCTCTGTACCGCATCGATCTCGGACGGCCGGGAACCTCGCACGCGCTCCGGATTGCCGAGCGGCTCGGCCTCGACGCCGGCGTCGTCGCGGACGCGCGCTCTCGGATCGCCCCGGAGCGGCTGCGGACTGCGGAGTTGCTTGCGGAGGCGCAGGCAGCGGAGCGAGCGGCATCTGAGCTCCGCGAGAAGCTCGGCGAGGCACTCGCGCGCGCACACGAACGGGAGACGGAGCTGGAAGGGGAGGTAACAGCGGTGCGCGCCTCGGCCGACCGCGCCCGAGCGGATGCGGTCGCAGAAGCGCAGCGCGAGCTCGCCGCCGCGCGTGTCGAGCTGAGTGCCCTCCGCGCTGAGTTGCGTTCGGCCCGCCGGTTGAAGCACGAGTCGGATCAGGATCGTGCTCTCGGCGCCGCGACCGAGCACGCAACGCGTGCGGCGCGGGCACTCGGCGATCTGGGTGGCCCCTTGCCACTCACGGCCCCGCTCGCGGCGGGGGACCCGGTGGAGTCCGATGTCGGTGTGCGCGGAACGATTGCGTCGATCCGTGGCGAGGAGGCGGAGGTCGTGGGCGCGACGGGGCAGCGCGTGCGGATTCCCGTGGCGCGGCTGCGGCCGTCGCGCGAGCGCGCGCCCGAGGAGCGCGCGCCGTCCGTCCAGGTGCGCGCCGCGGCGCGCGGCGACGCATCGGATCAGCTCGACGTGCGCGGCCTGCCGGGCCAGGAAGCGCGTGAGCACGTTCGTCGCCTGGTCGATGACGCGGCACTCGCCGGGCTGAGCTCGGTGCGCGTCGTGCATGGGCGCGGCACCGGCGCATTGCGCAAGGCGGTGCGTGAAGAGCTTTCTTCGCACCCCCTCGTCGAGCGACGCGAGAGCGACGGCGAGGACGGTGCGACGATTGCGTACCTAGGCTCTTAGGAAGCTCTCAGGCCCTTGCCAGGGCGTCCTCAGGTCGCGGTTGTTTGATCGAGTCATCCAAACCAAGGAGGCCCGTGATGACGAAGGAACTGCGAGAGACCAGCCGTGTGAACGCCGCCGCCGACAGCGCGCATGTTCGAGACGCGATCGGGAGCGTCTCCTGGGAGCGGCGCGGCTTCCTTCAGCGGCTCGTGCGCACGAGCTCCCGCGTCGACGAGGCGAGGGTCCGGCGCAAGGGCATGTAGAGCGAAAAGACGGTCCCCTGCTCGTCCGAGCGCACGGTGCAATTGCCACCGTGCGCTTTGACGATGGCATCGACGATCGAGAGCCCGAGCCCGACGCCCCCCGCGGTCCGCGTGCGCGCGGGATCCGCCCGGCCGAACCGTTCGAAGATGCGCTCGAGCGCATGCGCCGGGATGCCGTGCCCGTCGTCACGCACCTCGATCACCGCGAACCCGGCGTCGGGTCGCGCGTTGATCTCGATCGTCCCGTCGGGCGGTGTGTGCTCGACCGCGTTCTCGATCAGCGCGTCAAGCACAAGGCGCACGGCGTCCGCGTCGGCTTCGAGCGTGCCGGCCGAGACCGAGCCGAGCCGCCAGATCCGCCGTGGCCCGATCTCCGACCAGCGCAGGAAGACGTCCTCGAGGAACGGCTCCACCTCGAGCTTGCCGAGCACGACGAAGTTCGGCTGGTCGGCCTTGGCGAGCAGCAGCAGCCGCTCGACGATCGACTCCATCCGTCGCAGCTCGTCCTGGGCGATCGCGAGCTCGTGCGCGTCGCCGCGCTCGGCGCGGAGCACGTCTAGGTGTCCGCGGGCGATCGTGATGGGCGTGCGCAACTCGTGCGATGCGTCATGGAGGAAGCGCTCCTGGCGCGCCGCGAGGGCCGCGAGCTCGTCCATCGCACGCTGACGGCGTCGCCCGTGCCACACCATCGCGAGGAACATCGCCGACATCAGCGGGACCTCGAACAACTCACCCCAGCCCTGACTGCCCTGGCGCGCGTCGTCGAAGATCAATATTCCGGTCACGATCACGACGAGCCCGAGCACGGCCGCCGTCGGACGAAGCGGCCAGACGCGGAAGCCGTACAGGAGCGTCAGCGACACCCAGATGAAGTGGAAGGGAATCGTCTCCCAGTGCGGCCACAGCAACATCGCGACGGTGTTCGCGATCGCGAACACCGCCCACGCGATGTCGATCGGCTCAGGCTGTGGTGAGTCTGTAACCCGCATGGCGCACCGTCTCGATTGCAGCGTGATCGCCGAGCTTCTTGCGCAGGCGCCGCATCGAGACCTCGACGATGTTCGAACGCGGATCGAAGTGGTAGCCCCACACCTGCGCGAGCAGGCGCTCGCGGCTGATCACGTCGCCGGGATGCAGGGCGAGCTCCCGCAGCAAACGGAACTCACGGTCCGAGAGGTCGATGACATCCTCGTCGATCCGCACCTGCCGTCGTGAGAGGTCGAGCTCGAGCCGGCCGGCCTGCACGACGTGGCCGTCGACGAGACCCGCCGCGTGACGCAGCTGTACTCGGATGCGGGCGATCAGCTCGTCCAGCGAAAACGGCTTCACGACGTAGTCGTTCGCGCCCAGCTCGAAGCCGCGCAGCTTCGTCGGCAGGTCGGAGCGCGCAGAGAGGATCACGACGGGCAGCTCGGGATCGCGCTGGCGGAGGTCCCGGAGGACGGCGAGGCCGTCGATGCGCGGCAGCAGCAGGTCGAGGATGGCGACGTCATAGTGCGTCGAGTGGGCGCAGCGCAACGCCTCGACGCCGTCCGCGGCAGCATCGACGGCAAACCCTTCGGACTCGAGCCCTCGCGTCAGGAACGCGAGAATCCGCGGCTCGTCCTCTGCGACCAGGATCCGCATGCCTACCTGACGCGCGAGACTACAAGGGTTGGGCACCGAATGACACCCAGGTGACAGTTTCGTCATCCCGGCCGCAGGAATCGGGGCGGCATCGTACGGTCTCGCGCGGTGGACGAGAGCGTGCGGGATCCCGGGGTGGCGCTTCCCGAGCTGGACGAGGCGGGCGACGAACGCTCGACGGTCTACCGGTTCCCGGACCGCGCCGCGAAGCACTGGATGCTCTCCTCGATCGTCTGGCTGACGGTCGTCGACCTCTTCGGGCTGGTGCTCGCGACCGAGTTCGTCACGCCTGAGGCGTTCGGCGGGATCTCCTGGCTGACGTTCAGCCGCATCCGGCCGTCACACGTGAACGGCGTGATCTTCGCGTGGCTGACGATGATGTACTTCGGCGCGCTCTTCTACATGCTGCCGCGCCTCGTCGGCACCCGCTCGATGTGGAGCGAGCGGCTCGGCGTGATCACTGCGTGGGCCTGGAACGTCATGTTCCTGCTCGGCGTGATCTTTCTTCTGACCGGCCACAGCCAGGGCCGCGAATACGGCGAGTTCATCTGGCCGATTGACATCGCACTCCTCGTCATCTGGTGCGCGAACATCGTCAACATCCTCGCGACGGTCGCGATCCGGACGATCAAGCCGATCTACGTCGCCGTGTGGTTCTTCGTCGCGAGCCCTTTGTGGCTCGCCGCGGACTATGCGATCGGGAACGTGATCTGGCGGCCGGGGCACATCTGGGGCGCGCCGTCGGGCGCGCTCGCGGGCAGCCTCTCCGACGCGATTCTCAACTGGTGGTACGCACACAACCTCTTCGGGCTCTGGCTCACGCCGATGTTGCTCGCGATCACGTACTACATCGTCCCGCGCATCACGAACACACCGCTCTACAGCTACACGCTCTCGCTGGTCAGCTTCTGGGGGATGGCGTTCTTCTACACCGGCGTCGGCGACCACCACATCCTGCAGTCGCCGACGCCGGCGTGGCTGAAGACGATCGCCGAGGTCTCGTCCTGGATGCTCCTGGTGCCGGTCTTCGCCTTCACGATCAACATCCTCGGAACGATGAAGGGGAACTGGGAGAAGTTCTTCACGAACCTCCCATTACGATTCACGATGACCGCGTTCTTCTTCTACTTCCTCGTGAACATCCAGGGCGCGTTCGAAGCGATCCAGCCGTTCAACAAGCTGACCCACTTCACGAACTTCGTGGTCGCGCATGCGCACCTGGCGTTGCTCGGCGCCTTCACGATTCTCGGGATGGGGGTGATCGACTACATGGTCGCCCAGATCTACGCGAAGCCACTCTGGAGCCGCAACCTCACGGAGTGGCAGTACTGGCTGGTCACCGTCGGCTTCACCGGCTTCTTCAGCGTGCTGACGCTCGCCGGCTTCCAGCAGGGCTTCAGCTGGGAGCAGGGCATCCCCGAGGTGAACGTCCTGCCGCAGCTGCACGCGTACTACATCGCGCGCGGGATCTTCGGCGCGATGATCGTGATCTCGGGGATCGTTCAGATCGTCAACATCGGGATGACGGTCTTCACCAACACCGCCGAGCGCCGCCGGCGCGAGACGCTGCGCGTCGCGGAAGCCGTCGCGCCGCCCCTGGGGCTGTAGATGGCAGACGACCCCAACGAGCTGCACGTCCCGCGCGGTTGGGTGCGGCACCCGCCCGAGCGCATGTTGATCACGCCGCTGATGGCGGGGATCGGCGGCATGGTCGCGTTCCTGACGGTCGTCGCGATCGTCGTCTGGCTTCCGATTCACACGTTCGACCCGCCGGCGTCGGCCGACTGGGCGCCGCTCTCGAGCCAGGGGGTTGCGGGCCGCAACCTCTTCGCCCAGAACGGCTGCTACGTCTGCCATTCCGGCTACTCGCGGCCGCAGGACGTTCGCTACCAGAACTACTTCCTCTATCCGAAGGTCTCGCAGCCTGGTGACTTCTACGGCAGCGACCAGTCGCCGAACCTGCTCGGGACCGAGCGCACCGGGCCCGACCTCTCGCAGGAAGGAGGCTGGCATCCGCTCGACTGGCAGCGCGCGCACTTCTACGACCCGCGCTACATGGACCCGCTCTCGCTGATGCCGTCGATGAAGTCGCTGTTCTCCGACAAGCAGGTGGAGCAGCTCTCCGCGTTCGTCGAGGAGCGCAGCGGCAAGTCCGGCCTCCTGCGCTACGCGGGGCAGCTCTACGGAAAGAAGATCGCGCTCGCGAACCAGGGATTCCCCTCGCCGTACACGGGCTTCCAGGGAGCGCACAAGCCGATCGTCAAGGCGAAAGAGAAGGGCGTGGAGGCACCGAAGGGCCAGATCGAAGAGGTCGCGAACCTGGCGCAGATCGACCGTAGCTACTGGCTCTCCGCGAATCCCCTGCCGATCACCGAGGCGAACCTGAACCGCGGCAAGGAGGTCTTCCTCAACCGCTGCGTGGGCTGTCACGGGATCGCCGGCGACGGCAAGGGGCCGGGCGCGAAGTTCCTCTCCCCACCGCCGGCCGACTTCACGAGCGCCGACGACGCCTGCTGCGGCGGCGACACCGGGCCGGGCGACTTCTACTTCCGCATCCTCCACGGCTGGCCCGGCACCGCGATGGAGAACTTCGGCGACCGTCTCTCGGTCGACGACATCTGGCGCGTTGCGATGTTCGTCAAGACGATCCCGAATCATACGCTCAAGAAGAACCGCGTCCCGGAGCCGAAGGACTACATCGTCTGGCAACCCCCGGCGGATCTGGCCGCGTGGCTGAAGACGAAGCAGCCGCTGACGCAGAACCCGTCGTTCGACAAGGCGAAGGTCACGGACCCGTTCATGCAGGAAGCGCTGCGCGTCTTCCCGGGCCTTGCTCCTGTCGACTCGTACACGATCAACGACGGCAAGACCGTGCTCTCCTTGCAGAACGCAGCCGCCGGCATCCGCGCGCTCTATAACCAGTTGCTCGACAGCGCCTGGTCCGACGCGGCAGCGCGCGGCGAGAAGCTGCCGGCCGCGTCGCAGAAGTCGATCCCGCCGACCGTGCCGGGGGAGGAATGAGCAAGCGCGTCGTCGTCTTCGCCGGTGTGCTCGCGGCCGCGCTCGCGTGGCCGGCGCTCGCCTTCGCGCACGACCAGCCGGAGACGAATCAGTCGCGGTGGGTGATGGCGGACTGGATGATGGACGCATTCTTCATCTTCTCCGGGCTCGCGCTCGTCGTCTTCCTCACGGCGTGGAAGCTGGGCCACTTCCGCGACCTCGACCAGGCGGCGACGATCCCGCTCTACGTGCAGGAGGAGGACTACTACACGCCCGACTGGGCGCTCAACGAGGAGGAGTGGCGATGAGCGGCATGCCGAGCAAGCCCGACGCCTATTACCACTACCTGCAGGCGCATCATCAAACCGACCATTCCGTGAAGACGTGGCAGGTCGACTGGCTGTCGCTCTCCTGGCTCTGGGGCTTCGTGATCGCGATCGTCGTCGTCATCCTGCTCTGGATCCGCCAGTACCGCTCGACGAGGCAGCGCGGCGCAGGCCTCTACTCGACCGACACCTGGAGCGGCTACGCGTCCGAGCTTGCCGGGCCGGCGTCGTTCTTCTTTCTGGTCTTCACCGCGCTCATCACCGCGGGCGCCGTGGCGTTGATCGCCGGCCATCTGATCTGGGGACAGAAGTTCTGATGGCGGTCGCACCTCCCTACGTCACCTATTCGTCGTGCACGATCGCGCGGGTCCCGACCGATCGGTGGAACTTCGTCTACCCCTCGCTCCAAGCGCTCAAGGCGCACGTGCAGGAGTACCCGGGCTGCATCAGTTTCGACCTGTGGGCGCGAGCCGAGTCCGAGAACGTCGTTGTTCACGGCTACACGACGTGGGACACGCCCGAGCAGCTCGAGGCGTATCTCGAGCGCGGATACTCGCTGTTGCGCTACCTAGCGGAGGTCGAGGGGATCAAGCCGACCGATCAGCTCGTGATGGAGAAGATCTTCTGATGCGGCCGCGTCCCAGGCCGGCGCGCCCGCTCTTCGGCTACCGCGACGTCGGCCCCGACGCGCGGCACTCGCGGCGCGCAGTCAACCGCGCCTGGATCATCCTCGCGGTCCTCGTCGCCATCTACCTCACCTGGACGCTGATCGTCTACTTCTTCGAGCCCGGGCTTCGCTAGCCAGGAGCGGCCGTGTACGTCAAGCACCTCTCCTCGCTGCAGTTCCTCAGCTACTGCGCGTTCTTCGCGATTGCGATCGTCGCCGTCATGCGGCTGCTGCCCGGCCTCGGGCCCGTCCAGCAGCGCGAGTACGACGACGAGCAGATCGGCGTGCACGATCGGAAGCTGACGAAGTACTTCGTCGCGGGCGGAGCCTTCCTCGCGCTCGGTTCGCTGCACATGGTCGTCAAGAACCTGCCGTGGACGGCCGAGTGGCTCGCGCGCGGCGGGTATGCAGGGCACCTCGTCCGCGATCTCTCGAACACGCACTTGATGATCGTCGGCGGCGGCACGTTGCTCGCGACCGGGCTCACGTGGTATGTGCTGCCGCGAATCAGCGGCCGACCGTTGACGAGCGAGGGACTCGCGCAGTGTGCCTTCTGGTTCACCGTCGTCGGCCTCGTGGTCTTCTACGTTTCGCTGATCGGCAACGGGATCGCGATGGCTCGACTCGTCGAGCATGGGTGGGCCTACCCGGACGCAAAGGCGCATCTGGGCAAGTGGTACAAGGCGCCGACCGGCGTCGGCGCCGGCGTGATGGGGCTCGGCTATTGGTGCTTCGCGGCGAACGTCGGTCTCACCGTCTTCCAGTCCCGGCTCGTGCGCGCGCCGCGCAACCGCTACCTCTGGAAGTTCTTCGCGACCGGAGCCGCGGCGCTGACGGTCGGCACCGTCCAAGGCGTGATCCAGGTCCAGCCGTCCCACGCGAGCTGGCTGTACAAAGCCGGTCACGCAGGCGAGTGGATCGATCCGATCAGTCATTCGCACATCAACCTCGTCACCGGGTTGGCGATGCTGGTGGCGGGCTCGCTGTTCGCGCTTGCGCCGCAGCTCGGCGGTGTCGCACCGCGCCGCGAGATCGTCAACACCTGCTTCTGCGCGCTGCTCGGTTGGTCGCTCACCTTCTACGCGGTCACGCTCTACCTCGGGTTCCACGAAGGGCGGCTCGTCGTGAACATGGGGCTGACGCCGGAGCAGGCCGAGGCGCTGACGCCGTTGCACCCGTACCTGATCATGGGCGCCGGGATCGGCATGTTCGCGTCGTTCTGGTTCCTGCTCGTGCTGATCGCGCGTGCCTACTGGCCGGGCAGCGGGGTCGCGAAGCCGTTCGTGCTCGCGGGCTGCGCCGCGTTGGCGGTCGGCACGCTCCAGGGGCCGGTGCAGGCGTTTCCCGCGGTGAACGAGCTGCTCGATCGCGGCGGTGACGCGGGAGACGTCGTCGTCAACCTCCACGCGCAGCTGAACATGCTCGGCGGGCTGATGGCGATGCTCGTCGGCGCGACGTTCGGCGTCCTGCTTGCACTCGGAGGCGCACCGCGTCCGCGTGCCGTGCGCGTCGCCTTGCGCACGATCCCCGCCGGTGTCGCGCTCTATTACGTCGGCGGGCTGGCCTTCGCGCTGATCGAGGCACATCGCGTCTCGCACGGCAGCAGCTTTGCGGCCGCGGTTGCCGGTCTCGAGCCGTGGTCGGCGATCGTGCTCGTGCCCGCGGCGCTGATCGCCGGCGTGGGCTTCACCGCGTTCGCACATGCGATGTGGACGATGACGGCGACGTTCCGCGCCGCCGGACGCGACGCGCTGGCCGCGTTGCCGGTCGCGTTCACCGGGCGCATCCCGATGCGCGTCCGCCGTAAGCGGCCGATCGCGGTCGCCGCCTACGAGCTCCCGATGGGCGTGCTTGGGTTCCCCGGCCTCGGCTGGCTGTTCGGCGGCTTCCCCGTGACCGGCTCGCTGCTCTTGATGGCCGGCCCTGGACTCACCTGGGCCGTGATCCCGATGGCGTTCACGCCCTACTACAGCGGCCCGCTGCACACGATCGGCTGGAAGGTTGAGCTCGTGTGGCTGCCGGTCAGCACGCTCCTCTCCGCGGCAGCGCTCTACCGGGCACACCTCAGACGACGGCGGCTGCTCGACCCGCCGCGTGAGGCGCGCAAGCGCCGGGGCGGCGCCGCGTACCGGACGCGGGTAGGCATCGCCGCCGGCGCGCTGTTGCTGCTGCTCGTCTCGCTGCCGTTCGTCCCGGCGGTCGCCGGCATCGGGTCGAGCACGGTGCGCTACTCGTACGAGCCCCGGTTGACGAACGACGTCACCGGCCAGTTCCTCGTGACGCCGCGCGGCCCCGTGAAGCTCTTTGCCTGGTCCGACCCACAGAGCACGTTCCCCGCGGATGCGCTGCGCGTCCATGGTGTGCAGGTGCAAACGCTGCTCGTCCGCGCGGCGGCTCTCGACGCGACATCGGCGTACCGGATCTTCGATCTCGACCACGGCGGCTCGATCCCGCTCCGCGTTCGCTCGCGCGGCGGCATCACGCTCGCGCTCGCACCCGTGCGTCCGCTCGCACCGGGGCGGTACGCCTTCACCGCCACGCACGAGGGAATGTTCGGTGGCCGCGACTACAGCTACCTGCGGGTCGTGCCGGCCGGCGCGGCGATCACCGCGATCTCATCGCGCCCCGACGCGACGACGCCCTCCGTCATCCACTCGCTGCTGCCCGTCGCCGCGGCACTGCTCTCGCTGCTGTTCGCCCTGCTGCTCGCAGTGTCGTTCCGCAAGCGGCCGGCGGGGCAGAAGGGGCTGTGGGCCGTCGGCTTCATGCTCTTCGCGGTAGCCACGAGCTGCGAGGCGATCGCGCAGCGGAGCGGCTGGACGCCGGCGCTTTTCCGCACCTACTACCTGGCCGGTGGTGTGCTTACGGTGGCGTATCTCGGCGCCGGCTCCGCGTGGCTCCTGCTCCCGCGCCGCGCGCGTGACGTGTTGCTGGGCGCGCTCGTCCTCGCCACGATGGCGGCGCTCATCTCGGTGCTCGTTGCGCCGGTCGATGCCCGCGTGCTTGCCGACACGGCGAGTGGGCGACCGCCCGCGAACGGCGCCCTCATCGGGCATGCGTTCCTGTGGGCGGCCGCCCTGAACACCTTTGGCAGCGTGTTCTTGATCGGCGGTTCTCTCTATTCGATTGCGCGACGGCAACGCGTGCGCACGAATGTCTGGATCGGTTCAGGTGCGCTCGTCGTCGCGCTCGCGACGGGCATGTCGCGGCTCGGCGACTACTCGTTCGTCTACGCGGGCGAGCTCGTCGGGATCGCGTTGATGTTCGCGGGGTTCCGGCTGGTCGGCGCGCGGCCGGCGCCGAAGCGCCAGCCGGCGCCGACGCCGGTCGTCCCTGCAGTCGCGGCGCCGAACTAGCCTCTAAATCAGCGGCGCTTGCGGTTGCGCGTGCGAGTGCCGCGGCGGGCCGCTGGTGCGGCCGCCGCGACGGCCATACCCGACGCGGCGAACGCGTCGGCGTGACCAAGGTTCTTCGCGAGCTTCTGGACGTCGGCACGCTGCTCGGGCGTGACGAACGTGACGCCCGTGCCGCTCCGGCCGGCGCGGCCCGTGCGGCCGACGCGGTGCACGTAATCATCGTCGCTGTGTGGCGGATCGAAGTTGATCACGTGCGTGATGTCATCGACATCGAGGCCGCGGGCGGCAACGTCGGTCGCGACGAGCGTCGAGACGCGGCCCGACTCGAATTGCGCGAGCGAGCGTTCGCGCGCGTTCTGCGACATGTTGCCGTGCATGACGACGGTCGGCACGGCGTGCTGCCGTGAGAGCTTGCGGGCGAGCTTGTCCGCGCCGTGCTTGGTGCGGACGAAGACGAGTGCGAGCCCGCGGTCGCCGCCGAGCTTCTCGACGAGCGCTTCGAGCTTGCCCTCTGCCGTGACCGGCACGAAGTGGTGCTCGATCTCTCCCCGCTTCGCCTCGATCGGCGCGGCGGCGGTGTAGCGAACGGCGTTCGAGGTGTAGCGGCGGGCGAGATCGGCGACAGGACCGTCGAGCGTCGCGGAGAACAGCATCGTCTGCCGGTTCTCGGGGACTCCCCTCAGGATCCGGTCGACCTGCGGGCGGAAGCCCATGTCGAGCATGCGGTCGGCCTCGTCCAGGACGAGGACGCGAACGCCGCCGAGGTGGACCATGCCGCGCTCGATCAGGTCGAAGAGCCGGCCGGGTGTGGCGACCAGGATGTTCGCCTGCTTGGCACGCTTCGCCTGCGGGCCGAGCGCCGTGCCGCCGTAGACGGCAGCGATCTGCAGGCCCTTCGCCTTGGCGTGCGGGCGTAGGTCTTCCACGACCTGCGAGGCGAGCTCGCGGGTCGGCACGAGGACGAGAGCGCCCGGGCGGCTGCCGCTCGGTGCGGTGCGCTCGACGACGGGGATCCCGAAGGCGAGGGTCTTGCCCGACCCCGTGGGGGACGCGGCGAGGATGTCGACGCCCGCGAGGGCGTCCTCGAGCACAAGGCTCTGCACCGCAAACGGTGTGGTGATGTTGCGCTCAGCGAGCGTACGCACGACAGGCGTACTCACGCCGAGGGCGCTGAAAGACTTCGACAAGTTGTTCGACTCCTTGGTTCAGGGATTCGAGATGCAAGAAACTCGAATCGCCTTGAAAGGAGGAACGAGAAGCTGAATCTCACGGCCGCAACTGCGCGATCCGTCTCTTCAAGGTAGCAGCTACTCGCGGCCGGCCGCGCGCGGCGCGTCCGATTGTTCCTGCAAACGCCGAAAAAGAGCGGGGCCGGGATCGCTCCCGGCCCCGCTCGATCGCGCTCGAAGTCCTAGGACTGAACAGCGACGTTCTGTGCCTCGGGGCCCTTGGCGCCCTCGGCAGCATCGAACTGCACCTTGTCGTTCTCGTTCAGCGACTTGTAGCCGTCGCCGGAGATCGAGCTGTGGTGGACGAAAAGATCCTTGCCGCCTTCATCAGGGGTGATGAAGCCATAACCCTTGTCGGCGTTGAACCACTTGACGGTTCCGGTTGCCATATACATACACCTCCCACTACCTGAAAGAACGGGCAGAGGAGGCGCACGTCGCGCATCCGGCACTCGCTCACTTATGAAACACGGTAGCACCGAATCAGAGCTTTAGCCCCGCGGTGAGCGATTCGGCCTCGGCGAGCGCGGGGCGGTACCCGATGGCGCGGAACAGCTCGGCCGCCTGGCTCAGCGGGCGTTCGGCGTCGTCGTCGCCGAGTGCCAGCAGGCACCGGCCTTGGCCCAGCAAGGCATACGCGTGCTCGGGGACAAGGCCAAGCTCCTCCCATCGCCCAGCCGCAGACCCGTAAAGCGCCTCGGCCTCTGCATGCCTCCCTGCATGCTCGGCGAGTTGTGCGCGGGCAGCCTCGACGGCATTGTTCTGGACCGCGTATTCCACCTCGACTCCTTCGGTGAGCCGTTGCGCGAGCTCGGCATCTCCTACGCCGAAGGCGGTGCGCACGAGGCCGGGAAGGACCGTGGGGTAGTTGCTGTTCCCGCGACCGTCCGGGTGCGCATCGAGCGCCGTCAGCAGGGCGTGAGCCTCGTGATTCCGGCCCGCGACGAGCAGCGCACTCGCGACGACCGCGCTGCCACTCACCAGTTGATCGAGGTTGCTGCCTGCTCCCAGCAGATCGTCTGCTCGTTCGAGCGCGAATGACGCGTCGCCTCGCGCGGTCCGGATGATCGCCTGGGTCATGTACGCCTGCTGCAGGGCGAGAGCGTTGCCAGATGCCTTGGCCTCGCTGGCGAGCCGTCCGGCTCGTTCGAGGGCCTCGTCGACTCGCCCCGTCTCCGCGAGCGTTTCGACGAGGTTCGCCTCCATCAGCGTGGCGAGCTGGATCAGCCCGCGCTCGCGGCTGAAGGAGACCCCATGCTCGAAGTCGGCAATCGATGCGGCGGGGCCGTCGAGCATGTAACGGACGATCGCGTGGTGGTTCATCAGCCGGGCCACTTCGCCACCGGCGCCCCGTTGGAGGAGCAACTGGAGGGCCGTAGCCATCTCGTCCAGCCCGTTGCGATCGCCGACGAAGGCATGGCAGACACCGCGGGTGGCGAGCGCCCGCGCCGGCATCGGTAGGCCGAGCTCCTCCGCGAGCTCGAGTGCACGGTCGGCGGCAGCGATCGATTCGGCGAGCGCGCCGGTGATGTGCAGTGACGACGAAAGTTGCGCCTGGGCGTCGACGAGCGTGGCACTGGGTGCGCGCGCCTCGAGCAGCGCGACCGCTTCGCGCGCGTACTCCAGATGCTCGGCCTCGGCATTTCCCTTTGCGGCCTCCGAGCGGAGGATGAGGGCGCGTGCCGTCGCTTCGGGGTCGTCGGCGGCCCGGAGGAGCGTGAGCGCGCTGTCGAGCGTCTTGGCCGCCTCGCGAGGCCGGCCCCGGAAGAGAACGGCGTGCGCGAACCGCGTCATCAGCTCCGGCCGCTCCGCGTCGTCTTCGCCGCAGAGCGCGAGCGCTTGCCGGAGCAGCTCCTCCGCCCGGGCCGTGTCGAGCCCGAGCGCCCGTTCGCCGGCGAGCGCGAGATAGCGTCGCGCCGACGGGCCGAGATCGCCGGCTCCGTCGCCATCGCCGGCGGCCTCGGTGAGCTCGAGCGCCTGCAGATAGTGGTGCGCAAGCACCTCGGCGAGGTCCTCGACACGCTCCCCCGCCTTCTCCTCCAGCCAGCTCGCGGCCGAACGGTGGCGCCGAGCCCGGTCGACGCGGGCGGTCTGGCCGTAGGCGACGTCGCGCACGAGCGCGTGCCAGAACGCGTACTCGGCCTCGCCTTCCATCGTCGAGGTGCGCGACGGCCGCACGAGCTCCTTGCGCAAGAGCTCGTGCAGCGCCTGCTCCACCTCCTCGAGAGGACGACCGCCCATGGTGGCGAGCGCTCCGGACCAGAAGATCTTTCCCACGACCGCGGCGTCTTGCAGCAGCGCCTTGCGGTCCGGGCTCAGGGTGTCGAGCCGCGCGGCGATCAACGACTGCACGCTGTCGGGGAATGCAGTGCTGTCGTCGAGGCCGCGGTCCGCGAGCAGCCGCACGAACTCCTCCGCGTAGAACGGGTTGCCGCCCGCACGCTCGAGGACCGCCGTGCGAACCTCGTCGGACACCGCCTCCTCGAGGAGCGCCGTCACGAGCAGGCTCGTCTCCGCGTCGGAGAGCGGCGACAGGCTGATCGTCTGGACGTTGCGGAGCCCGCCCGCCCAGGCCGAGTGCTTCTCGAAGAGCTCCGGCCGCGCGGTGCAGACGAGGAGGAGCGGCACCCCCTGCGACCACTCCGCGAGGTGCGCGAGGAATTCGAGCAGCGCCGGGTCGGCCCAGTGCAGGTCTTCGACGACGATCACCGTCGGGCCGGTCGAGGCGATCTGCTCGATGAAGCGCAGCCATGCGGTGAATGACTCGTCACGCGACGGCGCCTGCCCCGAGTCGATGCCGAGCAGCGGCAGCAGGCGCGCGCGCAGCCATGGGCGCTCCTCCGTGTCGGGCAGCATCAGGTCGAGCTTGCGCGCGGCCGCGTCGGGCGGGTCGGACTCGTAGATGCCCGCGTGTGCCTTGACGATCTCGCCGAGTGCCCAGAAGGTGATGCCTTCGCCGTAGGGCAGGCACCTTCCCTGCCGCCACGTGACGAGCTCGGGCGAAGCCTCGATGTACGCGAACAACTCTGCGACGAGGCGGCTCTTGCCTACCCCGGGCTCGCCGACCAGCGTCACGAGCTGCGCCGAGGAGTCGCGCACGGAGCGCTCGAACAGACCTTGCAGGAGCGTCTTTTCGACCTCGCGCCCGACGAACGGCGACTCGTGCGTGCGGATCAGATCCGCTCCGAAGCGACTACGCGGTTCGACGGCGCGGTAGATCGGGATGGGCGCGGACTTGCCTTTCGCCTCGGCCGCCGGGAGCGTTTGGTAGACGATCACGCGCTCGGTCTGGCGGAACGTCTCTTCGCCGACCGCGACGGCGCCGACCGGTGCGGCAGCCTGAATGCGCGCGGCGGTGTTCACGACGTCGCCCGCGACCATTCCCTCGCCCTGCTCGGGGCGTGCCTCGAGCGCGACCACCACTTCACCGGTGTTGACGCCGATGCGCACGCTCAGATCGAGACCGGGGTCCTCCTCGTTCAACTCGTCGATCGCCCGCAGGATTCGCAGTCCTGCCCGGACGGCGCGCTCGGGGTCGTCCTCATGCGAGACCGGCGCGCCGAACACGGCCATCACGGCGTCGCCGATGAACTTCTCCACCGTTCCGCCGTGAGTCTCGATCTGCGTGCGCAGCTTCCGGTGGTAGCGCTCGATCCGTGCCTGCACGTCTTCCGGGTCCGCCGCTTCCGATGCAGCGGTGAAGCCGACGAGATCGCAGAAGAGGACCGACACGACCTTGCGCTCGCGTGCGGACGGGGCGGGCGCCGCGGCCTCGAGCGCCGCTCCGCAGAACGGGCAGAACGGGAATGCACCAGGAAGCTCCGCACCACAGGTTGGACAAGACCCCATCGCGTCGAGTCTAGGCGGAGCGGAAGGCTGCCGGGCTCAACCGGCCTGTGGGCTGCTCGTGTTCCCACGTCGTCGGGAATACTGATCGTCGATGGCGACCGTTCCCGCCACCAGGCATCTGCTTCGCGCGAAGGACCTGATCGACGCGCGCTATCGCGATCCGCTCGACGTGCCGGTCCTCGCCCAGGCAGCTCGGCTCTCGCCCGCGCACTTCAGCCGCGAGTTCCGCCGGGCATTCGGCGAGACGCCGCACCAGTACCTCCTGACACGACGTCTCGAGCGGGCCGCCGCGCTGCTCCGCTCGACCGACCGCACCGTCGCCGACATCTGCTTCACGGTGGGCTTGACCAGCGTCGGGTCGTTCACGACGAGCTTCGGCCGGACGTACGGCTGCACGCCGACCGCGTACCGCGCCGCCTATCCGCCCGCCTCGTACCGCGCGCGCATCCCGACCTGCGTGCTGCAGGCGTGGGCGCGCCCGCGATCCAGCAGCTTTCGAGAAGACAAGGCGACGACCCGGGACTAACGTCGCCTTCGACCCGCTGAACGAAAGGAACGCAGATGCTCAACAAGCTCACCCACGTGAACGTCTGGGTGCACGACCAGGACGAAGCCCTCGCCTTCTATACGGAGAAGCTGGGCATGGAGCTCCGCGACGACGTGACCCTCCCCGAGCTCGGCGGCTTCCGCTGGCTGACGGTCGGGACTCCCGGGCAGGAGGATGTCGCGCTCGCGCTGATGACCGTGCCGGACTTCTTCGAGGCCGACACGAAGTCGATGCTCAAGGAGCTGCTGGGGCGGGGCGTCCTCGGCGGACTGTTCTTCACCGTCGAGAACTGCCAGCAGGTGTTCGAAGAGCTGAAGAGCCGCGGCGTCGAGTTCTCGCAGGAGCCGACGCAACAGCCGTACGGGATCGACGCCGGGTTCCGCGACTCGTCCGGGAATGCGTTCCGGATGATGCAGACGCCGGACGCGGCTTAGAGAACGCGAACCGGGGGCCCCCACGGTGGCCCCCGGTTCGACCCTTCGCGGTTCAGGCCGCTTCTTCCGTCCCCGCAGTGCGCACGCGCTGCGCCGCGATGTAGTCGCGGTACCAGTAGAAGCTTCCCTTCGGCACCCGTTCGAGCGTGGCGTAGTCGATGTAGACAAGGCCGAAGCGCTTCCAGTAGCCCCACGCCCACTCGAAGTTGTCGAAGAGCGACCAAGCGAAGTAGCCGCGGAGCGGGACGCCTTGCGCGAGCGCGCGCGACGCGCCGGCGAGGTACTCCTGCAGATACGACTGCCGCTCGGGATCGTTCACGCTCCCGTCGTGCCCGCGCACGTCGGGGTACGCCGCGCCGTTCTCGGTGACGTAGATCGCGGCCGGCGCGTAGTCGCGGTGCAGCCGTACGAGCAGGTCCTCGAGACCTTCCGGGACGACCTCCCAGCCCATGTCGGTGCGGTCGACGTCGTTGCGCCGCACGATCTGCGAGCGGCCGCCGTTCTCGTCCGCCGCAACGAGCGGTGAGGTGTAGTTGTTGACGCCGAGGAAGTCGATCGGTGCCGAGATCGTCTCGAGGTCGCCCTCGCGCACCTCGGGCATGATCTCCGCCCAGGCCTCCGCCATGTCCTCGGGGTAGTGACCGAGGAAGAGCGGGTCGAGGAACCACCGGTTGTGGAGCCCGTCGACCCAGCGCGTCGCGGCGGCGTCCTCCTCCGAGTCGCTTGCGGGGTACGACGTGTCGAGGTTGAGGGTGATCCCGATCTGCGATGACGGGGAATTGGCGCGCAGGATCTCGACGGCGCGACCATGCGAGAGCAGGAGGTGATGCGCGGTCGCGAGCGCGTCGGCGTCCGACTCGCGGCCCGGCGCGTGGTGGCCCCAGCCGTGCCCGACCCACGAGACGACCCACGGCTCGTTGTGCGTGATCCAGTGCCCGACCCGATCTCCGAGCCGCTCCGACACCGCTTCGACGTATTCGCAGAAAGCGTCGACGGTGTCGCGGGCGGGCCAGCCGCCGGCATCCTCGAGCACCTGCGGCGTGTCCCAGTGGAAGAGCGTCACGAACGGGGCGATCCCGTTGCCGAGCAGCTCGTCGACGAGCTTGTCGTAGAAGTCGAGCCCGGCCTTGTTGGCGCGCCCGCGACCGTCGGGAAGCACGCGTGGCCACGCGATCGAGAACCTGAACGCGTCGAGCCCGAGCTCGCGCATGAGCGCGATGTCTTCGCGATAGCGGTGGTAGAAGTCGCACGCGATCGCGCCGGTGTCCCCGTTGCGCACCTTCCCCGGCGTCGCCGCGAAGCGGTCCCAGACGCTTTCGCTGCGACCATCCTCGTTCGCTGCGCCCTCGATCTGGTACGACGCAGTCGCTGCGCCCCAGACGAATTCGGCAGGGAACGACTTAGTGAGTTGGCTTGTCATCGATTTCCTCTCGGATGGCAGGTGCGGGAGCCGTGACGTGACAGCGCGCGCTCTGGGAGGGCTGCGCGGTTATGAGCTCGGGCGTGACGCGCGAGCAGATGTCGATGCGCAACGGGCAGCGCTGGACGAAGCGGCAGCCCGCGGGCGGGTCGACGGCTGCGGACGCAACGCCCTTGCGCACCTCGATGCGCTCGCGTACCGGGACCGCGGGATCGGGCACCGAGGCGAGCAGCAGTTGCGTGTACGGGTGAAGCGGGCTCTGCAAGACGCCATCGGCGGGGCCCTGCTCGACGATCTGGCCGGCGTACATGACGAGCACGGTGTCCGCGACGTAGCGGGCGCTCGCGAGGTCATGTGTGACGTAGAGGAATGCGAGCCCGTGATCCTTTTTGAGGTCGGCCATCAGGTTGAGGATCCCGATCCGGATCGAAACGTCGAGCATCGACGTCGGCTCGTCGGCGATCACCACGGTCGGTTGAACGGCGAGCGCGCGCGCAATCGCGACGCGTTGCCGCTGGCCGCCGGAAAGCTCGTGCGGGTACTTGTCCGCGACCTTCTCCGGGGGAATGAGCCCGACCTGCTTCAGCAGCGCGAGCACGCGCGCTTCGACGTTTGCGCGCGTCGCCAGCTTGTGGATGCGGAGCGGGCGGGCGAGGTGGTGACGCACCGTCTTGACCGGGTTCAGCGAGCCGAACGGATCCTGGAAGATCATCTGGACCTGCGAGCGGTAACCGAGGACGTCACGCCGCCGCCGGTCGCGCGTCACGTCGCTCCCCTCGTAGAGGATGCTGCCGCGCGTCGGGTCGTAGAGGCGGGCGAGCAAACGGGCGACGGTGCTCTTGCCGCTGCCGCTCTCACCAACGAGTGCCGTGATCGTGCCCGGCCGCAGCGCGAAGGTGACGTCGTCGACGGCGTGGACGCGGCTCCGGTCGATCAGCCCGTTGCCCGCAGGAAAGTGCTTCGTCAGCCCGCGGACTTCGAGCGGCGCGTAGATGGGCGTCGCCGTCATCCGCGCTGCTCCACCAGATGGCACGCGACCTGGTGTCCCGGCCCGACGTCGCGAAGCTGTGGCCGGACCGAGGTCTGCAGCGTGTGCAGCGCGCTCTCCTCGTCGATGCAGTGCGGGCAGCGGGGATGGAAGCGGCAACCGGCCGGCGGCGAGGCCAGATCTGGCGGCGAGCCCGCAATGCCGGTCATCCGCTCGAGCGGCCCGGTCAGCGACGGGAACGAGCGGATCAGCCCCAGCGTGTACGGGTGCCGGGCCTCGGTGTGCAGTTGCGCCGCCGCCCCTTGCTCGACGATCTCGCCCGCGTACATGATCGCGATCCGATCCGCGACCTCGAAGAGCAGCGAGAGGTCGTGCGTGATGAACAGCACTGCGAACTCGAGCTCGCTTTGCAGGTCGCGCACCTGCTGCAGGATCTCGCGCTGCACAACGACGTCCAGCGCGGTCGTCGGCTCGTCCATGATCACGAGCTCCGGGTGGAGCGCGAGCGCCATCGCGATGATCACGCGCTGGCGCATGCCGCCGGAGAGCTCGTGGGGATACGCGCGGATACGGCGCTTGTCGATGCCGACGCGGTCGAGCAACTCCCCTGCGCGCAGCAACGCCTGACGCTTGGCGATGCGCTCGTGCGCGTGCATCATGTCGACGAACTGGTCGCCGACGCGCATCACGGGGTTGAGCGCGTTCATCGCGCTCTGAAAGACCATCGAGACGTTTTGCCAGCGGTAGCGGCGGAGCTCCTCGGAGCTCCGCTTCGTCAGGTCGTCGCCGCGGAAGAGAATGCTGCCGCCGGCGATGTGGGCGGGGGGGCGCAGGATCTGCATCAGTGTGTTCGCGACGGTCGTCTTGCCGCAGCCGGATTCGCCCGCGAGCCCGAGGATCTCGCCGGCGCCGATCGTCAGGTCGATGCCGTCGACGGCCACGACGTCGCCGTAGGCGACCGTGAGGCCCCGCAGCTCGACGAGCGCCTTCCGTTCCGCGGCGGACTGCTGGGCCTCGCGCGCCACGGCGGTCACTTCGACCGCCTGGTGTTCCGCAGGCGAGGGTTGCTGACCTCGTCGATCCCGGCGAGCAGGAAGACGAGGCCGACGACGGTCAGCACGAGCGCGAGGCCCGGGAAGAGGAACGGCCACCATTCGCCCTGGAGCACCGTCGAGTTCGTTTGCGCCCAGTAGAGGACCATGCCCCAGCTGACATGCGTCGTGTCGCCGAGGCCCAGGAACTCGAGGCCCGCGTCGACGAGCAGCGCGATGTAGAAGACGAGCACGAACGCCGCGGCGATGCGGCTGATCATGTTCGGCATCAGCTCGCCGAAGACGATGCGCCACGTCGACTCGCCGGCGACCTTCGCCGCCTGGACGAAGTCGCGGTTCTTGAGCGACAGCGCCTGCCCGCGCAAGATGCGCGCCTCGAATGCCCAGAGCGTGAACCCGAGCACGAGGATCATCGTCGTCATGCCGCGCGCCTTCAGATAGCCGGAGATCACGACGAGCAGCGGGATCGTCGGGATGACGAGGAAGACGTTCGTCAGGAAGTTGACGACCTCGTCGACGATCCCGCCGGCGTACGCCGCGAGGATGCCCAGCGTCGCCGCAAGTGCCGTGGCGATCATTGCGGCGGCAGCGCCGAGGATCAGCGAGCGCCGCGTGCCGAGCACGACCTGCGAGAAGATGTCGCTGCCCTGGTCGGTCGTGCCGAAGAGGTGGTTCCAAGACGGCGCCTGCCGCGTGGCGAGGATGTTGAAGTCGGTCGGGTTGCTGACCGAGATCCACGGCGCGATCACCGCGATCACGATCATGAAGCCGACGACCAGCAGCCCGAACCGCGATTTCGGGTTGGCGAGCAGCAACCTGAGCCAGCCGGGAAGGTGCAGTCGACTCCGCTTGTGCGGTGCAAAGACGCTGAGCGGCGCGAGCTCCGGCTCGACCATGGGCTGCAACTGCGACATCAGCTCGCTCGCACGCGCGGGTCGAGGACGAAGTTGAGGAGGTCCATGATGAAGCTCGAGCCGATCACGCAGAACGCGAACACGAGCAGCAGCGCCTGCGTCAACGGGTAGTCGTTGCCGAGCGCGGCCTGTTGCAGCGTGAGTCCCGCGCCCGGGTAGCTGAAGACGTACTCGATGAACACGAGCCCTCCGACGGCGCCGGCGAACTGCGCCGCGAAGCCGTTCAGCGGCGGCAGGATCGCGTTCCGCCCGGCGTACCGCGTCATCACGCGGCGGTCACGCAGGCCTTTCGCCTGCGCCATCGCGACGTACTCCTCGCTGATCGTGTTGATCATCACGGTGCGCATGTTCAGCACCCAGCCGCCCGCGAACGCGGAGACGATGACGATGATCGGGAGCTGCGAATGCCGGAACGCGCTCGACAGGAACGCCCAGTCGAAACCGGGAACGAGGCCGCTGTCGTAGCCGTGCTGGATCGGGAACCAGTTCAGGTTCAGCCCGAAGAAGTAGACGCTGAGCAGCGCGGTGAAGAACGCGGGGAACGCGCCCAGCGCCATTAGTGTCGGCACGACGACCGAGTCGACGGCTCCGCCCCGCCGCCACGCGGCGATCATCCCGACCGTCGTGCCGAGCGCGAACGCGATCAGGAACGCAACGCCGACGAGGAAGATCGAATAGGGGAGGGTGCGGCCGATCACCTCCGAGACCGGCGCCGGGTAGTTCGACGTCGAGACCCCGAAGTTCAGGTGCGACAGGCGGCTCAGGTAGACGACGTAGTCGTGCCAGATCGTCCCCTTGCCGCCGCCGAGGAGCGCCTGGTAGGTCTGGATGATCCCCGGGTTCGCCTGGATCTGCGACGGCGAGAGGTGCGCCAGCACACCGGCGATCGGGTCGCCGGGCATCAGCCGCGGCAGCAGGAAGTTGAGGGTGAGCGCCACCCACATCGCGAAGGCGTAGAAGACGAGTCTGCGAAGGAACCAGCGCACAGGTCAGTGGTGCCGTTGTGTCGTGCCGAGTATGCACCGGGCGGGACCGAAGTCCCGCCCGGGTGCCCCCAAGCCCGCTACGGACCGGCGTGACCGCCGGGACAGATGCGGGTGAACGACAACAGGTTGTCCGGGAACGTGGAGAAGATCGGATCGCCGTAGAAGTTCTTCGGCGAGTTGAAGCAATGGAAGTACTTCGTGCTGTAGGTCGACCACCGCGGCCCGATGAACAGCGGGACGATCGGCATCGTGTCGAGGAAGATCGTCTCGAGCTTCGTTGCGATCGCCTGCTGCTTCTTCGGATCGAGCGTGACCTTCCACTGGTTGAGCAGGTCGGTCGCCGGGGCATTGGCGGTGTGCGACCAGTTGCCCGTCGTCGATGCGTCCTGGCCCGAGGGGATGAGCGCATTCTGCGACAGGTTCGCGTTGAAGAAGCCGTACGGCGAGGCCTGCGACCCGTTCTGCCAGAGCAGGGTCGGGTTCTTCGTCGCGAACGCGTTCGGGAACCAGGAGCCCCAGTCCGGCTCGAGCTTCACGTTCGAGTCGATGCCGATGTCCTGGAGGTTCTTCGTGATGATCTGGTTCGATGCGACCCAGTCCGACCAGCCCGAGATCACATGGATGTCGAGTGAGACGGCGTTGCCCTTCGGGTCGATGAGCTTGCTGCCCTTGTAGGTGAATCCGCTGTCGGTGAGCAGCTTCTTCGCTGCCGTCGGGTTGTAGGTCGCCATCGCCTTCGCGCGGGCCTTCACCTTCGGGTCGGCCACCCACTGCGGGAAGAGCCCGTTCAGGCCGATCGCGTCGGTCGGCGGCGCGTAGCCGTACTCACCGAGCTTCGACACCGTGTTGCGGTCGATCGCCAGCGAGAGCGCATGTCGGAAGCCGACGATGCTGTACGGGTACTGGTTGTTGTCGAAGACGAGCGCGATCGGGTACGCGGTGGTCGCGTAGAACGCGTGGAAGTGCTTCGGGTCCTTGGCGACGTACGCCTTCTCGACGTTCGGGACGAAGTTGTGCGTCCAGTCGACCGCTCCGTGCTGTGAGAGCGCAAGCGCCGCGTCGTTGGAGGACGCCTGCACGTACTCGAGGCAGTTGATCAGCGGCTTGCCGGCCTGCCAGTACTTCGGGTTCTTGCTCAAGACGTAGTCCTGCGTGGTGAAGCGGGTGATGCGCGTGAACGGGCCGGACCCGACTGGGTTCGGGTTGGTGAACGTCGCAGGGTCTGCGACCTTCGACCAGATGTGACGCGGGATCACGTACGTGTTGTTCAACGTCGATGCGATGAACTGCGAGTCCGGCGTCTTCAGGTTGATCACGACGGCGTACGAGCCCTTCGCCTGGATCGACGCGATGTTCGTCTCGGGCCGCGTCAGGCCGATCACGTCCATCACCTTGTTCTGCTTGCCGGCCGTGAGGCTGTAGACCACGTCGGTCGAGGTGAGCGACTTGCCGTCGGACCACTTGACGCCCTTGGCCAGTTGCAGCGTCAGCGTCTTGTTGCCGTTGCTCCACTTCCAGGTGCGGGCGAGCCACGGGAGCGTCGGCTTGCCACCCTCGGGCGAGACCGTGAGGCCTTCGTAGACGGCGCCTCTCACGAACTGACCGGTCGGGAGGCCCGTCGCCGTAAACGGGTTGAAGTTCTTGGTGAACGCCGGATCGCCCGCACCCGTCATCACGAGGCACGGGTGGCCGGCGAGCGGGGCGGTCTTGAGGTCGACGCCGCTCGGTCTTGCCGACGCGACGGCGACGACGACGAAGGCCGCCAGGATGACGGCGGCGCTCGTCGCGGCGACCAGAGAGGCGCGGGTGGAACGTGGGGACTGATGGGACATTTGGTCTTCCTTTCCTGCCGCCGGGGGCGACTGAGGATCGAACCGGGATTCAGTACCGTAAATTTCCGGGAACGGTTAACACGGCAGCTAGGCTCATGTCAAGCGTTTCCACTCCGTAACCTGTAAATTCTGCCGGGAATTGCCGGAAACGTTTCCGAGTGCTTCAATAGGCGCTCGATGGCGCAGGCAGACACTCGTCAAGAGCCGCCGTTCCGCGGCCGCGCAACGATCCGGGACATCGCCGATCTCGCCGGCGTCTCGATCGCGACCGTCTCGCGCGTCCTCAACGACCGGCCCGACGTGGCGCCGGAGACGCGCGAGAACGTCCTCCAAGTGGTCCGCGAGCAGGGGTTCAGCACGAACCGCGGCGCACGCGGGCTCTCGAGCGGCCGCACCGGGATGATCGGACTGACGCTGCCGCTCGTTGCGGACGCCTACTTCGGGCCGATGCTGAGCGGTGCGTCCGAGGCCCTCTACGAGCGCGACATGCGGATCGTCCTCGCACCGACCTTCCACGATCACGATCGCGAGATGTCGCTCCTCGATCGCCTGATGCGCGGAACGACCGACGGGGCGATCCTGATGCTGCCGGAGGAGTCGGCAGATGAGCTCCGCATGCTGCAGCGTCAGGGGTTCCCGTTCGTCGTCGTCGACCCGCGCGAGGCGCCCCCCGAGGGCATCGCGTGCGTGGCGGCGATGCACGCCTCGGGCGCGAAGCAGGCGACGGAGCACCTGCTCGAGCTCGGACACCGCCGCATCGGCGCGATCGCGGGCGCCCCCGGCTGGTACGCGACGGAGGAACGGCTGAATGGCTTCCGTGCCGCGCTCGCGGGCGCCGGGATCCTGCCCGACCCGGAGCTGATCGTGTACTCGGACTGGCGCATCCCTCAGGGCACGCAGGCGGCCGAGAAGCTGCTCGCGCTCCCAGACCCGCCGACTGCCATCTTCGGCTTCAACGACAACGTCGCGATCGGAGTGCTGCACGCTGCACACAAGCGCGGCCTCTCGATACCGCACGAACTCTCGGTCGTCGGCTTCGACGACACGGAGCCGGCCCGCATCGTCACGCCGCAGCTCACGTCGGTTCGGCAGCCGCTCGCCGAGATGGGACGGATGGGCGTCAGCCTGCTCGTGCGGCTCATCGAGGGCCAGCGCGTCGACGCACTCCGGCTGGAGCTCGCGACCAAGCTCGTCATTCGCGACTCGACCGCCCCGCCGCGGTGAGCCGGTGCGCGTCGCCGTCGTCGCGGCGTTCGTCCTCGCCGGCATAGCGGTCGGCTCGACCCTCGCGCTCGGTGGCGGTCCGCGCAATGCGTACGCCGTGCACGGGCTCGTTTCGGATGAGCACCGACGCGCGTCCACCGTCGATTCGCGGCTCGTGAACGCGTGGGGGATCGCCGCCAGTCCGACCGGTCCTTGGTGGACGTCGAACGAAGCGAGTGCGACGAGCACCCTCTACTCCGGTGAGGGTCGGAAGCAGGTGCTCACAGTCACGGTCGAGGGCGGGCCGACGGGAGTCGTCTACTACGGCGGCAAGAGCTTCCGCATCTCGGCAGGTGGGAAGTCTGATCCCGCGCGGTTCATCTACGCGTGCGAGGACGGGATGCTGCGCGCCTGGACCCCGACTGTCCCGAAGGGCTGGTCAACCGAGGCGATCGTGGTCGTCGACGAAGCCGTGGAGGCAGCGGTGTTCCGAGGTGTCGCGATCGACGGCGAGCAGGTCTATGCAACGGACTTCCACAACGCGCGCGTCGACGTCTACGACTCGCACTGGCAGCGTGTGCGACGTCCGGGCGCGTTCGTCGATCGCTCGATCCCCGAGTGGTATGCACCGTTCGGCATCCAGGCGATCGCCGGCCACCTGTTCGTCACCTACGTTGCGCGCGCTCCGGTCAATGGGAACGACTCTCCGACCGGCGGCTACGTGGACGAGTTCGACCGCGACGGCCGTCTGGTCGCACATGTCGCGCACAGGGGCTTGCTGAACGCGCCGTGGGGGGTCGCGCTCGCGCCGCGGTCGTTCGGGCGCTTCGGAGGCGACCTGCTCGTCGGCAACTTCGGCGACGGGCGGATCAACGCCTTCAGTCGGAACGGCGCCGGCTGGAAGTACGACGGAACGCTGCACAACGCGAAGGGGAAGCCGCTCGTGGTGAACGGCCTCTGGGCGCTCGCGTTCGGCAACGGGGGAACCGCGGGTCCCGCGGACACGCTCTTCTTCGCGTCGGGCCCGCACGACTGGCTGGGCGAGACCGAGCTGGGCGTGCACGGGCTCCTGGGTTCGATCAGCGCGCTCGGCTGACGAGGCCGCTATCCGACCGTGACGACGACGCGCTGGACTTCGTTGTTTGCGTAGCCCCCGACGTTCCAGCGCTGGGCGAGCGACTGCGCATTCCCTGCCACGTCGCGCGCACGGCAGGCCAGCACGTGCCGCCCGGGCTCTGCTGCGTTCCACTCGTAGCTCCAGTGCTGCCACGCCCACCGGCCGAGCTCAGGCGGATCGAGTTGCGCGTCCTGCCAGGTAGCGCCGTCGTCGGTACTGACCTCGACCGACGCAACGGGTGCAAGACCGGACCACGCGCGGCCCTCGACCGTCACTGTGCCGGCTTGCACGGTCCGCTCGCGGGTCATGAAGTCAGGGATGCCCGGCGGCACCATCAACGCGCGCGGGTGGATCCGGGACAAAGGCTCTCCCGCGTCGTCGTCGGTCTGGCGCAGGCGATAGCCGCGCGCCTGCTGGTAGCCGGTGAACGGCTCGCCGGTCAGCGTGATGCGCCTCAGCCACTTCACGTTCGTCATCCCGTACCAACCGGGAACGAGCAGGCGCAGCGGGAAGCCGTGCTGCGGCGGGAGCGGCACGCCGTTGAGCTCGTAGGCAAGCAGCACGTCGGGCCCTTGCGCGTCCGCGAGCGCGAGGCTGCGTTGGAAGAACTGCTCCTCGCCGCCTTCGATCCCGCGGTCGAGCCCGGTGAAGAGCACCTCCGCGGTACCGGGCTTCACCCCGGCGCGATGGAGTAGCTCGCGCAGGAGAACTCCGTGCCAGCGGCCGGTTCCGACCGCTTCGAGCAGCCAGGGCTGGCTGACCGGGCGGGGCTCGAGGCGCGCCCGGCCGTTGCCCGCGCACTCCATCGTCGCGACCACTTCGTGCGACGGCAGCGCGCGGAGGGCGTCCAGGTCGAGCGAGAGCTCCGTGCCGACGCGTCCGTCGACCTCCAGGCGCCAGGTCTGCGCGTCGACCCGCGGGATGTCGTAGTGGATCAGCAGGTAGTGGAGGCCGATCGGCGTGACGTCGTCGCGGAGCGCCTCCAGCGGCATCCCGTGGTTTCGCGCCGCAAGCTGCAGCTCCTCGAGGCTGATGCCACGATCGTCCCTCACTGAGCTAGTATCGCCTGATGCCGCGCTACATGATCGTTCGCAGCTTCGACGTCACCGAGCCCGAGATGGGCCCCGTTGGGCGCCGTTCTCGTGAGCTCACCGAGGACGAGTTCACCGAGATCACCTGGGAGCACAGCCACGTCGTCGTCGACGACGACGGCAAGGTGCGGACGTTTTGCATCTACGCGGCACCGAGCGAAGAGATGGTCCGCGAGCATGCGGCGCGGCTCGGCAAGCATGAGATCGACGCGCTCCACGAGATCGCCGGCGACGTCACGCCCGCCGACTTTCCTAGCGTCTGACATCCGGCACATGGAAGGCCGCCTGAGCGGCGATCGCGAGGCGCCGCCGGAGCGCGCTCCTTTGCTCCCCGTTTTCCACCGGAACGAGCGCCAGCGCCTCGCGGTACAGCTGCGCGGCGTGATCCTTCGCCCAGCCGCGCTCCGCCTGCTCGGCGGCGCGCACGAGCTGCTCGACCGCGCGTACGTGGTCACCGGCGTCGCGCCAGTGGCGTGCGAGCGCGCCGATCGCCTCGCCTGACGCGCCGGTCGAGCTCTCGAAGAACTCGGCGACGAGCGCATGCCGCCGGGCGCGGTCGGCGCGCGGCAGCAGGTCGTAGGCGACGTCGCGGATCAGGACGTGCGTGAAGGCGAACTGGTGCTCGCCTTCGATGATCGAGGCCGCCTCGCGACGCACGAGGTCGCGGCGCTCGAGCTCTTCCAGCAGGTGCGTCAGCTCGCCGTTCTCGGGGACCATCGCGCGGAGGGCGCCGAACCAGAAGAGCTTGCCGACCACCGACGCGTCGATCAGGAGCGCCCGCTCCGCGCGCGGCAACGCGTCCAGCCGGGCGGCGACCAGCGCGCGGACGCTTGTCGGCAGCGTCCCCGCGGCGGTCTCGTCGATCGTCGCAGCGAGCTGCTCGATGAAGAGCGGGTTGCCCTCGGCGACGCGGATCACCTCGTCGACGCGGTCGGTGTCGCCGAGCCGCCGCACCGCGAGCTCCCGCGCATGCCGTTCGCCGAGCGGCGCGAGCGTGACGGCGGTGTAGGCCGAGATTCCCGCTGCCCAGCGTTCCCGTGTGTCGTGCAGCTCCGGGCGGGAGAGGGTAACGAAGAGCAGCGGCAGCCCGCGCACGCGCATCGCAAGTGCCTCGATGAGATCGAGCATGTTCGCGTCGGCCCAATGGATGTCCTCGAACACGAGGACGATCGGTTGCTCGCGCGCTGCTCCCTCGAGGAACTGCCGCGCCGAGGAGAAGAGCGCGTCGCGGTCGGAAGCTTCGTTGCCCGCGTCGATGCCGACGATCACGCCGAGGTGCCCCGCCACGAGATCCGGATCCGCGTCGCCGTTCGCGAGCAGCTCCGCCGTTCGCCCGCGCAGCTTGTCCGCCACCACGTCAGCCGAATCGCTCTCGAAGACGTCGCACAGCTGCATCAGCTGGCTCGCGAGCGAGCCGTACGTGCCGCTTTCGCGGTACGGCAACGAGCGGCCCCGCACCACGCGCGCACCGCTCTCGGCCGCGATGCGCGCGAACTCGGCGGCGACCGTCGTCTTCCCGACGCCGGCCGATCCGAAGATCGACACGAGGTGCGGCTGCTTCTCGGTCGCGGCTCGCTCCCAGAAGGTGCGCAGGATCGCGAGCTCGCTGTCCCGCCCGACGATCGTCGAGCCCGTGAGCGGTCGCTCGCCTACCTCCGTCAGCGCGCGCACCGCGATCCACGCCTCGACGGGGTGCTCCTTCCCCTTCGCAACGACGGGCTCCGTCGCGTCGTACTCGATCACGCCCCGGGTTTCGCGATAGGTCTCCTCGCCGACGACGACACCGTTCACCGGCGCGGCCGCCTGCAGGCGCGCCGCGGTGTTGACGACGTCGCCCGCGACCATGGACTCGCCGAGCGTCGGCCGTGCGCCGAGCGACACGACCGCCTCTCCCGTGTTGACGGCGATCCGGATCTGCAGGTCGCCGCCTGCGAGCTCATCGACGCAATCACGGACGACGAGTGCGGCGCGCACCGCGCGCTCCGCGTCGTCGCCGTGCGCGAGCGGCGCGCCGAACAGGCCCATCACGGCGTCGCCGATGAACTTCTCGACGACCCCGCCGAACGACTCGATCTCGCGCCGGACACGCTCGTGGTACGGCGTCAGCACCGCCTGCACCTCCTCCGGGTCGAGTCGCTCGGCGCGGGCGGTGAAGCCGACCAGGTCGACGAAGATCACGGTCACGATGCGGCGCTCGACCCCCGGCGGGGCCTCGGCGGAGAGTGACGCCCCACAGGCGAGGCAGAAGCGGGCGACCTCCGGGTTCTCCTGGCCGCATGCGCGACAGAGCGGCATCGGCCAAGCCTACGTTGGGAGGGTAGGCTCCGCAGCGAGGATGCTCTGTTCAAGTTGCGGTACGCAGAACCTGCAAGGGAAGAAGTTCTGCAGCGAGTGTGGATCGCCGCTCGCTCGCGCGTGTGCGTCATGCGGCGCGGCGCTCGCGGCAGACGAGAAGTTCTGCGGCGAGTGTGGGGCGTCAGCTCAGCTCGCACCTGAAACGCCGGCGCGGCCGTTCCGCGAAGCGCCAACCGCCGAGCGCCGGCTGGTGTCCGTGCTCTTCGCCGACCTGGTCGGCTTCACGACGCTCTCCGAGTCGCGCGACGCCGAGGAGGTGCGCGAGCTTCTCTCTCGCTATTTCGACACGTGCAGCCGGCTGATCGGCCTCTACGGCGGCACGGTCGAGAAGTTCATCGGCGACGCGGTGATGGCGGTCTGGGGAACACCGACCGCGACCGAGGACGACGCCGAACGGGCGGTGCGGGCCGCGCTCGACCTGGTCGCGGCCGTCTCGGCCCTCGGCGACGAGCTCGGCGCGCCCGAGCTGCGCGCTCGCGCGGGAGTCCTCACCGGCGAGGCCGCGGTCACGATCGGCGCCGAGGGACAGGGCATGGTCGCCGGTGACCTCGTCAACACCGCCTCGCGTGTGCAGTCTGCGGCCGAGCCCGGCACGGTTCTGGTCGGTGAGTCGACGCGTCGCACCACCGAGGAGACGGTCGTCTACGAGGAGGCAGGCGCGTTCGAGCTGAAGGGGAAGGAGGGGCTCGTCCCGCTCTGGAAGGCGCTCCGCGTCGTCTCGGGCGCCCGCGGCTCGCTCAAGTCGACCGGGCTCGAGGCGCCCTTCGTCGGCCGGGACCGGGAGCTGCGCCAGATCAAGGAGCTCTTCCACGGCTCCGCGGACGAGCACAAGGCCCAGCTCGTTTCCGTGACCGGCATCGCCGGGATCGGCAAGTCGCGCGTTGCGTGGGAGTTCTACAAGTACTTCGACGGTCTGCCCCAGTTCACGTACTGGCATCGGGGCCGTTGCCTCGCCTACGGCGAGGGCGTCACCTACTGGGCGCTCGCGGACATGGTCCGCATGCGCTGCCGGATCATCGAGGACGAAGAGCCGGCTTCGGCCCTCGCGAAGCTGCGCGCGACGCTCGAGGAGCACATCCCCGACCCGGATGAGCTGCGGTTCGTCGAGCCGCGGATCGCGCAGCTCCTCGGCCTCGCCGAGCAGGAGGCGCGCGACAAGCAGGACCTGTTCGCCGCCTGGCGGCTCTTCTTCGAGCGCCTGGCCGACGTCTACCCGACCGTGCTCGCCTTCGAGGACATGCAGTGGGCGGACGCGAGCTTGCTCGACTTTGTCGAGTACCTGCTCGAGTGGTCGCGCAACTCTCCCCTCTACGTGATCACGCTCGCACGACCGGAGCTGCTCGAGCGCCGGCCGACCTGGGGCGCCGGCCATCGCAACTTCAGCTCGATCTACCTCGAGCCGCTCCCCGCCGCCGCAATGGAAGAGCTCCTCGCGGGGCTCGTGCCGGGTCTGCCGGCCGCCCTGCGCGCGCAGATCCTGGCGCGGGCGGAGGGCGTTCCGCTCTATGCCGTCGAGACGGTGCGGATGTTGCTCGACCGCGGCCTGCTCGTGCAGGAGGGGACGGTCTACCGGCCGGTCGGCGAGATCGACACGCTCGAGGTGCCGGAGACACTGCACGCCCTGATTGCGGCCCGGCTCGACGGCCTCTCGCCGGACGAGAAACGCCTGCTCCAGGACGGGGCCGTGCTCGGCAAGACGTTCACGAGGGCCGGGCTCGCCGCGCTCTCCGGCTTGGCGGAAGGCGAGCTCGAGCCGCTCCTCTCCTCGCTCGTGCGTAAGGAGGCGCTCGGCGTCCAGGCCGATCCGCGCTCACCCGAGCACGGCCAGTACGGGTTCCTGCAGGACCTCGTTCGCCACGTCGCGTACGAGACGCTCTCGAAGCGCGAGCGCCGTACTCGCCACCTCGCGGCGGCCGAGCACCTCACCGCCGCCTTCGCCGGCGAGGAGGATGAGGTGGTCGAGGTCGTCGCCTCGCATTACGTTGCCGCTCACGAGGCAGCGCCCGAGGCCGGCGACGCGGCCGAGATCAAGGAGAAGGCGCAGGCGATGCTCGCGCGTGCCGGCGAACGGGCGGCCTCGCTCGGCGCCGCGGCGGAAGCGCAGCGCTACTTCGAGCAGGCCGCCGGGCTGACCGAGGATCCGTCGCAGAGAGCGGTCCTGCTCGACCGGGCCGGCTGGCTTGCCTACTACGCCGCGCGGCCCGAGGATGCAACCCGGCTGTTCGAGGAGTCGATCGCGCTTCACGAGGCCGCCGGCGACACGCACGCCGCGGCCCGTGTCTCGAGCAGGCTCGGCGAGGTCGAGCGTTCGACGGGCCGGATCGAGCAGGCGATCGAGCGGATGGAGCGCGCGTTCGCCGTCATCTCGGAGGACGAGCCGGACGAGGACTTCGCGATGCTCGCCGCCCGGCTTGCAAACGCATACTGGTTCGTCGGCGATCTCGACCGGGCGGGAAAGCAGGCCGAGCTCGCACTCGACGTTGCCGAGGCCCTTGGCTTGCCCGACGCGCTGACGCGTTCCCTCACGGTCAAGGGGTTCGTCGCTGAGAGCCGAGGACATCCGCAGGAAGCGATCGCATTCCTGTCACAGGCGCTCGCGGTCGCGCTCGAGAACGGTCTTCACGAGCAGGCGGCGATCACGTACATGAACCTCTCCGACCGCGCGTTCCGGCTCGATCGGTACAGCGAGGCGCTCGACTACCTCGAGGCCGCGCTGGAGGGAGTGCGCAGGCTCGGCAGCCGGCCGCGCGAGTGGACGATGCTCGCCGAGCTCACCTACGTCCTCTTCATGACCGGACGGTGGGAGGAGGCGCTCGAGGCGCTCGGCGATCCGACGGAGGAGCAGATGGGTTCCGGAGCGATCATGCTGAGCCTGCTCGCCTCGGTGCTCGAGATTCACGTCCATCGCGGTGAGCTCGACGAGGCGCAGCGCCTGCACTCGCTGTTCGCGCACCTCGAGCACTCGGTCGACCTTCAGGAGCTCACCTGCTACCAGGCCGGTACCGCGGCGCTGCGGCGGGCCGAAGGTCGGTTCGGCGACGCGCTCGAGGTGGGCGCATCGGCCGCGAGCCTGTCGTCGACCGTTGGCGTCGGCGACCAGACCGCCAAGCAGGGCCTCGTCGAGGCGATCGAGGCGGCGTTCGCGCTCGGCGAGCGCGAACGTGCAGCCGAGTTGCTGGTGACGATCGAGGCGACTCCGCCGGGGCTCCGGCCGCCGTACCTCGACGCGCATGCGCACCGCTTCCGGGCGCGCCTGGAGGGAGACGAGGCGGAGTACAAGGCTGCCGCAGCGGGTTTTCGCGAGCTCGAGAACCCGTTCTGGCTCGCGGTGACGTTGCTCGAGCATGGCCGAGAGCCCGGCCTCGTCGAAGCGCGCGAGATCTTCGAGCGGCTCGAGGCGACGCCCTGGCTCGAACGGGTCGACGCAGCCCTGGCGGAGCAGCCGGCGCGCGCTACGGCCTGAGTCCTCGATGGCGCCAATTACTTTGTGCGTTAAGTACGGAACAGCGGGCTGACGGCACGACCCTGTCCCCTTAGGGTTAGGCAGATGCCGATCTGCAGCCGTTGCGGCCAGGAGAATCCCGACGCCGCCCGCTTCTGCTTCGCCTGCGGCGGGGCTCTGGCGCCGGAGGACGCGCGGCAGGAGCGGAAGGTCCTCACCGTGCTCTTCGCCGACCTTGTCGGCTTCACCAACCGGTCGGACGGGCGCGATCCAGAGGACGTGGGCGCGCTGCTCGAGGTCTACCACCGCCGGACGAAGCAGGAGCTCGAGCGGTATGGCGGCACCGTCGAGAAGTTCATCGGCGACGCGGTCGTCGCGTTCTTCGGTGCCCCGATCGCCCACGAAGACGACCCTGAGCGCGCCGTGCGCGCGGCGATCGCGCTCCAGTCGGCGATCTTCGAGCTGAACCAGCAAGACCCCGATCGTGATCTGCGCGTTCGAGTCGGCATCACCACCGGTGAGGCGCTTGTCACCCTCGGGGCCCGCCCGACCGAAGGCGAGGGCATGGCTACCGGCGACGTCGTCAACACCGCCGCGCGCCTGCAGGCGGCGGCGCCGGAGAACGGCATTCTCATCGACGAGTCGACGCAGCGCGCGACGGCAGCGGCGATCGAGAGCCGCCCGCACGACCCGGTCACTGCGAAGGGCAAGTCCAAGCCCATTCACGTCTGGGAAGTCGTCGCCGCACGCGCCAGCTTCGGTGTTGACGTGGAGCAGAACGCGCCGACGCCGCTCGTGGGCCGGCAGCGCGAGCTCGAGGTTGTCTCGCAGGCGTTGGGAAGGGCCCGCAGCGAGAATGCGCTGCAGCTCGTCACCCTGATCGGCGTCCCGGGCATCGGCAAGAGCCGGCTGATCTGGGAGCTCTTCAGGATCGTCGACGACGACCCGGACTTGATCATCTGGCGGCAGGGCCGCTGCCTTCCCTACGGCGAGGCCGTCGCATTCTGGGCGCTGGGCGAGATGGTGAAGGCGCAGGCCGGGCTGCTCGAGACGGATACCGCCGCCGACGCCGAGGCGAAGCTCGCGACTGTCGTCGCTGCCGTGCCGCTCCAGGAGCGCGAGTGGGTCGCCACCAACGTGCGGCCGCTCGTCGGCCTGCCGGGCGAGCAGAGCTCGAGCGTCAGCGAGGCGTTCGCAGCGTGGCGCCGGCTCTTGGAGTCGCTCGCGGAGCAGCGGCCGCTCGTGCTCGTCTTCGAGGACCTTCACTGGGCGGACGAAGGGCTGCTGGACTTCATCGACCACCTCGTCGACTGGGCCGCCGGCGTTCCGCTGCTCGTCGTGTGCTCGGCGCGCCCGGAGCTGCTCGAGCGCAGGCCGAGCTGGGGTGGAGGCAAGCTGAACGCGACGACGATCGCTTTGCCTCCGCTGACGGTCGAGGACTCGGCCCGGCTCGTTGCCGCCCTCCTCGATCAGCCGCTCCTGCCGGCGGAGCTCCAGCGGGTGCTGCTCGAGCACGCCGAGGGCAATCCGCTCTACGCCGAGCAGTACGTTCGCATGCTGACCGATCGCGGCCTGCTCGTCCGCCATGACTCGGGATGGAAGCTCGGCGAGGTGGGGGATCTCCCGCTGCCGGAGACGCTTCAGGGGATCATCGCGGCGCGTGTCGACGGCCTGCCTACCGAAGAGAAGCAGCTGCTCCAGAGCGCGTCGGTATTGGGAAAGGTCTTCTGGCTCGGCGCCCTCGAGACCGATGACGAACGGGCGACTCAAGCAAGCTTGCAGCTGCTCGAACGTAAGGGATTCGTCCGGCGCGAGCGTCGCTCGTCGGTTGCCGACGAGACCGAATACGCGTTTGCACACGCGCTCGTGCGTGACGTTGCCTATTCCCAGATCCCGAGGATCGAGCGCGCCCGGAAGCACCGGCGGGCCGCCGAATGGATCGAGCAGCTGACCGCCGAGCGAGGCGATGACCGTGCGCAGGTGGCTGCGCAGCACTGGGTGGCGGCTCTCGAGCTGACGCGCGCCGCGCGCAAGGAGGATCCCGGGCTCACCGCCCGCGCCTGCGCGGCTCTCGTGGACGGTGCCGACCGTGCGTACCGGCTGCGCGCGAACGACGGTGCGCGCGACCTCTACGCGAAGGCGCTCCAGTTGCTGCCGCCCGATGACGCCAACCGGCCGACCCTGCTCCTCTTGTACGGCCGGTCGGCGGCGAGGTCAGGTGTCGACGCGACTGCGGAGCTGATCGAAGCGGGCGAGCGACTCACGGCGGCCGGTGACCTCGAGCGCGCGGCCGACGCGCTGCTCGCACGCGGATGGTTTCTCTGGAACGCCGGCGACAGTCCCCAGGCGAGTCGTCTGCTCGAGGAGGCGATCGACCTCATCGCCGACCAACCTCCGTCAGCCGTGCTGGCGCGGGTCTATGGCGAGTACGCCATCCACCAGATGCTGACCGGGCACCTCGAGAGGGCGATCGAGTATGCCGAACGCGAGCTCGAAGTCGGCCTCCAGGTGGGGTTCGAGCGCGTCCGGGCTGACGCGCTCATCACCGTCGGCTCCGCGCGCGGGATCGGCGGCGACCGAGACGGGCTGAGCGAGATCGAGCGCGGCCTCGAGCTCGCCCTCGAGCTGAACGACGTGGACACGATCATCCGCGGTTACAAGAACCTCCAGTCGCTGCTCGCGGTACATGGCGAGCTCGACCGCGCAGCCGCGCTCGTGGAGGAAGGAGGGCAGGCCGCGACAAGGTACGGGGACGGCTTCCACGTCGGCTGGTTTCAGGTCGAGCGGGCGTACTTCATGTACCAGAGCTGCGAATGGACCGAGGCGGTCACCGATGCCGAGTCCTTCCTCGGCGCGCTGGGGGACCTCAAGCACTACATGACCGGGCCTGCTCACGACCTGCTGGGACGGATCCACGCCGAGCGGGGCGAGTTGGTGGACGGTCTCGCGGAATCGGCGCGTGGCCTCGAGTTCGCCCGCTCCGTCGCTGACCACCAGGTGCTGCTGCCCGCGCTTGCATCGCGCGCATACGTGTTGATCCGCGCCGGGCAGCCGGTCGAGGCCGGACGAATGCTCGACGAGTACTTGTCGCTCGTTTCCGCGGCGAATCACTCGCTCGCGGATGCGGCGCTCGGGCTCAGCCTCCTCGGGCGGGGCCGGGAGTTTGGGGAGCTGCCCGCCGCCATCCACGGCTCGCGTTGGGGCTCTGCCGCGGCGGCCTTCGCCCAGGGCGAGTTTGCGAGCGCCGCGGCGCTGTACGAGGCGATGGGCTCGCGCATCCACGAGGCGGAGGCGCGGTTGCGGCTCGCGCAGCAGCACGCCACTGCTGGACGCCGGGCCGACGCCGATCGCGAAGGTGCGACCGCTGCGGCGTTCTTCCGGCTGGCAGGCGCCGCGCCGCGAGTCGCCGAAACGCAGGCCGCGATGCTTGCCTCCGCGTAGGGCCACCCCTCATGTGTGCTGCTCGAGCAAAAGCAGGAGCGCGAGCCCGATCAAGGCTGCACCCGCGAGCTTCTCGGCTGCCTCGCGTGATCGCTCGCTGAGGCGAGCACCGAGTCGCAGACCGACCTGGGCGACGAGAAACGCCTGCAGGCCGATCAGGATCACGGCCAGCCAGATGGAGAGGCCGATCAGTCCGATGGTGAATCCCATCGCGAGCTCATCGAGGCTGATGCTGAAGCCGAGCGCGAGCAGGGCGAGGCCGCGGCGGTTGGAGAGTTCGTCGAGCATGTCTGCTTCGCCTTTGTCGTCTGCGACGAGCATCCAGATCCCAACGCATGCGAGCACGGCGACTGCGATCGAGTCGGCGATGCCGCCGAGGGCGCTCCCGAGCCCACGGCCGAGCAGCAGACCGGCGATCGGCATTGCCATCTCGAATCCGGAGAGGAGCAGGCTGATGCGCAGACGTTCGCGCTTCGCCGCTCCGCTGGCTCCGAGCGCGGCGGAGACCGCGAACGTATCGAGGCCGAGCGGGAGGATGAACAGGATCAGCTTGAACATCGACCGGCAGTATCGACGCGGGAGCTGCGCCGTCGGCCGTCCTTGCCGTCCTTGCGTAGGGCGCGAGTGAGGCTACTGTGGTTCTGCCGAGGTCGTCTCCCCGAGTCGCCTCTCTAGCCTGACGCGCCCCGCTTCTGCGGAGGCCCGAGGTCCCTTTCCCCGGCCGGCCTAACCTCGCCTCGCCCGAAGGAGACGGTGACCTATGACTGAGCTTTCCGACCTGGAGTTGCAGCGGCGACGTGCCGCCAAGAATCAGAGCCTGTTCCGTGAGGTGAACGAGCGGATCGAAGACCTTGCCGCCTCCGCGACCTTCAGCACGTTCATCTGTGAGTGCATGGACGAGACCTGCGATGCGAGCGTCTCGATGACGGTCGAGGAGTACGAGCATGTCCGCTCACACTCCAACAGCTTCGTCGTCCTGCCCGGCCACGAAGTGCCAGGGGTCGAGGCGACGACCGAGAGCAACCATCGCTACCTCATTGTCACCAAGCTCGGTGCCGGACAGGCTGTCGCGGAGGCTCTCGATCCTCGCAAGCGTTCTACCGGCAACGGGTGAGCCCGAGGGCGAGCTCGAGACGCTACGGGCCCTGCACGTCTGACGTCATGGCTGCGGGATGCCTAGCTGCCGGCAGACCGCTCGTACGAGGCCTGGCCCGATCTCGGTATGCCGAGGCACGCCGTGGCGACTTTGGCAATGGAGAGCTCCCAACCGGACACAATCCGAACCACGCGACAGTGGCCGGAACGCGGCTGAAGCTCAGGACTTCGCGCGCGAGGCGTGTGGGGTAGCCGCTGTCTCTGCTGGCTCGAAGTCGCCGTGCAGGACGTCCGGATCCATGTCCGCGCCGTTTGGCCACACGATCGTCCCCAATTCGGCGTCGACACTGACCTGACGGAATAGCTGACGATCTTCGCGGAGAGGCTCAAACATCGGACCCCACAACTGGTTCTCGAGATCGACCTCGCGTTGGCTGCCGTCTTCGAACGAGAGGCGCAAGACGAAGCCGTCAAGTGGTTCTACCGACCGGATGCGAGCCGTGTGGGCAGTCATGGCAACGGAGCAATCGTATCGAGCGACTCCCGCGCCCGGGCCTTTTCCCAATTCGCCTCGAGCTCGATCCGATGCAGCTCGGCCTACTCCCGAACGAGTCTCGAGGCTCGCGCTGGTGCGCCAGTCAAGCAGCTCAGCAACGCGAGCGTTCCCAGGCGTTGAGTGTTGTGCACTTCGCCAGTCTCAGCCTCCTCCATGAGCACGAGAAGCTCTCTCTCGAGGCTCTGACGCACGGGGCGGCAACCAACGCGAGTACGTAGAGGACTTCTGTCCTCGCAGTGATCGCATAGACAGCCGAGCGCCGCGACGGCGTTTTAATGCGGCCTGTCGTGCGACAAGATCGCTGCGATCCGTCCATCGCCGTGGCTCCATCGACGTGCCCTTGACATCCGGCACTGTCTGTATTACTTAAGGCGAGGGTCTGTAAAGCGGCGCAGTCCCAACGTCAAGAGGTCAACGTTGGGAGGTACACAGTGCGCCGGATTCGGATCGCGAACCGTGGACGGCTCAGTCGCGTTACCGTAGGTCTGTTCGTTGGCCGTCACGTTGGCGGGGGGTCGCGCCTTAAGTGCACCACCGCATGTGGACTCCTGACGCTGGCGCTGTTCATCGCGCTGGGCTCGCTCGCCGTCGGCAGTTCTGGAGCGAAATACGCGCTCCCCGAGCACAATCGCCATCCCGTTCATGGATTCGGTTCGGCCCAGTTCGCGGCCCTTCGCCCGCTCCTGTCCTCGGCGAGGGCGATGACGACGGTAACCGGCTCCATTACTGCGGGAGGGCCTCCGGTCACGGTGACGATCGCGACACCCGGTGACACGGCGGAGCTGACATTCGCGGGGGCGGTGGGGCAGCGGATTTTCGCGCAGTTCAGCAACAACACGATCAACACCGGCCTCAGCCAGGCGCGGGCCTACATCCGGAGCCCGGACGGGTCGAGCCTTCCGCTCGGCTCGCAGATCGACTCTTCGGCCTACGGCGGCGTGTACTTCTACAACAGCGTGATCGACAAGGTCACGCTGCCCGTCAACGGAACCTACACGCTCGTCATGATCCCGCTCGCGACGCAGACCGGCAGCGTCACGGTCACCCTCTACGACGTGCCCCCAGACGCGTCGGCGTCGGTGGTGCCCGCCTCGGGCGCCGGTAGCGCGACGTCGTTGACGACGACGACGCCGGGCCAGAACTTGGCCGTCTCCTTTAGCGGTACGCCGGGGCAGCGGATTTTCGCGCAGTTCAGCAACAACACGATCAACACTGGCCTCAGCCAGGCGCGCGCCTACATCCGGAGCCCGGACGGGTCGAGCCTTCCGCTCGGCTCGCAGATCGACTCCTCGGCCTACGGCGGCGTGTACTTCTACAACAGCGTGATCGACAGCGTCGTCCTCCCGGCGAGCGGCACCTACACCGTCGTCGCGGACCCCATGCGCACGCAGACCGGCAGCGTCACGGTCACCCTCTACGACGTGCCCCCAGACGCGAGTCCCGAACTTCAGCTGTTGACGGACGGATCATCCTTCACGTTTACGAACGCGACACCGGGTCAGAACGCAGCAGCGACGTTCGATGGCCTACCGGGTCAGGATGTGCTGGTCCGCTTCACCGACAAGACGTTCGGCGGTAGCGGGTGCACCTCGAGCGTGTCCTCGGCCATCGTCAGGCCCGACGGCAGCACGCTCACGTCGAAGTCGTCCCTCTGCGCCAACGACTCGATCGGATCGGTGACCCTATCCGCGGACGGAGTTTACACGCTGACGGTAAACCCGCAGCGAACGGCGTTGGGAAGCATCACGGCAACGGTGTACCTCGACGAGCCCGAAGTCACGCCGAGTGGCGCGTTCTTCGACGACGTCGTCTACGTCAACGGAAGCGAGCACTACCCGCTTGCACTCTCAGCGCACTTCCCGAGGGGCATCCAACGCGCGTGGGTCGAAGAGGTCGGCGTTGGGCAGATCGCATCGAGCACGAATTGCGACGCGGCGATGACGACCTGTCCGATTGACGTTGACGTCGCGGCGTCCGTCGACACGGCTCCTCTTGCCGAAGGGATGCACGAGTACGTCGCGAAGGCAATTGGACCGAACAACCGCGCGAGCGCCGACGAGACCTGGCGCATCTTCATTGACCGTACGTCGCCGCCAAGCGTCTCCAACATCAGGGTCGACAGCTTCGACAACTCCGACAGCAGTGCAGTAATCGCTTGGGACGAAGGCCCTGACCCGGACCTTCCGGATGGCGTCGACGGCGCAGGCGCGGCCGGCTACGACTACCGCTACCAACCGGCCGGCGGCATGTGGAGCTCGTGGCAGTCATCAGACGCGGCGTCCTTCCCGCTCGCGTCGGCTCTGCCCGGAAGCACGGTCAACGTAGAGGTGCGCGAGCTTGACGGGGCTGGGAACGCATCGCCGACCGCCGCGGCCGCAATCACCGTCGCCGGCACCGAGTCGAGCCCAACTGCGACGGAAGTTGCCGAGGGCACGTTCACTGGCAACGTCGCTCCATTGGACGCCAACATTCCTGAAGGTGACACAGCCACACTCTCGTTCACGCAAAGCACCTCGTGCGCCGTCACCTACGACGACAACCCGAGTTCCGCGACCTGGCGTTTTACGAACTGCGATGGCACCTGGGACATCTACCGCGACTGCACAGACCAGAACATGTCTGGCGGTCGCTTCACTGTTGGCCCCGGCTACATCGCGCACATGCGGACGCCCGGAGCGAACGGTCGCGTGCTGATTCGTGATGACCGGATCCGCACGAGCGACAAAGAGTTCATCTCGGGGAACGACACGCCGTTCGGTCCTCTCGGCGCCTTCAACGGCGGACTGGGCACATTCGGCTTCCAGTACGCTCGGAGTACCAACAGTCCGGGCTCGGTCCCAGCCGGGACCGACCCGACGCGCCAGCTGACTGACGTCGAAACCCAAGTGATTTCCGGCGGCACGCGCGACGCACGACGCGTCCCAGTAATCGAGGGGCGACAGTGCGCCGGCAAGAACGGCAATCCAAACTACGGCGTCTACGCAGTGACCCACCCGCCAAAGCTGACGGCAGCCGGTCAGCCCAACAACCCGAGCACCGATACACAAGGCAACGTCCACTTCACAGTCTCCGTGTGGTTCCGAGACGAGTTCGGCAACACCGGCTACGGACCGAACGCGGCCGGGGATGCCAATACTGACGGCGACGCCATCGCGCGCGTGACCTACACCTATATCTTCTATGCGAGCGTCGTGAAGTCATGGATCGTGACGACGACGTATGGCTCCACCGACTCCGCGGGAGGCACGCGCTACGTCAAGCAGCCGACGATCTCCGCCGTGGTCCGTGGAGGCGGGTTCACGCGGATGAAGGTATTCGGCGGCGGAAAGGGCGCGAAGCCTCTTCCGCACACGCCGAAGTTCCCCTCGGAGGTGACCGATGGCCCAGTCCAGACACCAGCCCAAGGCCTCAGCCCGCGCCAGATCGGCTATCGCGACCGCACACGCGTGCAGTGGGACTACGGCGACAACAGCTGCGCTAACAGCAACTGTTTCAGCGTTGCCATGCGCTCCTATCCCGTCGTGTCGAGATCAGCGGGAGGGGTTCGTCCTGGCGCGTTCGCTCCGATGTGGCAGCAAACCGAAAATGGCAGCACGCGGGGGTTCGGCCTGGACTGGTGGGCACGGATCTCCGGCACGAAGTGGCAGCGTCGGCTTCAGTCGTACCCGCGCGACACCCGCGGGGACGTGCTCTGGAGTTGCATCTACGCACCGGCGGCACTAACCGAGACGGCGAAGGCGCAGCGGAGCGAGTCCGTGACGACGAACGTGACCGAGCGGCGCCGTTGGGAAATCGGCGGCTGGAAGCAGACGAAGACGTCCGCACCGTTTCTTGCAGCCGGCGCGCTCTTCAGCGGTTGGAACGGCGGTCGCGGCCCTTACGACTGCGAGCAGATGCAGGTCAAGTTCGCAGATACAACCGAGAGTTTCGGAACCTTCGCCAGCTACTCTGTCGGTCCGGGCTGGGCGCTGAGGTAGAGCGGGTCGTGCGCACTAGACGTTTCACCGTATTTGTCTTGTTGCTCTTGGTACCGGCGATTTGCGGAGTACGCGCCGCGCAATCGTCGTTTCCGGGCAGGAACGGCGAGATCGCGTTCTCAATCGTGCTCCCGAACTCCTACGCGGGAGTCCTTGGCGACTCCAGCGCGATCGACATCGATATCTGCGCCATCCGCCCAGACACAAAGATGCGCAGCCGGCTAACTGGTCCCGGAAGCGGCTCAAGTTGGTGGAGCGGCGCGACTTGGACCGCAGACGGCGAAGCACTCGCCTTCCGCGGCGACAACGGTTTCGACTCGTTCATCGCACTCCTCCGGCCTTCCGACAGGGCGCCGAAGCTCGTCGCTAACGCGTTCGGACGCTCTCCGACTTGGGCCCCGGACGGGGCGCAGCTCGCATACGTCTCACGCGACGGAGAGCTACGGATCATCGATCGTGATGGAGGCGAGCTGCGCGTCCTGGCGGCGCGTGCCGCCGATCCAGCATGGTCGCCAGACGGAACCCGCATCGCGTACGTGGAGGATGGGCAAGTTGTCGTGGTCGACGCCGCCGGCGGAGGTCGTCGCATGCTGACCTCGGACCTAAGAACTCACGCGTCACCGAATTGGTCGCCCGACGGTGGACGGCTTGTCTTCGTTTCCAGCGGCGCTGGCCAGGCACCGGTGGTCGAGGTGGTCAACGCGGATGGCGGCGGCCGGGCAGTACTTCGGTCCGTCCGCAGCACGAACGCCTTCGAGAGTCCCGGATTCGTGGATCCGACCTGGTCGCCCGACGGCACGAAGATTGCGTTCTTGCAACGACAAGAGGAGAGCGACGCGACCGACATCTACACGATGAACACTGACGGAACGGGGGTGACGAACGTGACCACCTCTCCGTTCTACGAGTTCTCGATCGACTGGCGACCACTACCCACGTCAGGGTTCCTCTCGCAGACGCCTACCTCATGCGGCGTCGGCGGCACCCCCCGCGCCGACACTCTTACTGGAACGCGCAACGATGACGTCGTCTACGCGCTCGCGGGGGACGACCGAATCTCTACCGGTGCCGGGCAGGACATCGTTCTGGGCGACGCGGGCGATGACACGATCCGCCTAGGATCGGGTAGCGACGACCTCGCCTTCGGCGGTGCGGGCCGGGATCTGCTCGACGGTGGGGACGGCCCCGACGGCCTATATGGCGGGCCGGGCAGCGACCGCCTGCTGGGCGGTTCAGGCGACGACGAGCTTCGCGGCGAAGCTGGCGACGACGTGATCACCGGTGGGCCCGGCAACGACACCCTGGTCGGCGGCGCCGGCGACGACGTGGTAAATGCCGTGGACGGATCGCGCGACAACATTCGGTGTGGCGTCGGTCGCGATCTCGTGTTCGCTGACGGACGCGATCGTGTCGACCGCGACTGCGAGCGCATCGTTCGCCGCTGACAATGCCATGCGCGGCAGGGGCGAGTTGCCGTCACCGCTCACCGCCGGCCCTTCGCCCGCTCACGAGCTTCGCCGCTCGACGTTCTTCCGGTGGGTGATGGTCGTCCCACTCCGAGACGACCTGCCCGGAAAAAGAAGTCACGAGGATCGAAGGCGACGTTGCAAGATACTTCGGCGTCCCAACCCTCAGCCTCGCCACGCCTCGACGACGCTAGATGAGTGATTCCATGTCGAGAAGCTCTGATCGGCTCCGCTCACCAGGTGAAGGGCCACGACAGGCGCGGCCCACGACACCAGGAGACCACCATGCCGAAGTACCTGCTCCTCAAGCACTACCGCGGCGGCCCGGAGCCGCACCGTCCCGCGCCCCCGATCGACCAGTGGGCCCCGGAGGACGTGGAGGCGCATATGGCCTTCCAGAATCACGTCAGCGAGTTGCTCGAGGAGAACGGCGAGTACGTCGACGCGCGGGCACTCACGCCGGCGCGCACCTGGGTGCGCTACGGCGGCCCGGACGCCGCCCCCGTCACCACCGACGGCCCGCATCCCGAGACCAGCGACCTGGTCGCCGGCTGGTGGATGATCGACGTCGAGTCGCACGAGCGCGCGGTCGAGCTCGCGGCCTACGTCTCCTCCGAGCCCGGCCCGGGCGGGGAGCCGCTGTACGAGTGGATCGACGTCCAGGAGGTCATGTGGGAGCGCCCTCGGACGACTGACGCTGCGTGATCGACGAGCCGACGCGACGGCTGGACGAGGGCGCGCTGCGCGCCCTCGTCCCTCGGGTGCTCGCGGGCCTGGTCCGGCGGGGCGAGGAGTTCGATGCCGCCGAGGACGCGCTGCAGGAGGCGCTGCTGGAGGCGCTGCGGGTGTGGCCCGAACACCCGCCGCGCGACCCGCACGCGTGGCTGGCCACGGTCGCGACCCGGCGACTTGTCGACGCCCGCCGCAGCGAGGCCGCCCGCCACCGCCGCGAGGAGACGACATACGCCGAGCCGCAGCCCGCCTCCACCGAGGCGGGCGACGACACGCTCTTCCTGCTCTTCTGCTGCTGCCACCCCGACCTCGCGTCCGCCTCCCAGGTGGCGCTGACCCTGCGCGCCGTCGGCGGCCTCACCACCCTGGAGATCGCCGACGCCTTCTACGTGCCGGAGGCGACGATGGCGCAGCGGATAAGCCGCGCCAAGCGCACCCTGCGCGGGCGCCGCCTGGACCAGCCCGGCGACCTCGCCGTCGTCCTGCGCGTGCTCTACCTCATCTACACGGCCGGCCACGCGGGCCGGGTGGACCTGGCCGGCGAGGCGATCCGGCTCGCCCGCCAACTCACCCTCGTCACCGAGGAGCCGGAGGCGCGCGGACTGCTCGCGCTGATGCTTCTCAACCACGCCCGCCTCCTGGCGCGACACGACTCGGAGGGTCGCATCGTCACGCTCGACCGACAGGACCGCGGCCTGTGGGACACCCGCGAGATCGCCGAGGGCGTGCGCGTCCTGCAGTCGGCGCTGGCCTTTCAGCGCCCGGGCCGCTACCAAGTCGAGGCCGCCATCGCCGCCCTGCACGACGACGCGGCGAGCGCCGAGGAAACCGACTGGCCGCAGATCCTCGCCTGGTACGACGACCTCGTCGCCCTCACCGACGACCCGGTGCGCCAGGACCCCGCCGCGGTGCTCGGCCGCGCGGTCGCGGTCGGCCATGTCCTCGGCGTCGCCGCCGGCCTGCGCGAAACCGACCGGCTGCGCGAGGTGCTCGGCGAGCGGCACCGGTGGCACGCCGTCCGCGGCCACCTGCACGAGCTCGACGGCGACCTTCCCGCCGCCGCCACGGCGTATGCCGAGGCCGCCCGTCGCGCCACCGACGTCGCCGAGCGCGACCACCTGGTCCGCCAGGCCGCCCGCGCGCGAGCGGTCTCCAGCGGAGAAGAGCGGAGTACTGCCGGGAACACGAGGAAGTCCCTGCACGACGGGGACATTCCGCATGAACACTGAGATGCCCCCGACAAGAATCGAACTTGTGCACGCGGTTTAGGAAACCCCGGCTCATCCTGCGCGCCCCGTTTGTCCATGCGGGTTAGCGCGGCGGGCACTGAGCGCCAGACCCTGCGGCGACCCTGCGCGGTCCCTACGGCATCAGACTGAAAATCGCCTGCAGATCGGCCAACCACTCGTTCACGAGGACGTCCGACGCCCCCGGCGGCGAGGTACAGAGGAGGTCATGGGGCGACATTCGACGCGTTACGCCGTAGCGCGGGCCTAGTGCCATCGCGCTTACTGCGGCGCGTTCAGCTTTGTGAGCGTAGAAGTTACGCATTGTCGGAAGGTCTTGGAGAACGCGCGACGGGTAGCTCACGGCGGCATCGACCTCTGGCCAAATCGCCGCACCGATGTACTTGACCGCCTTCGCCAGATGGCCCTTGTTCTGCCAGTCGGGTTGCTCTTGCCGCGACCACGTTTTCCGAACGCCGCGCAGCTTTGGCCGAATGGCATGGACGGCGAGATCAATGGCATAGCTCTCGTCTGCGGCGGGGGTCGTCACGAGCCGATTGCCTGCCGAGTCCCGAGCGCCGAGCGCCGCCGAGATAAATAGACAGCGGCTGTAGGACGCCCAGAGGTTCGCCGCCTCGATCATCACATACGACATGAGCCGACGATCCTCCGGCGTCGATGGCTGCCTAAGACCAGTCGAGATGTCCTGGAGTCGGACGAGTCGAGAATGCGCGGTGATCGTTAGCTCTGAAATCGGCCCGACGGTCGGCCGCACGGTTACTCCGGAAGGTCGTCAGACAGCGCTCGGCAGAACCACTCGATGCGGGCCAATCGCTGGGCGCCCACGTTCGTCTTCTCCGATGATGCTTTCACAAATGGCCTCAATACACCGGCGAGCTCTTCGCCCTCTTCCATCGCCTCCGCGAGACGTGTGAGGTTGACGAGGACAATGTCGTCGTCGGCGAGGTCTCCGTTCGCGCTGGGATACTGCGCTTCGAGCGTGGCAAGGGATTCGTCCATGTGCATGACGGCAAGTGTCAGCGAGTACATCTGATGGGGACGCATCAACGGTGTGTCGTAGAGATCCCGCCACTCGAAGATCGCGTCGAAAGCACCACGAAGCCGGCGCTCAAGCTCTGTGCGCTGGTCGTCCGTGAAGTCTGCCGGCTTGTCGTGTGTCCGGTAGACCGTGTCGAGTGTTCGCTTGTTGGTTGTCTTGACGCCATCAAAGTAGGCGCTTGCGATTTCAGTCAGCAGCTTCTGGTCTTGCATCCGCACAAGCGCCTTCTGCCCGAACACGCCAGCTTGTCGGAACGCCTCTGCGTAGTCCGTGCTGACGTTTCGCATGAACCACTTGAACTCACCCTGAAACTCGGCATGCCTCTGCTCTTCAGGATTCAGAGGCACAGTGAACGAGTTCATACGCCGGAAGACTTCACGTACATCCTCGTCCGTCGCCCCGACGAATAGATCGAACTGAAGGCCGTAGTCGCTGAACTGGCTCTGTAGATCTTCGTCCAGTTGAGAGAACCGCTTGCCGACGGCCTCGGCAAGCGTCACGTTGCTGGTCAGCCTGTACTCGTCGTTGAAGAAGTCGACGATCGCGCGCGTCCGCTGCTGTCCATCAACGATCTCCTTGATTGGCCGCCGGGTGCGGAGGTCGGTCTTCTGATGCAAGAAGAGCTTGGGCACCGGGAAGCCCAGGAGGATCGTCTCAATGAGGAATGACTGGGCTGCTCGCGGCCAGACTTGGTCGCTTCGTTGGTACTGGCGATTGACTCGCACCTCCTTGCGGTCGTACATGTCGCAATAGTCCGCGACGGTGTACTCAGGCGTCCTAATCTCCATCTGAGCCTCGGTGTCTAGCTGAAAACAAGCGCGCTCTCGGTTGCTGAGAACTTGGAGCGCCAGGAACGGGATCCAGGGTGGATCGCGGCCTTCGTCGTAGTGATGTCGAAGTCCTCCCTGGCCGCGAGCGTGAATCCAAGCCGTTCGCTCATTTGCTGAACGATGCCCGCCAGGTCTACGTGCAGCTCCTTGTAAAACGAATCCTGAACAACGATGATCGCCTTGCCGTCCGAGACGATCACGCGCCGCAGCTCCTCGAGCGACTTCCACAGCGAGTCGAAATACTGGAGGTAGTACTTGCGGTAGTAAGTGCCGGACGCGTGCGAACGGTGAGCCGTGATCTGTGCGAGGAGATCCGTCGTCGCCTCTCCCCAATCTCCGACGGCTGGCGGCGTTGAGTTGGCGATTGTCGGAGTGCCGATCATCCCGTTGCGGAGAACACGTATTTCGTCATCTGAGAAGCCTATGACGGCGAGCTCGGGCCGCGTCGCAGCGACGTAGTCAATCCGCGTGCAATAGGGCGGTGATGTTATGGCTCCCGCGATTGAGTCGTCTTCAAGGGGTAGCGCGCAGGAGTTTGCGAGAGCCACCGCACCGACGACTTTTCCGTCCATAGGAGCGCGGTCCCTGAGTCGCCTCGTCATCCGCTCCGATACCTTGCGGAACGAGTCATGGATCGCCCCCGGCTCGAACGAGATGAGCGTCGATGGATCACCCTTCTTAATCCATGTGGGGTTGCTGGTGACATAGGGTCGCATGCTCGAGCGGACGACCTCGAAGAGCGCGACATAGAAGAAAGCGGCGAGCGCAGACACGCGCTCGATCGCCCCGTTCTCCTTGGGCATGGCTGGCGCTTTCTGACTAACCAAGACGTGTCTGATCGCCCGTTCAAGCCCGCGTACTTCGCGAACCGCGTCAGTGGCGAACCAAACCGACAACGGGTCCGGGGCCCGATCATCGATCTCGTACAAGCCCGCGTGATCAACGAGGTCGTCAGCAAGTGAGGCAACACTGTCGGCAACCTCAGATCCAAGGAGACGAGACCTCGCGATGAGAACAAGGGCCGGATTGGCGTCGTAGCCGACAGCTTGGATTCCTCTCGTCTGAGCGACGGCTGTCGTAGTCCCGGAGCCGTTCCACGGGTCGAGAACGTGGTCCTCGGCGCTGACTCCGAGGGTCTCGAGGGCATCTTCAACGAACTCCGGCGCGTAGCCTGCGTAGTAGCGGTACCAGTCCTTGGACCGGTTGCGGGCAAGCTTCGGACTGCGCATGGTGGGATCCTATGCCGGGGTTGATGAGCGCTGCCTCAAGACAAGCTAGCCCCCGATCCGGACGGGGTTGAATACTGACCGGTATCGGCCGATAGGGACACTAGGCGCGGTGATTCCGACGGAATACGCTCGGGGCGGGCCGGGTCGCGTCAGCGCCCGGGCGTTCGGATCGCCGCCCGGCCCTCCGGTTCCTGACGATTAACGACCGCCAGCGAGCGCCGTGCTCAAGAGAGTCGCTCCTGCCGCCACTCCCGCGGCGGCCAGAGAGAAGGCGAGCCCAGACGCGTGAGGTGCGGTAACGGCACTTGCGAACTCGCTTAGACCCGCCCCTGCAACGAGGCCGCCGACGACTTCCATGACGTGTCGGGCGCCGCGGCGACGGGGGATGAGACTTCTGCTAGCTGCTTCGACATCGGATGCAGACACGAAATCCAATGAGTTCGCCGCGGCAATCCCGATTGCTACCAGTGCAAGCTCTTCGGTGTGTCGGGCGCTGAGGTACACGAGCCTCGCGCTCGCGTTCTCCGAGAATCCGCTGGGCCTTCCGGCTGCGAGAGCCTGGTCGACCCGACTCGAGCCCAGAGCGAGATCGAGCGTTTTGACCACCGGATTCGATCCCTCAACCCTGAGCACTGACGTCATCTCAGCTGAATGCTAGAGCTCTGAAAGCCACCGATTTCAAATCGTGATCGGGTCGGATTCAGATGAGATACTGAAACGTCAACATGGGACCGGGGCATTTGAGGATCAGCCTGTAGCGGCACCCGGATAAATCCGGACGGACTGTGTTGGAAGTGGGGCGGACTGGTGTAGAATCGGCGCGCCTTGTCAACTCCCGATAACGGCGGTTCTCCTTCTGGCCTCACGCAGGCGCAGATCGAGGCTGCGCTTAAACGCCTGGCGCGCCAGGGGGTCAAGATCCGTTGGATTTACCAGTCCGTCGGCGACACGTTGCTCTACCTGACGTGTGTTGACCATGCAGTTGCCGTTGACGATCCCGATCGCGACGCCTCCGCGAAGCGTCTCATCAAGGTCTTAGAGGAGATCGTGCGCAAGATTAAGCGTGCGGACTATCGCCTCTTGCTTCAGGTGGTCTACGGGCTTGATCCTGAGTATCTACGCCTGACGGCCTACGGTCGCCGGAATTACCTCACTACGAATCTCTATCCGGACGAAGAGCCGCTGAAGGAAGACACGATCCGCCGCAACCACCAACCAAAGGCGATCAGGCTTCTCGCCAAGCTCCTCTTTGCGCACGAGGAAGAATATGCCGCTGCGATCGCAGACGGCGACCCCGTTGATTTCGAGGGCGGGATCATCCACCTGCCTGGGCAGCGGGCCTCAGTTTCCGGACGCTTCAAGGCTTGCGATGAGCACGGTAACCACCTTGCGCGGCAGATGACGTTGCAGGCGGGGCAGCCGTACCCGCCTGTTAGCGCGCGCAATGGTGAAGTCGGCTGGGTCGCGCTGTAGCGGCGGGCGTCAGTAGGTGCTCGCCGCGGAAAACCGCACGAGCAGCCAGCCGTTTCCGAGTTCCTCACCTGATGTCTGCCGGCCGGTCGCCTCGCCGAGACGCATGACCATTTCGGTGTTCTCGGTGTGGACGTATTCCTCGACTTCTTTCTCCGGGCGCTCCGCCAGCAGTGTCCACAGTGCGCCGATTTCAAATCCCCGCACGAAGTCGGCCGAATCCGTGTCGAACGGGAGGAGGAGCTGCGAGCGGAACGTGGCCACGATTTATAGAGAGACCTGTTCTCGGTGCGCGCCGAAACCCGGCGTCATCGCGGCCAGCGCGAGGCGCGAAGATGCAGGAGCCACCCCAAGGGGCGGCACCTGGTTCGCTCTATCCACTGAGCTGCTTGGGCTGGAGAAGCAAGTTACGTCCGAAGCCCGCCGTAGCGTGATGCGCCCTTCCTTGATCGGCGCTTGCCTCCGTAGCTCCGTGGATAGAGCAGCCTGTCGGACGCAGGGCCGGTCGCTGGTTCGAATCCAGCCGGGGACACAGTCGGTCGGGGAAGTTGCTCGCATTTTCATCCAGGCGGGAGTACCATCGGCAATGCATCAAAGTTCTTTGAGAGAACTCTCAAAGTTCTTTCGCGTCAACAGCCTAAACCCTTCGCCGGATGACAGAGCCCCAACTCGTCGAGGTCGAGCTTTCCGACCTCCTCCGCGACCTTCAGCCCAGGGCGCTGAAAGGGCTCGTATCCGTCCCAATTGGATACCGAGCCGACCGACTAATCGAGTCGGCGACTGCGGCTCTACCCCTTCTCGGAGCCGTGTCCCATGGAGATCTCGTGTCTGCGCTCCTCCACGCGGCCGTGCCAGACGGCGCGGCGGTCGCTCAATTGATTGGGGATTACCGAAACGCGCGTGTCTGGCAGACGAGGCAGAGTCTTGGTGACCGCACGCCTGAGAGCGGTTCGTGGCCGGTGCCCGTAAGGACTCGCGGTCAACGAGTCAGCCGTTAGACAACACCGAGACGTTCGTGTCTGGGTCGGCGGCGAATGCCGCGTCGAGGGCTTCGGCGAGGGCTTCCTCAACGGACGGGAACAGGTGGCCGTAGCGGTCGAGCGTGATGGTGATGGTCGAGTGGCCGAGCCGCGCGCAGATGAGCTTCGGGTGCGCGCCCGCGGCGATGCTTAGCGCCGCGCACGTGTGTCGTAGGTCGTGGAAGCGGAGGCCGTGTAGCCGCTCGGGAAGGGCTCCGGGGTGGTGGACGCTCCGGGCGTCTGTCCAGCCGGCCACAGCGCGACGGAAGTAGCGCCCGTAGACCATGCCGTGTCGGAGGGGGCTGCCACTCTTGAGCGTGAATGCGTACGCGTCCGGCCCTGTGCCGCCGGAGGTAGCGGTGGCTAGGTGGTCGCGGAGCATGTCCCGTAGGAAGGTCGGCAGGCTGACGGTGCGCTGTGCGTGCGTCTTGGTGGGGCCGAGTTCCAGCCGTCCGTTCACGTCCTTGAGTGCGCGGCGCACGTGCAATACGCCGCGGAGCAAGTCAACATCGCCGCGTTGTAGCCCGCCGAGCTCGCCCGCGCGGAGGCCCGTGTACGCGGCTGTGTAGATGAGCACGCGGTAGTGCGGGTCGATCTTCTCCGCTACGGCCCGTACCTCATCCGCGGTGAGGAACAGCATCTCTTCCCGTCGCGCGCGCGGGAGGTCAATGTCGGTGCATGGGTTGGTCGTGAGCATTCCGAGTCGTACGCCCTTGGCGAGCGCGCTGCGCAGGACGGCGTACACGTTGCGCACTGTGCCGGGCGCGTGCGCGGGTTTGCCGTCGGCGTCGGTCTCTGCGGCGAGGCGGTTGATGTAGCGCTGCACCGCTTCGTGCGTGACACGGCCGACCGGCGACGAACCGAACTCGGGCAGCAGGTACTTGTCGAGGATGGAGCGGTAGCGGCGGTCGGTCGTGGGGGACAGGCGCCCCGGCCATGACTCCTGCCACGCCGCGACAACGTCGGAGAATGGTCGCTCCGCCTTGCGCGGGTCAACCCATGCTCCCTGCAGCACGGACGCTTGCTGCGAGACGAGCCAGTCCTTCGCGTCCCGTTCGCTCGAGAACGTGCGCTCGATCTTGTATGTGCCGCCGCGCACGGTGTCGGGTATGCGTGCTTGCCAGGAGCCGTTGCAGTTACAGCGGCGGCGCTTGTCTTGCCGACGCGCACACGTCGGCTTATGCCGTTTGCGGATGTGGCCTTCCATCAGAGCCACCTCGCGATCAATTCCGAGCCATTGCAGATGTGCATGGGGGTCGCACCGGTCGGGAGGAGTCCCGAACTAGTAACTGCGGGCATCGGACCTCCGCAGGGCTTCCGGCAGGTAGTCGCCAACACGACAGCCGAGAAGATCGGGCTGGTCGTGTCTGACGCGATAGAGACAGCTGTTGATGACGGCGATGACGCGACCACTCGGGCCGCCAACGACGTGTACACGATCGCCTTTCCGTAGTGCGAACATTCAGTTCCCCTTTCGCTAGCAATGTTGTCAACTTTGCTAACGAAGCGTAGGCTCGCGCACAGGGTCTCGCTAGGGTCGGCACGCCTCCCGTGGCTGGAGAAGTCCCCAAATAGCAGGACTATTAGAGAACGGAGGCGCGGCCTTTGAAACCGCGTCTCTGCTGCCCGAGAGCGGACCGGATCAGCGGCTAGAACTCGTCTCGGCGTTCTCTCCGGCGGCGAAAGAGGTGATCTATCGCCCGACGTTGATGCTCTGCCTGATCGAATCCCGGGCGAAAAGACGAGCGTGCGGCAGCGGCACCGGCGCTCGTTCCATGCGCAGTGATACGCGACCGTCTGCTCAGGAAAACCGAACCGGGAGGTACCGACCGCTTCTTCGGCTTGCACGCGTCTCACAGAGCGTCTGAGCGACCATCTCACTAGAACCACGGCAGCTATGAACACGACGACGGTCGCGGCGATGCCTATCGAGGAAGGTTACCGCTTTGGTTCTGGCCTGTTTGGTCTAGCCGTTCAAGCATGGCCGAGTGGATGCGGTCGAGCAATTCGGAGCCAACGTGCGCGCTGCACGCCTCGCGCGCGGTTGGACACAGGAGGACTTGGCCGAGCGGACGGGACTTGCGTCCGTACAGATCAGCCGCATTGAGCGCGGGAAGCGCGAGATCCGCCTAACGACGCTGGTTCGCCTCGTCGATGTGCTTGACGTTGGAGCCGACCAGTTACTAAAGGGCGTTTCCGTCGAGCGCTGAAGCCCCAGCCACAGCTACTCGCCTTCCCGATACGTATGACCGCTCGCCTGGTCGCCGTCGCAAAGAAAGGAGCCCTCCGCTCCGAGGGCTCCTAAGAACCAACCGCTACAACGGGACGTTTAGGAGCAGTGACACCATCAGCAAAAGGAGTATCGATATGGCGCCAGCGATGAGGCGGCCAACCCACCTTCCGATCTCCTCAGCTGCGGCTTCCGCTCCAACGCGTCTTAACGAACGGCCGGTTTGTTCGGCTGGTTGGACAAGGATCCCGTTACGGGGGATTCGCAGCACGACGACGGTCAGTGCCTCGGCTTCTAGCTCTACCGAGACTACGTTGTAAGGCTGCGTTGGTTGAAGGTCCTTCCGAAACTCGGGAGAACCAGGCTGCGACAACTACTTCAGCGGTAGTGCCTCAGCGCTCGTGTCCAACCTTCACCGAGCTGATATGTGGACTTGGCGTTCCTCGTTTACGGCCTCGCTTTCGGCGTGATCCGCGGGTCGGGATGTCGAACATCATACGCGCTCTCGAGACCCTTACAGACCCTCGCTAGACCCTGCGGATAGGGTCTGGAGCGGTCCTTTCCGGTCTCCACCGGAGCGGCTCGGCGGAGTCCGAAACGGCGCGGATTCGTAGGCAGGAAGCGCGTTACCGGCTCCCTGCCTGAGATGCCCCCGACAAGAATCGAACTTGTGCACGCGGTTTAGGAAACCGCTGCTCTATCCACTGAGCTACGGGGGCGCTCGGGCGAAAGGGTATCCCGCCGTCTAGCGGGGTTGAAGGATCACGACCGGGATCTCGCGCGTGGTTCGCCGCTCGTACTCGAGGTAGCCGGGCGCCCGAGCCGTCACCGCCGTCCACAGGCGTACCCGTTCGCCCGCTGTGGCGTTGCGTGCGGTGACGGTGCGGCGCGTCCGGCCGTCCAGGAGCTCGGCCCGCGCGTTTGCCTCGAGGTTCAGCCACCACGAGGGCGGCCGGTCGAGGCCGCCGTAGGAGGCGATCACGACGATGTCCTCTCCGTCGCGCAGGGCGCAGAGCGGAACGGTCCGCGGCTTCCCGGTGTGGCGACCGGTTGTGGTCAGGAGCACGACCGGCAGGTTCCACAGACGGCCGCCGATCCGGCCGCCGCTCGCGCGGTAGAGCAGGCGGTGCAGCGCGCCGAGGTATCGCGTTGCGCCGCGCACCAGCAGGCGCCGCGAGGCGGTCTCCGGAGGAGGCACGCCCGGAGCGTACTGCCCGCCTCCACTTGAAAAGTTGTCCTCGCAGCGGTTCGGCTCTACGGTTTGGTGGTGACCTGCGCCGCATGTGGAACCGAGAATCGCCAGGGGCGGAAGTTCTGCTCCGGATGCGGGGCGCCGCTGGACCTCGCCTGTCCCACCTGCGGGGCGGCGAACGAGCCGGACGACCGCTTCTGCGGCGAGTGCGGCGGGTCGCTTGCTGGCTCGGCATCGGCATCGGCGTCGGCGTCGGCGCCGGCGTCGCGCGCGCCAACTGCGGAACGGCGGCTCGTGTCCGTTCTCTTCGCCGATCTCGTCGATTTCACGGCGCTCTCCGAGCAACGCGACTCCGAAGAGGTACGTGAGCTGCTTTCCCGCTACTTCGACGCCGCGCGGCAGGTGATCGAGCGCTTCGGAGGCACCGTCGAGAAGTTCATCGGCGATGCCGTGATGGCGGTGTGGGGCGCGCCGGTCGCCCGCGAGGACGACGCCGAGCGTGCGGTGCGGGCCGCGCTCGACCTCGTTGCCGCCGTGACGGCGCTCGGCCACGACGTCGGAATCACCGGTCTGCGTGCTCGCGCAGGTGTGCTCACCGGCGAGGCGGCGGTGACGGTCGGCACCGAAGGAGAAGGCATGGTCGCCGGAGATCTCGTCAACGTCGCATCGCGGATCCAGTCGGTGGCGCAAACCGGAACGGTGCTCGTCGGTGAGGCCACGCGCCGCGCGACCGAATCCTCGATTGCCTACGAGCCTGCGGGAACGCACGAGCTGAAGGGCAAGGCCGAACCGATCGCCGCGTGGCGCGCGCTGCGCGTGATCGCGGCCCGTCGCGGCGAAGGACGCTCGGCCGGGCTGGAAGCGCCGTTCGTCGGCCGCGACCCCGAGCTCAGGCTCGTCAAGGAGCTCTTTCACTCTGCCGCCGAGGAGCGGAAGGCGCGGCTCGTCTCGGTGATCGGCGTCGCCGGCATCGGCAAGTCGCGCCTCGCGTGGGAGTTCGAGAAGTACCTCGACGGGTTGCTCGAGAACGTGTACTGGCAGCGGGGACGTTGCCTCTCATACGGCGACGGCGTCGCGTACTGGGCGCTGGCCGAGATGGTGCGCATGCGCGCGCGGATCGCAGAGGGCGAGGCCGCAGACTCGGCCTTCGCCAAGCTGCAGGCGACGCTCGCCGAGCACATTCGAGACGTCGACGAGCGAGCGTGGCTCGAGCCTCGCCTCGCACACCTGCTCGGCCTGGCCGAGCGCACCGCGCCCGACCGCGAGGATCTCTTCTCCGCGTGGCGCCTCTTCTTCGAGCGCTTGGCCGAGAAAGCGCCGACGATCCTCGTCTTCGAGGATCTGCAATGGGCCGACGACGCGCTCCTCGAGTTCATCGAGTACCTGCTCGAGTGGTCACGCTCGTACCCGCTGTTCGTGCTGACGCTCGCGCGTCCGGAGGTTGCCGACCGGCATCCGGGCTGGGGCGCGGGCAAGCGTGATTTCACCTCCCTCTTCCTCGAGCCACTCGCGCCGGCGGCGATGAGCGAGCTGCTGGGAGGGCTCGTGCCCGGCCTGCCGGCCGAAGCGCGTGACCGGATCCTCGAGCGTGCCGAGGGCATTCCGCTCTACGCCGTCGAGACCGTGAGGATGCTGCTCGATCGAGGCTTGGTCGCACAGGAAGATCAGGAGTACCGGCTGGTCGGATCGGTGGATGCGATGGAAGTCCCCGAGACGTTGCACGCGTTGATCGCCGCCCGCCTCGACGGTCTGGCCGCGGCTGAGCGCCGCGTGCTCGAGGACGCGGCGGTCCTCGGGAAGACCTTCACGAAGGAAGGACTGTCGGCACTGAGCGGTGTGACCGCCGCGGAGCTCGATCCGGTGCTCTCCTCGCTCGTGCGCAAGGAGATCCTCGCCCTGCAGACCGATCCGCGCTCGCCCGAGCGCGGCCACTACGGATTTCTGCAAGCGCTCATGCAGAAGGTCGCACACGACACCCTCTCGAAGCGGGAGCAGAAGGCGCGCCACCTTGCTGCAGCGCGGTACTTCGAGTCGGCGTGGGGAGACGACGACGACGGCGAGCTGGTCGAGGTCGTCGCTGCGCACTACCTCGATGCGTACGCAGCAGGCCCCACCGACGAGGATGCACCCGAGATCAAGGCCATGGCACGAGAGCGACTGAGCCAGGCGGGCGAGCGGGCGCAGTCACTGGCCGCGCGCGCCGATGCGCGGCGTTACTTCAAGCAGGCCGCAGAGCTCGCTGAGGACGAGATCGTTCAGGCGGGTTTGCTCGAGCGCGCCGGGGATATGTCGCTGAGCTCGGGCGAACTCGGCGAGGCGACGGAGCTGATGGAGCGCGCACGCGACCTGTTCGCGTCGCGGGGACATACGCATGCCGCGGCCCGCGTGTCCGCCGGACTGGGAAACGTGCGCTGGCACGACGGGCAGATCGACACCGCACTCGGAGAGATGGAACAGGCGTACACGGTGCTCGCGCAGGACGAGCCGGACGAGGACCTCGGTGCGCTCGCCGCGGAGATCGCGCGCGTCCACTTCTTCAAGGGCAACCGCGAGGAGGCCGCGCGCTGGATCGAGCCCGCGCTGGAGATCGGCGAGCGCCTCGCCCTGCCCGAGCTGCTGTCGCAGGCGCTGAACACGAAGCACCTCGTGCTAGCGAGCACAGGCCGCCCCGAAGAGTCGGTCGCGTTGCTCCGGCATGCGCTCACCCTCGCGCTCGACAATGACCGCATGCAGGCCGCCCTTCGGGCGTACTTCAACCTTTCGCACGAGAGCGCGATCCGTGATCGCGTCGCCGAGGCCCTCGTGCTGGATCGGCAAGGGCTCGCAATGACCCGGAAGCTCGGCGTGCGCCACTTCGAGACGATGTTTCTCCATCACCTGACGGTCGATCTCTACATGCTCGGCGAGTGGGACGAGGCGCTCGCCGTGATCGCGGAAATGCGCGAGCTCGCGCCCGAGAGCCGCTGGACCGAGGAGAGCGCACGGTCATTCCCCGGCCCTGCGATCGCCGCGCACCGCGGCGAAATCCCGGTGCTCGTCGAGGGTGACTTCACCGAGGAGGCGCTGTCCGACGTTCAGTGGCGGGCCGGGTACGAGGCGTCTCGGGCCGGGATCCTGCTCGCGCACGGCCGCCTGGCGGAAGCGGTCGAGGCCGGCGAGGCGGCCTGGCAGTTGCGCGACGCGCTCGGCCCTCATTCGTTTGCGAAGGAAGGGCTGCTGGCAGCGCTGGAGGCCTCGTACTCGCTGGGAGACCTGGACCGGGTCGAGAGATTGCTCGCCGACGTGGGCGCCTTGCCACCCAGCGGGACGCCGCCGACGCTCCCGGCCCAGAGCGCGCGCTACGAGGCCAAGCTCGCGGCGAGCCGCGGCGAGCACGAGCGCGTCGAGGCCAGCTTCGCGGCCTCGGAGGCCGCGTTCCGGGAGCTCGCGATGCCCTTCCCGCTCGCGGTCGTCCAGCTCGAGCATGCGGAGTGGCTGAGCGCAATGGGCCGGCCTGCCGACGCGGAGCCGCTTCGCGCTGAGGCGAGGTCGACCTTCGAACGGCTGGGCGCGCGGCCGTGGCTGGCCCGTGCCGACGGCGTCGACGCGCAGCGCGTCGAGGTCGCCGCACCAGCCTGAGCGTCAGTCGCTCTCGGCGACGAGCTTTTCGGGCGCGGCGACGAGCTCCTCGTCGACCGGCTCGGGGGGATTTGCGAGGAGGTAGGCCTCCTGCGCTGCCGCCTGCTTCTTCTCGTCCTTGCGCTCCTGCTTGCGAGCCCGCTTTTCTCTCACGGATTGCTCGCGCTGGAGCTTCGCCATGGTCGTCTGTCTCTTTGAGGGAGCCAATTTCGCCTCATTTCCTCGACGCGTTGTGTGCTGTCACCGTAGCGACTGTGGCGGACTGGCACTATGGGGAGGTGGAGAACTGGGAAATTCAGCGGGTCGTCGCCGTTTCGCCGTCGAATGCGAATGACTGTGACGCCGCCTATCTCTTGAAGGTCGCCTACGGCGAGGAGGAGGCGGAGGTCGTCGTCGAGTTCGCCGCACCCTCGGCCGTGGCCTCGGGCGGGTATGCCCAGGAGGTCGTCGGCAAGTTCCTCGCCGACGACGAGCCGCCGCAACGCATCGTCGTCGAGCGCGATGGCTCCGTGCGGGTCGTGACCGGCCCTCTGACGGCCGAGCGCACGCCGCGCAGCAGGAACGCCCCGCGCGAGCCGCAGCGCGGCCGCCGCCGCGGCAACCGCTAACCGCTTCCCGGGACGTTCGCAGCGCCTCGTAGCGTTCTTACGGTCGTGAACGACCGCGGCAGCCTCGGTGTCCTCCGCGGAAGCGCGCTCTACGTTGGCGCGCTGATCGGTCCCGGCGTGCTGCTCGTGCCCGCGCTCGCGGCGCAGGCGGCCGGTGCCGCGTCGATCATCGCGTGGGCCGGACTGCTCATCCTGTCCGCGCCGCTCGCGATCACGTTCGCAGCGCTCGGAATTCGCCATCCTGTCGCTGGCGGGGTGTCGGCGTACGTGCGCGAGGGCTTCGGCGATACAGCCGCTGCGATAACCGGAGCGTGGTTTCTGTGCGCGGTCCTGCTCGGCGGGCCGGCCGTCTCGTTGATCGGCGGCTACTACGTCGCCGACCTCACCGGCTCGGGCACGCTCGTCGCGACGCTCGTCGGGCTCGCGATGTTCGGCACCGTCGTCGTCGCAAACATGCTCGGACTGCGCGTGTCCTCTGGCTTCCAGCTGGCGCTCGCCTCGGTGCTGGTCGTCGTGATGGCAATCGCGATCGCCGTCGCACTGCCGTCGCGCGGCGGGCACAACTGGGCGCCCTTCGCGCCCCACGGCTGGTGGGCCGTCGGCACGGCGGCGAACATCCTGATCTGGCTCTTCCTCGGCTGGGAGGCGGTTGCGCAGCTCGTCGGCGACTTCCACCGGCCGGAGGTCGACCTGCCGCGCGCGATGGCGCTCGCCTTCGGCCTCGTCACCGTGCTCTACGCCGGGCTCGCAGTCGCGACGATCGGCGTCACGGGCGGAACGCGTTCGCGTGTGCCGCTCGCCGACATCGTCTCCGTCGGCTTCGGGCGCGTCGGCCGCGACGCGACCGCCGTGCTCGCTGTCGCGCTGACGATGGGAACGATGAACGTCTACCTGGGCGGCTCGGCGAAGCTTGCTGCGTCGCTGGCCGAGGAAGGTGCGCTGCCCCGCTGGCTCGCAGGCGATGCGCACCGCAGTGTTCCCCGGCGTCCGCTGGCGTTGCTCAGCGTGATCTCGGTGGTGCTGCTCGCCGGGCTCGTCGCCGGCATCAGCAGCACCGAAGACCTCGTGCGCGCAACCTCGGCATGCTTCATCGCCGTCTACGTGCTCGCGATCGGCTCTGCGATCCGCATCCTCGGTGGGCGCATCCGCGTCGCCGCGTTCCTGGCCCTCATCCTCACGCTCGCGCTCGGTGTCTTCTCTGCCCAGTTCCTGGCCGTGCCGGCAGTGGTGGTCGTCGGCGCGCTGTTCTTGCGGCGGAGGCTACGGATCGCGGACGACGATGCGGTCGCCGTCGAAGCGCACGATCGACGACCATGCGACCTCGCTGTGGCCACGCGACTTGATGCCGAGCCGGTCGAGCAGGCCCGCGCGACCGACGCCGAGCGCGACCACCTCGAGGCGTGAGCCGCTGAGCTCGCCGCGCACGTCGTGACAGCGCCCGAGCGAGAGCCCCGACTCGGTTTCGACCCTGCGGCCGACGAGCGACGAGAACGTCCTCACCTGTTCGCTCCCGGGATGCGCGCGAGGAACGGGCGCAGCCGGTCGTCACCCTTGCCCAACCCGTATTCCGGCGCGGTGCGCCCGAGGTGCACGGCCGAGTCGATCTTGGTCACCTCTTCCCACGGGATGCGCACGCGACTTGAGCGGCCGATCCAGCCCGCAACCCGGCCGAGCCACCCTGCGCGCGCCGGCCAGTACCCGGGGCCGGAGAGGATCGCGACGACGTCTGCGTCCTCGATCGCCAGATCGTCGACGTTTCCGCAGCGGCGCCCGTCCTTGTCGAGCAACTGGTGATCGAGGATGTTGTGGCCGAGGTGCAACTTCGCCATCAGCTCTGCCCCACGTTCGTGATCAGCATCAGCGGGATCGCAGCCACGGCGATCACCATGATCACGATCAGGTAGGTGAAGCCGAGGACGTTTGCGAGCTGCCCGTTCACGTTTGCGCCCATGTACTCGCGGTCGTTCGCGACGAGCAGGATCGGGATGTACGTCAGCGGCAGCGCAACGGCCGAGAAGATGACCGCGTACTCCGTGAGCATCACCGGGTCGACGCCCGTCATCACGATCGCCAGCGCAAGGACGAGCAGCACGATCCACGTCAGCGTGAACCGCGGCGCGCCCGCCGGGGAGCGGTAGCGCCCCCACTCCCAGCCGAGGAACTGTGCGAGGTTGTACGCACCGGAGAACACCGTGTCGATCGATGCGCCGCCGACCGCGAAGAGGATGCCGACGATCGCGAGCAGCAGCCCGATCTTCCCGAGCGGCTCCTCCGCGCCGAGCGCGATCGTCCCGAGGTGCTCCGGGTTGATCCCGTGACGCAGGAAGACGGCTCCGCCCACGATCATCAGCGCCAGGGAGAGGAAGCCACCGAGCGCGTACCCGATGATCGCGTTTGCACGATTGAGACCGAGGTCCTTCGCGGTCCAGCGATCCTCGATGCCCCCGGACGAATAGAAGTAGACCTCGTACGGCGTCATCGCCGCGCCCAGGAGGCCGACGGCGAAGTACAGATAGAGCCACGGGTTGTTCTGGGCGAGGTGGGGGATGAAGCCCGCGCCGACCGTCGTCCAGTCGGGGCCGAGCTTCACTGCGGCAACGGCGAACACGAGCAGGCACAGGCCGCCGTAGCCGAAGATGCGCTCCATCCACTCGAGGTGCACCGTCCAGAGAACGACGGCAAGCCCGACGATCGCGAGCACAAGCAGCACGCGATAGGGGAGACCGGAGAGGAGCTGCAGCGCGATTGCGACGCCGCCGACCTCGGCCGCGAGCGTCAGCAGGTTGACGACTTCGGACGCGATCAGTGCCGAGAGCCCGGCGGTGAAACCGGTGCGCTCCCGCACTGCGTCGAACACGGCCTTCCCGGAGGACGCGGCGACGCGTCCGCTCATCTCCGAATAGACGATGATCCCGAGCACGCCGATCGGGATCACCCACATCAGCTGGTAGCCGAACGTGGCGCCGGCGGCCACGTTGAAGACGAGGTCGCCGATGTCGACGAAGCCGCCGATCGCGGCGAGGATCCCGAGCGCGAGGTTGAGGAGCATCTTCGGGTTCACGAGCAGCTCCCGGCCTTCTTGAACGTCTCGGCGAGCGTGCGCGCGCCCGCGCGGTCGGTGGGCCGGTCGTGCAGGCGCCAGAGCCGTGAGGCAAGCGTCGCGGCATCCTTCGCCTTCGCCCGCACTCGTCGTTCGAGGCCTGCACCTGCCGGTCGGCGCGCGAGCGCATCGGCGAAGTTGGCGGCCTGAACAGCGAGCTCCTCCGCCTGCTCTCGGGCGTAGTAGGTGGTCACGCGGTTCCGGGCGACGCCACCGGAGAGGAGCCACGCCTCGCAGTTGATCGAGTCGATCGTGCCGGCGTCGTTCGTCAACGCGTGCCGGTCGACGGTGCCGCCGTTACAGCCCGTCAGCACCAACGCCAGGACGAGGACCCCGACTCTCCTCACGTGCGCGTTTTCACCACGAGCAACGAAGGACAAACTACAGCGCTAGACGGCCACCCGAACCTCGCCGCCGACGAGCACGCGCTCGATCTCGATGCGGTCGTTCAGCACGACAACGTCGGCGGGCAGTCCCACATCCAGGCGGCCGAGCTCGGGCTCACCGAGCACGCGCGCCGGCGTCGACGTCGCGGCGCCGACGGCGTCCTCGATCGGGACGCCGAGCTCGTGCAGGTTCTGCACCGCTTCGATCATCGTCAGCACGCTGCCTGCGAGCACACCGTCGGGCCCGCGCACGGTGCCTTCGTGCACGTGCACGTCGAGGTTGCCCAGGCTGTATGAGCCGTCGGCAACGCCTGCGCCGGTGATCGCGTCGGTCACGAGGGCCATCCGGCCGCGCGCCGCGCGCCAGACCGTCTTCGCAGTCTCCGGAGCGAGGTGGATGCCGTCGAGGATGATCGAGACGACGACGTCGTCTCGCGCCAGCGCGGCGCCGACGATGCCCGGATCGCGATGGAGGAACGGGCGCATCGCATTGAAGAGATGGGTGACGCTGCGCGCGCCACGGTCGAAGGCCGCGTTCGCCTGCGCCGCGGTCGCGTCTGTGTGGCCGAGCGAGACTGCCACGCCGAGCTCCAGCAGGCGATCGATGAGTGCGTCGGCGCCCGGAAGCTCCGGTGCCAGCGTCATCAGGCGGACCGGGCCCGCAGCGAGCAGGCGATCGAGCATCGCGAGGTCGGGATCGCGGCGCGCCGAGGCCTCGTGCGTGCCGAGGCGGTTCGGCGAGAGGAACGGCCCCTCGAGGTGCATGCCGAGGATGCGCGGGCGCGACTCGCCGGTCGGAACCTCCGCCATTGCCGCGATCAGCTGGTGCTCCGGCGTTGTGATCAGCGTTGGGAGGTAGGCGGTGACGCCGGTCTCGAGCAGTGCCTCGCCGGCGCGCCGGTAACCGTCCGCGTCGGCGTCGAGGAAGTCGACGCCGCCGAAGCCGTTCACCTGCAGATCCACGAAGCCGGGCACCGCGATTCCGCGTCCATCCGGGGAGGCAAGGCCGACCGCGAGGATGCGGCCCTCCTCTACGGCGACGTCGCCCTGGACGAGCAGCCCGTCGACGAGCGCCGCCTCCACTCCCAGCTTCATCGCGCCAGCATAGAAGTGGTCCTGTCGCTGGTCAATACCAGTTTCGCGCAAATGGGCTTGTCTCCGTACGAGTTGGTCTATACCATCGGCCGGGATGGCGGAGATCCGGCTCGCAGAAGTGACGAAGTCCTTCGGCGCCGTGACGGCGGTGGACGGCGTCTCCCTCGACATCCAGGACGGCGAGTTCCTCGTCCTCGTCGGGCCGTCCGGCTGCGGCAAGTCGACGCTCTTGCGGATGCTCGCGGGCCTCGAGGACGTGACTGCCGGCGAGATCTGGATCGGCGATCGCGAGGTCACCGACCTGGCGCCGAGGAGCCGCGACATCGCGATGGTCTTCCAGACCTACGCGCTCTACCCGCACATGACCGTGCGGCAGAACATGGGCTACGGGCTCAAGGCGCGCCGCACGCCGAAGGCCGAGATCGGCCGCCGCGTCGATGACGTCGCCGAGCTGCTCGGTCTGGGGGAGCTGCTGGACCGCAAGCCGGCCCAGCTGTCGGGCGGGCAGCGCCAGCGCGTGGCGATGGGCCGCGCGATCGTCCGCCAGCCCCAGGCGTTCCTGCTCGACGAGCCGCTCTCGAACCTCGACGCCAAGCTCCGCGTCGGGATGCGCGCATCGCTCGCGCAGCTCCATCAGCGCCTCGGCGTCACGACCGTCTACGTCACGCACGACCAGACCGAGGCGATGACCCTCGGTCAGCGCGTCGCGGTGATGCGCGACGGGCACATCCTCCAGTGCGACCGTCCGCAGCAGCTCTATGCAAGGCCCAACAACCTGTTCATCGCCGCTTTCATCGGCTCGCCGGCGATGAACCTCGTCGAGGCGACCTACGACGACGGCGCCGTGCGCTTCGGGCAGTACCGCGTGCCGCTGGCGAACGCTCCCGCCGCCGGCCGGTTCGTGCTGGGGATTCGTCCTGAGAGCTTCGAGGACGCGACCTTCGCGCCGGGCCTGCCGACGATCGAGGTCGACGTTGCGGTGGTCGAGGAGCTCGGCTCCGACGCCCACATCTTCTTCCAGGTCGACGCGCCGCCGATCACCGCAGAGGTGCTGGAATCGGCTTCAGATGGGGCTTTGCTGCCGAGCAACCAGGCCCTCTTCACGGCGCGGGTCGATGCGCGCTGCTCGGCGCGCGTGGGAGAGCGGCTCCGGCTGGCCGTCGATCCGGCGCGCTTCCACTTCTTCGACCCGGACACCGGGGACCGGCTCGCGCGGGCCGGCGCGCCGGAGCTTGCAGGAGTGGGAGCTTGATCGCCGCGTGACCAAGCAGCGCGAGACGCGCGAGCGCGTCCTGGAGTTGATCGAGCCGCTGAGCGTCGGGGATGCAATCCCGGCCGAACGGCAGCTGGGAATCGACCTCGGCGTCTCGCGCCTGACGGTGCGCGCGGCGCTCGACGATCTCGTGCGCGAGGGGTACCTCGTCCGCCGCCGCGGCGCCGGGACGTTCGTCGCCCTGCCCAAGGTTGCGAAGGGCATCGACATTTCGTCGTTCACCGACGACATGCGGGCTCGCGGACTGACGCCCGGGAGTCGCACGCTCGACCTTCGGACGGAGCTCGCCGGCGCGCGCCTTGGGCGCATCCTCCATGTCTCGCCGAGCGAGCAGATCCTCTCGGTGAAGCGCCTCCGCCTGGCCGACGGCGATCCGATGGCGGTCGAGCTGCTGCACACGCTTGCCTCGCTCGTGCCCGGGCTCACCGCTGAGGACCTCGAGCAGAACTCGTTCTACGACCTGCTCTTGAACCGCTATGGCATCTCGATCGTCGGCGGCACGCAAACGGTCGAGCCGACGGTGACGAACGAAGAGGAGTCGGCGTCGCTCGGCGTCCCGCTGCACTCTCCCGCCCTGCTCTTCGAGCGGGTGACCCGGTCGTCGACCGGTGAGCTCGTCGAGTTCACGAGCTCGACCTACCGGGGCGACCGCTACCGGCTGGTGACCGAGATCGGGATCGGCGGATCGTCCCCCGTCGCGATCGCCCCGGCCGCCGCCCTGCGCTGAGCTCTGCCAGGACCATTCGGAAGATTGGTATTGACAACATGGTGAACACTGTGAAAGCATCCGACCCAGTGGCAAGTGGTCAGTACCAACCGCGCGGCGCCGAGTCTCATTCTGAGCGACAGGCCCGCCTGACTCTGGGGGCTTCCAGATGAAGAGACGCAGCATCGTCGCTCTCTCCCTCGTCGCCGTGCTCGTCGCAGCCGTCATGGCCGCGACGTCTTCGGGCGCGACGCAGAAGGCGACAGCAAACAGCATCACCGTGTGGCTTCAGGTCGACGCGCAATCCGGCTGGCCGGACGTCGTCGCAGCCGCGAACAAGCAGTTCCAGTCCGACCATCCCGGCACGACGGTGAACGTCCAGTACCAGAACTGGGGCGATCACCTGCAGAAGTTCGACGCGACCCTCGCGGGTGGCGGCGGGCCGGACGTGATCGAGATGGGCAACACCGAGATGACGAAGTACATGGCCGCAGGCGCGTTCGCCGACCTCAACAAGTCGTCGTTCGACAATTCGGCCAACTGGCTGAAGGGCCTCGCCGCCTCGGGCGCGTTCGGCGGCAAGACCTACGGCGTGCCCTACTACGCCGGCTCGCGGGTCGTCACCTACCGGACCGACCTCTTCAAGGCAGCCGGGATCAAGAAGCTGCCGGCGACGACCGCCGAGTACGCGGCCGACGCGAAGAAGCTGATCGCGAAGAACCCGAAGAAGGGCTTCTCGCCGGTCTACATCGCGGGCACCGACTGGTATGTCGCGATGGGCTTCGTCTTCGACTACGGCGGCGGGATCGCGCAGCAGGTCAGTGGCAAGTGGAAGGGCCTGCTCAACTCGCCGAAGTCGATCGCCGGACTGACCGCGTACAAGAACTTCTTCCTCGCGGCCTCCCGGGCCAGCAAGACGACCGACGAGACGCACCCGAACCCGTATGACGTGTACGCACAGGGCCAGGCGGCGTCGATCGTCGGCCCGAGCTGGTTCAGCTGCTGCGTCGGGAAGAAGTACACGGGCTCGACCGCACAGTTCGTGATGCCGGGCCACGTCAAGGGCCAGTCGATCCCGGGCTTCCTCGGCGGTTCCGACCTCGCCGTTCCGGCGACGAGCTCCAACAAGGCGCTCGCGGCCGACTGGATCAAGGACTTCACGAGCACCAGCTCGGAGAAGGCCCTGCAGGCGAAGGGGAACATCCCGAACGCAACGAACCTGCTCGGCTCGAGCGTCAATGAGCGGGCAGCCGCTCGGAGCTGGTTCGTCCCGACGGCGAAGCACTGGGTCGACGTCGAGAACGGCAACATCCTCCGCAACATGCTGGCGCAGATCCTCAGCGGCAAGCTGTCCATCAAGCAGGCAGCAGCGTCCGCCGGCGACAACATCGCATCGGTGCTGAACCAGTCGTAATCGGTGCACGAGACGAGTAGTAACGCCGCCGCCGGGACGCTCTTGGGGACGTCCCGGCGGCGACGGCGTTTGTGGAGCCGCACGCTCCAGGGGTCGGTCCCGTACGCGTTGATCCTGCCGGTGCTCGTGGTGATCGGGGTGATCCTCGGCTATCCGCTGTACTGGCTCGTCAAGCTCTCGACGCAGCGCTACGGCCTGTTCGAGCTGATCCGGCACCAGGGCGTGTCGGTCGGCTTGCACAACTACGGCTCGGTGCTGCACGACGGCGTCTTCTGGCGCACGCTGCTCCGTACTGTCGTCTTCACTGCCGTCAACGTCGCGCTGACGATGGTGCTCGGCATGCTGCTCGCGCTCCTACTGGTCCGGGTGAGCACCTTCGTGCGGGTGCTCCTGAGCTCGGGGCTCGTCCTTGTCTGGTCGATGCCGGTCGTCGTCGCAGTGCAGGTCTGGTACTGGATGACGAACTACGAGAACGGCGTCGTCAACTACGTCCTGTCCCAGCTTGGGATCGGCGACTTCTTCCAGCACGACTGGTACGCCACGACCTTCTCGCAGCTCGGCATCGTCACGCTGCTGATCGTCTGGGGCGCGCTGCCCTTCGTCGTGATCACGCTCTACGCCGGGCTCGCCCAGGTGCCGCACGACCTCGTCGAGGCGGCCGAGGTAGACGGCGCGCGAGGCTGGCGCATCTTTCTCGACATCACGCTCCCGATTCTCAGGCCGATCCTGCTCATCCTCACGAGCCTGTCGATCATCTGGGACTTCGGCGTCTTCACGCAGCCGTACCTGCTGATCGGCCAGTCGAAGATCCACACCGACAACTACCTGATGAGCATCTACCTCTTCGAGGAGGGCTACTTCAAGAGCGACTTCGGCCGCGGGGCCGCGATCTCGATCCTGATGCTGCTGATGGTCGCGATCCTGAGCGTGGTCTATGTGCGCAAGATGGTGCGGATCGGGGGCGCGCCGTGAGCAAGCGCAAGAGAGGGCGTCGCGCGCGGCAGGCCGGGTGGAACGCGGTTGGCCTGGCCGTCTTTGTCGTAATGGTGTTTCCCGTCTTCTGGATGATCTCGACGGCGTTCAAGTCGAACGAGCAGATCGTCAGCCTCAACCCTACGTGGTTCCCGTTGCATCCGACGCTGTCGCATTTCCGGGATGCGATGAACAAGCCGTTCTTCTGGGTCGACGTGAAAAACAGCCTGATCGTGGTGAGCGTCACGGTTGCGATCTCGATCGTGCTCGCGTTCCTCGCCGCCGTCGCGCTCGCCCGCTACCGCTTCGGCGGCCGCAAGCTCTTCGTCGTCCTCGTGATCGGGATCCAGATGCTGCCGCAGGCTGGCCTGATCATTCCGCTCTACGTCGTGCTCGCGCGCTACCACCAGACGAACGCGCTCACCGGTCTGATCGTCACCTACATGACGTTCGTGCTGCCGTTCTGCGTGTGGACGCTGCGCGGGTTCCTGCTCGGGATCCCGAAGGAGCTCGAGGAGGCGGCGATGGTGGACGGCTCGACCCGGCTCGGCGTCTTCATCAAGATCCTGTTGCCCCTGATGGGGCCGGGTCTCGTGGCGACGTCCGTGTTCGCGTTCATCACGACGTGGAACGAGTACATCTTCGCGCGCGTCCTGCTGAACGATCAGTCGAAGCAGACCGTCACCGTCTGGCTCTCCTACTTCCTCGGCAGCAGCCGCCACACCGACTGGGGCGCGCTGATGGCGGCCTCGACGCTCACGGCGATCCCCGTTGTCGTCTTCTTCCTGCTCGTCCAGCGCAGGATCGCGTTCGGCCTGACGTCGGGAGCGGTGCGCGGGTGACCTGCGAAGGCTCGACGGAGCAGGAATGAGCACGGAGCTCGACCAGCTCGCGGCCGCGTGCATCTTCCCGAGCTTCCCCGGGACCGACGTACCGGACTGGGTCCGCCGCTTCCTCGCGGCAGGTGGCGGCGGGATCACCCTCTTCGCCTACAACGTGCCGTCGATCGCCGCGCTCGCCGCGCTGTCCGCGTCGCTGCGCGCCGAGCGCGAAGATCTCCTGCTTGCACTCGACGAGGAGGGCGGCGACGTGACGCGCCTCGAGTGGGAAACCGGCAGCTCGTATCCGGGCGGTGCCGCGCTCGGGGCGATCGACGACGTCGCGGTAACCGAGGCCGTCGCCGCGTCGATCGCAGCGGAGCTTGCGGCCGCGGGCGTCAACTGGAACCTTGCGCCCGTCGCGGACGTCAACGTGCCGGCGAACCCTGTGATCGGGACGCGCGCCTACGGTTCCGACCCGGCTCTCGTGGCGCGCCACGTTTCCGCATTCGTCCGCGGGACGCAGAGCCGCGGCGTCGCCGCCTGCGCGAAGCACTTTCCGGGGCACGGGTCGACCGAGCAGGACTCGCATCTCGAACTGCCGACGCTCGTTGGCGACGTCGAGGCCGGCCTCGAGCCGTTCCGGGCCGCGATTGCGGCCGGGACACAGACGATCATGACCGCGCACGTGCGCGTCGACGATCTGCCCGCGACCGTCGATCCTAAGATCGTCACGGAGCTTCTGCGCGGCGAGCTCGGTTTCGAAGGCGTCGTGATGGCGGACGCACTCGAGATGAAGGGAGTCAGCGCGGCGCTTGGCGTCGAGCAGGCAGCCGTGCGGGCGCTCGAGGCCGGCTGTGACGCGCTCTGCGTCGGTCACGACCTGCACGCGGATGCCGTCGAACGGATCCAAGCGGCGCTTGCTGCATCCGTCGACGAGGAGCGGCTGCGGGAAGCGGCCGGGCGGATCGCGCGGCTTGCGGCCTGGGCGCGCCCGACGGCGAGCGCCGCCGATCGCGCCGGTGCGGCCGTCGCCGCGCGCCGCGCGCTTCAGGTCGAAGGCGACGTCTCGCTCGATCGTGCGCCTCGGATCGTCGAGCTGCGGCCGGTTGCGAACATCGCCGCCGGCGAAGCGGAGCACGGTCTCGGGGCGGTCGTGCGCGAGGGAGAAGCGCTTCCTCCGGCGGACGTGATCGTCGTGCGCGACGCGCACCGGCATCCCTGGATGCGCACCGCCGCCGATGTCGAGGGGATGATCGTGGTCGAGACCGGACTGCCGGTCTGGCGGCCGAGCCGCGCGCGCGGCTACGTCGCCGCGTTCGGCGGCAGCCGTGCTTCACTGGATGCGGTGTCGGAGGTTCTCTCGTGAGCTCCCATCTCGAACAAGAGCTGCGCCAGCAGCCCGCAGCGCTCGCACGCCTGATCGAGAAGCAGCGTGGCTACGCGGAGCAGGTGCGCGAGCTCTTTCTCCGCGACGACGTCCAGTACATCCTGATCGCATCGCGCGGCAGCTCCTCGAACGCAGCGCGGTATGCGCAGTACCTGCTCGGGCGTGCGTACCGGGTGCCTGTGGCCTTTGCGACGCCGTCGCTCTTCACGCTGTACGAGCAGCCGCCGCGCCTCGACGGTGCGCTCGTGATCGGCATCTCGCAGTCCGGCAAGTCGCCCGACGTGGTCGAGGTCGTCGCCGAAGCACGGCGCCAGGGGCGGCCGACGATCGCGCTCACGAACACCCCGTCGTCCCCGCTCGGGCTGGCCGCGGACGGCGTGCTGAAGCTCGAGGCGGGCAAGGAGCAGGCGGTCGCAGCGACCAAGACGTACGTCAACTCGCTCGGCGCCGTCGCGCTGCTCTTCGCGACGAGCACGGCCGACGCGCAGGCGCTCGGCGAGCTGCAGCGCCTGCCCGAGCAGCTGGCGGCGCAGCTGGACCAGTCATGGGAGCACGTAGCGGAGATCGACCGGCTCGGGACGGTGGACGGCGGCACTGTCGTCTCCCGTGGCATCAACTACTGCACGGCGTTCGAGATCGCGCTGAAGATCCGCGAGCTCTCGGGCCTCCTGTTCGAGTCGTGGTCCGCCGCCGACCTGATGCACGGCCCGGTTGCTGCGATCGGGGAGGGTTGGCCCGTCGTCGCAGTCGCGCCGTCGGGCCCCGCGCTGCGGGCGATGGCCGACGCCGTGGCTGCGGTTGCGGCCCGCGGTGCGCGAACGGTCGTGATCTCGGACGACGCCGACCTGTGCGGGCGGGGGGAGATCGGTCTGCCCCTCCTGCCCGGTGTGCCCGAGTGGCTCAGCCCGCTCGTCGCAGTCGCGCCGGGCCAGCTGGCGGCATTGCGGCTTGCGCAGCTGCGGGGCATCGACCTCGACCAGCCGCTTGGCCTTTCCAAGGTCACGCTGACGCGTTAACCTTCCCGCCCTCGGTGGCCGTGGTCGAGGGACAGCGTCGGTTCGCAGCTTCGCCCGAGCGCGTGTTCGCGCTGCTGACGGATCCAGACGTCGTCGCGTCTGCGATTCCCGCGGTACGCGGCCACTCCGTGATCGACGCAGATCACTGGCACGCGAAGGTGAAGCCACCGCTGCCGTTTGCGCCGAGCATCACGATCCGCTTCGAGGTGCTCGACCGGCGGCCACCTGAGCATGCAGCGCTCCACGCGCACGGCGCCGGCGCCGACGTGACGTCGACCTTCGACCTGGCGCCCGACGGGGACGGGACTCTGATGCACTGGCAGACCGACATCAGGCTCTCGGGCCTACTCTCGCGGTTCCACGGGCCGGGGCTCGAAGCCGTCGCACAGCGCCAGGCGGTGCGCACGCTCGACGCTGTGGAACGCGCGCTCTAGCTCTCTACAGGCTGTCGGCGATCTCGACGTGACGCTCGGCCACGCAGAGACTTGCCCAGTGCACGGCGCGCTCGACGATCCGTCCCTCGAGCACGCGGCGTCCCACGTCGTCCACGGGGACGCCGTGCGAGAGCTCGATTCGCACCTGGTGCACCGATGCTTCGACGTTTGCGTCGATCTCGTGACGCTCCTCGGAGATGATCGAGACTTCGCCGACCTCGTCGAGCAGCCACTCCGCCAGGCGGTCGATCTCCGCGGGGGTCGCTTCGCGCCCGGCGAAGATGCCGAAGTTGATCCGCACCTCGATTGCGGGCGCATCGTGTCGGTGCACGGGAAAAGCCATGGAAGGTTCCATCATGGTGTCAACGCGCGAATGCCCGGGACGGTTCCGCTCACCCCTCGCGGGGCTCCCACCGAAAGCCGCGAATTGCAGCAATCAAGCCGATCGCGCCCCACAACAGCACGATCGCCATCGACCCCGTCTCCGTCCAGAGGTGGTGGTGGCGCACCATCACGTCGCGCATCACCTTCGTGAAGTAGGTGAGCGGAAGCACATCGGCGATCGCGCGCAGGAACGAGGGGTACTCCTTCGGCGTGAAGAATGTGCCGGAGATGATCGCCATCGGCAGGTACACGAAGTTGACGACCGCCGACGAGCCCTCCGCCGAGCGCACGTAGCCGGTGAGGCCGAGTCCCAGCGCGGCGAACGCGACGGCGCCGAGCGCGAGCGCGGCGAGCAGCGAGAACGGACGATCGGGGACCGCGACGGAGAAGAGCAGCCGGCCGATCGCGATGATCAATGCAGCCTCGATCAGGAAGACGATGAACGTCGAGACGAGGACCGCAAGCAGATACGTCGATGGCGGCAGCGGCGTCGCGCGGATGCGCTTGAGCACACCGCTCTCGCGCCGGATCACCATCGTGATCGCGAGCCCGGCGAAGGCGGTCGACGCAATCCCGTAGCCGATCATTCCCGCTTCGAGGAACGGCGCTGCGCGGATGTGCTCCTTCGTGATCGTGCTGTTGCCGTAGATCGAGCCGAAGACGAGGAAGAAGATGATCGGCAGGAAGAACGTGAAGAATGCCGCCTCGCGGTTGCGCCAGAAGAGCAGTTGCTCGGTCCGCACCTCGTGCACGAACAACCTCACGCCCCTGGCCGCCTTTCGCTCATTCGGCGGTCAGCTCCAGGTAGACGTCCTCGAGCGTCGGGCGCAGCACCTCGAGCCCTTCGAGCTCTTCGCCGCGCGCGAGTGCCTCGGCGGTGAGCTCGTGCAGGCGGCGCGTCGGATCCTGCGTGCGCTCGACGATCGCCTCGCCGTCGCGGCGGTAGCGGATCTCGGTCTCGACGGCACCCCCGGTGAGATCGGACGGGCGGCCCTCACGCACGATCACACCGTCGCGGAGCACCGCAACGCGGTCGGCGAGCTGCTCGGCCTCGTCGAGGTAGTGCGTCGTGAGCAGCACCGTCTTGCCGAGGGCGCGCAGGCTGCGGATCGTCTCCCACGCGGTGCGGCGGGCGCCGGGGTCGAAGCCGGTCGTCGGCTCGTCAAGGAAGATCAGCTGCGGATCGCCGACGAGCGCGATGCCCAGGTCGAGCCGGCGCTGCTGGCCGCCCGAGAGCCTGCGCACGCGGACGTCCCGCTTCTCCGTCAGGCCTACCAGCTCGACGACCTCGTTGGGGTCTCGCGGCTGCGAGTAGTAGCCCGCGAAGACGCGCAGGCTCTCGCGCACGGTGAGGTTGGGGTAGAGCGAGGACGATTGGAGCATCACGCCGATCTGCTCGCGCCAAGCCGAGCCCGCCCGTTGCGGATCGGTATCGAGCACTTCGACCGTGCCGGCGTCGCGCTTGCGATAGCCCTCGAGGATCTCGACGGTCGTCGTCTTGCCGGCGCCGTTCGGCCCCAGCAGGCCGAACACCTCGCCCGACTCGATCGTGAAGTCGATCCCCCGGACGGCCTCCAGGTCGCCGTAGGTCTTGCGCAGGCCCTCCACCCTGACGGCGGTCACAGCCGCAACTCCTGGACTGCGCCCGGCGCGAACTTGAGCTCGCGGCCGGTGAGCGCGAAGACGATCGCGCTGCAGTCGGGCTGGTGGCCGACCGCTACCACGGTGTCACCGCGGTCCGCGGCGGCGGCCCTCAAACCCTCGGCGGTCGCGCCGGGGGCGAGCCGCTCGTCGGTCTCCGGCGTCAGGCCGACGGCGCGCGCTACCAGCTCCGCGGTTTCGCAGGCGCGGAGCAGAGGGCTCGAGATGACGGCGTCCGGATGCTCTCCCGCGAGGCGCTCGCCGAGCTCCCGGGCGACCGCGCGTCCCGCCGCGGTCAGCGGGCGCAGCTCGTCGGGCTCGCCGGGCGCTGCCTCGGCATGGCGCACGAGGAACAGGCGCATCGGCCTAGCGTAGTTGCGACGCGACATCGCCCAGCACACTGACCATCTCCACGTCTTCGTGGACGAGGTGCTGCAGCATGACGCGCTCGACGCCTACCTGCTCGTACTCGCGCAGCCGGGCAACGACCTGGTCGACGGTGCCGGAGATCGGCGGTGCGTCCTGGCTGGAGATGGCTTTGAACTGCGTGAGGCGCTCCTGGAGCTCGCTCTCGTCGCGGCCGACGACGCAGCCGATCATCAGCGAGAAGCGCAGCGGGTCACGTCCGGCGTCGCGCGCGGCCTCGTCGAGGACGCGCTTGCGCTCGCGCGCTTCGTCGACCGACGCGAAGACGGTGTTGTACTCGTCGGCGAAGCGCACGGCGGCGCGAACGGTGCGGGGCCTCGCGCTCCCGCCGACGATGATCGGCGGACGCGGCTGCTGGACGGGCTTCGGCCAGATGTCGGGCGCCTCCGTCCACTGGCGAATCAGCTCTTCGAGCTGCCGGTCGAGCTCGTCCAGGCGCTCTTTCGTCGAGGGGAACTTGAAGCCGTACGCCTCATGCTCCGACTCGAACCATCCGGCCCCGATCCCGAGCTCGACGCGGCCGTTCGAGATGTGGTCGACGGTCGTGACCAGCTTGGCGAGCACCGACACGCGGCGGAACGTGACGGGCGAAACCATCGTCCCGAGCCGGAGCTTGGTCGTCACAGCGGCGAGGCCCGCGAGGGTCGCCCACGCGTCGAGTGAGCCGGCGGGGTCGCCGCGGCTGATCGAGCGGTAGTGGTCGGAGCGGAACAAGCCTTCGAGCTTCGCGCCTTCGGCCGCGTGCGCGAGCACGCGCCACTGCTCCCACGTGACGCCTTCCTGCCCTTCGATCATCAGCGCGACGCGCATCACTCGGGTGTCACGTAGGCGGCGGTCAGGCCTCCGTCGACGAGGAACGTCGACCCGGTGACATAGGACGATTCGTCGGAGGCGAGGAAGAGCGCGCCGTTGACGATCTCACGCGGCTTCGCGAGGCGGCCCATCGGCCAGTGTGTACGGCGCCGTTCGAGGGCGGCCGGGTCGTCGCCGAAGATGGAGAGGAGCAGCGGCGTCTCGACCGGACCGGGGCAGAGTGCATTGACGCGGATGTTCTCGCGCGCGAACTGCACCGCGAGCTCGCGCGTCATCGAGAGGACAGCGCCCTTCGATGCGGTGTAGGAGATCTGGCTGGTTGCGGCGCCGAGGATCGCGACGAAGCTCGCAACGTTGATCACGCTGCCGCCGCCGCGCTGTCGCAGATACGGGATGCCGTGCTTGCAGCAGAGGAAGACGCCCTTAGTGTTCACGGCCTGCACGCGGTCCCACGCGTCGACGCCCGTGTCGAGCACGGATGCGTCGTCGTTCGGTGAGATGCCGGCGTTGTTGTAGAGGACGTCGATGCCGCCGTAGCGCGCGGCCGTCGCGTCCATCATCGCGTTCACGCTCACCTCGTCGGCGACGTCGACCTGTTGCGCGAACGCGTCGCGAGCCTCGCTCGCGACGCTCTTGGCGGCTTCGAGGTTCACGTCGGCGACGCAGACCTGCGCGCCCTCGTCGCTGAAGAGCAGCGCCGCCTCGCGGCCCATGCCTCCGCCGGCGCCGGTGATCACGCAGATCTTGCCGTCGAGACGCCCCATGCTGTCAGTCCTCCGTGGAGTAGTAGACGTTCTTGATCTCCGAGTAACCGTCGAGCCCGTGCATCCCGAGCTCGCGGCCGAATCCGGACTGCTTGAAGCCGCCGAAGGGTGTCGTCACGCGGACCGAGCTGTTCGTGTTCACGCTCAGCACCCCGGTCTCGAGCGCGCGCGCGACACGCAGCGCGCGGGCGCCATTCTCGGTCCAGATGGAGCCGGAGAGGCCGTACGGCGTGTCGTTCGCGATGCGGATCGCGTCGGCTTCGTCGTCGAACGGGATCAGCGCGGCGACCGGCCCGAAGACCTCCTCACGGGCGATGCGGTCGTCGTTCGAGGCCTCGACGATCGTGCACGGGTACCAGAAGCCCTTGCCGTCGGGCGCATTGCCGGTGAAGAGCGTGTTGGCGTCGTTGTCGACGAAGCCGGCAACGGTCTCGCGGTGCTTCTTGGAGATGAGCGGGCCCATCTCGGTCGACTCGTCGCTCGGATCGCCGACTCTCACCTTGCGCGTTGCCGCGACCAGCAGCTCCGCGAAGCGGTCGTAGGCGCTGCGCTCGACGAGGATGCGCGAGCGCGCGCAGCAGTCCTGGCCCGCGTTGTCGAAGACGGCGTAGGGCGCGGCGGCTGCCGCCTTCTCGAGGTCGGCGTCGGCGAAGACGACGTTGGCCGACTTGCCGCCGAGCTCGAGCGTGACGCGCTTGATCGTGTCCGCGGCCCCCTTCATCACGCCTCGCCCGACCTCGGTCGAGCCGGTGAACCCGATCTTCGCGACATCGGGATGCTCGACGAGGCGCTGGCCGACGACGCGGCCCTTGCCGACGAGCACGTTGATCACGCCTTCCGGGATGCCGGCTTCGAGAGCGAGCTCGGCGAGCCGGAGGGCGCTGAGCGGGGTGAGCTCGGCGGGCTTGAGCACGACGGTGTTGCCGCACGCGAGCGCGGGGCCGAGCTTCCAGGACGAGATGTTGAGCGGAAAGTTCCAGGGGACGATCAGCCCGACGACGCCGAGCGGCTCGCGGAACGTCATGTCGACCCCGCCGGCGACAGGGATCGTCTCGCCGTACTTCTTGTCGATCGCTCCGGCGTAGAAATGAAAGACGTCGGCGACCATGCCGACCTCGCCGCGGGCGCCGGCTATCGGCTTGCCGACGTTCTGCGACTCGATGCGCGCGAGCTCCTCGCCGTTCTCTTCGACGAGCGTCGCGAGTCGGCGAAGCAGCCGCCCGCGGTCGCGAGGCGAAACATCCCGCCACACCGGGAAGGCCGAACGAGCGCGAGCAACCGCCGTGTCGGTCTCCTCAACCCCGGCCTCGTCGAGGCTCGCGATCGTCTCCTCGGTCGCCGGGTTGATGACGGTGACAGCCACGAGCGCGATTCAAGCATGCGGCGTGCTGGCGGCGCTCCACTCACGATCTGACCACATGATGTGCCCGCCGAGGATGAGCCCCTCGTGGACATGGGCGCGGTAGCGCAGGCGCGCAACGTCGGGCTCCGCTCCGAAGTAGCGGAGCAGTTCGGCCGGCTGGTGAAACCGGTACGGGAAGTCGATCCCGACGTTGGCTCGATACCCGGACCACCGCCAGTCGTCCGGGATCGGCGCCAGGTCTCCGGCAACCGGGTTGATCGGGACGTAGCGGACGACCGCCCAGAAGTGCCTCTCCTTCCGAATGTCGAGTGATCGGAACCGGTTCTTCCAGAGGTGCCCGGTGCCGGTGCGGCCGGTACGAGAGTTGCTCCAGCGCGAGAAGCAGCCGTTCAACTCCCGCATGCCGTCGGACAGGCCGCCGTCTGTGAGCTGGACGACCAGGTGGTAATGGTTGGGCATGAAGCACCAGTCGAGGACGATCCATCCATACCGGCGCGAGGCTTGATCGAGGTAGTGAACTCCTCGCACGTAGTGCTCCTCGTCCGGGAAAACCCGCTGGCGAAAGTTCCCGCGCGACATGACGTGATAGAGGCCGGCCGGATCGACATCGCGTAGAGGAGCCATGCGATCCAGGCTAAGCCCAGCGATGCGAGTTGTCATCGGCTGTGGACGATTTGTTGCTCTTTTGCCGACGTGGTCTGACCACAAGACGGGTTGCCAACCGTGATGTCGGAAAGGGACGGCCACGCAGTCCAGTGCTGGACTGAAAGGATCCACCCGGCCGGGACGCTGCTCGCGGGTCCAAGTGGTCTGACCACGAAACGTGCCGCCGAAAGCCCTGTCCGAAAAGTGACGGCTTTAGCGCTTGGTGGCGCGGTGCTCGGTGGCTTCGCGGACCAGGGCTTCGAAGAGGGCCAGGTCCTCGCCTTCTTCTGGGTGCCACAGGACGCCGAGGGTGAAGCGGCGGGTTGGGTCCTCCAGCGCTTCGACCGTTCCGTCGGGGGCGCGGGCTGCCTCGCGCAGGCCCGTGCCAAGCTCGCCGTAGCCCTGGTGGTGGTGCGACTTCACATCCGTCCGATCGCCGACGATCGACGACAGCTTCGTGCCCGGCAGGACGGCGACGTCATGTTCTGCGAAGACGCCCGGGGTCTCCTTGTGCACGTTCGTCTGGACGCGGTCGGGAACGTGCTGCTCGAGGTTTCCGCCGAGTGCAATGTTCAGCACCTGGGAGCCGCGGCAGATCGCGAGCAGCGGGACGTCGCGTGCGAGCGCCGCCTGCATCAGCCCGAGCTCGAAGTCGTCGCGCTCGCGCACCCAGCCGTCCGTCTCCACGTGCGCCTGCGCGCCGTAGAGCTCCGGGTCGAGGTCGGAGCCACCCGAGAAGATCAGCCCGTCGACGGCGTCGAGCGTCTCCTCGTATGCGGCACCCGGCGGCACGAGCAGCGGCACGCCCCCCGCGCGCGTCACCGCGCGCACATATGAGGCCGGCAGGAGCGCCGCCTCCAGGTCCCAGGCGCCCCAGGCCGCAGGGGTGAGGTACGTCGTGATCCCGACCACCGGCTTACCCACGCTCGTACAACCGCTCCCGTTCCCAGTTCGTCACGACCTTGTCGAACAGCGTCTGCTCCGTCCGCGCGTAGTTGAGGTAGTGCTCGACCACGTCGTCACCGAGCGCCGCGCGCGCCATCGTGCCGTTCTCCAGCGCCGCGATCGCCTCGCGCAGCGTCGATGGGAACCGCTCGGCGCCCGACTCGTAGGCGTTTCCCTCGAGCGCGGCCCCGAGCTCCAGCGAGTTCTCGATCCCGTAGAGGCCGGCTGCGAGCAGCGCCGCGAACGCGAGATACGGATTGACATCCCCGCCGGGAATGCGCGTCTCCGCGCGCAGCGCCGGGCCCGACCCGACGACGCGGAAACCGCACGTTCGGTTGTCGCGTCCCCACGCAAGCGTCGTCGGCGCCCACGAGCCCGCCGCATAGCGCTTGTACGAATTGATGTTCGGCGCGAAGAAGATCGCCAACTCGCGCGCACATGCAATCTGCCCCGCGAGATACGAGCGGAACACATCGCTCTCGCCTGCGAACGCACTCTCGCCATCACGCCAGAGCGACGAGTGGATGTGGCATGACGAGCCGATCCACGAGTGATCTGGCTTCGCCATGAACGTGATCGAGCACCCGTTCAGGTGCGCGATCTCCTTGGCGCCGTTCTTGTAGACGACGTGGTTGTCCGCCATCGACAGCGCGTCCGAGTAGCGGAAGTTGATCTCCTGCTGGCCCGGCCACGCCTCACCCTTGGACGTCTCGACATGGATCCCCGCGCCGTGCATCCCATTGCGGATCTGGCGTAGCAGCGGCTCGTCGTAGGTGGAAGCAAGGATGTGATAGTCGAGGATGTACGGCACCGACGGCGTCAGGTCGAGGTAGTGCTTCGCGTGCGCTTCCTCGTACGTCTCCCGCAGCAAGTAGAACTCGAGCTCGGAGGCGAACATTGCGTCGTACCCATGCTCCTTCGCCCGTTCGAGCTGCGCACGCAGCACCTGCCGAGGCGACGGCCGTACCGGCGAGCCGTCCGTCCACGCGATGTCGCACTGCACCATCGCCGTCGCCTCCAGCCATGGGATGCGCCGCAGCGTCGCGAGATCGGGCGCGAGCTCGAAGTCGCCGTAGCCGCGCTCCCACGAGGCGATCTCGTAGCCGGGGACGGGATCCATTTCCATGTCGAGCGCCAGCAGGTAGTTGCACCCCTCGGTGCCGTGGCCGTGGTCCACCTGTTCGAAGAAGAAGTCGCGATGCAGGCGCTTGCCGAGGAGGCGTCCCTGCATGTCGGTGAACGCCATGATCACGGTGTCGATCGATTCGTCGGCGCGCAGCTCGTCCAGGCTCAGCACAGGGGTATGACCTCCTTCGTGGAGGGAGCCGGCGCGAGCCGGCTCCCTCCGATCCGGTATCTGTCCCGATCCTACGCCGAGGAGGGAGCCGGGCCGGGCGTGCCGTGCTCGTACTGCGTTTCGATCTGTGCCAGTTCCTCCTCCGTGCCCTGCGTGATCGGCCCCTTGAACCACTTGTTGGCCGAGAGCATCCACCAGCCGCCAACGAGGGCCAGCGTCCCGAGCACGGCGATCGGCGCGTAGTTGAACGACAGCCAGGTGAAGCTGCTGTTCCACGGAACGCCCGCCGGGCTGAGCGGCGCCATGAACAGGAGCGCGATGAACGCGACCCAGACGCATGCAACGACGCCGATCCACTTGTAGTGCCGACCGAGGTTCCACTCGCCCGGTTCCCAGGCATCGCCCAAGCGCAGGCGGAGGAAGATCGGGATCGCGTAGGCGATGTAGAGACCGATCGTCGCAATCGAGGTCACCGCGGCGTAGGCCACTGCACCATTCGTCCCGAAGTACGCGGGGAAGGCGCAAAGGAACGCGAGCACCGCGATCGCGATCGCGGCCATGTACGGCACGCGCTGCCCGTTCAGCCGCCGCCAGAGCTGATGCCCCGGCACGGCGCGGTCACGCGAGAACGCGTACATCATCCGCGATGCGGATGTGATCGACGACATCCCGCAGTAGAACTGCGCGCCGACGATGATGGCCAGCATCACCTTCGCCGTCGTCGTCCCGAGCGAGTCGATGAAGATCTGCTTCACCGCGAACGTGCCGGCTGCGCCGGTCGTCTTGAAGTCCTGGATGGCGAAGGTGACGCCGAGCGCCAGGATGTAGCCGAACACCGCGGAAACCACGATCGACATGATCACGCCGCGCGCCGCGCCGCGGGATGCGTTCTGCGTCTCTTCGCTCATGTGCGCCGAGGCGTCGTAGCCGGTGTACGTGTACTGGGCCTGCAAGAGGCCGAGAGCCAGGACGTACAGGATCCAGCCGTGCGAGAAACCGCTGTTGTTGATCGTCTTCGAGAACACGGTCCCAAACGACTGATGATGGTCGGGCTTGAAGATCAAGAACGCGACGATGATCAGCACCCCGAGGCAGTGCCACCACACCGAGATGTCGTTCAACAGCGCAACGAGCTTGACGCTGAAGATGTTCATCAACGCATGCAACGCGAGGATCACGGCATAGACGTAGATCACCTCATGCGCGGTGCCGGTGAAGTGGTTCGGCCACAGCAACTGGAGCAGTGCGTCGGTAAAGACCGCGGCGCCGTAGTCGATGCCGGCGGTGATCGCGATCTGCCCGATCAGGTTGAACCAGCCGGTGAACCAGCCCCAGCTGGCACCGCCCATCTTCGAGGCCCAGTAGTAGAGCCCGCCTGCCGTCGGGTACTTCGAGGCGATCTCGGCCATCCCGAGGCCGACGATGATCACGAACACGGAGACGAGCGGCCACCCGTACGCCTCCTCGACCGGTCCGCCGTAGTTGATGCCCTGGTAGTAGAGCGTGAGCGTCCCGGACAGGATCGAGATGATCGTGAACGAAATCGCGAAGTTCGAGAACCCGCTCATGCCGCGCCGCAGTTCCTGGGCATAGCCCAGGGCATGCAACATGCGCGTGTCCTTGTCGTGTGCGCTGCCTTCCACCTGACCTCCTAGGGGTTTAGTGCCGGATGGAGCAAGGCCCGATTCTCTGATACCGGTCGGCCGGTGCACAAGGGGTGGCGGGTAGTTTTCGCCCGTGCGGAGCTTTCGCTACGTCGTCGTCGACGTCTTCACGGACGTCCCGCTCGCCGGCAATCAGCTGGCGGTCTTCACGGACGCGCGCGATCTCGACCCGCTGACGATGCAGGCGCTGGCACGCGAGACGAATTTCTCGGAGACCGTCTTCGTGCTGCCTCCGAGCAACCCAGACGCGGATGTGCGCCTCCGCATCTTCACGCCGGCGCTCGAGCTGCCGTTCGCCGGGCACCCCACGCTCGGCGCCGCGTTCGTTCTCGGCGGTCCGCTCTCGAAGATCGTCATCCGGCTCGAAACGGGCGCCGGCGTGATTCCCGTCGAGCTCGAACGGGAGGGGCCGCGCATCGTCTTCGGGCGGATGGACCAGCCGATTCCCAGGATCGAACTCGTTGCCGACCCTGAGCCGATCTTCGCCGCCCTCGGCGTCTCCGGCTCAGGGCTGCCGGTCGAGCGCTACGACCTCGGCCCAGGCCACCTCTACGTCGAGCTCGGCTCGCCCGACGAGGTCGCCGCGCTCCAGCCCGATATCGCCGCGCTCGCGCGCGCGACCCAAGACGGCGTCAACTGCTTCGCGCGCGACGGCAAGCGCTGGAAGACGCGGATGTTCGCGCCGAACCACGGGGTCGACGAGGATCCCGCCACCGGCTCGGCCGCAGGGCCGCTCGCAGTGCACCTCGCGCGCCACGGCCGGATCGCGTTCGGCGAGCAGATCGAGATCTCCCAAGGCGCGGAGATCAACCGGCCCTCGACGCTCTACGCCGAGGCACATGGCAGCGCCGGCGAGATCCAGCGCGTCGTGGTCGGCGGCTGCGCGGTCACGGTCGCGCGAGGCCAGTTCAGCTTCTGAGCTCGAGCTGCTCGATCTCCGGCAGCTCGAGCGCGAGCGCGCTCCAGAACACGCCCCCGTTTCGCGAGACGTAGAGCAGGTTGCGGGCCGCGTAGACGAGCAGGTCGGGATCGTCGTCGGAGATCGCGATCGCACGCCCAGGCGGCAGCCCGCGGCCAGACTCGTGCCAGGTCGAGCCGGTGTCGTGTGAGATCAGGAGCGGGGGCTTCGCGTCCACGACGACGACGACCGTCGAGCCGGCAGCGGCAGCCCCGACGACGCGCGGCAGGTTGAGCGCAGGGGCAGGCGGGGGCGAGACGTCTCCGTCCCACGGCTCGACCTCGTCCGTCTCGAGATCGACGGCGAACGAGCCCGCGACGGTGGCGACCAGGACGTTCATCGAGACAACATCGAAGCAACAACGGCGGTGGCGCGCCGAGCGGCGCCGATCGGCGCGAAGCCTGCATTGCGCCCGACGATGTACGCGGTCGCGTAGGCGTCACCGGCGCCGGTGGGGTCGGTGCCGACCGAGCGCGCCGGCACGTGCACCGTCGTCCCGCCGTGGTAGATGGTCGACCCGCGCGAACCGTGCGTGACGAGCACTTCGCGGACTCCGAGCGCTGCGGGATCGCCGAGCACCTCCGCTTCCTCGTCCGCAAGCTTGAGCACCCAGATGTGCCGGAGGATCTCCCGGTCGAAGTCGTCGTCGAGCCGCAGCGGCCCGACCTCCGGCACGCGCACGAGCCCTTGCCCATCGAACGACACGCGCCGCCCCCGGGCGAGTGCGGCGATTGTCTCGACCGGGAACTCTCCGCGCGCGAGCGGCGCGACGTGCACCCAGCGCCCGGCCGGCAACTCCGGGATGTCGGCCGGATGCCACACGTCGCCGAGCGCGTCGATCGACATCGTGCGGACGTCGCCGTCGTAGGAGAACGAGAACGTGTTGGTCGAATCGCCGTGCACGTACTGCGTCGGCGTGCCGAGCCGCACGAGTGGAGGGAACAGAGCCTCGCGGTCTTCCTCCGCGCAGCGGGCAAACACGCTCGCCGGCACGCGGAGCCGCTGCAGCGCGCGGGCGCCGTGAAAGGGGCCGCCGCCGGTTTGCGGGGACCGGCCGGGCAACAGGTCCCGCGAGAGGTTTCCGATGAGCGCGATCACGCGCTCGCGAGAATAGGCCTCCTCGCGAGCAGCCGTGCAGCGGCGGCGAGCGCAAACGCCGCCGCGAAGCTCGGAATCGAGGCGCCGCCCCAGGGGAGCGCGTGCGGATGGGCATGCGCGACCAGGTCGGTCCACCAGCTTGGGCCCTGCGGATAGAGCCACTGGTAGAGGCAGAAGCCGGCGAGCCAGGCGACCACCATCTCGACCCGCACCTCCGGAACGCGGAAGACGTGATCGGGCTCGTAGTGCCGGCCGGCGAGCAGCCAGTCGGCGAGCAGGACCGCGAACAGCGGCACGAAGAAGGAGCCGAGCAGGTAGAGGAACGGCTGGTAGTTGCGCAGGTCGATCAGGAGCGCACCCCCCGTCGCCACGGCGGCAAAACCGGCGACGAGCACGCGTTGCGGCACGCGCGGCACGAGGTTCTGCAGGCTCACCGCACCGGAGTACACGTTCGCGAATGCCTCGTCGCTCTCGTCGACGGTCAGCGCGAGGAGCGCGAGGACGCTCGCCGCGCCGCCGGCCGCGATCGCGGTCAGCAGGCCGGGCGCGTCGCTGATGTGCCGCGACAGCGCGATCACCGCGCCGAGCGCGAACAGCGGCACCGTCGGGATGAAGTACCCGAGCCCGGCGCTCCAGAAGCCCGTTGCGCGCGAGCGGGAGAAGCGCGTGTAGTCGGCGACGAGCGGCGTCCAGCTGATGATCGACGCGAGCACGAGGTCGAAGCCGGGCCAGAACGCGTGTGCGCCGTCGCGATGCCACAGCGCGACCGGATGCTGCCCGTGCAACGACCACCAGGAGAGGTAGAGGAGCGATACGACCACGACCCAGATCGCGAACTTGCGCACGTACTTGCGCACGAACCCGACCGGGCCGAGGAACGCAAGCCCCGTGGCGATCGCGCCGAACAGGATCTTCCAGAACGGCACGCCGCCGAACCCGAAGAGCTGCTGTGAGAGCGCGCTTGCGCCGGTGGCGATGATGATCAGCTCGAAGACCGACCAGCCGAGGCACTGCGCGATGTTGAGCGCGGTCGGGAGGTACGAGCCGCGCCGGCCGAGCGGCGCGCGCATGAGCACCATCGTCGGCACGCGCGCATCGGCGCCGATCAGGCCGCCGAGGCCGAGCAAGAGGTTGCCGACGAGCGCCGCGGCAATGATCGCGCCGAGCGCGACCGGCAGTGAGAGGCCCAGCCCGTACTCCGCAGGCGGCAGCACGAGGAAGGCGCCCGCGACGATCACGAGCAGCGAGACGGACAGGTTCGTCCAGAGGAGGAGCCCATCGAGCACGCCGAGCACGCGGAGGCGCTCGGGGACGGGGTCGATGCCCCAGGACGGTGTGTCGGATTCGGTCATGCACTCCCTTCGCCGGCATGATCCGGATCAGGTTCGGCGGGTGTGATCTCAGCCCACTGAGTTGCTTTCAACCCGTGGGCACCCCGGTGGTCTCACCGCAGACTAGCGGGAGCTAGAGCGCGACCAGGCGGGTAGCCGTCGCCTTCCAGCTCGCGATCAGCAGGTCGCCCTCGCGGATCCGCAACCGCTCGGCCGACTCGGCGGTGATCTCCGCCGTCACCGCGCCGACCGCGACGCGCATCCGGTTGGCCACAGGGACGACGCTCGTCACCGCTCCCTGCACGTGATTCTGCGCCGAGTCGGAAGGCAGCGCGCGCGCGAGCGTCACGTCCCAGGGATAGACGACCGCGGCGACCTCGCCAACCGCGTCGTCGCTGGACACGATCACGTTGCGGTCGTCGAGCTCGACGGACGTGAGCGTGCCCGCGCGCCGCGCTTGTCCGTGCAGCACGTTGCCACCGGCGAAGCGCGCGACGAACGGGGACACGGGCGCCGAGATCAGCTCGTCGGCGCGGCCGGTCTGAACCAGGGTGCCTTCCACGAGGACGCCGAGGCGGTCGGCGATCGCAGCCGCATCGACGAAGTCGTGCGTGACGACGATTGCCGGCAGACCAAGCTCGCGCAACGTCGCCCGAAGCTCGACGCGGATCGTGTCCCGCGTGTGCGGGTCGAGAGCGGCGAGCGGCTCGTCGAGCAGCAGCACCTCCGGCTTCCGCGCCAGCGCCCGTGCGAGCGCGACGCGCTGCCGCTCGCCCCCGGACAGCTCGCGCGGCCGCGCCTCGGCGAGGTGGGCGATCCCGAGCCGGTCGAGCAAATCTTCAGGCGGACCGCCGAACGCCACGTTCCCGCGCACGCTGAGGTGCGGAAAGAGCGCGTAGTCCTGGAAGACGAACCCGACTGACCGCCGCTCGGGTGCGAGCGCTGACCAATCTTCTCCGTTCACGTGCACGTGCCCGCGAGCGGGGACGAGCCCGGCGACGGCGCGCAGCAGCGTCGACTTCCCGGCGCCCGACGGCCCCACGACGGCGACGGTCTCGGCGCCGACGTCGAGCGCTACGCGGAGCTCGAAGGCACGGAGCGGAACGGCGACGTCCAGCCGAAGCTCAGCCATTTGACCACCAGGAGGAGAAAGAACGAGAAGGCGACGAGCATGGCGCCCATCGCGAGCGCCACATCGAAGTTGCGTGCGAACTCGGCGTAGATCGCCAGCGAGAGCGTCTGAGTCACGCGCTGCAGCGAGCCGGCGAACATGATCGTCGCTCCGAACTCGCCGAGGCCGCGGGCGAAGGAAAGCGCGAGGCCCGCGCCGAGCCCGCTCGCGGCGAGCGGCAGCGCAATGCGTACGAAGACACGCCAGGGCCTCGCGCCGAGCGTGAGCGCTGCCGCGATCAGCGTGGGATCGAGCGCCTCGAACGACGCGACGGCCGTCCGGACGAAGAACGGTGCCGAAACGAACGCGATTGCGAGCACGACGGCGAGCTGCGTGAACGGAACCGACGTCGCGAGGAGGCCGGTGCGCCCGAAGGCAGCGAACAGCCCGATCCCCGCCACGGCGGGTGGGAGCACGAGCGGGAGCTCGACCACGGTCAGCAGCACAGTGCGCCCGCGGAAGCGCCGTGTTGCGAGCAGGTACGCGGTCGGTGTGCCGAGCACGACGACGAGCGCCTGCGCGAGCGCGCTCGTGCGCAGCGAAACGACGAGCGCATCCCGGGCCACCGGGTCGTTCAGCTCGTGGACGAGCGTGGTCGGCGAGACCCGCAGGAAGATCGCGAGGACCGGCAGCGCGAGAAACGTCAGCGCAACCGCCGCGGCCAGGCCGAACAGCAGCCTCACGGCAGCCCGAACCCGGCGGTGCGCAGCGCGGCACGCCCATGCGGCGAGAGCACCTCGCGCACGAAGGCGGCCGCGAGCTTCGGATGCTGCGACTTCGTCGGGATGCAGAGCTCGTAGCGCACGGTCGGCTGCCCCGCCGCAGGCACCGGTATGTGGAGGACGCGGTTGCCGACCGGTTTGAGGTCGGTGCGGTAGGCAAAGCCCGCGTCGGCCTCGCCGAGGGCTACCTTCGCGACCACGAGCTTGACGTCGTCCTCTTCGCTGACGACGTTCTTCAACACGCTCGACAGCCCGAGCTTCGCGAGTAGTCTGCGGGTGTAGTCGCCGATCGGCACGCCCTTCGCGCCGATCACCAGCTTGACGCCGCGTCGTTTCAGGTCGTAGACCGAGTGGATGCGCGCCGGGTTGGTGCGCGGGATCACGAGCACGACAATGTTCGTCGCGAATACGGCCGGCTTCGAGCAGAGCCCTTGCGCATAGAGCTGGTCCGGGTATTTCGACGACGCTGCGGCGAAGACGTCCGCATGCGCGCCCTGGGTGATCTGAAACGCGAGCTGGTCGGAGCCGGCGAACTGGAACTTCGGTGCGCGGTCGATCTGCGGGAACACGCCGGTCAGCGACGCGGCGGCGAAGATCACGGCCAGCTTCACCGTTCGACCATCACCGATGTCGACTTGACGAGCGCCGTGGCCGACATCCCCGGCTTCAGGCCGAGCTCCTCGACCGCGTCGCGAGTGACGAGCGCGACGACCCGCGTCGGCTCCGTGACGACGATCTCGACCTGCGCCATCAGCCCGTCGATCTCGACGCTCGAGACCGTGCCGGCAAAACGGTTGCGTGCGCTCAGCCCAGAGGAGCGCGACGCGGTGCGCAGCCGGTCGACCTCGGCCGCCGGCACGACCCGCCGGTTCCGCTCGTCGCGCTCGGTGCGGATCCGGCCGGTCTTATCCCAGCGCCGCAGCGTGTCGAGACTGATCCCGAGCCGTTGCGCGGCCTCGCGTGCCGTGTAGTTCCTAGGCATAGCCTAGGCATCCTAGTCGGACCGGAGGCGCTCCCCGGCGACGAGCTCCAAGCAGGTGCGTCGCACGGCGAAGAAGACGATCATCGGCAGCACCCAGATCAGCACCCGGTACGCCCAGATCTGCGCCGCGTAGTCGAGCCCGAGCCAGACGGTGACGCGGTCGGCGGAGCCCGACATGAAGCCGAGGAAGATCCAGGTCAGGAACGCAGCGCCGAGCGACGTGCGCCAGGCATTGTCGCGCGGGCGCTCGAGCAGGTTGTGGAAAGCGTCGTCGCCGCTCAGCTTCCGCTCGGCCCACGGCCAAAGCGCAAGCACGAGCAGGATCACGACCGGGAAGAGCGCCCCTCCCCAGAACGGATTCGGCACGAGCGTGTAACCGCCGATCGTCAGGTCGAAGCCCGGCACGAGCCGCAGCGCACCGATCAGCCACCCGAGATACCAGTCGGGCTGCGCGCCGTTGGTCGCCTCGCCGACGTGGTAGGGGCCCCACAACCAGATCGGGTTGATCTGCACGAGGCCGCCGAGCAGGAACAGCACCGCGAAGACCGAGAACATCAGCCCAAGTGAGCGCGGTGCCTGTCCGGGGAACGTCGGAACGCCGACGACCTGCTTCTCCGTCGTCTTCGGCGACTCGCGGAACTGCGTGTGGTGCCGCGATGCGACCAGCACGAGGTGCAACGTCAGGAGCGCGGTGATGATCAGCGGGATGATCAGCACGTGCGCGATGTACATGCGCGGGAAGAACGACGCCGAGCCGGGGAATGGACCGCCCCAAAGCAGCAAGCCGAGGTTCGCGCCGATCACAGGGACCGACAACGCAACGCTGTAGCCGATCGCGAGGCCCATCCCCGAGAGCAGGTCGTCGACGAGGGAGTAGCCGAGGTAGCCCTCGATGAAGGCTGTAAAGAGCATCGCCAAGCCGATCAAGTAGGTCAGATCGCGTGGCTTGCGGAATGCCCCGGTGAAGAAGACACGCAGGACGTGCAGCACGATCGCGGCGAGGAACACGTTGGCCGCCCAGTGGTGCGTCTGGCGCATCAACAGTCCGGCCTTCACATCCAGCGAGAGATGCACCACCGACTCGTACGCGCGGCTCATCGATTCACCCTGCAGCGGCTTGTAGGAGCCGTGGTAGACGGTCTGCGAGCGTGAGTCCTCGAAGAAGAGCGTCAGGTAGACGCCGGTCGCGACGAGGAGGATGAAGCAGTACAGCGCGACCTCTCCGAGCAGGAACGACCAGTGGTCGGGGAAGACGTAGCGCAGCGCCTTGCGCACGAACGGTGACGCGCCCGCCCGCTGGTCGACGAAGCGGACGAGCCGGCGGATCACGAGCGTGCCTCGTTCTGCCGCACGCCCGCCCACGACGGGCCGACCGGCCCGGAAAAGTTCCCCGCCGCCCGCAGGTTGCCGTCGGCGTCGATCTCGAGCGGCAGCCGCGGCAGCGGGCGCCCGGCCGGCCCGAAGATCACCTTCCCGTTCCGCGCCGGGTCGAAGGTCGAGTAGTGGCACGGGCAGACGAGCGCGGGACCCGGCTGCGTGTCGGGGAACGTTGGCTTGCGGTAGAGCGCGATCGCGCACCCCGCGTGCGTGCAGATCTTCGAGTAGGCGACGACACCGTCGTTCCCTGGGCCGATCCGCACGACGACGAGCGGCGATCCGATCAGCTCGCGGTCGGCGCCTTCCGGGTAGGCGGTGTAAAACGCCTCTGCTTCGATGCCGGCGGCGGCGATCGGCTTGCCGCTGTCGTCGACGAGCCGGCGCCCGCGCCGCCACGGCGTCTTCGTCAGCGCAGAGATGTCGAGCACGGGCCCGAGTGAGACGGCAGGCGTGAGCGCGGCGAGGCCAAGCGTTCCGAGCGCGCCGGCACCGGCGAGCTTGACGAGCCGCCTGCGCGTGAGCCGCGAGCCGCTCTCGTCCAGGATCTCCTCGATCGTCTCGACTTCGCCGGGGTGGTCCTCCGGGTACGGCTCCGCGAGCTCCTCGGTAACGACCAGTCGTCGCGCGATCACGATGCACGCGAGCGTCAGCAGGGCGAATGCAAGTCCCAACGCAAGGCCGAGCCACTGCGTCTGATGGCCGAGCTTGTCGATCGCGTAGAAGACGATGAACGCCGCCGCGCACACGGTCACGCCGCCGAAGAGCAGCAGCACGAGGCTCTCCGCGCGCCGGTCCGGCGCGCCGGGCGGCACGATCCGGTGCTGGGGCCGCTCGCGCTGCGATCGCCCTCGACCGAGCAGGAGCACGAGGGCTGCGATCAGGAACGCCTTGATGCGGCTCACGCCTTCAACCGCCTTCCGATCACGAGGCAGGTCGCGACGAGCACGCTCGCGGCGAGCAGCCATGTCACCATGCCCTCGGGCCACGGGCCGAGGTGGCCGATCGCCCAGCCGCCGCGGTCGTCCGGGTGCTTCGCGTACTGCACGTACGCGACGATGTCGTTCAGCTGCGTCGGTGTGATCGCCTTCGGCGAGAACTTCGGCATCAGATACGGACCGATCCGCACCGCCTCTGCGACCTGTCGCGGTGTGGCCTGGTCGAGCGGCGGGATGCGCGCGCCGGGCAACACTCCCCCGGCGATCGCGATCTGGTGGCAGCCGGCACAGCGATCCGCGAAGAGCTTCCTTCCGGCCGGCACGCTTCCGCCTCGCCACTGGGGGCTCGGGATCGCCGGGCCGTGCCCGATCGTCGCCACATAGGCGACGAGGGAGCGGATCTTCCGCTCGCTGAACAGCACGCGCGTCCGCCACGGCTGCGCGTGCGGATCGTTGAGTGGCATGTAGCCGGTGCGGACGTAGAAGTCGGCGCCGAGCGCGCCGACGTCCTTCAGCGAGGGGCCCTGCTCCCGGACGCCCTGGCCGCGCGACCCGTGGCAGCGGCTGCAGTTCGCGGCGAAGAGGCTCTTGCCTTGGGTGACGTTGGCGACGACGCCCTCGGGTGGTGTCGCGGCGTGCGCGGGGGCGGCGAGCAGCAGCACGAGCATGGCCAGGAAGCGCTTCATGACTGGCGGCAGGGAAGGTCGTGGACGGTGCTGACGCCGTCGAGGACGACGATCACGAAGAAGAGGACGTTCCCGAGCAGCGCGGCCTGCGCGAAGAAGTGGATACGGCCGAGCGGGCCGGGCTCGTCCTTGTCGACCCAGCGCGTCTCGCGGAAGGCGACGAAGGCGGCGAGCCACGCCGCGACCACCACCGCTCCGACGAGCAGCGCGAGCACCGTCTGCAGCGCCGCTCCGTCGAGGCCCCACTGGGTGCCCGCAACGTGACACGAGGCGTCGCTGATCCAGAAGCCGACGATGTGCTCGGTCGCCCAGGCGAGCGTGCCCGCGAAGAGCGAGAACCACTGCAAGAGCTCGAGGCGGTTCCGCGTCATAGATGCGTCGAGAGCTGGACGACCAGGACGACGAGCGTGATCGCGTTGACGGCGTGCCAGTAGAACGCCGTCGCCTGCAGGCCGACGATGCGATAGCGCGTCAACCGTGACGAGATGCGCAGCACGAACCAGGCGGAGAGCAGGACGCCTGCGAGAACGTGGAGGTGGTCGGCGCCGAGCATCGTCACGAAGACCGACGCCCAGGCGCTCTGCTGCGGGTCGTAGACGTGAATCGTGTCCACGTAGTCGTGCAGCTGCCAGACGATGTAGACGAGCTGTACGACGAACGCCGCGGCGGTCGCGCGCCATGCGATCTCGCGGCGCCCAGCGCCTGCTGCGCGCGAGGCGATGTACATGGGGATGCTCGTCAGAAGGAGCGCCGCAGTCAGCAGCGTCGGCGTGAGCACGGGCGGCCTCGGCACGTTCGGTGGCGGCCAGTGCGCGCTCTGGAATCGCAGGTAGACGTACGTGCCGATGAGCGTCCCGAAGAGCGTCGCCTCGGTCGCGACGAAGACGACTGCGCCCCACCAGCCCTTCGAGCGTGCCGCGCGAACGGGCAGCGTGGCGGCGGTCATGCTTCCGCCGGCTCCTGTGTGTGCCACCCGGCGAGCGCCAGCACAGCGAGCGCGAGGAAGAACGCCGCCGTCGCGTAGTGCGACGTGAGCAGGAAGAAGGCGGCGATCGTCACGGCAAGCGCGAGCACGATTGGCCAGGGCGACTCGGGCGGCATCTCGAGGATCTCGGCGAGTTGCGCGTCGTTGACGGTCGTCGCCGGCGTCTCGTGGCCGTCGTCCAGGACGAGCTCACCGCGCGCGAGTCGCCGCAGGTCTTCCTCGCGGTCGGGCTCGTCCCAGTTCGGGTACGGGCTCGTGACGGTCGGGATGACCGCGAAGTTGTAGTGCGGTGGCGGAGAGGGGACGGTCCACTCGAGCGTGCCCCCATGGAACGGATCGCGCCCGGCGGGAGCGCCCTCGCGGAGGCTGCGCACGATGTTGAACGCGATCAGCAGTAGCCCGGCGGCGAGGACGAAGCCGCCGATTGTCTCGAGCAGGTTGTAGGCGTCCCAGCCCAGCCCGCTGCGGTACGTGTAGACACGGCGCGTCATCCCGAGCAGGCCGACGATGTGCATCGGGAAGAACGTCAGCGATGTGCCGGCGAACGTGAGCCAGAAGCTCCAGCGGGCGAGGCGCTCGTCGTACATGCGGCCCGTGACCTTCGGGAACCAGTAGTAGATGCCGCCGAGCAACGGGAAGACTGCGGCGCCAAAGATGATGAAGTGGAAGTGCGCGACAACGAAGTACGTGTCGGTTGTCGCCTGGTCGAAGGGAACGGCGGCGAACATGATCCCGCTCAGGCCACCGATCACGAAGAAGAGGATGAACCCGCCGATGAACATCAACGGCGCGCGGAAGTCCGGAGTGCCGAGGTTGACCGTCATCAGCCAGGCGTAGATCTGGATCGTCGACGGGATCACGACCATCATCGAGGCGGCGGCGAAGAAGACGAGGGTCGTCGTCGAGATTCCGGTCGCGAACATGTGGTGCGCCCAGACACCGAACCCGATGAACGCGACGAGCAGCTCCGCCATTGCAACCAGGGGGAACGCGACCATGCGATGGCGCGCGAACGTCGGGATGATCGACGTCGCGATGCCGAACGCGGGCAGCACGATGATGTAGACCTCGGGGTGCCCGAAGATCCAGAAGAGATGCTGCCAGAGCAGCGGATCGCCGCCGTGCGCGACGTCGAAGAAGTGGAAGCCCAGCTTGCGCTGCAGCTCGAGGAAGACGCAGTCGGCGGTGAGCGCGGGGAGGGCGAAGATCAGCGAGAGCGACGCCGCGAGCAGCGCGAAGCAGAAGAGCGGCATGCGATTCCACGACATGCCGGGCGCACGGAGCTTGAAGATCGTGACGATCAGGTTGAGTGCGCCGACGGTCGAGGCAACGCCGGTGAAGATCAGCCCGAGAGCGTAGAAGTCGATGTTGAGCCCGCCGTTGTACTGCCTGAGCGCGAGCGGCACGTAGTCGAACCAACCGGCGTTCGGCGCCTGGCCGATCAGGAAGCTCGAGTACATGAAGATCCCGGAGCCGAGGAACAGCCAGTAGCTCAGTGCGTTGAGGCGCGGGAACGCCATGTCGCGCGCGCCGATCAGCAACGGGACGAGGTAGTTGCCGAACGCGCCCGTCGTCATCGGGATGATGAAGAAGAAGATCATCGTGACGCCGTGCATCGTCATCAGCTGGTCGTAGGTCTCCGGCGAGACGACGTCCTCGCCGGCCTGCGCCAGTTGCGTGCGCATCAGCAACGCTTCGATGCCCCCCGCCGCGAAGAAGACGATCGTCGTCCAGAAATAGAGGATCCCGATGCGCTTATGGTCGACCGTTGTCAGCCAGCCGAGCAGTCCCGGCCGCTCGAGCCAGAGCTCCTCCAGGTGCTCGATGCGCTCGGCAACCGCCATCAGCGCAGCGATTCCACGTAGCGCTGCAGCGCGGCCCAGTCAGGCTCGCTGAGCTCGAGGTTCGGCATGCGGTTCCCCGGCTTCGCGTGCTGCGGATCGCGTAGCCACTCGCGCAGGTTGTGCGGCGTGTTCGGAAGCGTGACCGCAGCGATCGTGCGTCGCGAGGCGAAGTGCGTAAGGTCCGGGCCGACGTCCGCGTGCCCGCTCGTGCCGCGAATCTCGTGACAGCCGGAGCAGTTCTGTGCGAAGAGCGCGTTGCCGCGCGCGGCCGGCTGGGCGTTGTGTGCAAGCCAGGCCTCGAACTCCGCCGTGGGCTGCGCGACGACCTCGACGGCCATGTTCGCGTGCTGCAGCCCGCAAAACTCGGCGCACTGCCCGCGGTAGATGCCTGTGTGGTCCGCGATCAGCAGCAGCCGGTTCTCGGTGCCCGGGATCATGTCGACCTTCCGGTTCAGCTCGGGCACCCAGAAGCTGTGGATCACATCGGCCGTGGTGAGGACGACCCCGACGCGCGTGCCGACCGGGATGTGGATCTCGTTGGCCGTGACGGCGGTCGAGTTCCCGTAGCGCACCTCCCACCACCACTGGTGGCCGATCACATGAATCGTCAACGCCGTCGAGTCCTTCGCCGGCGCGGCGGTCGAGCGCATGACGAAGAAGTCCGACCAGATGAAGAGCGCGCTCAGGAGCACGATCGGGAGCGCCACACCGAAGCCGAGCACGATGCGCGTCGCCGCCGCCTCGCCGCGCCCGCCCGGAAGGTTCGGCTGCTCGCGCCGGACCCAGCCGAGGAAGAGCAGGAAGACGATCAGGCCGAAGCCGACGATCGCGACGCCGAACATCACCCAGAAGAGGTTTGAGATCGACCGCTCCGGGTGGCTCGCAGGGTCGAGCGTGTTCTGGTTGCCGCCGCAGCCCGCCAGCGCGAGGACGAGCGGGGGCACGAGCAGGGCTGCGCGCGTCATCTCCGCGCGGGTTACCCCCTAGACCGTCGCCAACACCTCGTCCAGGTCGGGCTGACGGACCGTCCCCAATCGCCACGGCCTCCGGAGACACGGCCCGTCGCCAAACGACGTCACGAAAGTGTCACGACCAATCCACAGGCCGCCCGCGAGCCGCTCACTGAGCCGAGCTCCGGCGCGGTTGGCAGGTTCACCGCGTCGCCAAACGACGGTCGACACGCGGCAGGTTTTGCCGAGACCGGGTGCGGTAGGTCGAGGGCAAATCCGACGTTCAAGGAGGTGCCGGCATGGCCAAGGATCACGGCCCGTCCGTGAAGGACGACGAGGTCTACGAGGCGCTACGGGAGGAAGGCAAGAGCAAGGAGCAGGCGGCGCGGATCGCCAACGCCGCGGCGGAGGAGGGACGCTCGCGCGTCGGTGCGCGCGGTGGGCGCTCCGAGCCCTACGAGGAGTGGACGAAGGAAGCGCTCGAGGAACGGGCCCGCGAGATCGGCATCGAGGGCCGCTCTGAGCTGACGAAGGATGAGCTGATCGAGGCGCTGCGGTCGCACTAGAGCAGGCGGCGCAGGACGTACGGGAGGATGCCGCCGTGCCGCATGTACTCGCGCTCGCGCGGCGTGTCGAGGCGGACGCGGGCGCGGAACTCCTTGGCGTCCGCGCGCACGGTCACCTCCCTCGCCTCGCCGTTTTCGACGCCGGTGATCGAGAACGTCTCCCGGCCGGTGAGGCCGAGCGACGCGGCTGAGTCGCCGCCCATGAACTGGAGCGGCAGCACACCCATCATCAAGAGGTTCGAGCGGTGAATGCGCTCGTAGGACTCCGCGATCACCGCGCGCACCCCGAGCAGGTTCGGGCCCTTGGCGGCCCAGTCGCGTGACGAGCCCGAGCCGTACTCTTTGCCGGCGAGCACGATCGTCGGCGTTTCGTCGGCCAGGTAGCGCTGCGACGCGGCGTAGATCGTCATCTCCTGGCCGCTCGGGATGTGGAGGGTCCACGTTCCCTCAGCGCCCTCGACGAGCTTGTTGCGCAGCCGCACGTTCGCGAAGGTCCCCCGTACCATGACCTCGTGGTTGCCGCGGCGCGCGCCGTAGGAGTTGAAGTCCTTGCGCTCGACGCCGTGCTCGATCAGGTATTCGCCCGCGGGCGAGTCGGGCTTGATCGAACCCGCCGGTGAGATGTGATCGGTCGTGACCGAGTCACCGAGCCACACGAGGACGCGCGCGTCCTTGATGTCCGGGACGGTTCCCGGCTCGCGCGACATCCCCTCGAAGTACGGCGGCCGCCGCACGTAGGTCGAGTCGGGCTCCCAGGCGAACAGCTCGCCCTCCGGCACCTCCAGCGAGCGCCATGCCTCGTCGCCCGTGAAGACGTCCGAGTAGGTCTCGGAGAACTGCTCGGCGCGCACGGACGAGGCGATCGTGTCGCTAACCTCCTTCGCGCTCGGCCACAGGTCGCGCAGGTAGACATCCTCGCCGTCCTGGTCGGCGCCGATCGGCTCGACGTCCCAGTCGATGTCCATCCGGCCGGCAAGCGCGTACGCGACGACGAGCGGCGGCGAGGCGAGATAGTTCGCCTTCACCTCGGGATGGATGCGCGCCTCGAAGTTGCGGTTGCCCGAGAGCACCGAGCAGACGACGAGGTCGCCTTCGTTGATCGCCGACGAGATCTCGTCCGCGAGCGGACCGGAGTTCCCGATGCATGTCGTGCACCCGTACCCGACGGTGTTGAACCCGAGCTCGTCGAGGGGGGCTTGCAGTCCCGCCTGCTCGTAATAGCGCGTGACCACCTTCGAGCCGGGCGCGAGCGACGACTTCACCCACGGCTTGCGCTGCAGGCCGCGCTCGAGCGCGTTCCGCGCGAGCAGCCCTGCGGCGACCATCACCTGCGGGTTCGACGTGTTCGTGCACGACGTGATCGCCGCGATCACGACGGAGCCGTGGTCGAGCTCGTAATCCGTGCCCCGTACCGGCGTCCGATGGTGGCCCGGCGCCGCGGCGACAGCGACGGGCGCGGAATCGCGCAGCTCTGCACCCGCAGGCTGCTGCTCCGTCGTCGGGTCCGACGCCGGGAACGTCTCGGCGAGAGCCTCATCGCCGTCTGCGTAGTCGATGCCGAACGAGCCGAGCGTCTCGAGGAAGGCATCCTTCGCGCGCGCGAGCGGCACGCGGTCCTGTGGGCGGCGCGGTCCGGCGAGTGACGGCTCGACGTCGCCGAGGTCGAGCTCGACGACCTGGGAGTACGTCGCATGGTCGGTCGGGTCGTGCCAGAGCAGGTTCTCCTTGCAATACGCCTCGACCAGTGCGATCCGCTCCTCGCTACGGCCGGTCAGGCGCAGGTACTCGAGCGTGATCTCGTCGACGGGGAAGAAGCCGCACGTCGCTCCGTACTCGGGCGACATGTTCCCGAGCGTCGCGCGGTCGGCCAGCGGCAGCGCAGCCACGCCCTCGCCGAAATACTCGACGAACTTCCCGACAACACCGGCCTTGCGCAGGATCTCCGTCACCGTCAGCACGAGATCGGTTGCGGTCGCGCCCTCGGGCAGCGCTCCGCTCAGCTTGAAGCCGACGACCTGCGGCACGAGCATCGAGAGCGGCTGTCCGAGCATCGCGGCCTCCGCCTCGATCCCGCCGGCGCCCCAGCCGAGCACGCCGAGCCCGTTGATCATCGTCGTGTGGGAGTCGGTGCCGACGAGCGTGTCGGGGAACGCGACGCCGTCGCGGTCGTCGACCACGCGCGCCAGGTACTCGAGGTTCACCTGATGGCAGATGCCCGTGCCAGGCGGCACGACCTTGAAGCCGCTCAGTGACTCCTGGCCCCAGCGCAGGAAGAGGTAGCGCTCGTGGTTGCGCTCGAACTCGAGCTCGACGTTGCGTCCGAACGCCATGCGCGACGCGAACGCGTCGACCTGCACGGAGTGGTCGATCACGAGCTCGGCAGGGATCAGCGGGTTGATCTTCGAGGGATCGCCGCCGAGGTCGGCCATTGCATTTCGCATCGCCGCGAGGTCGACCACGGCGGGGACGCCGGTCAGGTCCTGAAGGAGGACACGCGACGGCGAAAAGGAGATCTCGTTCGACGGTTCGGCCTTCGCGTCCCAGCGCGCGACAGCCTCGACGTCGGACTCGTCACCGGTCCGCAAGACGTTCTCGAGCAGCACTCGCAGCGTGTAGGGCAGCCGCGCGATGTCGTAGGTGGCCTGCAGCTCGTCGAGGCGGTAGATCCCGTACGACCTGTCTCCGACGTTGAGCTGGGCGGGCGATGCCATCGTCCTCGATTCAACCAGAAGGGGCCTATTTGGCCGCGTCTTCTCTGTCAACCGCGCTTCACCGTCGTTTGGCGAAGGTGAAGCGCCCCTGGCACCGAAGCCAGGGCCCGTTCAGACGAACTGCCTGGCGAACTCGATGAAGTCGCGCTGCTCGACGCCGACGTGGTGGAGCGCGACGTGCGTGAAGCCCGCACGCTCGAACTCGTCGATCTTCTCGCGCCACTTTGCCGGGTCGTCGCCAAGAACGAGCGAGCCTTCGAGATCCTCGTCGCGTACGAGCTCGGCGACCGCTTCGAAGTCGCGAGGCAGCGCGAGCTCGGTGGAGAGGTCGCCGCCCAGCGCGCTGTTCGGCTGCCGCTCCTTCGCAAGCTTGCGCGCTTCGTCCTCGCTGGCCGCGAACGCGCCCGCGACCTTCCCGTAGATCGGGCCGGTGCCGCCTGCCTCCTTGAACACCTTGACGACGTCCGCGTCGGGCTTGGTGTTCATAGTGCCGTCGCCCTTGGCGGCAGCCAGCCGGGCCGCGTTATCCGCCTTCGCGGCAACGACGATCGGGGGCGCTTCCTTCGGTGCGTCGTACAGCCTCGTTTGCTCGACGGTGTAGTGCTTGCCACGGTACGTCTCGTACTCGCCGCCGAGCAGCGCGCGGATCACGTCGATCGCCTCGTCGAGCATCTCCAGCCGCTCGTCGGCGCGCGGCCACTTCGCGCCGGTCACGTGCTCGTTGAGGTTCTCGCCGGTGCCGACGCCCAGGAAGAAGCGCCCGTCCAGCAGCGCCTGCGCGGTCGCCGCAGCGTGCGCCACGATCGCCGGGTGGAGGCGGATCAACGGGCAGGTCACAGCCGTTCCGAGCCGGATGCGCTCCGTTCCCTCGGCGATCGCACCGATCACGCCCCAGACGAACGGGCTGTGGCCTTGGGCATCGACCCACGGATGGATGTGGTCGGAGATGAGCAGGTGACCGAAACCCGCTGCTTCCGCGAGCTTCGCGTTCTCGACGAGCGCGCCCGGGGGTTGCTCTTCCGAAGCAAGCCAATAGCCGATCTCCACTCGGTCGGCGTACCTGGCGCGGCGCCTCGTAAACTCGCGGGTGTCGGCAGCGACGATGCGGGAACGGAGGAGCTCTGATGAACCTGCAGCGTTCCGCCGAGATCCAGGTCCTGCTCGAGGGCATCACCCTGCCCGCGACGCGCGAGCAGCTCGTGCGGTACGCAGCGCTGCAGGACGCCGAGGCGGCCTCCGAGCTGGAGCGCATCCACGATCGCGAGTACCGCAGCATCGACGAGGTGGGCGAGGACCTCGTGCAGACACAGCCGCAGTTCCCGGCCGAGCAGCCGCTGCCGCACCCCGAGAGCGGCCGGCCGCCCGGCGGCGAGGACTACCTCAACCCGGCGCCGAGGCCGGGGGCGATTCGGCCCGACGAGTAGCCGCCCGCCGCTTCTGCGGGACGACCGTGTACTTCGGATCGCGCGCCGACTGGAACCCGGCCTTGAAGACCGACCAGCGCAGTGCGAGCCCGCCGGCGAGGATCAGCGCGCCGCCCGTGACCGCGGCCGCGCGGCTGCGGCGCCCGCCCACCGCGAGCACGACGCTGCCGGTTGCGGTGAGCGCCTTGGAGAGCTTGCCGTACTTCCCCGCCTCGCCCTGCTTGTAGACCTCGCCGACGAAGCCGAGCTTCTTCTCCATCGCGTGGCTGAGCCCGAGCTCGGCGATCGCCCCGCCGATCGCGGCGCGCCGTGCCGGGCCTGCGCTGGCCGGCGGCGTGACGATTGTCGCCGCGGCGCCTGCCGCGGCCGACGCGCTCGACCCGAAGAGCCACGGTAACTCGTCGCGCGCCTCGCTCCACACCGGGATCGCGGTGTTCGCGAGCAGAGCGCCGGTGTAGGTCGCGAGTGGCGGCCCGGTCAGGAGCCACGCGCCTTCCGCAAGGTCCTGGAGCGGCCCGAGGAGCCGCAGGCGGTCGAGCGCGGCCGCAGTCGCAGCGGCGCCGCCCGAGCAGCAGAGAATCCAGCTGCCGACGCTCATCGGTGAGGTGACCTTGAAGACGCGAAGCATGTTCAGGAACCGCTCGGGCCTCCCGAGGTCGGAGATCAGCAGTGCGGGCGAGATCAGCTCGGCGGCCGTCCCGATGGAGAGGGTCGACCGCGCGAGCCGCTCGTTGCCCAGCAGCTTCGCCAGCCCGTGCAGCACGGCCGAGCCACCGGCGATCCCGCCGGTGAAGAAGTAGACGGCGACCGCCGGCTTCCAGACAGGCTCCTTGACGATCGGACGCCCGTAGTACGAGTCGGCGGTCACTCGGGCCCTCCTGCGAACGCGGCGACGATTCCGGCGAGCATGACCGTCGCCGCGAGGGCGGTCGTCTTCCAGAGGCGCGGCAAGTGCTTCGTCGGCACGACCGGGTCCGGCGGCAGGCCGTAGACCTCGGGCTCATCGAGCAGGAGGAAGAACGCGCCGAAGCCGCCGACGCCGTCGTCCGTGTCGTGCCCGTACAGCCGCGGGCCGTTCCACTTCTGCGCCTCGAGCTTCGCAAGCCGCTGCTCCGCGCGTTCGCGCAGCTCGTCGACCTCGCCGAACTGGATCGAATCGGTTGGGCACGCCTTCGCGCAAGCGGGCTCGTGACCACCTTTGAGCCGGTCGTAGCAGAGCGTGCACTTCCAGACGCGGCCGTCTTCCTTCTGACCGAGCAACGGTAGTGCAAGCGGCGCGTCCTCCGGTCTCCGCGGCAGATGTCGCTTGTCGATGACGCCGAACGGGCACGCGGGGACGCAGTAGCCGCAGCCGTTGCAGATGTCCTCCTGCACGACGACCGTGCCGAACTCGGTGCGAAAGAGCGAGCCGGTGGGGCAGGCATCGAGGCAGCCGGCGTGCGTGCAGTGCTTGCAGACGTCCGACTCCATCAGCCAGCGCAGCGGCTCCGGATCCCCGTCTGCCGTCGCAACCTCGTCGTCGAGCCGCAGCGGCTTGTCCTGCTCGATGAACGCGACGTGCCGCCACGAGTTCGCGCCGAGCGCGCCTGTGTTGTCGTAGCTGTGACCGGTCCACTCGAGCCCGTCCTCCGGCACGAGGTTCCACTCCTTGCACGCGACCTCGCACGCCTTGCAGCCGATGCACACCGACGTGTCGGTGAAGAAGCCCATGCGCGTCATACGGCACCTGCCCTGCCGCGTAGATCGGTGATCAACTGCGCGAGCTTCGCGCCGCGCGGCCGGCGGCCGGGGCGGATGTCGCAGGTGTACGCCTTGACCTCCTGGATGTGCACGTTCGGATCGAGCGCCATGTGCGCGAGGTCGTTGGCGGCTCCGCCGGTCGTGAGGCCGCGCTGGCCCCAGTGGTAAGGAAGCCCGACCTGGTGCACGAGCTTCCCGCCGACGCGCACCGGCCGCATGCGGTTCGTGACCATGACGCGTGCTTCGATCGCGGTGCGCGGTGTCATCACCGTCGCCCAGCCGCCGTGCGTGAGCCCGCGCGCGCGCGCCAGTTCCGGATGCACCTCGACGAACATCTGCGGCTGCAGCTCCGCGAGGTAGGGCAGGAAGCGCGACATACCGCCGGCGGTGTGGTGCTCGGTCAGGCGGTAGGTCGTCGCGACGTACGGGAACTCGTCGGACTCCGGTGGGCTGTAAGGGTCCTCGTGCTGCCAGGTCTGGCGGGCAGGGTTCGAGCGCTGTGCGTAGAGCCGGTTGCCGACGGGCGACTCGTGCGGTTCGTAGTGTGCGGGCAGCGGTCCGTCTTGCAGCCCCTGGGGAACGAAGAGCCAGCCGCGCCCGTCCGCTTGCATGATGAACGGGTGATCGCCGGCAATCGCGTCCGGCCCCTCGGCGCCGTCGGGCGGCACGTAGTCGGGCGCTTTGTCCTCCTCGAAGTCGGGCACGTCGTGTCCCGTCCACTTCTGCTGCTCGGGGTCCCACCAGACGAGCTCTTTGCGCTTCGACCACGGCCTGCCTTCGGGATCCGCCGAGGCGCGGTTGTAGAGCATGCGCCGGTTCGCCGGCCATGCCCAGCCCCATTCAGGAGCCGCATACTTCTGCTCCCAGTACGGCTTCCTGCGCGCGGCCTGGTTGACACCGTCCGCGAAGACGCCGCAGTAGATCCAGCAGCCGGACGACGTGGAGCCGTCGGCCTTCAGCTCCTTGTAGGCGCCGAGCGGCTTGCCCGAGTCGTCATGCCCGCTGATCTCGGCCAGCACCGCGTCGGCGCTGGGCTCCTCGTGCTCGCCGGCCGTCGGGTACGACCACGTGAGGTCGAGCAGCGGGCGGTCCTTCGGATCCTTCGAGTCCTTGCGCCGCTCGCGCAGGATGCGGCCGAGGTGGTAGTAGAACCAGAGCTCCGAGCGGCAGTCGTGCTTCGGCTCGACCGCCTTGAAGTGCCACTGCAGCAGGCGCTGCGTGTTCGTGAACGAGCCGTCCTTCTCGACGTGTGATGCCGCCGGCATGAAGAACACCTCGGTGCCGATCTCTTCCGGCTTCAACTCGCCGGACTCGATCTCCGGACTGTCGTACCAGAACGCCGCCGATTCGATCTCGACGAGGTCACGCACGACGAGCCAGTCGAGCTTCGCCAGGCCGAGCCGCTGCGCGCGACCGTTCGCCGATCCGACCGCGGGGTTCTCGCCGGCGAGGATGTAGCCCTTGACCTTCCCTTCCAGCATCTGCTGGACGGTCCAGTACGCGGAGTTGTCGTCGTCGATCCGCGGCAGGTACGAGAACGCGAAGTCGTTCTCCTTCGTCGCGGCCGGCCCCCACCAGGCCTTGAGCAGCGAGACGATGAACGTGTCGAGCTTGCCCCACCAGCCGGTCTGCGTCCTATAGCGCTCGATCCACTCCGCCAGATCGCGCGGGTCGTCGACGTGCGGCATCTGCATGTAGCCGGGAAGCGTGTTGTAGAGCGTCGGGATGTCGGTGGAGCCCTGGATCGACGCGTGGCCGCGCAGGGCGACGATGCCGCCGCCCGGCCGTCCGATGTTGCCGAGCAGCAGCTGGATGATCGCCGCAGTGCGGATGATCTGCACGCCGACGGTGTGCTGTGTCCAGCCGACGGCGTACGCGAACGAGCCGGTCTTCTCGCGGCCCGAGTTCTCGCAGAGCGTCTGCGCGACGTGGACGAACTCCTCGACGGAGCAGCCGCACGCATCGGCGACGAGCTGCGGTGTGTAGCGTGCGAAGTGGCGCTTCAGGATCTGGAAGACGCAGCGCTCGTGTTGCAGCGTCTCGTCTTCCTCGGGCGGCTCGCCGTGCTTCATTCCGCCGCCCGCGGCGCCGTGGCCCGCCTGCTCGCCCTTCGGCGGTGAGCCGGCTTCGGTCTTCACCTCCATGCCTTCGTACTGCCACGTGTCCGAGTCGTACTTCTTCAGCTCCGGGTCCCAGCCGGAGAAGAGGCCGTCCAGGTCCTCGGTGTCGAGGAATCGCTCGTCGATGATCACCGGAGCGTTCGTGTAGCGCTTGACGTACTCGTCGAACCACGCCTCGTGCTCGAAGATGTAGTTGACGATGCCGCCGAGGAAGGCGATGTCGCTGCCGGCGCGGATGCCGACGAACTTCGTGGCCATCGCGCTCGTGCGCGTGAAGCGCGGGTCGACGTGGATCACTTGCGCGCCGCGCTCGCGCGCCTCCATCACCCACTGGAAGCCGACCGGGTGGTTCTCGGCCATGTTCGACCCCATGATCACGATGCAGTCCGCGTTCATCAGGTCCTGCTGATAATCGGTCGCGCCGCCGCGTCCGAACGAGGTGCCCAGACCGGGCACCGTGGAGCTGTGTCATATGCGGGCCTGGTTCTCGACCTGGATCACGCCCAGCGCCGAGCACAGCTTCTTGATCAGGTAGTTCTCCTCGTTGTCGAGCGTCGCGCCGCCGAGGTTCCCGATCGCGAGCGTGCGGTTGTTCTGCTCGTCCCAGTCCTCGTCGCGCGCCGCAAGGATGCGATCGGCGATCAGCTCCATCGCCTCGTCGAGCGGCAGCTCCTCCCAGGAGGTGCCGTACGGGCGCCGGTACTTGACCTTGTACTCGCGAAGTGGGCCTGCGTGGAGGCTCTTCGACGCCGAACCCTTCGGGCAGAGGCGCCCGCGCGAGATCGGGCTCGCGGGATCGCCCTCGATCTGGGTCACCTCGCCGTCCTCGACGTACACGAGCTGCGCGCAGCCGACGGCGCAGTACGGGCAGATCGAGTGGCCGACATGGTCGGCGCGCTCGAGGCGCGGCCGGAGCGCGCGCGTGCGGTCAGACTGAACCGCCGTCCCGGTCCCGAGCAGGTCACCCTCGCGCAGCTGGCGCACGACGGGCCATGACTCGAGCAGCTTGGTAAGGCCCATGGCCCGCTCTTTCCGGGCTGGCGGCGCGCTTAATCCTTCAGGCTCTTAACTCATGATTAATCGCGAATCCCAGGTCACGCACGGCTGGCGGTTATAACGGTCGTGTGGGTCGCGCCCGCATCCTCTCCGTTCGCGCCGTCGAGCTTGCGGTCGTCGCTCTGCTGGGCGGGGCCCTCGCACTCGGCGGCGCCGCACTGCTCGGCAAGCTCGGCACTCACACGACGATCCAGCAGGCTCCGCCACTTGGCGGCGGCGCCGGCAGCGCCCCGCTGGCGGCGCCGGCTACGGGAGCGCTGACCGCGGAGCAGGTCTACAAGCGCGATGCGCCGGGCGTCGTGCAGGTCACGGCGACGGATGTCGCGCAGGGCTCGCAATCACTGGGCTCGGGCTTCGTGATCGACAAGGCGGGTCACATCGTCACCAACTTTCATGTCGTGCGAGGGGCGACGAAGGTGCTCGTGTCGTTCTCGGGCAAAGATCAGCTCACCGGCAAGATCGTCGGCATCGACCCGTCCACCGACGTCGCCGTGCTGGAGATCCAGGCGCACGCGGTCGCGCTGACCCCGCTCGAGCTCGGTAACTCCGACGGGGTTCGTGTCGGTGACACGGTCTACGCGATCGGGAACCCCTTCGGCTACACGCGCACGCTGACGAGCGGAATCGTCTCGGCGGTTCAGCGCCGGATCACGGCGCCCAACACGCTGCCGATCGACAACGCCATCCAGACCGATGCCTCGATCAATCACGGTAATTCCGGAGGGCCGCTGCTCGACGTCGCCGGGCGGGTGATCGGCGTGACGTCGCAGATCTACGCCGAGAACAGCCAGCAGGGCAACATCGGCATCGGCTTCGCCGTCCCCGTGAACACGGTGCGCAACATCGCAGCCCAGATCATCTCGACCGGCAAGGTCGACCACGCCTACCTTGGGGTCGCGACGACGTCGATTACCGCGCAGCTCGCGAAGCTCTACAACCTGCCGCGCTCCGGCCTGCTCGTCGGGACCGTCGACCCAGGAGGCCCCGCCACCAAGGCCGGCCTGCTCGGCGGCTCGACGAACGTGGTGGTGGGGGGTGAGAGCTACGCCGTCGGCGGAGACGTGATCGTCGCGGTCGACGGCGCTCCGGTCTCGGCGTTCGAGCAGCTGCGCGACGCAATCGCGCGCAAGAAGCCCGGCGACAAGATCAAGCTCGAGATCATTCGCAACGGCACCAAGAAGTCCGTCACCGTCAAGCTCGGCCAGGCGCCTGGGGGTTGACGGGAGCGCCTCCGGGAAGCCGCTCCTTACACCCGCTTCACACTCGCTACCTTGTGCCGGATGGAGCGCGGGCACATCGTCCTGGAGCACACGCACGTCGCGGAGGAAGAGGAGCTCTGGATCGACGAAGACGCCGACCACGATGGGTGGTTCTGCGTTCGCACCGACCCGTTCCCCTGCCCGGCAGCCGGCTGCACGTTCGTCGCGGACTTCATGACCGCCGCGCACCTGATCCTCGTGTGGGAGACGCTCGACGATCCGAATCTGTTGAAGCACGCCGCGCGGGCGCGCGACGTCGGCCGGAACCCACGGGTGACCGGCTACCGCTCGGAGTTCGGGCTCAGCGCCTCGTACTACGCCTGGATCGCCGCCGGTCGTCCCGTGCACGGCGTCAAGCAAGCGTCCTAGGCGCAACGTGATCGAACAGCACTTCGGCGAGTCAAGCCCCTGCTCGCTCGGGGTCGAAGAGGAGCTGATGATCCTCGACGCGCAGACTTTTGAGCAGGTCGCCGCTGTCGACAAGATCCTGCGTGGGGTCGATGGCATCGATCTGCCCGGCGGCGTCAAGACCGAGCTGTTCGCGTCGGTAGTCGAGACGAACACCAACATCTGCGCAACCGTCGACGAGGTCGACACGGCGCTACCGGTGCTCCGGAGGGCGGCGGCGGACGCGGCGCAGCGGGAAGGCCTCGCGATCGGCGCTGCCGCGACCCATCCGTTTGCCGTGCCCGAGGCGCAGGCGATCGTCAAGGAAGAGCGCTACGTGACGTTCGTCGGTTACGGCGGCATCACCGTGCGCCGTCAGGGCGTCCAGGGCCTGCACGTGCATGTCGGCATGCCGTCGCCGGAGGAGTGCTGGCGTTGTCTCGACACAATTTTGCCGTGGCTTCCCGTCGTGCTCGCGCTCTCCGCGAACTCGCCGTGGTACGCGGGCGCGCTGACGGGGATGGCGTCGAACCGGGCGCCCGTGCTCGCGGAGCTGCCGCGCGCCGGCGTCCCGCCCGCGTTCGCGTCGTACGCGGAGTGGGAGGCCTGGGTCGAGCGTCTCGTGCGCCTCGGGGTCACCGAGGACTACACGCGCATCTGGTGGGACGTCCGCCCACACCCGAAGCTCGGAACGCTCGAGGTGCGCGTTCCCGACCAGCCGACCGACGTGCATCTCTCGGCCGCGTTCACCGCGCTGCTGCAGGCGCTGTGTGCTTCTGCGCTCCAAGATGTGTTGCCTCGTGACGAGAGCGCGCTCGGGGACCGCGGGCGCGCGGATTACGTCCAGAACCGGTGGTCCGCGGCGCGCTTCGGGCCACGCGCGAAGCTGTTGCACCCCGACGGCCGGAGCTACGTGCTCGCGTCCGAGCTCGGTGCCGAGCTGCTCGAGCTCGTGCGGCCCGCCGCGCGCGCTCTCGGCGGCGACGCGTTCCTCGACCGGCTCGACCCGAGCGGGTGCGAGGCCGACGTGCAGCTACAGAGCGCGACGGCCCAGGAGGCGGCTGCGGACGTCGTGGCGCGGACGCTAATCTGAAGTTGTGGCCACCGTCACGGAGACGATCCAGGTCAGCGGCATCCGCTGCGAGAAGTGCGTGCTGCGCCTCGCGGGAACGCTCGAGGGCACTGAGGGGCTCGAGGCTGCAAACGCAAATCTCATGGGCCAGGTGACGCTCTCCTACGATGACGAGCGCACCACCAGGGATGCGATCCTCGAGGTCATGTCTCGCGGCGGGTTCCGCGAGCAAGCCTTCGTGTAGTCGCGCTCGTTCCACGCGTCGAGAGAGGGAATCGCGCAGGGGAATCGTGCGTTTAAACCGCTGCTAGGGTGGCCGCCGGATGAGTGAGAGCGCACCGACGGCTGCTGACACCCGCAGGCTCGCCGAGGAGGCGCGTGCTCGTGTGCGATTCGAAGAAGAGGCACTCGGCTTGAGCGACCAGGTCTACCGGGTCGCGCGCCGCTTGGCCGGTTCTCGCGAGGAGGCGGAGGATCTCGTGCAGCAGACCTATGAGCGCGCGTTCCGCTCGTGGAAGCAGTTCACACCCGGGACGAACTTGCGCGCCTGGCTGCTTCGGATCCTCACCAACCTGAACATCGACCGCGGGCGGCGCCAGCAGCGCGCGCCGCAGACGACGCCGCTCGACTCCGAGGCCGGCGACTATTTCCTCTACAACAAGCTCGAGGCACAGGTGCCCGAGGAGAATCCGGACGAGGAGCGCGTGCTCGAGCGCCTGAGCCAGGATTCGATCGTCGACGCGCTCGCCGAGGTGCCTCACGATTTCCGGGACGTGATCGTCCTCGTCGACATCGGCGAGTTCTCCTATGCGGACGCCGCACAGATCCTCGACATCCCGATGGGGACCGTCATGTCACGATTGCATCGTGGCAGGCGTATCCTGAAGAAGAATCTCGCCGACGGGGTGACCGTGTGATCTACGCAGGCTCGACGGAGTGGTCTGAATGATCGACTGGTGCGACAAGTGCGAGGAGCTGATGCAGCCCTATCTCGACGGTGCGCTCTCGGACGCCGAGGTCGAAGAGGCGCGGCATCACCTCGAGCTCTGCAGCTGGTGCGCGAAGCGCTTCCATTTCGAGGAGCGGCTTCGGCACTACGTACGGGTTGCAGTCAGCGAGCCGATGTCGGCCGAGTTGAAGGCGAAGCTGTCCGCGTTGCGGACGCCGCTCGACGCGTAGTTATTGCGTGACGGTCCGCGGCCCGACGACCATCAGCAGCTGCAGCGCGCCGAGGCCCGGTGCTTCCTGGGCGTCGACCGAGAGCTGGCGGGCGAGGCGCAAGCCGACGTCGCGGCCGCCCGGGCCGTAGAAGACGGTCGAGGATGGATAGTCGAAGCGGTCGGCACGGCCGACCTTCGCAATCGTGTAGCCCATCGCACCGATGCGGCTTGCGACGGTGCGCGTCCAGCTGATGTCGCCGTTGCCGTTCTCGACCGTCACGTGGAGCTTCCACGGGGGAGCAAGGTTCGCGTTCGGGATCGCTTCCACGGTCCGCGTCTGCGTGAGGGTCAGGTTCGGAGCGAGCACCATCACCGCGAGCGCGGACAGGAGTGCGGCGACCGCACTGACGACGATCAACCGCGCGCGGGCGTTGACGCGAACTGAGCCGGAGATCGGCAGGCCGGCGAGCCGGCGTGCTTCATAGCGGTCGATCCCGAGTCCCGTCGCATACACGACCGCCGCGAGCGCAGCGGCGTTCTGTGAGGGGAAGCGGTAGAGGCGGCCGTCCTCGAGCCACTCGATCTCGTCTTCCGTGAGGCCACTGCGATAGGCGACCTGCTTGACCGTCAGCTCACGGCGCTCTCGGGCTTCCGCCAGCGGGGAGTGCTGCGGGATCGCGTCGAGTGGGTGTGCGAGCTCGAGCATGCCGGCGGTCCTTCTTCGTTCCTCGTTCCCTTGTCCCTCCTATCGGCGGTAGTCGACGTCTCCTGGAGGGGTCAGGTCGGAGCAATCCACGAGCACCGGCTCGAGGGCCCGGCCACCCTCGTCGGGAACATCGCCCCATGCACTGCGGGCAAGCACGACGGGATGGCCGCGGGTGCCGTCGTAGGACGCGGCGAGCATGGGCTCTTCGCGCTCCAGCAGCCGCGCGATCGCCCGGGCATCGAGATTCGGCCCGTCCGCGAGGACGATAACCGCGCGCGTCACGTCCTCCCCGAGCGCCGCCAGCCCGCAGCGCAGCGAAGCGCCGGGGCCCGCGTGCCAGGTGTCACAGCGTACGAGCGACACACCTGGGGGAACCTGAAGTTCGTGCGCGCCCTCGACGACGACGATCTCGTCGACCGGCGCCCTCGACAACGCGCCCAGCACCGCGGGCAGGAGCTCACGCTGCTTGACGCCGCCGTACCTCGACGACGCGCCGGCTGCGAGGACAACGGCGGCGATCAGTGGACCGTCAGGGTCGCTTTCTCGATCTCGACCGTCTCGGTCGGGATCCCCTGGCCGCCGCTCGCCGGATCGCCGAGCCGGCCGATCTTGTCGACAGCGGCCTGTCCTCGCAGGACGGTGCCGAGGACGGCGTAATCCGGCGGCAGCTGCGCGTCCTGTGCCGTGACGACGAAGAACTGGCTGCCGGACGTGCCCGGCGGCTCGGCGCCGGTCTTCGCCATCGCGACAACGCCGCGTGTGTAGCGCGTCGATGCAGGCGGGATGTCCACGGTCGTGTAACCCGGGCCGCCCGTTCCGCTGCCGGTCGGGTCACCGCCCTGGATGACGAACCCGGGAACGATGCGGTGGAAGACCGTGCCGTCGAAGTAGCCCTTTCGCACGAGGCTCGCGAACGAGGCGGTCGTGGCAGGTGACGTCTTCACCGCGAGGCGGATCGTGAAGCTGCCGCAGTTCGTCTTGATCAGGACGTCGTAGGTCTTCGCCTGGTCGAGCCGCGTCGTCGGCTTGCTCTCCGTGCGCGCCTTGCCGGCGGGCGTCGTGACCGGGGCGCAGGCGCCCGCCTGCTTCTTCGCGCCGCCACCGCCGTTGCCCCCGCAAGCTGCGAGGGCGAGGAGCGGAAGTACGAACAGGACCGCTAGCGGCAGCCGGCGACCGAGTGCCAAAGCTGGTTCACGTTGGAGACGTAGCGCTGGACTTCGATCGACGGAGCACCACCGGCGACCGTCACGGCGGTCGGGCCGGCGTTGTACGCCGCAAGCGCCAGGTCGCTCGAGTGAAAGCGATCGAGCATCTGACGGAGGTAGCGCGCGCCGGCCAGCACGTTCGAGCCGGGCTCGTCGATGTTCAGATTGAGGGCCGTCGCGGTTGCGGGCATCACCTGCAGGAGCCCGCGCGCCCCGGCCGGCGATTCCACGTCCGCGCGCAGGTTCGACTCGACCTTCGCGACCGCCCAGAGCATCGCGGGCGGAATCGCGGCGTCTGCCGACGCCGCCTCGAACGCGCGGCGGAGCGCCGATGGGAAGGGACACGGCGCGACCCGTGCCGCCGCCTGTGTCGAAGACGCGGCAGCGGCCGACGCGACCGGCGTCACACCGGTCCCCACGAATGCCGCCGCCCAGACGGCCGCCGCGATCGCGACAAACGCCAGCAGGGCGAGGCGCCGTTGTGTCTCCCTCAGCATCGGAGCGGGAGTGTAGACACGAACAGGCGGTCTAGCTCTGCGCGAGAGCTGCTTCGGCGCGCTTGACGAGCGCTTGTGCAACATCCAACTTGTAGGCGTTGTGAGGCAAGGGTGTGGCCTCGCCCAGACCGCCTTGGAGGAGCCAGGGGATGGGGGCCACGCCAGCCAGCGCGACCCGGATCACGCCCGCAGAGCGGGCCGCGGCGACACCCACCATCGGGAACGCCCAGCGCTTCCGCTCCATCGCCTTCAGGTAGACCGAGCTCTCGGGCTCGGGCACGGTCACTTCCAGGATGAGCTCACCTGCTTCGAGCGTGGTCGTGCGGCGATCGCCCTCAGTCGGGACGCGGTAGAGATCGGCGATCGGAAGCTCCCGCCGGTTCGTGCGCAACGTCGCATCGAGCGCGAGCAGCGCTGCCGCGACGTCTGACGGGTGCGCGGAGGCGCAGAAGTCGTTGGCGAAGATCGCGTGCTCGCGGTGCTCCCCCTCGTGCGCGAAGCACTCGTCACCGCCATGCAGCCGGCACGGCCAGTCGAGGCGCCAGTACCAGCAGCGCGTCGCCTGCAGCAGGTTGCCGCCGACCGAGCCCATGTTGCGCAACTGCGGGCTCGCCGCGAGCTTGCACGCCTCGCGCAGCGCGGCGGGGACCTGCGGATCGCACTCGAGCTCGGCGAGCGTCGCGCCCGCGCCGATGCGCGTCCCGTCGACCCCGCGGGGGATGACGCCGCGAATGTCGACGAGCGCGTCGGCCTTCAGCAAGCCGGCGCGGAGCAGCGGCACGACCTCGGTGCCTCCGTGAACGGGGAAGGCACCGTCGATCTCGGTGCTAGACGCCTGCCGCAGCTCCATGCTTCTCACGCTCCTTCGCTTCCTTCAGCGCGCGCAGCATCTCCTCGCGCGAGATCGGCAGCTCGTGCACCTCTGCGCCCGTCGCGTCGCTGATTGCGTTTGCGATCGCGGCCGCGGTCGGGATGATCGGCGGCTCGCCGAGCCCCTTGGAGCCGAGGTTCGTCAGGTGCTCGTCCGGCTGGTCGATCAGCTCGCTGACGATCTCCGGAACGTCGGCGATCGTCGGCAGCTTGTACGCGTCGAGGCCGGTCGTGAGGATCTGGCCGGTCCGCGGGTCGTGCAGCCGGTGCTCGGAGAGCGTGTGGCCGATCCCCTGGATGATCCCGCCCTCGACCTGGCTCTGCGCGCCGAGTGGGTTGATCACGCGGCCGACGTCGTGAATCGCCGCGATCCGGTCGACCCACACCTCGCCGGTCTCGACGTCGACCGCCACCTCCGCGACCTGCACGCCGAAGGTGAGCACTGTCATTCCGGTCGGGTTCGGCCCGCGTGCACCCTTGCCGAGGATCTGCGCGTTCTCGAGCAGCCCGAGCACCTGCTCGAGCGGTGAGCTCAGGTTCCCATCGGCGGAGACGACGTTGCCGCCCATGATGTCGAGCACGCGTTCCTCGAGGTCGAACCGCTGCGCGGCGATCTCGACGATCTGGCGCTTTGCGTCTGCCGCGGCGGCGCGGACCGCAGGCCCCATCGACGGCGTCGTCGACGAGCCGGCGGACAGCGACGCGAACGGCCCGCGCGCGGAGTCGCCGAGCGTGACGGTCACGTGGTCCAGCGGGATGCCGAGCTCCTCGGCGGCGATCTGCGCCATCGCGGTCTTCGTGCCGGTGCCGATGTCCTGCATCGCCGTGACGACGGTCGCGTGACCGTCCGAGCCGACGCGGATCCACGCATAGCTCGGCGGGCCGCCGCCTCCGTACCAGACCTGCGAGGCCATCCCGACACCGCGCTTGACCGTGTCGGTCGAGCGCGCCCGCACCTCGTGCCGCCGCTTCCAATGCGGCTCGGCGCGGCGGTAGCACTCCATCAGGTTCTTGCTGCTGAACGGCTTCTCGCCGCTCGGGTCGCTGTCGGCGTAGTTCTTGCGCCGCAGCTCGAGCGGATCCATCCCGAGCTTTGACGCGAGCACGTCCATCAGCGTCTCGAGGCCGAACGTCCCCTCGACGAAGCCGGGGGCGCGGAACGGCTTCATCGGCGGTTGGTTGAGCTTCGCCGCCCACGTCGTCGTCTTCACGTTGGCGCAGGAGTAGAGCTGCTGCATCGGCCCTTCGACCGGCGACGACCAGCCACCCCAGCCGACGGCGTTGACGTACTCCCCGCCGAGCGCCGTCAGCGTGCCGTCGGCCTTCGCGCCGATCGTCAGTCGCTGGATCGTCGCGTTGCGGTTGCCGGACGCAACGCTCTCCTCTAGGCGCGTCAATGCGCAGCGCACCGGGCGGTTCGTGCGCTTCGCGAGCTCGATCGCGATGAACGTGTGCTCATCCGGGTTGTTCTTCGAGCCGAAGCCGCCGCCCATGTACTGGCAGACGACGCGGATCTTGTCGCCGGGGATCCCGAGCACGCCGGAGATCTCTTCGCGAACGCCCCAGATGTACTGCGTCGAGATGTAGACCTCGAGCGTGTCGCCCAGCCACTGGACGACCGCCTGGTGCGTCTCCATCGAGCTATGCAGCACGACCTGCGTCCGGTACTCGCCCTCGACGACGACATCGGCCTGCGCGAGTCCTGCTTCGAGGTCGCCACGAGCATGCTCGCGCGTCTCGCTGAGCAGTTCCCCTCGCGCAACCGCCTCGTCGGGGTCGAAGACTGCTTCGAGTTGCTCCCACTCGATCGCGATCGCGGCAACCGCCACGCGCGCCTGCTCGAACGTGTCCGCGCAGACCGCGGCGACTGCAGTTCCCTGGTAGCCGCACTCTTCGTCGAGTTGCGGGATGTCGCGCGGGCCGATCGCCGCATGCACCCCGGGCATTGCCAGCGCAGGAGCGAGATCGATTCGCGCGACGTGTGCGTGCGCGTACGGGCAACGCAGCACCGCGGTGTGCAGCATCCCGGGCAGCTTGAGATCGGCGGTATACACCACCTCGCCGCGCGCCCGCTCGAGCCCGTCGACGCGTGTCGCCGGCCGGCCCACGACCTCGCGCGCGCCCGCGGGCCACTGCGGCAGCGCGTCCTCGTCGACGACGAGCCAGACCTCCTCGAACCGGCCTTCGACTTCCTTTTCGGTGCGGATCAGTCTCGCCACGTGCGAATCGCCTCCTCGATCTTCGGATACGCGCCGCAGCGGCAGAGGTTGCCGGCCATGGCGTGTCGGATCTCCTCCGTCGACGGCGCAGCTTTAGCGTCGACCAGCGCCACCGCGCTCACGATCTGGCCGGGCGTGCAGAAGCCGCACTGGAGCGCGTCCGCGCGCACGAACGAATGCACCATCGGGTGGTCGCGCAGGCCTTCGATCGTCGTCACCTTCGCGCCGTCGACCGAATGCACAAGCGTGATGCACGAGAGCGTCGGGATCCCGTCGACGAGCACGGTGCAGGCGCCGCAGTGCCCTTCACCGCAGGCGACCTTGGTCCCGGTCAGCGAGAGCTCTTCGCGGAGCGCGTCGGCGAGCGTTGTCCCGACGGCACCGTGCACGTCGTACTCGTGGCCGTTGACGTTGATCACGCCGTCACGGCCTCGATGTCCGCCATATGGATCAGCCGGTGCGTCAGTCGCCCCGTGACGCGCTGGCTCGCTTCGTCCAGCGATGGGACCTCCGCCCAGAGGTCGCGCGCCGCGATGAGCAGCTCCTCGATCTTCTCGATCGCCTCGACCTGGCCGTTGCGCTCTGCACAGGTGTTGATGGCGAGGCCGAGGATCCCGATCGTGTCGGGCTGCCGCATCCAGAGCAGCGGCGTGGCCATCGACAGGTACTGGTGGATGCGCGCGAGTTGCATCGACTGTGAGAGCGTGTCCTTGCCGAGCGGCGTCGTCGGTTCCGGAAGCTCCTTGCCGTCGGCGAGCGCGTTCGCCGTGCCCGCGAGCATCGCGCGAACCTGGTCGTCGGAATAGCCGGCGAATCGTGTCGTCTTGAGCGCGCTCAAGAGCGAGTTGGGCTGCTGTCCGTACGGATAGTCGCTCGCGTAGACAACCTGCTCGGGCGGGATCAGGCGATAGAAGTCGAGCAGGTCGATTGGGCTCCACGTCGAGGTGTCGAACAGGACTCCCTTCCGGCCGGCCATGCAACTCGCGAGCGCCGCGAGGTCGGCGATCCCTGCGTGCGCGATGATCAGCGTCGCCTCGGGGTACCGGTCGACGAGCGCGCGCAGCCCGGCGGCGATCGGCGGTAGGCCGCGCCCGCCATGGATGAGGATCGGCACGCGACGCTCGGCCGCGATCTCGAAGACCGGCGCGAGGCGCTCGTCGGCGGCTGTGAACTTTTGCGCGCGCGGGTGCAGCTTGATCCCGCGTGCGCCGGCATCGAGGCAGCGGCGCGCTTCCTCGATTGGCGACTCGTCCAGATCGAGGCGGACAAACGGGATCAGCCGGCCGCCGCTCCGTTCGGCGAACGCGAGCGTGCGGTCGTTTGCGGCCCTGAAGGACGGGTGCCGGTCGGGCTCGTCGAGGCAGAACACGAACGCGCGCGAGATGCCGTATTTCGCCATGTTCGCTTCGAGCTCGTCGTAGTCGCCGGCCATCCCGTCGATGTCTTGGCCGAGGTGGAGGTGAGCGTCGAAGATGTCTGCACCGGCGGGGATCAGGCGGCGCAGCTCGGCGTCGTACCGATCCATGAGCTCCAATGCCCTGCCCCGTGCATCCATCTCCCTGAGTCTAGATATGGTCCGCCGCATGCCTGACGTCCTCATCTATGCCGACACGTATCGCTCGCCCGAGCTCCGCCATGAGGTGCCGGTCGGGATTCCCGACCCGTTCCTCTATGCCGAGAAGGACGGCCTCAAGCACATCGCGATCAGCTCGATGGAAACTCCGCGCCTCGCCGAGCTGAACCTCTTCGAGCTGCACCCGGCGGAGGAGTACGGCTCGGACGAGCTGATGCGCACCGGCGGCCTCTCGTTTGCGGAGATCAGCAAGGAAGTGGCTCTGCGTGCGGTCAGGGGCCTCGGGATCACGAGCGCGGTCGTTCCCGAGTCGTTCCCGGTCTGGTTTGCCGATCGACTGCGTGCCGAGGGTGTCGAGCTGACGATCGACGGGACGTTCTTCAACGACCGCCGCCGCGTGAAGACGGAGGCTGAGCTGGCCGGGATTCGACGCGCCCAGCGCGCGGCCGAGGCTGCGATGGACGTCGCGCGCGACCTGTTGCGCCGGGGAACGGAGAACGGCAACGGCCTCGAGGTCGACGGCGAGCCACTGACCGTGGAGCGCGTCAAGTCGGCGATGTCGCAGATGTTCGCCGCGCACGGCACCACGGCCGACGACTTCATCGTCGCGCCCGGGGCGCAAGGCGCCGTCGGCCACGACATGGGCTCCGGCCCGATCAGCGCGGGCGTCCCGATCGTGATCGACATCTGGCCACGCGACAATGAGTCGTTCATGTTCTGCGACATGACGCGCACGTTCGTCGTCGGCGATGTTCCGGAGGACGTGCAGAAGTGGCATGCGCTTGCGAAGGAGGCGCTCGACCGCGCGATCTCGGAGATCGAGGACGGCGCCGATGCCCGCGCGATCTTCGACGGGACGTGCGAGATCTTCGAAGGCGCGGGCGAGCCGACGCAGCGCACCAAGGAGGTAGGCAAGCCGCTCTCCGACGGCTTCTTCCACAGCCTCGGCCACGGCGTCGGGCTCGAGGTGCACGAGGAGCCCGGCATGGGTTTCTCCGCAAAGGACTCCTTGAGGGCCGGCGACGTCGTCACCGTCGAGCCGGGCTGCTATCGCCAGGGCTACGGCGGCGTGCGGCTCGAAGACCTCGTGCTCGTCACGAAGGACGGCGCCGAGAACCTGACGCGGTATCCGTACGACCTCGCCCCCTGACGTAGGCTCGACGGAGTCAACAAAAACAGTGCAAGACATCGATACGTATCAGTCGGAGGAGCGGCGCTATCCGCCCTCGCCGGAGTTCGCGGCGCGCGCGAATGCGCAGCCGGACATCTACGAGCGGAGCTTCGAGGAGTTTTGGGAGACCGAAGGCCGCGAACGCGTCGCGTGGTTCGAGCCGTTCACGACGCTCTACGAGTGGGAGCCGCCGTACGCGAAGTGGTACCTCGGTGGCAAGCTCAATGTTGCCTGGAACTGTCTCGACAAGCACGTCGAGGCGGGCCGCGGCGACAAGGTCGCGTACTACTGGGAAGGCGAGCCGGAAGACGACCGCCGGGAGCTGACCTACGCCGAGCTGCTGCGCGAGGTGACGAAGCTCGCGAACGCGCTCAAGTCACTCGGCGTCGGCAAGGGCACGCCGGTCGGCATCTACTTGGGAATGGTCCCCGAGGCGCCGATCGCGATGCTCGCGTGCGCGCGCCTCGGCGCGCCGCACACTGTCGTCTTCGGGGGCTTCTCGGCGGACTCGCTTGCCGGTCGCCTGCAGGACATGGAGTGCGAGGTGCTGATCACGCAGGACGAGGCGTGGCGCCGCGGTACCACGGTGCCGTTGAAGCGCGTTGCCGACGACGCGGTCGGCGAGTCGCCGACCGTGCGGCATGTGATCGTGCTGCAGCGCACCGGCAATGACGTGCCGATGACGGCGGGACGCGACCACTGGTGGCACGAGCTTGCGACCGACGAGTCGGAGTGTGCGGCGGAGCCGATGGACCCGGAGGACCTGCTGTACCTGCTCTATACCTCCGGCACGACCGCGAAGCCGAAGGGGATCGTGCACACGACGGGCGGCTACCTCGTCGGCGCTGCGACGACGCACCACTACATCTTCGACTTGAAGCGCGACGAGGACGTCTACTGGTGCGCGGCCGACGTCGGGTGGGTCACCGGCCACAGCTACATCGTCTACGGGCCGCTCTGCAATGGAGCAACGTCGGTCATGTACGAGGGCACGCCGGACTACCCCGACAAGGACCGCTGGTGGGAGATCGTCGAGCGGTACGGCGTGACGATCCTCTATACGGCGCCGACGGCGATCCGCTCGCACATGAAGTGGGGCCCGCAGCACGCAAAGCGGCGCGACCTGTCGAGTCTGCGCCTGCTCGGGTCGGTCGGCGAGCCGATCAATCCCGAGGCGTGGGTCTGGTACCACGAGCACATTGGGGGCGGGCGCTGCCCGATCGTCGACACGTGGTGGCAGACCGAGACGGGGATGATCATGATCACGCCTCTGCCGGGAATCACGACGACGAAGCCCGGCTCGGCGACGAAGCCGTTCCCCGGCGTCGACGCGGCGGTCTTCAACGAAGCGGGAGAAGAGGTGGGGCCGGGCGGCGGCGGCTACCTCGTGCTGCGCAAGCCGTGGCCGGCGATGCTGCGCGGTCTTCACAAGGAGCACGACCGCTACGTGGAGACGTACTGGTCGAAGTACCCGAACGTCTACTTCGCCGGCGACGGCGCGCGGATCGACGAGGACGGCGATTTCTGGTTGCTCGGGCGCGTCGACGACGTGATGAACGTCTCCGGCCACCGCATCTCCACGATCGAGGTCGAGTCCGCGCTGGTCGATCACAAGGAGGTTGCCGAGGCCGCGGTCGCCGCGCGCAACGACGTGACGACGGGCCAGGCGATCGTCGCCTTCGTGACGCTGAAGGGCGGCGCGGAAGGGTCGGTCGCCAAGCTCGAGGAGCTGCGCAACCACGTCGCGATCAAGATCGGCGCGATCGCGAAGCCGGCGAACATCGTCTTCACCCCCGAACTGCCGAAGACGCGCAGCGGCAAGATCATGCGCCGCCTGCTCCGTGACGTGGCAGAGAACAGGCCGCTCGGCGACACGACGACGCTCGCCGACCCGACCGTCGTCGCCGAGCTTCAGTCGCGCGGCGCCGACGAGCAGGCCAAGGAAGACTAAGTAACAGACTGTTACAAGCGCGCGCCCGGAGCTACGCTGGGCCCGTGTTGATCCTGGCGTTCGCGGCGATCCTGGCAAGTAACAGCCTGGTACAAGCGCCGAGCCGGACCGCCACCGTGCGCGTGCCGGTCGCGAACGTCTGGGAGGCCCCAGACGCCGGTCACCTGCCGCTCGATCCGCACGTCTGGCCGACGCCGCACGTCACATATGCCGAGCGCATCGCGATCGTCGGGCACATGCCGACGCAGGTGCTCTTCGGCGAAACCGTCGTCGTGCTCTCGAGGCACGACGGTTGGACGCAGATCGCCGTGCCCGACCAGCCCTCGCCGCTCGACAAGCGCGGTTATCCCGGCTGGGTGCGTTCGTGGCAGCTCGGCGCGCCGCTGCCGGTCACAGAGCCACAGGTCACCGTGACGGTGCGTTCTGCCCGCCTGCTCGACGGCGACGAGGTGAGCTTCGCGACGCAGCTGCCGGTGACCGCGCGTCGCGGCAAGCTGATCGCCGTCGCGACCCCGAAGGGCGGCACCTGGGTGCGAGCGGCAGACGTTCGTCCGCTGCCGCGCACACGCGTCGATCTCGTGCGCACCGCGAGGCAGTTCCTCGGGCTGCACTACCTCTGGGGCGGTCTCTCCGCGTGGGGCTACGACTGCTCGGGGCTGACGTGGGCCGTCTACCGGGCGCACGGGATCACGATCCCGCGCGACGCCGACGCGCAGTTCGCCGCCGGAACGCCGGTAGCGCTCTCGAAGGTGCAGCCAGGCGACCTGCTGTTCTACGAGCGCCCGATCGTGGGCCACGTCTCGATGGCGATCGGGAACGGCCAGATGATCGAGGCGCCCAACTCGCGCAGCGAGGTGCGCATCGTCCCGATCAGGACGAGCGACTTCCGCGGCGCCAGGCGCTTCCTCTGAGAGCGCTCCTGATCGCGGGAACCGTCGCGATCCTCGCGTTCGCGACGATCGGCCGGCTCTCGCACGACCACCACGTCTCGCTCGGTGGGTATGCCGCCGACGCGCTGCCGTTGCTCGTCGCGTGGTTCGCCGTCGCGTATGCAACACGTCGCTTCGTGCCGTCGTGGCTCGCGGGGGTGACCCTCGGCGTGGCAGCGCGGATGATCGCGCTCGGCCACTACCGCTGGGCGGAGCTCACGTTCCTCGTCGTCGCGCTCGTCTTCGTCGGCCTGATCGCGTGGCCCGCCCACTGGGTCGCACGGCGCCTCGGCTAAGCGAGCAGCTTCTCGAACTTCGCTGCGTCGTCGAACGGGCCGATCACTGCCAGGCGCAGCCCGGACCCGCGGATGATGTCCTGCGCGACCCGCTGCACGTCCTCCGCCGTGACCGCATCGAGGCCGGCGAGCAGCTCCTCCGGCTCGGAGGCTCTGCCTTCGAGCACCTCGCGGCGCAGGCCGAACAGGATCAACCCGTTCGGGCTCTCCGTTTGCAGCACGAATCGTCCCTTCGCGAGCGCGCGCGCCTTCTCCAGCTCCTCGGAGCCGACGGGCTCGTCGGCGAGCTTGCGGAACTCCGCCGCGATCACCTCGACCGCCTCTTCAGCGCGCTTCAGGTCGACGCCGGCCTGCGCGACGAGGGTGCCGGCGTCCGTGTACGAGCTGTTGTAGGCAAAGACGTAGTAGGCGAGTCCTCGGCGCTCGCGCACCTCGAGGAAGAGGCGCGACGACATGCCCGTCCCGAGCACGGTGCCGAGCAGCTGTAGCGCGTAGCGATCAGGATGGTCGAGCGGGTAACTCGGAATGCCGACGCAGACATTTGCCTGGTCGGAGTCTTTCTGGCGCACGCGCACGAGCGGCTCGGGCGTGCGCACGACCTCGGCCGGCGCCGGCCGGTCCTTCCCATTGCCAGACATGTCGCCGAGCAGCCCTTCCAGCGTGGGGACGAGGTCGTTGCCGATCATCCCGGAGACGCCGACGACCATGCGCGGCGGCGTGTACCAGTGGCCGAGGTAGTCGGTGAACGTCTCGCGCGTCGCGGCGCTCACGGTCTCACGCGTGCCGAGTGTCTCCCACCCGAGCGGGTTCGACCCGAACACGAGCTCCTCGTACATCGACCCGACGTAGTCGCGCGGCGTGTCGAAGTACATGTTCATCTCCTCGATGATCACGCCCTTCTCGCGCTCGAGCTCCTCGCCGTCGAACTTCGAGTTGCGCACCATGTCGACGAGCACGTCGAGTGCGGTGTCGCGCTGCTCGCTTGCACAGCGGATGTAATAGCCCGTGTACTCCTTGGACGTGAACGCATTGAACTCGCCGCCGATCTTGTCCACTTCCATCGACAGGTCGCGCGCCGTCGGTCGCTTCTCCGTCCCCTTGAAGAACATGTGCTCGGCGAAGTGGGCGATGCCGCGGTTCGAAGCGTCCTCGTATCGCGAGCCTGCCGCGAACATGACGTAGCAGGCGACCGATTGTGCGTGGTCGAGCGGCGCGGTCAGCACGCGCAGGCCGTTCGACAGGGTGTGACGCTCGTACACGCTCATCGAGGCGATGGTATAGAGAGGTCGCATGGCCGGCGAGACACATCGCGCAGTGCTTGCGCAGCCCGAGTGGCTGCGGCAGGTGCCGACGTCGAAACAGCTCCCGGCCGGCGCACGCGTTGTCTTCACAGGGTGCGGCACCTCATTCCACGCGGCGCAGACCGGCGGCTGGGCGGTCGAGGCCCTCGAGGCGGTGTTGAGACCGCCACTCGCCGACATCATGGTCTGCGTGTCGCACGAGGGAGGGACGGCGCTCACGATGGAAGCCGAGCAGGCGTTCGGCGGCGATGTCTGGCTCGTGACCGGGAATCCCGGATCGGAGCTCGCCGGGCGTGCCGACGAAGTGATCGTGTGCACACCGGAGATCGAACGCTCGTGGTGCCACACGGCGAGCTACACCTGCGCCGTCGCCGCGCTGGACGCGCTGAACGGCGAGGAAATCGACTGGCTGCCCGAAGCGGTCGAGCAGGCGCTGCTCCAAGACGTGCGGCCGTTCGAGCAGGAGCGGGTGATCGTCACCGGCGCCGGGCGCGACTGGCCGACCGCGCAGGAGGCGGCGCTCAAGCTGCGTGAAGGGGCCTGGGTCGACGCCACGGCCTACCCGACCGAGGAGCTCCTGCACGGTCATCTCGCCGCGGTCGACGAGCACGTTCGCGCATTCGTGCTCGAGGGAGAAGGCCGCGCGGAGGAGCGGGCACACGACGCGGTCGCGCAGCTCGAGAAGCTCGGCTGCGAGGTCACGCTCGTCCCGACGCGCCACCCGGTCGTGGACATCGTCCAGTTTCACCTGCTCACGCTCGCAATCTCCGGCGCGCGGGGAATCGATCCCGACCCAATCCGGCGCACGCCCGGCTCGAAGTGGGCCGAATCCGCCGGCGAGCCGTACCCGTACGCCTGAGCACCGCTCGCCTGAGCAACTCGAATTGAGCAGCTCGATTTGAGCAACTCCGTTACGCTGCGCAATCGCTCAAAGGGGGGTCGAATGAGATACGCGCTTGCCGTGGCGGTGGCCGCGTCAGCGATCGTCTTCGCGTCGGAGGCCGACGCAGGATCGCTCGTCCCGCGGCCGACCTACAAGACCGCGGCAGCCACGGTCGCGTCGCCGTGGATCGTCGTTCACTACACGCGGACGGGGCCGGATCATCCGCGGTTCATGAAGGACGACAACCACAACGGCGTGCCGAACTACATCGAGAAGCTCGCCGCAGCCGCCAACAAGGCGTGGCTCTGGTACGCCCACAACGGCTTCAAGGGGCCGCTACCCGACTCGGGCGGGCCGGACGGCAAGCTCGACGTCTACGTGAAGGCGCTGCCGCCCGGCGTCTTCGGCATCACCCTCCCGACGACCGTCGCGAAGGGCGGCTCGTTCATGGTGATCGACAACCAGCTCGACATGGCGCACCTCGCCGTGCACGGCAGCCTGCAGCAGACGGTTGCGCACGAGCTCTTTCACGAGTTCCAGCTCGCCTACATGCCGGATGGGCGCATCCCGAAATGGGCGGCAGAGGGCAGCGCGGTCGCGATGCAGACCTATGTCTACCCGCAGGTCGTGGATGCGGCCACGTTCTCGTATCTCGACACGTGGTTGAACCAGCCGTGGCGCTCGCTCTACGACGAGGCGCAGGGCTGCTCACATTGCTATGGGGGCGCGCTGTTCTGGCGCTTCCTCTTCGGCCTCGGGAACCACGTCGTGTCGGAGTACTTCGGCCGGCTTTACGGCTACGAGCAGGCGCACCGGCCGATCCTGCTCGGGCTGCAGCCCCTCGACGAGGTCCTGCGGAAGCGCGTGCACGGGAGCCTCTACAGCGCCTTCGGGCGGTTCTCGTACGACATCTACCGGGCGGCCTACAAACCGGCGACGCGTTACAAGCTGGTCGCGTCGACATCGATCGCGACGACACCCGCGCGCGTCGTGCGCGGTCTCTCGACGCACTACATCCCGATCGTCGTGCCGAGGGACGCGAACGGGATCGGCGTCGGTGTGGCGGCCGCGAGCGGCCCGAGCCCGGAGGTGAAGCTGGTGGTCGGCGGGCCGAAGGGCCGCGTGATCGAAGGCGTCCTGCGCGACAAAGGTGCGGTCCAGTACTTCGTCCCGACATTCCTGACTGTCAAGGAGCGGGGGAGCGTGATGCTGATCGTCACGTCCGGCCGCCAGGTCGGCACCGCCTACAAGGTCGCCTACCAGGCGCTCTAGACAAGAGCCAGCGCGGCGAGCAGACCGTCGACCTCGTCCGCAGTGTTGTAGTGGACGATGCCGACGCGGACCGCGCCGTCGTCCAGCCCGAGCCGCCTCATGACCTCGACCGCGTAGTAGTTGCCGTGCCAGACGGCGAAGCCGTCCTCGCCGAGCCGTGTGGCCGCCTCTTGTGGCGCCACGGACTCGTGCGTGATCGCAAAGGTCGGCACGCGGCCGTCCATCGCCGGAATGCCGTGCAGCCGCCAGGCGTCGGGCAGGCCGTCGAGGAACCGTTGTCCGAGCTGGCCCTCGTGCTCGACGACAAAGTCCCAACCAACGTCGTCTTGCAGGTATTCGACGGCCGCGACGAAGCCCGCCAGCAGCTCGTGGGCGAGGGTGCCGGTCTCGTAGCGGTGACCGATGGGGAACGGATCGGCCGGGCGCACCTTGTACGGACGCCAGGACTCGAGCAGCTCGCGCTTGCCGAAGGCGAGGCCGAGGTGCGGGCCGTAGAACTTGTACGGCGAGCAGACGAGCACGTCGGCGTCGACCGCCTGCACGTCGATCGGGCCGTGCGGGCCGTAGTGCACCGCGTCGATCCACGCCAGCGCGCCGGCTTCGTGTGCGATTGCCGCAACCTCTCCGACGGGCATCACCGTGCCGACCGAGTTCGCCGCCCACGGCAAGGCGACGACGCGCGTGCGTTCGCTGAGCAGCGAGCGTAGGTGATCGACGTCGAGCCGGCAGTCATTGTCGATCTCAGCGAGCTTGACGACGAAGCCACGGTCGTGCGCGAGCTCGAGCCAGGGCGACACATTCCCGTCGTGATCGAGCTTCGTGCACACGATCTCGTCGCCTTCCTGCCAATCGCGCGATGCGGCCCGGGAGAGCGCGAAGTTGAGCGTCGTCATGTTCGCGCCGAACGCGACCTCGTCGACGGTCGCGTTGAGGAAATCCGCAGCCGTCCCGCGCGCCTTGGCGATCAGCGCATCTGTGCGGCGCGACGTGCCGAACGGACCGTCGGTGTTCGCGTTCGAGAAGCGCAGGTAGTCCGCGATAGCGTCGATCACCGAGTCGGGAACCTGCGTCCCGCCGGGCCCGTCGAAGAATGCGAGCGGCTGCTGCAGCGCCGTGAAGCGCGCGCGCACGGCGTCGATTGTCGTCACGACACGTGCCACACGTACTCCGGCTTCAACGTGAGGGAGGCGCCGATGAAGCAGTCCCGCTCCGCTTTCGCGACGAGCTCGCCGATCTCGCTTCCGCGGGGTGTCAGCTGCGCGGTGATGCGCACGTCGATCTCGATGAAGCGGTAACGGCCGTCCTCGCCCGACTTCGTGATCGTCCCCTGTGCCTCGCCCGAGGCGGCGACTTCATGTCCCGCGCGCCGTGCGTGGTAGGCGAAGCTGTCGATCGAGCAGCGCACGAGCGCGGCCAGCAGCAGGTGGTCGGCCGACCAGCCCTCCGGCGGCACGAACTGGCCGCCTCCCGGAATCGTCATGCGCCCGGCGCTGTCGACCTCGACGGCGTACTCGAGCACCTTTGCGGTGTGCGCCACGGCCGGAGGCTAGCGGCGGCGCAGGCTCGACGGAGCCGCAGTGATCCCGTTCCGTCCGGCCCCGGTCCTAGGGTTCGAGACGATGAGGCTCAGGACATTGACGGAGGCAGAGTGCTACGCCCGCATCTACGGCGGGCACGGCGGCGACGCGGTGAATGTGGTGCGAGTCCCGCAGCGGCGCGTCAGGCGCGGCGATGTCGCAGGAGAGCATCTGCGCGAGCGGTTCGAGGAGCGCCTGAAGGCGCGCGGCCCAGAGGCGGAGGCGGCATGACGCGCGCCTGCCGGACCTGGACGGCGGCGCGCCGGCCGAACCCGGTGACCACCGGCAGGCGCCCCGCGCCGCCGCTCCCGAGCTCGTGGGTGTGCACGGCCACGTGGACGCAGCGCGTGCCACGCTGTAAGCCGCGTGGTCGAAAGCACAGCTAGCGCAATCCCGGACGTACTCGCCCCAGGGCTGACCTGCATCTTCTGCGGGATCAACCCGGGTCGCGTTTCCGCGGCCGCGGCCGCCCACTTCGCGAACCCGCGCAACGACTTCTGGCGGCTGCTCCACGATGCGGGCTTCACGCCGCGCCTCTACGACCCGCAGGAGCAGTTCTCGCTGCTCGACCTGGGCATCGGCGTGACAAACGCTGCGCATCGCACGACGCCCGGCTCGGGCGACCTGCGGCGCGGCGACTTCGACGCTGTGGAGTTCGAGGCGCGGATTCGCGCGCACGCTCCGCGCGCGGTGGCATTCGTCGGCAAGGAGGCCTACCGCGGGCTCTTCAACGAGCGCTCTGAGCTTGGCCCACAGGATCGAGTGATCGGGCGCACGGGCTTGTTCGTCCTTCCATCGACCTCGCCCGCCAACGCCGCGGTGCCGTACGCGGAGCGGCTGCGCTGGTTCCAGGAGCTTCGCCGCTGGCTCCAGCCGGTCGAGCGCGAAGCCGTGCGAGCGGTCGTCCTCGACGCGCAGGACCGCGTGCTCCTGGTGCAGTTCCGGCGTCCGGTCGGCAACACGACGTGGTGGGGCTCGCCCGGCGGTGGCATCGACCCGGGCGAAAGTCACGAAGCTGCCCTTCGACGGGAGCTGCGCGAGGAGTTGGGCCTGCACGAGTTCGAGCTCGGCCCGCGTCTTTACGAGCACTTCGGTGAGTTTCCGTGGGCGAAGCAGCTCTACCGCCAGCACAACACCACGTACCTCGTTCGCGTTGTCGAGCACGAGCCAGCGGCGACGATCGATCTCGAACCGGAAGGAGTCGCGGACATCCGCTGGTGGACGCAGGAGGAGCTCGCGGCGTCCACCGAGCAGTTCGCTCCGCCCGACTTGCTTGAGCGCGTGCGTACGATCCGCACCGCATGACCGCCGTTCTCGTCGCTGTTCATCTGATCGCCGCCGGCATCTGGTTCGGCGGCTCGACTGCGTTGATCTTCGTCGGCGTCCCCGCGATCCGCACCCTCGAGGGCGAACCGCGCGGGCGCGCGATGAAAGAGCTCGGCCTGCGCTGGCGCCCCCTCGGCTACGGCGCGCTCGTTGTGGCCGCGGTGACGGGCGTCACCCTCGCCGCGCGCGAGTGGCAGCACGACACGGCCTTCCAGATCGTCTTTTGGACGAAGGTCGTGCTCTTCCTCTGCCTGCTCCTCGCGTCGTACCTCCACAACTTCGTCCTCGGCCCGCGTCTGCAAGCGGAGATCCGGGAAGAGCGCGAGCCGGTGACGAGGCCCACGCTGGTGATCGTCGGGTGGCTCAGCTACGCGCTGACGCTGTCCCTACCGCTCCTCGGCGTCGCATTGCAGCGCCTCGTGAGCTAGCCCGGCCAGCGGTTGGTGATCGGCGTGCGGCGGTCTCGGCCGAAGGCCTTCGGGCGCAGCTTCACGCCAGGCGGTGCCTGGCGGCGCTTGTACTCCGCCCGGTCGATCATCCCGAGCGCGCGCTCGACCACGTCCTCGTCGAAGCCGTCCTGGGACAGCTCCTCGCGCGAGCGGTCGAGCTCCACGTATGCCTCGAGCACCTTGTCGAGCTTCGGGTACGGCGGCAGCGAGTCCTCGTCGAGCTGGTCGGCGCGCAGCTCCGCGCTCGGCGCGCGGTCGATGATCGACTGGGGGATCAGCTCGCGTCCGGCGCGCTCGTTCAACCATTTCGAAAGCCGGAAGACGTCAGTCTTGTAGACGTCCTTGATCAGCGCGAAGCCGCCGGCGAGATCGCCGTAGAGCGTCGAGTACCCGACCGACAGCTCCGACTTGTTGCCCGTCGCGATCACGAGCCAGCCGAACTTGTTCGAGAGCGCCATCAGCAGCGTGCCGCGAATGCGCGCCTGCAAGTTCTCCTCGGTGAGATCGTTCTCGCGGCCGGTGAACGCCTCGGCGAGCGCGGCGTTGTACGCCTCGACCATCGGCTCGATCGCGATCTCGCGGAAGTCGATGCCGAGCGACTCGGCGAGCTTCTGCCCGTCTCCGCGCGTCGCGTCCGACGAGTAGCGCGAAGGCATCGAGACGCCGTGCACGCGCTCGGCGCCGAGCGCCTCGACGCAGAGGGCCGCGGTCAGCGCCGAGTCGATGCCGCCGGAGAGCCCGATCACGACGTCCCCGAACCCGTTCTTCGTCACGTAGTCGTGGAGCCCGAGCTCCAATGCGAGCCGCATCTGCTCCAGCTCGTCGAGCTGGAGGGCGAGCTTCGGGTGCGCGGGATCCGTCTGCTCGCGCGGGGGCGCAAGCTCGAACTCCGTCGCCGAGACCTCCACCCGCTCGCGCGCCAGCGCGCGGCGGCGCACGTCTCGCAGCCTGCGTCCGACCGCTGCGACGGGATCGAGGTCGACGACGAGCAGCTCTTCTTCGAAGCCGGCAGCGCGCGCGAGCACGTCGCCGTCGTCGTCGAGCACGACCGAATGGCCGTCGAACACGAGCTCGTCCTGGCCGCCGACCGCGTTGCAGAGCGCGACGAAGCACGAGTTGTCGGTCGCGCGCACCTTGAGCATCTCCTCGCGCTCGCGGTCCTTGCCGACGTGGAACGGCGAGGCCGAGATGTTCGCGATCAGCTGGGCGCCGGCGAGCGCGAGGTCGGTCGCCGGCGGCCCCGGCTGCCAAATGTCCTCGCAGATCGTCGGCCCGACGAGCACTTCCCCGAAGCGCAGGAGGAAGTTGTCATAGCCCGGCGCGAAATACCGGTCCTCGTCGAAGACGCCGTAGTTCGGCAGGTACCGCTTGCGGTAGACACAGCGGATTTCGCCGTGCGCGAGCACGAAGCACGCGTTGAAGAGGTCGGTGTCGAGGTGCGGCGCGCCGACCATCGCCGTCACGCCGTGCGTCGCCTTCGCGATGCCGTCGACCGCCCGCCGGACAGCGCGGATGAACCCGGGCCGGAGGAGCAGGTCTTCCGGCGGGTAGCCAGTGACGACGAGCTCGGGGAAGAGGACGAGGTCGGCGTTCTCACCGCGGGCCCGTTCCAGCCAGTCGACGACCTTGGCGGCGTTGCCGTCGATGTCGCCGACGACGCTATTGATCTGAGCGAGTGCCAGTCTCATCGGTAGTTTTCGCCTCTCGGTCGAAAACTCTACCACGGCGCTCCCGGAGCGCGGCGCGGCGCCAGCTGACGTAGATCGCTAGCGCGGTCAGGAAGACGGCGAAGCTGAGCCAGCCGATGAGCGGCGAGTTGGCCTTGTTGCCGATCACGCTGATCACGGCGGCCACGACGAGCGCACCGATCAGGTAGAGGCGGAGGACGTTCGCTTTCATCGAGCCGGCAGTATCGCCGACCCGGGCTCAAAACAGCTCAGGCGGGCTGGCCGACCGCGTCGAGCCGGGCGCCCGTCGCGAGATCGAAGTAGTGGAACCGTGCCGGGTTTAAGGCGAGCCGCAGCGGCCCGGCCGGGCGGCGCTGAAGCGCCGGGCGGTCACACCGACATGCGTTGCAGGCGCTCCTCGACGGCCGCGGCGACGGCAGCGTGACCTTCAGCGTCGAGGTGAATGCCGTCGAGGTCGCTGTACGCCGCGATCCCGTTGAGGTCGATCAGCTCGCAGCCGAGCTCCCCGCAGACGTCTGCGAACCATCGGCCAAGCTGTCGCGACTTGGCGCCCGCGTTGGCGAAGGAGCCTTCGGGGTCGAGCTGCCCAAACGGCGGCGGGCAGACGACGAGCACGTCGGGAGCAGCCTCGCCCGGGCCCGCCTCGCTTGTGCGCACGACTTTCACGAGCCGGCCGACGGCGCCCGCCACCGTCTCGGCAGGCAGCGAGTAGCGATCGCCGGCGTCGTTCGTCCCGAGGTAGATGACGACGACGTCCAGCGGCATGTGCGAGTGCAGGCACGGCATCAGATACGTGAGCCCGTTCCGCCCGTCGGCGACCGGGCTGTCCATCGTTGCGGTGCGTCCGTTCAGACCTTCGGCGATCACGTCCCACTCGCCCCCGAGCGCAGCCGCCAGACGCGTCGACCAGCGGACCTCCGGCGGGAAGCGCTCGCCGTCGCTCCCGGGGACGTAGCCCCACGTGTTCGAGTCTCCGAAACAGAGAACGGTCCGCATCTAACGCGCAGAACCCTACTGTGTCGGTAACTTAGCGTGCACTAACTTAGAGAGAGAAGGAGATACGGGATGCTCGTGCGTTTTGTGACGCCGGAGAACAAGAAGTGGTGGACGCTCGGTGCCGTGTCGGTCGGGCTCTTCATGATCATGCTCGACAACACCGTGGTGAACGTTGCGCTGCCCTCGATGCGCAACTCGTTGCACATGTCGTTGTCGGAGCTCGAGTGGGTGGTCGCCGGCTACGCGCTCACATTTGCCGCGTTCATGCTGATCGGCGGCAAGCTCGCCGACTTCTTCGGTCGGCGGCTCGTCTTCATGCTCGGCCTCGCGGTGTTCACCGGCGCGAGCCTCGCGTGCGGGCTTGCCTCGAACGGCGGCTTCCTGATCGGTGCGCGCATCGTGCAGGGCCTCGGCGGCGCGCTGATGAACCCCGCGACGCTTTCGATCATCGCCGCGACGTTCGCGCCGCGCGAGCGCGGACGTGCAATCGGGATCTGGGCCGGTGTCTCGGCGATGGCGCTCGCGATCGGGCCGCTCGTCGGCGGCCTGCTCACCGAGCACGTCAACTGGAACTGGATCTTCTTCATCAACGTTCCGGTCGGCCTCATCGGTCTGCTTGCCGTCCCCATCTTCATCGACGAGTCGCGCGACACGACCGCCGACCAGCGGCTCGACCTGCCCGGGCTTGGAACGTCCGCCCTCGGGCTGTTCGCGTTGACCTACGCGTTCATCGAGGCGAACAGCTACGGCTGGGCCTCCGGACGCATCATCGGCGCGTTCGTCGTCGCTGCGGCATCGCTCGCCGCGTTCGTGCTCCTCGAGCGGCACCAGCGCGCGCCGATGCTCGACCTGTCGCTCTTCCGCAACCGGACGTTCGGTGGCGCCAACGCCGCGATGCTCTTCGTCGGGCTCGCGATGTTCGGGACGTTCTTCTACGTCTCGCTGTACATGCAGAACGTGCTCAAGTATTCGCCCGTGGAGGCCGGCGCGAGCTTCCTCCCGATGACGATCCTGATCATTCTGATCGCGCCGCGCGCGGGCGCGCTCACCGACCGGGTCGGCTCGCGCTGGCTCGTCGGCATCGGCATGACGCTGCTCGCGGCGATGCTCTTCTACTACACGACCCTCGGAGCGAACGAGAGCTTCTGGGCACTCCTGCCAGGCCTGCTGCTCGGCGGGATCGGCATGGGCATGACGATGACGCCGGTGACTGCGGCTGCGATGAGCGCGGTCTCCGTCGACAAGGCCGGGGTGGGTTCCGCGGTGCTGAACTCCGCGCGGCAGGTCGGCGGCTCGCTCGGGATCGCGGTGATGGGCGCGATCGTCGCCGGGAGCTCGAACTACCTCACCGGGTTCCACGACGCGTTGCGGGTCGGCGCGCTCCTGTGCCTCGCCGGCGCCGCGGTCGCGGTGCTCGCGATCCGCAAGATCGAGCACGCCCGTGCTGCGCCGGCGGCCGCCGAGGTCGCGGCGTAGTTGACCCAGACGAAGCAGCGGCTGAGCGCGGAGGCGCGGCGGGCGGCGGTCCTCGACACCGCCTGCCGCGTTTTCTCGCGGTCGAGCTACCGCGGGACGACGACGGCCGAGATCGCGCGTGAAGCGGGCATCTCCGAGCCGATTCTCTACCGCCACTTCGGCTCGAAGCGAGACCTCTACCTCGCGTGCCTCGACGAAGCGTGGCAGGCCTTCCGAGAGGAGGCGGGCAACGCGATCGCGGAGGACCCGGTCGGCTGCCTGGGCGTGATCTCGGATCGCTACATGGCGAAGGGCAGCCGGTTCCGCGTCGTCGACCTCTGGATCCAGGCCCTGACCGAGGCGACGGAGGATCCGGTGATCGCGAAGGCGCTCCGGCGGCAGATTCGCGCCATGCACGACTTCATTGCAGATGTGATTCGCGATGGGCAACGGCGCGGGGTCGTCAATGCCGATCGCGACGCGGAGGCCGAGGCGTGGATCTTCGTCGGCGGCGGCCTGCTCGCGACGATGGACAGCCGGCTCGGCGGTCTCCTCGGCGACGACCTCCAGCGCGTGCGCACAGAGCGCAGGCGTTGGATGCTCGCGAAGCCCTAGACGTAGCCCGAGAAAGAGGAAGAGCCCCGGCTGCGGCTTCCGGGGCTCTTCCTGGTCAGGCGGGGCGCCGGTTGGGCGTCTCCGAAACTCCCTGGGTCTGCGGCCCACCCGGAATCTTCGGTTCAGTCGCCTCTGGCGCTCCCCATGCACTCGGCCTTGGTGTCCCGGCCGTGATGCAAGGTGCGCTCACTCTAGGAGCGATGGCAGGACATGTCAAGTAACTCGGTCAAGTGATTCCCGCGCGGCTTGGTTGACCGGAAAAGGGCGTAACTATGCCCCTTTTGGGGGATGTCCGAATGAGGGGATTGCAATCAGGTGAAGCGTCGGGCATGCTTCGTCGGCTGATGACTCCTCGCGCCGCACGCGGGATCTCGACCGGGGCCGCCCACACGATGAGGGCGCCGCGGCTCGGCGAGCGCCTACGCCAGCTTCGGGTGGCGGCCGGTCTCACGCAGACCGACCTGGCCGGCGACCGCTTTTCCAAGGAGTACATCTCGCAGATCGAACGCGGGAAGACACGGCCGACCGCGGAGACGATCGAGTGGCTCGGCCTGCGTCTCGGCGTTGACGCCGGGTTCCTCCAGAGCGGCGTCTCCGCCGACCAGCGAGCCAAGGCCGAGGCGATCCTCACCCGGGCCGACGCGCTGCTCGAAGAGGGACGCCTCGACGAGTCGATCGAGGAGTATGGGCGTGCGCTGCCGGCCGTTCTCGGCACCGGCGCCGTCGAGCTCCACGTGCACGCCCTCAAGGGCGAGGCAATGGCGCGCGCACACAACGGCGACGTCAAGAGCGCGCTCGCGATGCTCGCGGAGGCGCGCGTCCTCGTCGAGCGCGAAGAGTTTTCCGACATCGACCGCGCAGAGGTGCTCTACCGGCTCGGGGTCTGCCGGTATCTGCTTTCGAGCATCTCGACCGCGGTCGGTCTGTTCAACGAGGCACTCGCCCTCGGCGAGCGGTCGGGGCTTCCCTCGGACGAGCTGCGCCTCAATGTGTTCGCGTGGCGCTCACGGTGCTATCGCCGCCAGCGCGATTACGAAGCGGCGCGCGAGGACGTCGAGCTCGCGCTGGAGCTCGCAGAGGCGATGCACGATGCGCGCGCGCTCGGCGCCGCCTACTTCCAGGCGTCCGTCCTCGCGGAGCGTGACGGCCACTGGGTGCTCGCGCGCACCTACGCCGAGAAGGCGAAGGCGCAGTACGAGGAGCTCTCCGACCGCGCAAACGTCGGCCGGCTGCTCAACAACCTCGGCGGCCTCGAGTTCCTGCTCGGCAAGCCCGAGCAGGCGGTCGATCACCTGAAGCATGCGTTCGCCGTCGCCCTCGAGCTCGGGTATGAAGAGGAGGCCGCCACGGCGATCTCATCGCTCGCCCAGGTTCATCTGCGCACCGGCGACGCGCAGCGCGCCGAGGAGCAGGCGTTGCACGCGCTCGAGCTGATCGGTGATCGCAAGAACATGCTCGACGAGGTCGGCAATGCGCGGCTCGTCCTCGGGCGCGCGCTGCTCGAGCAGGAGCGGCTCGACGAGGCCGAAGTTGCCTTCGCCGATGCTGACGACGCATTTGCCAAGTTGTCCTCCGGTTCGCACCGTGCCGCGGCGTGGATCGCGCAGGGGGATCTCGCCACCAAGCGTGGAGACGAACGGCGGGCGGCAGTGCTCTACCGCCGTGCCGCCGAGACGCTCCAGGATTTCCGGTTCTGAGGAAGGGAGGTGTTCTCTGTGGCAAAGACATTTTTCCGCCGGCGCACGGTCGTGCTGCTCGCGCTGGTCGTTATCGCGATCATCGCCGGCAAGTTCGGTCATCCGGTATACGGATTCTGGGACGGGCCGAGGTAGGTCCCGATGGCCTGCTCCGATTTCGCGCGCTTCAAGGGGGAGCCGGTAGCGCGCTCGAGATCGGAGTGGGCAGCCCTATGCGGGCTGCTTCATCAACAGCCGTAGGTCATGCAGCACCTGCTGCGCGTTGACCTGCGAGTCGTAGAGCAGCCGCTGCTTCCCGGCGGGATCGACGAGCGCGGTGTACGCAGCGTGGTCGACACGGTCGGGCTTACGGTCGACAGCGAGCACGTGCCACGCCGCCCAGACCGGCCGCAGCGCGGCCCGGGTGCCGATCAGGAAGTGGAAGTCCGGCTCGAGGTGCATCCGCTTCTCATAGGCCCGGACGGCCGGGGCTGTGTCGCCCTTCGGGTCGACGCTGACCGCGAGCACCTCGACGTTTGCCTTCGGCCCGAGCGTGCGCAGCACCGTGTTCAGGTTCGACGCGATCAGCGGGCACACGTCGGGACAGTGCGTGTAGAGGAACGTCACGAGCACGTAGCGGCCACGCTCGCCGTTCAGCGTGAAGCGGCGGCCCGAGGCATCTCTTAGGGAGAGCGGCGGCGCCGGCCGCGGCGGGTTGAGCTCGCCGCCCTCGAACGTCTTCTTCGGCGCAGGTGGTGTCTCGAGCTTGGCCGCTGAGCTCCCACAGCCGGCGCCGAGCAGAAGAAGAGCGAGGACGAGGAGGGGCAACGCTCGGCGCACGAGCCAAAACGGTACCCGCAGCTCCCGTTTCCAGGCCAGGCTACGGGGGCAGAAGGCCCGCCGATGGCCGACAAGGGCAAGGTCAAGCGCGCCCTCGAGGTGACGGCGGTCGCCCGCCGCACGCACCTGCTCCGCGTCCTCCACGAGGTGGGGGTGGTCGGAGCCAAGCCGGCGACGCGCGAGCGTGCGGTCCTCTTCCGTGAAGCGCTCGAGGAGCTCGGGACGACGTTCGTCAAATTGGGGCAGCTGCTCTCGTCGCGGCCCGACCTGTTGCCGGACGTCTACATCGACGAGCTGGGCAAGCTCGTCGACCACGTTCAGCCGCTGCCGTTCGCACCGCTGCGGGAGGTGATCGCCGAGGACATCGGGCTCGGGCACCTCGCGTCGATCGACGAGGAGCCGCTCGCGAGCGCGTCGATCGCCCAGATCCACGCAGCGCTGCTGAAGAGCGGACGCGAGGTCGTGGTCAAGGTGCGCAGGCCGGGGATCGTCCAGCAGGTGGAGCTCGACCTCGAGCTGCTGCGCAAGACGGCGTCCGTTGCGGAGAAGCACTCGAGCACGGCGCGCCTTCTGCAGTTGAACGCGCTTGCGGACGAGCTCGAGCAGCATCTGCGCGGCGAGCTCAACTTTGTCGAGGAAGCGCACAACGCCGAGCTGATCGCCTCGGTGATCGCCGAGTACCGCGAGAAGCTGTTCGTCCCGGAAGTGATCCACCCTCACGTGACCGAACGGGTGCTCGTCATGGAGCGCGTCCACGGCGGGAAGATCGAGGACGATCACGGTCTCGATCGGGAGCGGGCCGAGGAGCTCGCGCAGACGCTCTTCCGCGCCTACATCCGGCAGGTCACCGTGAAGGGCATCTTCCACGCCGACCCGCACCGCGGCAACGTCTTTCTGACGCCTGACGGGCGGCTGGCGCTGCTCGACTTCGGGCTGATCGGACGGCTCGACGACGACACCCGGACGTCGCTGGCGCTGTTGCTGCTCGCAATCGCACAGAACCGTGCCGACGACGTTGCCGATTTGATCCTCTCCCTCTCCCTCACCTCCACGGCGTCGGACGAAGCAGGATTCGTGCACGAGCTTCGTCGCAAGCTGCCGCGTTACCAGTGGCGGCCGCTGGCCGACATCAAGACGGGTGAGGGACTCGCCGACCTGCAGCGCCTTTGCCTGCTGCACGGCATCGCGTTGCCGACGTCGTTCGCGCTTGTCGGGAAGACGCTCTCGCAGGCCGAGAGCATCGCTCGGACGCTCGACCCGATGCTCGACCCGGTGCAGATGATCCGCGACGAGGGCTGGACGGTGATGGCGCAGGAAGCGGAGCACCGCCTCGAGCCGAACCAGGTGCTCGCGTTCGGGTTCACCCAGTTGCAGCCGCTGCTCCGGTTCCCGCGCCGTCTGGCCCAGGTCGTCCAGAAGCTGGAGACCGGCACGCTGAAGGTCAACTTCGCGCCCGTCGAGCTCAAGGACCTCGAGCGGCTCCTGCGCTCGACGGCCAACCGCGTCGGGGCGGCGATGATCGTCTCGGCGCTCTTGATCTCGTCGGCGCTGATGGCCCGCGTCAATCACACGCTGTCGGTGATCGGGTTCCTCGCGGCCGCCGCGCTCGGGCTCTACATGCTCTGGCGCATCGCACGCACGCCCGGTGGCCTCTAGCTAATGGACAGAGCAAACTCACGAACCTGATTCGCGCGCGTCGTCTCCGGCGGTGAGGTCAGAGCGTGGTTGCGCGAACCAGGTTCGGTTCTCCGGTCTGAACCTGATTCGGCGGTGCCCGGCGCTTCGGGTCGCCGCGGCGTGCAGGCCGAACCAGGTTCGAGAGTTTCGTTCTAGGCGACGCCTTCGGCCGAGCCGACGCGTTCGATCACGACCTGCGGGATCCGCGCGCTCGGTGAGAGGCGCAGGCACATGCGCACGACCTCGGCGCAGTCCTCCGGCTGGATCATCTCCTCGCCAGCCAGTCCGGCCCACTCCGCCATCGGCGTGTCGACGAACCCGGGGCAGAGCGCGATCGCGCGCACCTTACCGTCGAGCTCTGCGTTCATCGAACGTGTCAGCGCGATCACCGCCGCCTTCGTCGCCCCGTAGACCGTCAGCCCAGGTGAAGGTGTCGTGCCCGCAATCGACGCGAGGTTGATCACCCAGCCCTTCGTCTCCTTGAGCAGCGGGATCGCCTCTCGGGTGACGAGCAGCAAGCCGCGCAGGTTCACTCCGAGCTGCAGGTCGATGTGCTTCGCCTGCACCGACTCGACGGTGTCCGCGATACCGATCCCGGCCGAGTTGACGAGCAGGTCCAGGCCGCCGAAGCGATCCCTGTGCTCGGCGACGACGCGGATGCAGTCTTCTTCCTGGCCCACATCGGCGGCGACTGCGTGCGCACCGATCTCCGCGGCGGCAGCCTCGACTTTCTCCTTCGTGCGCGACGCGAGCGTCAGCTCGAAGCCTTCGTCGCGCAGCATGCGTGCGATTGCGAGGCCGATGCCCGAGGAGCCGCCCGTAATGAGTGCGCTGCGCATCAGGCGACCCTAAAGGAGTTGACACCGGCTGGGCGAATCGGGCAGCGTACGACGTTCCTCTCCCCTGCGAGGGCCGCCTCTGGCGGCCTTCGCGCATTACGGTGCAGGGATGAAGCTCACGGACCTGGCGACGGCCGGCGGTTGCGCCGCCAAGTACTCGGCGTCGCGGCTCGAGGAGCTGCTGCGCGGCTTCGTGCCGGCGGACGCTGAGAACCTGCTCGTCGGGCTCGACCCGGCCGACGACGCGGCCGTTTACAAGCTCGATGACGAGCGTGCGCTCGTGTTCACGATCGACTTCTTCCCGCCGATCGTCGACGACCCAGACGACTTCGGGACGATCGCGGCGACGAACGCGCTCAACGACGTCTTCGCGATGGGCGGCGTGCCGCTGCTCGCACTGTCGGTCGCGGCGCTTCCCGAGGAGCTACCGACGGAGGTGGTGCGCGCGATCTTCGACGGAGCCGACCGGCAGGTGCGTGCGGCGGGCGCGATCCTCGCCGGCGGGCACACGATTCGCGACGCCGAGCCGAAGTACGGCCTGGCGGTCGTCGGCACGGTCTCCCTCGAGGGCATCTGGCCGAAGTCCGGCGCCAGGCCGGGCGACGCGCTGTATCTGACGAAGCCGCTCGGCACCGCACTCGTGCTCGGCGGGGCGAAGCGTGGGCTTGTCGACGCGGCGGAAGCGGTGCGTTGGATGCGGACGCTCAACCGTGATGCGGCGGACGTGCTGCGAAAGTTCAGTCCGAATGCGGTCACCGACGTGACGGGCTTCGGCCTCCTCGGTCACGCGCACGAGATGGCGAGCCGCAGCGGCGCGCGCCTGCGGATCGAGGCGGCGCACCTGCCGGCGCTCGACGGCGCCCTCGAGTCGGCGCGTGCCGGAGTTTCCACCGCGGGTACCCGCAACAACCGGGCCTACGCGACGGTCGACGTCGGCGAGGTCGTGCCCGAGCTGGTGGAGCTCGCCTACGACCCGCAGACGGCGGGCGGACTCCTCGTCTCGCTGCCGCGGGAGCAGGGGATGGCGCTCGAGGCCGAGTTCGCCGCGGCGGGCTTGTTCCTGGCGCGGATCGGCGGCGTCACCGAAGGCGCGGGAACGGAGCTCGCAGGGGCTGCATAGGGCTACAGTGCGGGCGATGGACGCCAGCGCGCAGCCGCTTGCCCGTCTGCGTGGGGTCGCGCTCTCCGCACGGGCACTTCGCAGGCTGACGCTGCTGAACGCCGTGATGCTCGTCCTGATCGTCGCGACCGGCGCGACGGTCCGCCTCACGGGCTCTGGCCTCGGCTGCGAGCACTGGCCCGGCTGCGCGCCACACCACTTCGAGCCGAAGAGCTTCCACTCCTACATCGAGTTCTCGAACCGCGTGTTCGCGTTCTTCACGATCCTCGTCACGCTGTTCACGTGGGCGCTCGCGCGCGGGCACCGGCGCCTCGCGTTCGTCATCTTCTTCGGCACGCTGCTGCAGGCTCCGCTCGGCGCGCTCACCGTGCACTTCGGCCTCAACCCGTGGCTCGTGCTCTCGCACTTCTTGCTCTCCGTCGTCGTGCTGACGCTCGGCGTCGTGCTCGCGCTCGAGGTGCGCCGGCGGGAGCGCACGCGGCTGCCCTCCTGGGTGCCACGCCTCGGCTTGCTCGTCGGGCTCTCGGGCGCGGTGCTGATCGTCAGCGGCACGCTGGCGACCGCCGCCGGCCCGCATCCCGGCAGCGTGGTCGTGCGGCGACTGTGGTCGTTCCAGCCGGCGATCTACTGGCATGTGCGCGCGACTGCCGTCTTCGGAATCGCGTTCGCCATTCTGCTCGTGTGGCTGGTGCGCAACCGGGCACCGCAGGTGCGCGGCGCGCTCGTCCTGCTCGGCCTGCTCGGGGTGCAAATGGCGATCGGCGAGACGCAGTACCGCACGCACCTGCCGTGGTGGCTCGTGCTCATCCATGTGACGCTGGCTGTCACGGTCTGGGCGGCGCTCACGGCGTTCGTCTTCAGCCTGTGGCGGCCGCGTAGGATGGCTTGATGGCGGACGAGCTTCGCATCGACTCGCACCCAAAGCTCGAGCGGCCCGTGCTGATTGCGGCCTTCCGCGGCTGGAACGACGGGGGGCAGGGCGCATCTCTCGCGGGCTCATACCTCGCGCGCGCCTGGGAAGCGATCGAGTTCGCCTCGATCGATCCCGAGAACTTCTACGACTTCCAGGCGACGCGTCCGATGGTCTCGCTCGTCGACGGTCACCAGCGCCAGATCGAGTGGCCTGAGAACAGCTTCCTCTACGCACCGCTGCCGGGCGCGGGGCGCGACGCGATCATCCTGCTGGGGGTCGAGCCGAACCTCCGCTGGCGCACGTTCTCCGAGCACGTCACGCAGGTCGCGACCGAGTTCGGCGTCGAGCTCGTGATCACACTCGGCTCACTGCTCGCCGACGTGCCACACACGCGGCCCGCGCCGGTCACCGGCAGCGCGACGGATCCGGAGCTGATCGATCGGCTCGGCCTGCAGGCGTCGCGCTACGAGGGGCCGACCGGCGTCGTCGGCGTCCTCCACGATGCATGCACCCAGGCCGGCATCTCGTCCGCGAGCCTATGGGCGGCCGTTCCGCACTACGTGTCGCTGACTCCCTCGCCGCGCGCGGCGAAGGCGCTCGTCGACCGGCTGTCAGACCTGCTCGGTGCCGATGTCGACACCGTTGAGCTCGACGAGGCTGCAGACGCGTACGCGCAGCAGGTGAGCGAGGCCGTCGCCTCAGACGAGGAGACCTCGGCGTACGTCCAGGATCTCGAGCGCCGCGTCGACGAGCTCGCCGAAGAGGCGGACATACCTTCAGGCGATGCGATCGCCGCCGAGCTGACGCGCTATCTGCGCCAGCGCGACAACGACCGCGGGGACGACGACGTGGCCCGCGAGCACTGACCGCGGGCTCAGCGGCAGAAGTTGAGGCGGCCCTTGCTCCTACGGGACGAAGAGAGCGATCGACTCTGCGTTGAGTGCGATGACGAGGTGTTTCGCCTCGCCTTGGTCGACTTGAACTTCCAGGTTGAAGACGGCCGATACGTGCGGCGCTTTCCGCCCAATTCCGTAACGCAAGCGATCTATGCTCGCTTCCAAGCGAACCTCCCGCCCCTGCTTCGGCAGACCGCGCGTCTGGAGCTTGCACCCTGGGGCGAGACACTTAGTGAGACCGCCCGTCGCCTCAACAGCGCAGGAGTCGATTGGTGGCTCACGGGCAGCGCGGCGCTCGCTGTCCGGGGACTCGCGGTCTCGCCACGCGATCTCGATCTCGTCGTGTCCGATGCCGACGCGCCGCGCGTAGCGACCGCGTTCGAGGATGCCCTGATCGAGCCTCCGGGCGCCGTCGAGGGTTGGTTCTGTCGCTGGTGGGGACGAGCCTGGCTTGGCGCACGTGTCGAGTGGGTCGGCGGCGTCACCGAAGCGGCCGACCGGCCCGAGCCAACCGACTTCGGCCTGGTCGCCGCCGCAGCCTTGAGTGAGGTCCGGTGGCAGGGCCAGGCGATCCGCGTTCCGCCACTCGAACTGCAGCGTGAGGTGTCAGTGCGTCGAAGCTTGAGCGACCGCGTTCAGCTGATCGACACACTCAGCCGAAGGTGAACGAGTACGCCCGCAAGCCGGGCGAGAAACGCAGCTCGAGCACGGCGTGTGATGCGTTCTCCGAAGCACGCACGGTGTAGAGCCGCTCCGAGTCGACGCGCAGCGTCTTCGTCTGCTTGCCGTCGATCAGCACTTCCACCATGCCCTTCCCGCCGAGCACGATGTAGACGTCCTTCGCCTGGAAGTCGAGCCGAAGCCGCGCGTCGCGGATCGCCGTGATCTCCTCGCCGCCTACGCGCCAGGTGCCGTCGTACGAGTACGCGTTGGCGAAGAGGTTGCTCGCGAACGTGTAGTGCGCCGGCTTGCCCGGGACGATGTGCGTCCCTGTGTAGTTTCCGATGCGCGTGTAGCCGAGGTACGACTCGGGAGTCATCGCCTCGGTCGGCGTCGTGTCGGGCAGCTGCTGCGCACGCTTGCCTTTGACGGCGAGCAGCCGGCGGATCAACGCCTCGGTCTGGGGATACTCACCCTCGCCGAAGTGCGTATGGCGCACATGCCCGCTGCGGTCGATCAGGTACTCGGCGGGCCAGTACTGGTTTGCGTAGTTGTCCCACGTCTGGTAGCGGTTGTCCTGTACCACGGGATAGCGGATGCCGAGCCGCTGCACCGCGCTGCGGACGTTGGACGCCACGTGCTCGAACGCGAATTCAGGCGTGTGCACGCCGATGATCACGAGCCCCTTGTCGCGGTACGCCGCGTCCCACGCCTCGAGGTGCGGGAGCGTGCGCAGGCAGTTGATGCACGAGTACGTCCAGAAGTCGATCAGGACGACCTTGCGACGCAGTTGCTTCAGCGTCAGCGGCTTCGTGTTGATCCAGTCACCATCGGCGTGCAGGGCGGGCGCAACGCCGTAGTCGGGGAGGCCGCCGGTCGTGCGCTTCGCCGTCAGCACCTCGCCGCCGCCGCGCACCTTCGCGAGCTCCCGCTTCGCCGCAGAGCTCTGCTCGACCTTGTCCTGCAGGAACGTCGTGTACCCGGGCGTGAGCTGCGCGAGGTGGTCGTCGAGGTGGAACACGAGACCGAGCGCGACGAGCGCGACGACCGCGCCCGATGCGATCCGCAGCCGCTCAGCCTGTCCGCGGATGCGGGCGCTCACCTCGCGGCCGCCGAGCGCGATCGCGAGCATCGGGACGGCCGCGCCGAGCGCATAGGCGAGCGTGGCGGCGATCGTCCGGCCGCCGAAGTTCTCGCGCGCGGCGGCGGTCGTGATCGCTGCCAGGAACGGGCCTGCGCACGGGACGAACACGAGCCCGAGCGTCGCGCCGAGGAAGAAGCCGCCGCCCGCATTCGCCGGTCGCAACCGCGAGAAGAACGACAGCGACCGCTCCAGCAACAATCCCGCGCGCGGCAGCAGCAACACGCCTGCCATCACGAAGAGGAACGCGATCGCCAGGTTGCGCAGCAGGTCCTGAGGCAGACCGAGCTGCCTCAGCAGCCATGACGCGAACAGCGTGAAGACGCTGAAGCTGACGACGAGCCCGGCAATAATCCGCAGCGGCTTGCGACCTGAGGCGCCACCCGCGAGCAGCACCGGCAGCACCGGCAGCACGCACGGTGAGATCGCGGTCACGATCCCGGCGAGGAACCCGATGAGGAGCAGGACCAGCATCCGCTGGACCTAGCTTGCCTCGCCGCGCGTTGAGCGGTTGTTAGGCCGCGTCTTCGGCGCGGGCGGCCGGTGCGGGCGCCGTGGGCTGTGGGGCCTCGGGCTTCGCGGGCCCGTCGGCGGCCGGTGACACGCCGTTCCCCCCGCCATCAACCGCGGGCTTTTTGCGGCGCCGGCGGCGTTTCTTGGGGGCGGAGGGCCGCCCGTTTCCGTCGGCGCTCTCCGCAGTCTTCGTGTCACCGGACTGTGTTGTGCCGGTTTGCGTCGCGCCGTCCGGCCCCTTCTTCTTGCGACGTCTGCGGCGACGGGCCCGCGAGGGGCCGGTCTTCGGCGGCGGCAGGCTCTCTGCGATCCAGCCGGCGACCTCCTGGATCGTCCCGAGGCGCTCGCGTGCCGCTTCGAGCAGTTGCGTCGCGCGTGGCGTGTAGCCCTCCGCCGAGGCGAGCAGCGCGGCGCCGACCTCCTTCGGCATCTCGAGCGCGGCATTCACGAGCTTCGCGGCATTCTCTTCGTGACGATGCCCGCGTGAGTTCGCGAGTGCGCCGAGCAGCCGTTTCGCGTCCGGATACTCCTGCGAGGCCTTACGGTCGAGCTGTTTGCGCACGGCGACCGAGAGCCGCCACGTCCAACGCGCGAGGATCTGATCCGGTGCGTCGGGCTTCCCGTCGGCGATTGCGCGCAAGAGAATGCGGACGCCCGCGGCGCGGTCCTTCTCCCACGGCGGCGCCTGCGCGACGAGCGTGACGAGATCGTCGAAGTCGGCACGCTCGACCTTCATCGAGACCCGGTCGGCCAGCGCGATCAGCCGCAGACGGCGATTCGGGTTCTCGGCAGCGCATGTCGAGAGGAACTTCTCCATCGCGCGCTTCGACGCGCCGCGCGCGGTGAGCTTCTCGACGAACGCGGCGCGCTCGTCGAAGCGCAGCTGACGTCCGGCGATCTCGCCCCAGAACTGCTGCTCGTCCTCGTCGAGGAACTTCGGATCGACGCGCTGCCATTCGCGCGCGATCACCACCTTACGGCGCAGCACGTCGGGCGTCACCGGGACGAGCCACGACGCCGGCGTCAGCTTGCGCCGTGCGCGCCGTTGCTGGCGGCGACGCGGTGCCGGCGTTACGCGCGCACCCTCGCGGTAGAAGTCCGCGTCGAGCAGCGAGTGCAGTGAGACAACGCGTTCGTTGTGCGTTGCGCTCTTTGGTGTGAAGTCGACGACGATGCCGGCTTCCTTACGCGGGTGGATGCGCATGATGCGTCCGATCCGCTGCTGGTAAACGCGCTTCGACGCAGTCGGTGCGAGGTGCATGACGACGGTCGCGCGCGGTGAGTTCCAGCCTTCCGCGAGCAGCATCGCGTTGATCAGCACGTCGATCTCGCCGCGCTCGTATGAGGCGAGCACCTCGGCGAGCTTCACCGGCGGCGTGCGGCCGGAGACGGCCTCCGCCTTGATGCCCGCGGCGCGGAACGCCATCGCGAGGTTGTACGCATGGTCGACGCCGGCTGCGTAGACGATTCCGGGCGCGTCGCCGAAGCGCTCGCGGTAGAGCGTTGCCGCAGCCATGTTCAGGGCTTCGTGGTCGAGGGCCTGCGCGAGTGCGCGCTCCTCGAAGTCGCCGCCGACGATCGGCACCTGGTTGATCGCGGCGACCGGTGGAACGCGCAGGCAGCGCAGCGGCGCGATCAGACCACGGCGTGCGGCGTCGGTGAGCGGGAGGTCGTCGACGGAAGCGGGGAAGACATCCGAGACCTGCTTTGCGATCAGCTCCTCCGTCGCGGTCATGCCGATGAAGATCGGCTCGCTCAGGTGGCGGATCGCCGTCGAGGTCTTCTCGCCGAGCGCCGTGTGCGCCTCGTCGCAGATCACGAGCTGGTAGGCGTCGTGAGCGATCTCGGCGACATGCCGCGCGAACCACGCGTAGGTCTGGATCGTGATCGGATTCGATGGCCGCGGTGCGGTGTGGCCGTCGAGGATCGCGTCGTGGAAGCGGGCGCCGTAGCCGTGGTCGGTGAGCTCGCGGCGGAACTGGTCGACGAGCAGGCGGCGGTGCGTGAGGATCAGGACGCCTTCGGTGCGGGCCGCCTCGACGAAGCCGGCGGCGGCGATCGTCTTCCCGGAGGCGGTTGGGTGGCGGAAGCGGTAGCGCCGGATCGCCCCCGGGTCGTCCTGGACGGGCAATTCCTCCTCGACGTCCGTCTCCGAGTCGGGTGCGAGCTCGAGCTCGTCGTCTTCCTCGTCCTCATCCGGAACGTCGTCGGCGTGGCCGTTCCCGTTCCCGTTCTCGCCGCTCTTCTGCGCGGCGGCGATCAGCTCGGTCAGCATCCCGGCCAGCGCGTCGATCTGGTGGCGGCGCAGCTCCGTGCCGGAGGCGAGGCGGGGCGGCTTCTCCGACAGGACGCGCTCGAGCCCGAGCAGCAGCGCGTACTTGACCTTCCATTCGGAGGAGGGCGAGTCGCGCCCGCCGTTGATCTCGGCCAGGGCGTCGTCGAGTGCCCGTCGGCGAGCGGTCCCGGGTGCGAGCGCGACGTCCGGATCTTCATCGGGACGCACGAAAGGCTCGCCGGCCCAGGCTTCGCAGCGGAGGGCGTCAGCTCTAAGAGCCGCCGCCTCCTCCGACTCACTCGGAGAATGCGTGATGATTTCTGCCAATGCGTGCGGCGGCGTTTGCCTGCAGTGCCGCCTCCTCAAAGGAACGCGCTCGCGGGCCAATCCCCGTTCGCGTAGCGCTTGCCCAGGATAGCCGAACCTCCGGCCACCCGCGACCCTAGTTTTCCTCCCAGCGCTCCTCGTCGTGAAGCCAGTGCCCGCTGATGATCTCCAGCGGATCCAGCTCCAACTCGGAGATTTCGCGCTCGATCACGGCCCGCGCCCGCTCCAGCTCGAGAGAAGAGTCGGCGTAGACGTAGACCGTGCCCTCGTCGTCGCTCGCCTCGATCCGGTGGTGCTCGAGGTCCTTTGCGAGCTCGTGGGCGTCGGAAAGCCCGAGTCGCCCCAGGAGCCCACCGGCGCCGTCCTCGCCGAGCTCGATCCGCAGCCGCCAGTCGTCGCGCGCCATCGCCGAGAGGCTAGACGATCCAGTCGTCTCGACCGGGAAGGGACGCCGGTCGATGCGCTGCTCGGCCGTTGGCCTTGAAGGCTGCAGCGGGTCTTGACAACGCCGTATGCGATGTCGTACGTTCTCCGAACGGTGTTCGACAATGACGAATCCCGTTCCCGGGCGACGACGCTCGCGGAAACCGCGGACACGGCTCGCGGCCTCTCCGGCTCCGAGCCGGAAGGAGATCACTGATGGAATCCTTCTCTACCGCCCAGCGTCTCTTCGCAGAGGCGATCGGCACGGCATTGCTCGTGTTCATCGGCGCGGGCTCGGTCCCGGCGATCCTGCTCCTCGAGGGCGGGACGAAGGCTCCCTTCTCGGGCGCCGACCTCGGCTTCATCTCCATGGCCTTCGGTCTGATCGTGGTCGCGCTCGTCTACACGGTCGGCAAGGTCTCCGGGTGCCACATCAACCCGGCCGTGACCTTCGGGCTCGCGGTGACGAAGCGCTTCCCCTGGCGGGAAGTCCCGCTGTACTGGGGCGCTCAGGTCGTCGGCGGCATCGCCGGTGCGTTCGCGATGTGGGCGTCGTTCGGCACCCACGCCGTCAACCTCGGCTACGGCTTCGGCGTCGTCCACTTCGATCACGCCACGACAGCCTGGGGCTCGGCGATGTTCATCGAGGCGCTTGGGACGGGGATCCTGCTTTTCACGATCCTCGGCATCGTCGACACGCGCTCGCCCGAAGGCTGGGCCGGGCTCGTGATCGGTCTCGTGATCGTCGCGATCATCATCACGGTCGGCCCGATCACGAATTCCTCGCTGAATCCGGCTCGTGCGATCGGCCCGCTGTTCGTGACCACGATCCACGGTGGCGTCCACAACTGGACGCAGCAGTTCCTTGCCTACATCCCGGGCAACCTGATCGGCGCCGCGCTGGCGTGCCTCGCCTACGACTGGATGGCGACCCCGCGCAAGGTCCTGCGGCCGATCAAGGAAGCCGTCACTGAACCTGACCGCGCAGCGGAGTACGCAGAGCCGCTCGCAACGCGGTAGAAAGGAACAATCGTGAGCGTCGCAACGCAAACGATGAAGAAGTTCGTCAACGCCCCCGAGGACGTTGTCAAGGAATCACTCGCGGGCCTCGCCGAGGCGCACGCGGATCTCCTGCGCGTGGACTTCGAGAACCAGATCGTGGTTCGCAAGGACGCGCCGGTTGCCGGCAAGGTCGGGCTCATCTCCGGCGGCGGTTCCGGGCACGAGCCCATGCACGGCGGCTTCGTCGGTCGCGGCATGCTCGACGCCGCGTGCCCCGGTGAGATCTTCACCTCGCCCGTGCCCGATCAGATGCTCGCCGCGACGAAGGCCGTCGACGGTGGCGCCGGGGTGCTGCACATCGTCAAGAACTACACCGGCGACGTGATGAACTTCAAGCTCGCCGCCGAGCTCGCAGACGACGAAGGGATCAAGGTCGAGTCGGTCCTCACGAACGACGACGTCGCCGTCGAGGACAGCTTGTGGACTGCGGGCCGCCGCGGTGTCGGCGTGACCGTCATCCTCGAGAAGATCGCCGGTGCGAAGGCCGACGCGGGCGCCTCGCTCGCAGAGGTCGCGACGGTTGCGACGAGAGTGAATGACCGCGGTCGCAGCTTCGGCGTCGCCTTGACGTCGTGCGTCACGCCTGCCGCGGGCTCGCCGACGTTCGACATCGGCGCCGACGAGATGGAGTTCGGTGTCGGCATCCACGGCGAGCCCGGTCGCAGGCGGGAGAAGGTCAAGCCCGTCTCCGAGATCGTCGCGGAGATGACGGAGGCGATCGTCGGCGATCTCGCTCCGGCTTCCGGGGCGAACCTGCTCGCGTTCGTCAACGGGCTCGGCGGCACGCCGTTGATCGAGCTGTACGTCGTCTGCAACGAGCTCGCGAAGCAGCTTGCCGAACGCGGTCTGACGGCATCGCGCAACCTCGTCGGCAACTACATCACGAGCCTCGAGATGGCGGGCGTGTCGATCACGCTCGTCGAGCTCGACGACGAGCTCACCGCGCTCTGGGACGCACCGGTGCACACGCCGGCCCTGCGGTGGGGAACCTGAGGCGAGTGGACGCGGCGACCGTGAGGCAGTGGTTCGAGGGTTCGGCGGTCGCGCTGCACGAGCAGCGCGACTACCTCACCCAACTCGATGCCGCGATCGGCGACGCCGATCACGGCACGAACATGGACCGCGGCTTCTCGAGCGTCGTCGCCAAGCTCGCAGAGCTGGACGGCGCGACCTCGCCGGGCAAGACGCTCGTGCTCGCGGGGTCGACGCTCGTCTCGACCGTCGGCGGTGCGAGCGGCCCCCTCTGGGGCACGGCCCTGCGGCGGGCCGGTCGTTCGATGGGCGACGGCGACACCTTCGACGGCGCCGCGCTCGCCCTCGCACTCGAAGCGGCGCTCGAGGGCGTCGTCGAGCTCGGCGCCGCGCAGCCCGGCGACAAGACGATGGTCGATGCGCTCGAGCCGGCCGTGCGCGTGCTGCGCGAGCAGGTCGACGGCGGCGCCACGGTCGGGCAGGCGATCACCGCCGCGCGCGAAGCGGCGGAGGAGGGGATGCAGGCGACGGTCCCGCTGCAGGCGTCGAAGGGCCGCGCGTCGTACCTCGGCGAGCGGAGCATCGGGCACCAGGATCCCGGAGCCACGTCGACGGTGTTCATCCTGCGCGCACTCGAGCAAGCGGTTGCGGAGCGACCATGAGCGAGCGCGTGCTCTCCGGCCTCGCTGTGAGCGGCGGGGTCGCGGTCGGCTCTGCCTTCGCGGTGGCCGAGCTCGCGGAGGATCCCGGCGTCGACGGCCCCGAAGCGGCCGTCGCGGCGCTCACGCGCATCGCCGACGAGCTCGGGCGCACTGCCGATCGGCTCGGCTCGCAGGGCCGTGCGATCCAGGCCGAGATCATCGAGGCGAACCGGATGATGGCCGAGGACCCGTCGCTCCTCGCCGAGGTCGCGGAGCTCGCAGGCAGCCTTCCCGCCGCGGCAGCGCTACGCGCCGCAACGGAGCGGCGCGCGGACCTGCTCGCCGCGCTCGAAGATCCGCTGCTCGCCGCGCGTGCGGCCGACGTGCGCGAGCTCGGCCGGCGCGCGGTGCGCGCCCTCTCGGGTGTCGGCGCAGCCGAGCCGCCGCCGGAACCGTCGATCGTCGTCGCGCGCGAGCTCGGCCCGGCCGAGCTCGTCGATCTGCGGCTGGAGGAAGGCCTTGTGCTCGGCATCGCGCTCGCGGAGGGCGCGGCAACCTCGCACGCCGCGATCATGGCGCGGGCGCTCGGCGTCCCGATGGTCGCCGGGCTGGGCGACGACGTGCTGCGCGTGACGGCGGGCGAGGTGCTGATCGTCGACGGCACCGAAGGAACGGCCGTGCTCAGCCCCGGCTCGGATGCGCGTCTGCGCTTCGAAGCCGTCACTGCACGTGACGCGACCGAGCGCCGGCGACTTGCAGCCGGCCGCGGCCGGCCCGCAGTCACGGCGCAAGGACGCAAGATCCGCCTGCTGGCGAACGCGAGCACGCCCGCCGAAGCTGCCGCAGCCCTCGACTGCGCAGCCGAGGGCCTGGGCCTAGTGCGAACGGAGCTTGCGTTCCTCGACGCGTCGGACTGGCCGACAGCCGAGCAGCATCGCGACGCGCTCGTCTCGACGCTGTCGCTCTTCATCGACCGTGTCGTCACCGTGCGCACGCTCGACTTCGGTGCCGACAAGACGCCGTCGTTCCTGCGCGGTCGTGGCGGCAGAGGCGTCGCGCTCACCCTCGAGCACGAGGACGCGCTCGAAGCGCAGCTCGTCGGGATTCTGCGCGCCGGCGCGGGCACAAGGCTGCGCGTGATGCTTCCGCTCGTCGAGTCGCCCGTGCAGGTTTCCGCGGTTCGGCGCCTGCTTCGCCGCGCGGCGACGACCGCGGGCTGCCCTCTGCCTCGGCTCGGCGCGATGATCGAGACACCTGCCGGCGCGATGCGCTCGCACGAGCTCGCGCTAGTGTCCGACTTCTTCTCGATCGGCACCAACGATCTCGTGGCGACGACACTCGGGCTTGACCGCGAACAGCGTGAGGCCTCGCCCCTGACTGCTGCCGACCCCGCAGTCGTCGAGCTGATGCGGCGGACGATCGATGCCGCCCACGAGGCGGGCATCACCGTGGAGATCTGCGGCGAGGCTGCGGGCGAACCAGAGCTCACCGCGCTGCTCGTCGCCCTCGGCGTCGATGAGCTCAGCGTGTCGCCCGCGCGGCTCGATGCCGTGCGCGAGGCGATCCGCCGGTCAGGAGAAGTGCGTGACGAGCTGGGCGAGCTCCGCGACGGCCGCGGCGGCGTCGTCGCCTGAGGCCGAGATCGTCAGCTCGGCCCCGCCGTCTGCCCCGAGACCGAGGATCTCCAGGATGCTCTTCCCGTTCGCCTGCCGTCCGTTCGCGTGCACCTCGATCGTCGCGGCGAAGGACGCGGCGGTGCGCACGAACGACCCGGCCGGACGTGCGTGCAGCGCGACGGATGACGGGAGCGTGACGAGCTCAGAGCTTTCTGACACTGCGCGCCTCCTCTGCGGCACCCGCGACGTCGGCCAGGCCTGCTCCGGTCGAGGCGATCACGCCGGCGGCGATCGCGCCCTCGACGAGCGGCGCGTCGGCCAGGACGATGCGTCTCACCTCTTCCTCGCTCAGCTCGGCGAGCGCCGCACGGACGGAAAGCAGCGAGCTGCCGAGGTCGACGAGCACGACGGTTCCCGCCTCCGAGCCCGCTTCCCGCAGGGCTTCGAGCACCCGGCCGCCGTCGGTGCCGAGGCTGTCGTCCGGGCCTCCGCCCGCCGTTACGATCGTCACGTCCGGACCGGCGACCTGCCCCACGAGCTCGGCCAGGCCGCCTGCGATCGACGCGCTATGGGAGACGAGGACAAGCCCGACGAGACCGTTGCCGTTCGCGGAGGCCATGGGCTGCCATTCTACAATGTCGAACGCCTTTCGACAATACTGTCTCGATGATTCAGTCCGTCGACCGCGCCGCGCGCATCCTCAGGGCCCTTGCAGCGAGCTCCGGCAGGCTCGGCGTCAGCGAGCTCGGCGACCGGCTCGGCCTCGCGAAGACCACCGTCCACGGCCTCCTGCGCACCCTGCACGACCACGGCCTCGTCGAGCAGGACCCGGACAGCGACAAGTATCAGCTCGGCCCGCAGCTCCTGCGGCTCTCCAACCGCTACCTCGATCTGAACGAGTTGCGGGCGCGGTCGCTCGCCTGGTCGGAGCTTCTCTCGACGCGTGCGGGCGAAGCCGTTCGCGTCGGTGTCCCCTATGGCGACGGCGTGCTCGTCGTGCATCACGTCTTTCGTCCCGACACGTCGCTGCAGATCCTCGAGGTCGGCGCGGTGCTGCCGATGCACGCGACCGCGCTCGGCAAGGCCGTGCTCGCGTACCTTCCCGTGCCGGAGCGCGAAGACGTGCTCGCCGCCGGGCTGCCGAAGCTGACCGGTCGCACGGTCGCGACCGCGGCGGCGCTCGGCAAGGAGCTCGACGCGGTGAAGGAGCGCGGCTACGCGGTCGAGCGTGAGGAGGCTGTGCTCGGCGAGGTCGGGATCGCTGCGCCGATCTTCGGCCGCGCGGGGGATGTCGTCGGCGGGATCGGCGTCGCCGGCCCGTCGGAGCGGCTGACCGGCAAGACGCGTGAGTCCGCGGTCGCGACGGCTGTTGGCGAGGCGGCGAGGGCGATTTCGCGCGACCTCGGCGCGCAGCGCTGGCCGCCGCTTTAGGCCGCGGCGGCGACGAGCGACTCGAGCCGCATGCGCAGCCACGGCAGCTCGCTGCGCTCTGCTTCGAGCACCTGCCCGTCGAACTGCAGGATCACGCCGCCGCCCTCGGCGAGGTGATCGCCCGCGCCGGAGAGCAGCCGCCGGTAATGATCGAGCCCGTCGCCGGTCGAGAACACGGCGGCTTCCGGCTCGTCGTCGTAGCCGGGCGTGCCGGGAGCGAGGTAGGGCAGGTTCGCGACGATCAGGTCGAGGTCGCGCGGCAGTCCGTCGAGCAGATCGCCGCGCACGATGTGCATCTGCGCGCCTAGCCGCTCGGCGTTCGCGAACGCGAGCTGCAGTGCGTTCTCGCACGTGTCGCTGGCCCAGACTTCGATCTGCGGCGCACGCAGCGCGAGCGTCACCGCAACGACTCCCGATCCGGTTCCGACATCGGCAACATGCGCCGGCGCGTCACCCAGCCGCTCCAGCGCCGCGTCGACGAGCTTCTCCGTTGTCGCGCGCGGCGAGAACACCCGGCCGGGCTCGGTCACGAAGGTCAATCCATGGAATTCCGTCTGCATCTCGTCTAGTACAACGTAGCCCGATGAATTGGATTCCCATCGCCGAAGCCAAGAGGGCACGCTACGAGGAGCAGCACGGCGACCTCGACGAGCGCTCGCTCGTCCGCAAAGGGAATACGGCCTATGCGGCCGCGCTGGCCTTGCTGATGGCGGGCGACGTCGACGCAGCGGCGTGGTTCAAGCGCGCTGCCACGACCTGGCGCGAGAGCTGGAGAGGCGGCGATTCGTGGGGACGCCCGATCGGCGCGCTGAAGGCATCGCTGCTCGCATCTGAGGAGGCCGCGCTCGATGTGCTCGCGCCCTGGACGCTCTCGCTCGGCAGTGCGACCGCCGAGTCGGCGATCGGGCGCTACGCAGCGGCGCTCGCGTTGCTCGCGCTCGGCCGCTGGCCGGAGGCGCGCCACGTCGCCGAGTCGCTGCGCGAGCGCGACGACTTCCCGCGCGACGTCGCTGATGCGCTCGCGTACATCGCCGCGCACGATGTCGTCGGTTATATCGAGGCGGTTGAGTCGGTCGTCGACTCGTTCGAGACGCGCGACGAATATCTCGAGGACATTCCCGTCGCCGACACCGCGCTCGTGCTGCAGGAGCTCGCCCGGCGGCGTGGCATCGACTACGCGCTGCCCGCGTCATCAGTACTCCCCGAGAACCGAACCTGATTCGCGCAGACAGAAACGGATCTCACCGCCACACGCGCCGCGCGCGAACCAGGTTCGAGAGTGTCCGGCCGCCCAACGCAAACGCCTGAACCTGGTTCGGCCTGCAGGGCTGTGCCGACCCGGACGCGCCACGCACCGCCGAATCAGGTTCAACCGCGAGTCCTCGCGCGAGGGGCAGTCCCTCGGCGCGTCTCGAAAGGTCAGTCCGTCTCGCCCTCGGCGATCAGGGGATGGAACGCAACCGTGATCGAGAGCAGCGGCTTGGATTCGTCCTCGAGTGCGGTCAATTTCTGCACCAGCTCGTTAAGGAGCTCGCGCACCGTCTCAGGATCGAGCTTGGCGTGCAGCTGCGCGCTGCGGAACTCACCTTCGGACGCGAAGCGGTCGAAGCCGCGCTGCAGCTCGCGCAGCTGCGCCGCTTGCAGGTCGCTCGCGAGGCCCTTCGCGCGGATCTCCTGTCCGACGACGAAGTGCTTCGCGACCGGGCGGTAGGGCTTCTCGCGTCCCGCGATGTCGGCGAGCTCGATCAGCCCGGCGCGGTGGAGCATGCGGACGTGGAAGTGCAGGTGGCCGGGGTCGACCGAGAGATTCGCGGCGAGCTCGCGATTCGTCAGCGGCTTGTCCGATTCGGCGAGCACCTGCAGCACTTTCAGCCGCAGGGGGTGGCCGAGCGCCTTCAGCTGCTCTGGCCGTTCGACCTCGAGGACGTCGCGTGGCGCGTGCTGATGGTCGGGTTCGCTCATCAGACGTCTAGTTTGGACGCTGAGGCGCGATCAAGGAAGGCTTCGACGCGAACCGGGGCCAGGAGGACGAGGCTGGCGGGCACCTCCGGGGAGATCTCACCCCCGAACGCACGCGCGACCGCGTCCGCTTTCGACTCGCCCGAGACGATGAACACGATCCGCTTCGCGGACCTGATCTCCGGCATCGTCATCGTCACCCGGTCGACCCACGGCTCCAGCCCCGGAGGGCCGCTCGTCGCCCGCCGGTCCTCGACTGCGAGCTGCGGCGAGCCGGGGAAGAGCGAGGCGACGTGGGCGTCTGGGCCGAGCCCGAGCAGCAGCAGGTCGAGCTCCACGCCCTCGAGCGCAGCGTCGAGCTCGGCGGCGGCCTCTGCAGGCGGAAGCTCGCCGCGGATGCGGTGCACCTCGCGCGGCTGCTGCTCCAAGTTGTCGAGCAGCGTCTCCTTCGCGAGCCGGTAGTTCGACAGCCCGTCGTCGGGTGGCACGCAGCGATCGTCGCCCCACCAGAGCGTGACCTTGCTCCAGTCCGGTTCGAGCTCGGCTGCGCGCCGGTACGGCGGCCCCGCCGCCGAGCCGCCGGTGAGCACGATCGAGCCGCCGCGGCGTGCCTGCTCGGCGAGCAGCTCGGCGACCGGCTCGGCCGGGTCGTCGACGATGTGGAGCTCAGGCGGCTGCGGCATCCGGCAAGGGTACGAAACCGCCGTGGAACCCGGCAAGCAGGTACACGCTCGCGAGCCCGGCCCACTCTTCGTAGGGCGCGAGCAGCGCGTCGCTCTCCTCCGCCTCGACCCAGCGCCCCCAGAGCGCGGAGGCGAGCTTCGCCAGCCCGAGGTCGCGCGCCAGGCCGTACTCGTAGCGCCCGAGCCCCTCGAGGCAGATGACCCCGACCGACCACGGCCCGAGGCCGCGCTCGCGGTTGAGGCGTAGCGCGACGGCGGTGCTGGGTTGATCTTTCAGGCCTTCGAGATCGAGTGTCCGGCAGAGCCGGACGAGCGCCGACGCGCGGCGCGCGCCGAGCCCGAAGCGGGCGAGCTGCGCCGGCGCGTAGCGCGCGAGCTCATGCGTCGTCGGGGCCGCGTGCAGGTCGCCGAGCGCAGGCGTCGTCGCCCTGACGATGCGCCGTTCGATCCGCCGCGCCTCGCTCGCGAGGATCAGCTGCCCCGCGACGGCGCGCAGCAGCGCTTGCGCGACGGTCGCGGTCCGCATCGGGCGCAGCCCGCGCACGCAGCGCAGGGTCTCTCCGAGCAGCGGGTCGTTCGCGAAGCGGCGGACGAACTCCGAATGGTCGTCGTCGAGGCCGAGCGCGAAGCGCACGTGGTCGACACCGGCGTCGCTGTCGGCGGCGATCACGATCGTTCCGTCGGCACGCTGCATCGCCTCGACCCGTTCGAGCCGGTCGTCGACGCGGATCGTCGCGCGGTAGGTCCCGTCGACCACGACGCGCGTCGCATCGGAGGCGAGCCGGCCGGAGACCCGGAGGGAGTAGGGCCCCTTCGGGCGGAGCTCGGCGTGGATCGGCATCCCGCCCGAGTCTAGAGGCCGGATCTGGCGCTCACGCGCCACACCAGATCCGGCCTCTGGCGTACGCTCAGCCGATGCTGCGCCGGGTCGCGTCGCGCGTGTCCATGCGGAGCCGGGAGCGGAAGCTCCAGCTGTTCCTCGACCTCCTGCAGCCCGGCCCGCAGACGACCGTCGTCGATGTCGGGGTCACCGATGCGCCGTTTGGCGCGGGTTCGACGGACAACTTCTTCGAAGCGCTCTACCCGTGGCCTGAGCAGATCACCGGCGTCGGGCAGACCGAGCTGGAGCGGTTCGCGGTCGCGTTCCCGCAGGTGCGCGCCGTGCGCGCCGACGGGCGGGACCTGCCCTTCGGCGACACGGAGTTCGACATCGGCTTCTCGAACGCGGTTGTCGAGCACGTCGCGGGTGAACGAGAAGGCCAGCGTCAGTTCGTGCACGAGCTGTGCCGCGTTGCGCGGCGCGTCTTCGTGACGACGCCGAACCGCTACTTCCCGCTCGAAGTGCACACGCTGCTGCCGTTCGTGCACTGGCTGCCGAAGGGCCCGCGCGAGCGTCTGCTGCCCTTCGACGACGTGCTCGATCCGCTCTCACCGAAGGAGCTGGCGGCGCTCTTTCCTTACAGCGTCCGTGTAATCAACACCGGGATGACGCTGATCGCGGTCGGACCCGAATGAACCTCAGGCGGCCCGTGTGGGCCCTGCACGCGCTGATTGTCGGACTCGCGCTGCACAACGTCGCGATGGCGCTGCTGTGGCGCGCCGGCGTGCGGGGCGCTGCGTTGACGGTGGTGTCGGCGTGGAAGGACGTGCTGCTGCTTGTTGCGCTCGCGCTCGTCGTCCGGGCGCGGCGCGGACTCCCGTTCAAGGCGACACCGACGGACTGGCTCGCGCTCGTCTTCGGCGTGCTCGTGGTCGTGTACGGCGTGCTGCCGCAGTCGTGGCTCGGCGGGCACGCGACGCACAGGGGCGTGCTCTATGCAGCGCGCCATGACTTGCTCCCCGTCGGGGCGTACTTCCTCGGCCGGGGGCTCGATCTGACCGAGCACGAGCGTGCGCGACTGTGTCACACCGTGCTCGCCGTCGCGGCGTTCGTCGCCGCGTTCGGGTTGATCGACGTCTATGCCGTGCCGCTCTCGTTCTGGCGGCCCGTCGGCGGCTGGTTCGAGGACCAGCTGGGGCTGCAGTACTTCGGCCTCTCGCACCTGCCGGAGAACTTCGTCTACAACGGAGGGAACGGCGTCGTCTTCCGGCGTCTGACCTCGACGTTCCTCTCGCCGCTCGCCACGTCGTACCTGCTCGTCGTCGCGCTGTTCTTCGTGCCGCTGCGCCGGCGCTGGGGCCCGCCGCTCGCGCTGCTGCTGTTCGTCGCGCTTCTGCTTACGCACACGCGCTCGGCGCTGCTCGCGCTCGTCGCCGGGCTCGTCGTGCTCGCGGTCGCGCGGCGCTCGTGGCGGCCGCTCCTCTACGCGGTCGCCGTCGCAGCGATCGGCTTCGCGTTCGTCAAGGGGTACGACCACGTCGGGCCGCGCACGCATTTCACGCCGGCCGAGCTCGCGCAGCAGGAAGAGAACGCGAAGAAGCATCGCGGCGTCTCGAACGACCCGACGGCGGCGAACGAGGCGTCGACCAGTGAGCACTGGCAGGCGCTGCGCGAGGGTGTGCACACGGTCGTGCACCACCCGTGGGGCTTCGGTCTCGGCAACTCAGGCGCGACCGCTGTGCGCACGCACATCAAGCCGAAGGCGGGGGAGTCGACCTACACGGAGCTCGGCGTCGAGGTGGGATTGCTCGGCGCGCTCGTGTTCGTCGTCTGGTCGCTCTCGCTGTTGCGCGTGACGCTGAGGCGGCGGCCGTGGCTCGGCGGTGCGTTCGCTGCGGTGCTCGTCTTGGGGCTGCAGACGGACGTGATCGGCGTGCCGTGGATCGCCGTCACCGTGTGGGCGCTCGCTGCAGACTCCGCTTAGCGCGAACTGCAACAACTTCGTGACGTTTTGTTCAGGACACTTGCGGTGCGCCGCGCCGTTCGTACCGTTGATCGAGTGCGCTTTTCACTCGTCGAGCTGGGCCTGCTGACACTCGCGGCGGTCGTCGCCGCGACGGCTTTGCCGCGCTGCGGCTCCGGCCGGGCGGTCGTGCGCGCGAGCTGGGCGTGGACGCCCGGCGTGCTCAATCCGGCGGTCACCCCGGCGACGATCGCCTCGACGATCTGCCGGCACGGCTGGACGCGCACGATCCGGCCGCCGGTCGACTACACGAACGTGCTCAAGCTGCGGCAGCTGCGCCGCTACGGGATGCGCGGCCCGCCCTCCGCCTTCCAGGAGGATCATCTGATCAGTCTCGAGCTGGGCGGCAGCCCGGCCGATCCGCGCAACCTGTGGCCCGAGCCATATCCGCGCGCCTCGGCGGTCGACCAGATCGAGAACGACCTCAACCACCGCGTCTGCGCGGGGTCGCTGACGCTCGCCGAGGCGCAGCGGCGCGAGTCGGCGCTCAAGCACCGCGACGGATAAGCGGTCGGCTAGGAGAGGGCGTTCGCGAGTCGCGTGAGCAGGGCGGCGAGGCGTGCGCGGTCCTGCTCGGAGAGGGCCGCGACGGCCGGTTCGAGCGCTGCCGCCGCGCGGACCTTTCGTTCCTCCACGTGCTTGCGGCCTGCTCGCGTGACGTCGATGCGGACGGCGCGGCGGTCGGCGGGGTCGGGCAACCGCTCGAGCAGACCGAGATCGACCAGGCCGTCCACGGCGCGGCTCGCCGTCGGCGCTGTGATCCCCATGCGCTCGGCGAGCTCGGACAGCCGCACCGGGCCCCCGATCGCGGTCTCGAAGAGTGCAAGCCTTTGCGTCGAGGTCATCGGCGGCCCGTCGTCGGGCCCTCCGCTCGCACGCGCCATCTGACGCGTGACCGCGGAGAGACCTTCGAGGATTTGCCGGGTGTCGTCGGGGGAGGCTGGAGTCATCGCTTGTCCGGATAGTTGCACAACGCAATAGTTGCGCAACGTTTGGTAGTGTGCCTCGGGTATGGACGAACCTATCCAGCCACAGCAGCGCCTGCGCCTGATCTTCCTGGCGCTGATGCTCGTTCTGCTGCTTGCGTCGCTCGACCAGACGATCGTGTCGACGGCGCTGCCGACGATCGTCGGCGACCTCGGCGGGATCTCGCACCTCTCGTGGGTGGTCACCGCGTACCTGCTGAGCGCGACCATCGTCGGCCCCCTCTACGGCAAGCTCGGGGATCTCTACGGCCGCAAGCTCGTGCTCCAGGTCGCGATCGTGCTCTTCCTGATCGGCTCCGCGCTCTGCGGGTTGAGCCAGAACATGGCCGAGCTGATCGGCTTCCGGACGCTGCAGGGTCTCGGTGCGGGTGGGCTGATGGTCGTCACGTTCGCGGTGATCGGCGACGTGATCCCGCCGCGCGAGCGCGGCAAGTACCAGGGCTACTTCGGCGCCGTCTTCGGCTTCTCGACTGTCGTCGGGCCGCTGCTCGGCGGCTTCTTCGTCGACAACCTCTCATGGCGCTGGATCTTCTACGTCAACCTTCCGATCGGCGCCGTCGCGCTCGCCGTGATCGCGCTCGCGTTCCACACGAACGTCGACAGGCAGCGGCACGCGATGGACTACCTCGGCGCTCTGCTGCTCGCGGGGACGCTCGCGTCGGTCGTTCTCTTCACGAGCCTCGGCGGGACGACGTGGGCCTGGAGCTCCCCGAAGATCATCGCCTTGATCGTGCTCAGCATCGTGTTCCTGCCGGCGTTCCTCTGGGTCGAGAGCCGCGCCGACGAGCCGATCCTGCCGCTATCGCTCTTCCGCAACCACACGTTCTCCGTCACGAGCGCCGTCGGCTTCATCGTCGGCTTCGCGCTCTTCGGCGCGATCACGTATCTCCCGCTCTACCTCCAGGTCGCGAAGGGCTCCAGTCCGACGAAGTCGGGCCTTCAGCTGACACCGCTGATGGCGGGTGTGCTGATCACGTCGATCGTCAGCGGCCAGGTGATCTCGAGGCTCGGCCGCTACCGCGTCTTCCCGATCGTCGGCACCGCCTTGATGGCGGTCGCGATGTTCCTGCTCTCGCAGATCGAGGCCGGCACGAGCACGTGGGTAGCCGCACTCGATGCGACGGTGCTCGGGCTCGGGCTCGGCATGGTGATGCAGGTGCTGATCCTCGCCGTGCAGAACTCGGTTCCCCACTCCGTGCTCGGCGTCGCGACCAGCGGCTCGACGATGTTCCGCCAGATCGGCGGGTCGATCGGGGTCGCCCTCTTCGGGACGATCTTCGCCAGCCGCTTGCACGCCGAGCTCGCAACGCGGTTGCCGGCCGGCACGGCGATCCCGAAGACGATCAACCCCGCCGGGATCAAGAACCTGCCGCCGGCCGAGCATCAGGCCTTCGCCGACGCCGTCGCGACGGCCCTGCACCCGGTGTTCCTCGTCGCGGGCGGCATTTCGATCGTCGCATTCGCGCTCACCTGGCTGCTCCGCGAGGTGCCGCTGCAGGGCAAGCCCCAGGTCGGGGACGCGATCCCGGCGCCCGGCGACGAGCACAACCGGGTCCACGCCGCCGCGTAGGAGGAAAGCCCCGGACCGCCGAGAAGGCGGAAGGGCAATCCTGCGACGACCGGAAGGGGGCAGAAATGCCACGCAAGGCCACCGAGGCCGCCGCGTCGAAGAAGGCGGCGGTCAAGAGGACCGTCACGCGCCGCACGAAGAAGTCGGAGGCGACAGAGCCGATCGTGCTCATCTGGGAGCATGTCGCGACGCGTGCGTACTACATCCATCTCGAGGCCGGGGGCGACCCCGTCGAGAACTGGCTCCGCGCCGAGCAAGAGCTCGTCGCCGCGTAGCCGGAACATTCCCTTGCTTGGAGCGCGGGGCGGCCACGGCCGCCCTGCGTTGTTCTGTGGCTCGGCGCGCCCTGCCGCCGTAGAGCGCGGCGCTACCCTGGGCGCATGCGCTCCCGCGCGATTCTCCCGGTGGCTGCGCTCCTCGCGGCGTCGGCGTGGTGCGTCGTCTTGCTGGTCGTCCGGAAGGTCGAGTTCGGCGCGGCGGTCCACGGATACCTCGTCTGGAACCTGGCCCTCGCGTGGATCCCGCTGCTGCTCGCGATCGTGCTGCTCGCCTCGTACGCGCGGCGGCGCTCGACGCTCGAGCTGATCGCGATCGGCGCGGCGTGGCTCCTTTTCCTGCCGAATGCGCCGTACCTCCTCACCGACTTCGTTCACCTGGGTCAGGCCCATCGCCTGTACGACACGATCCTGATCGGATCGTTCGCCTTCACCGGCCTTGCGCTCGGGTTCGCGTCGCTGCTCCTCGTCCAGCTCGTCGTCACGCGCGCCGCCGGGGCGCTGCTCGGGTGGACGGTCGCGCTAGGCGCGCTCTTCTTTGCGAGCATCGGGATCTACCTGGGTCGCGTCCTCCGGTTCAACAGCTGGGATGCGGTCCAGCGGCCGCGCCTCCTCTGGGACCTGACGCTCGGGCGGCTGAGCGACCCGTTCGGTAATCCACAGCTGACCGGGTTCGTGATCGCGGTGGGCGGGTTCCTGACGCTCGCCTACGTCGGCTTCTACGGATTCACCGCGCTAGCCGCGACCGTTCGCCGGGATGAGCGCTGATGTGTGAGCGGGGCACGATGCTAGGGTCGCATCGTTGATGGCCAAGCCGGTCGAACAGCTCGAATCGGTCGTGATCCGGTTCGCCGGAGACTCCGGCGATGGCATGCAGCTCACGGGTGGCCGGTTCACGACCGAGACGGCGATGACGGGCAACGACCTGGCGACGTTCCCGGACTTCCCGGCCGAGATCCGCGCACCCGCCGGCTCGTTGCCGGGCGTCTCCGGTTTCCAACTCCACTTCGCAGACCACGACATCCTCACGCCGGGCGACCGTCCCGATGTGCTCGTCGCGATGAACCCGGCCGCGCTGAAGACGAACGTGGGCGACCTGCCGAAGGGCGGCACGCTGATCGTCGACACCGACGCGTTCACCGACCGCAACCTGAAGAAGGCCGGCTACGAGTCGAACCCGATCGAGGACGGCTCGCTCGAAGGCTTCCAGGTGCACGCGGTGCAGCTGACGGCGATGACCGTCGGCGCGCTCAAGGACATCGAGGGCGTGACCGCGCGCGAGGCCGAGCGCGCGAAGAACATGTTCGCGCTCGGGCTGATGTCGTGGCTGTACGGCCGCCCGACGGAGTCGACGACCGCGTACATCGAGAAGAAGTTTGCGAAGCGGCCGGAGATCGCGGCGGCGAACCTGAAGGCGTTCAACACCGGCTACGCGTTCGGCGAGACGTCCGAGGCGTTCGCGGTGCAGTACGAGGTGAAGGCGGCGAAGCTGCCGCCGGGCCGGTACCGGCAGATCACCGGCAACACCGCTTTGTCCTGGGGACTGCTCGCGGCATCGAAGCTGAGCGGGCTCGACCTGTTCCTCGGCGCCTACCCGATCACGCCTGCGTCCTCGATCCTCGAAGAGCTTGCGAAGCACAAGGCGTTCGGCGTGCGCACCTTCCAGGCGGAGGATGAGATCGCCGCGGTCGGCGCTGCGCTCGGTGCGGCATTCGGCGGCTCACTCGGCGTGACCACCTCGGCCGGGCCGGGGATCGTCTTGAAGTCGGAGACGATCGGGCTGGCGGTCGCGCTGGAGCTGCCGCTGCTGATCGTCGACGTGCAGCGCGCCGGGCCGTCGACCGGGATGCCGACGAAGCCGGAGCAGGGCGACCTCTTGATGGTGCTCCATGGGCGCAACTCGGAGTCGCCGGTACCGGTGCTCGCGTGTGCGACGCCGGGCGACTGCTTCTACGCGGCGATCGAGGCGGCACGGATTGCTTTGACGTACCGCACGCCCGTATATCTCCTGAGCGACGCGTACCTCGCGAACGGCGCCGAGCCGTGGCTCGTGCCGGACATCGCGTCGCTGCCGAAGATCGACGTCGAGTTCGCGCAGGAAAACGGCGAGACGTTCCAGCCGTACGGGCGCGACGTCGAGACGCTCGCGCGCCCCTGGGCGATCCCCGGCACGAAGGGGCTCGAGCACCGGATCGGCGGCCTCGAGAAGGCGAACATCACCGGCACGATCTCCTACGACGCCGACAACCACGATCTGATGACGCAACTGCGCGCGCAGAAGGTCGCGGGCGTGCAGGTTCCGGACCAGGAAGTCGACCACCAGGAGGGCGCCGACGTGCTGGTGCTCTCGTGGGGCGGCACGTACGGACCGGTGCACGCGGGCGTGCGGCGAGTGCGCGCGGGCGGCGGCAAGGTCGCGCATGCGCACCTGCGGTGGCTGAACCCGTTCCCGGCGAACCTCGGCGACGTGCTGAAGAGCTACGACCGGGTACTGATCCCGGAGATGAACCTGGGCCAGCTCCTGCAGCTCGTGCGCGCGAGGTACTTGGTCGACGCGGTCGGCTACAACCGCGTGACGGGCAAGCCGTTCAAAGCGGGGGAGATCCACGACGCGGTGCAGGCGCTGCTGTGACCTTCTCGTTCAAGGCAACCCCGAAGGGCACGGTCTTCATCGAACGAGACGGCGAGCGTGTGAAAACCCTGCGCGCCGACCGCGCGCGCCGCTTCCTCGCGATGGCGCACTCAACCGACCGCACGGGCCAGCAGCTCTTGATGCGCCGCACAGCCGAGGAGACAAAGTGACCACCCTTTCTCTTCCCCCGAACCTGATTCGCCGACCTGCCGCCCGCGTGCGCCTACCCGGCGCCGGCGAACCAGGTTCGAGAGTTTCGACCTCTTCCCGCACGTCTTCCGAACCTGGTTCGCCTTTTGAACCAGGTTCGAGAGTTTGCTCTTCGTCTTCCGAACCTGATTTGCAGTTTGAACCACGTTCCCTCCGCGCGAACCTGATGCGGCAGCGCCCGGCGCACTGCGCCGCGGGTGGCTCGCAGGCCGGACCGGTTTCCCACGGCCCGAACCTGATGCGGCAGTGCTTGGCGCATCGCGTCGCGGGTGGCTTGCAGGCCGGACCGGTTTCCCTCGTCCCGAACCTGATTCGGCGGTGCCCGGCGCATCGCGTCGCGGGTGGCTTGCAGGCCGAACCAGGTTCCCTCGTCCCGAACCTGATTCGGCGACGCCCGGGGCACCGCGTCGCGGGTGGCTTGCAGGCCGAACCAGGTCCCCCCGGCCCGAACCTGATTCGGCGGCGCCCGGCGCACCGCGCCGCGGGTGGCTTGCAGGCCGAACCAGGTCCCCCCGGCCCGAACCTGATTCGGCGGCGCCCGGCGCACCGCGTCGCAGGTGGCTTGCAGGCCGAACCAGGTTCGAGAGTTTCTCCTGGGAGCGCCAAATGACCAGCGAACTAAAGCTCACCGCAAAAGACTTCAAGTCGGACCAGGAGGTCCGCTGGTGCCCAGGCTGCGGCGACTACGCAATCCTCGCCGCGGTCCAAAGCTTCATGCCGGAGCTCGGGATCGCGAAGGAGAACATGGTCTTCGTCTCCGGCATCGGCTGCGCGGCGCGGTTCCCGTACTACATGCAGACGTACGGCATGCACTCGATCCACGGCCGCGCCCCGGCGATCGCAACGGGCCTGGCCGTCTCGCGCCCCGACCTGTCTGTGTGGGTGGTAAGCGGTGACGGCGATGCGCTGTCGATCGGCGGCAACCATCTGATCCATGCGCTGCGCCGCAACGTGAACATCACGATCCTGATGCTGAACAACCAGATCTACGGCCTGACGAAGGGCCAGTATTCGCCGACGAGCGAGCAGGGAAAGGTCACAGGCTCGACGCCGATGGGCAGCGTGGACTATCCGTTCAATCCGCTGAGCCTCGCGCTGGGCGCGGACGCAACGTTCGTCGCGCGCGCAATCGACACGGACAAGCCCGGCCTCACGGATGTCCTGCGCCGAGCCGCTGCGCACAAGGGTGCGTCGTTCGTCGAGATCTACCAGAACTGCAACATCTACAACGATGGCGCGTTCGACTTCGTCCGCGAGGACAAGGAGAACCGGATGTACCTGAAGCACAGCGAAGTAGCCGGCGACACGGGCATCAAGCACGACGAAACCGACCTGGCGACAGCGTTCGCCCTCTCGAGAGTCACGTTCGAAACGCATGGCACAGTCCCGCTGGGCGTGTTCCGCGACGTGCAACGCGATAGCTATGACGAACTGGTCGCCGCGCAGCTGGCCAATGCCCGGGGCGACGGAGATCTGCAGGCACTCGTTGGTTCGGGCGACACCTGGTCGATCTCCTAGCTCTCGTTGACTTTTGTAGTGTCAACGTGTGTCTACCGTCCTATCACTCTATGAGCCTGAACTCATTGCGGTTGCCCCGCCCCCGGTCTGCGTAGAGCTAATCGCCCACGCGGCTAGCGGGAAACTCGCGCTTTACGTAGGCGCAGGAGTAAGCCGTGGAGCCCCATCAGCGCTCCCGCTGAGCGCAACGGTCGCAGAGGATCTCGCGGAGCGGGCTGAGATTGAACTCGGCCTCGACGGTCATACGCCCGACGGAAAGACCAAGTCGCTGGAGAAGCTAGCCGACGACGCCGAGAAAGCTGGATCGCTGCCAGCTTTGAAGATGCTTGCTGTTCAGGTCGCGCCCTTCACAACGCTGAGGCCGAACTACGCGCATCGAGCAATCGCGGCCCTTCTCCGAGAAGGAGCCATACGTGTGTTCTGCGTCAATTGGGATCTCGGTATCGAGCTCGGAGGCGCCGATCTAGGAATGCATCTTGCGCCGGCTGTAACCGACACGGAGAGTCTCGCCGCATCGGGTCCTGCATACCGAAAGGTGCACGGCTGCGCATCCAAATCGGACAGCCTCATCATCACGACGAACGAGGTCAACTCGCCGCCGTCGTGGGCTGTGGCCGAAGTTCAAGCCGCGATCAGTGGTGGGGTGGTCGCCTACATCGGGCTTGGCACGGTCGGTGATTACGTCGCGAGTCGCGTTAAACAGGTCATTGTCGCGGCCGATAATCGGCTGACCACGCTTGTCGTCGCCCGCTCGCTCAGTACCGCATGGCGAGAAGTTCTCCAGGAGTCGGCGGCGCCCCAATTTCTTGCCAAGACCGCCGATGAATTTCTCGATGCCTTGCTGCGTGCGCTTGTGCGGAGCCTTCTGGGCAAACTCATGGCCGCCGCGAGGGCTTTGGAGGCCAGTTCGCAATTCCCTGCCGGCACTGTAACCGTAGGTGCATCAGGTCTCGTCTCGACGTTCAAGGCGGCTGATGCGCTTTCCATACTTCGTTGGATCCGCGATGGGGCTCAAGACGTACCTTCGGGTGACAGCGTGGCTGCCGCACAGGCTGGGCAGGTCGCGTTGCTTGCGGTTGCCGTGGTTCTCGCCGATCGCTCCTCTGGCATGCGCGGGCGCGATCGAATGGCAGCCCTAGAGATAGATGCGTGTTACATCGAGGTGGTAATCGCGCCAGGTGCAGTTAGCTCGGCGGTGATTGACGCGCAGGCGATGCGTGTTGCGCAGCGTCGCGCTGACGGGATCTACCAAGACGTTGCGAAGCCCGTCCTCAACATTTGCGTTGGCCATATCGGCCAACTGCCCGGCGCCGGTCTCGTCCAAGACATAGTGGCGACTCATCCAGCCATGGACAACATTCTTACCGGCCCAGGCGGCGCGACACATTATTGGCTGTCGGGAGAACAGCTCGTTCAGAGGTCGGTAGTGAGCCCGCTGTAATGTCTACTCATCAGCATCCTCTAGAAACGATCGCGCGAGATTTGCTCCGCGCTGAGGGCTTTCTCGTTGAACAGGTTGCGTTGGAGGAGCCTTCTCGGATCGTGACCGCTGCCGAGGATCCGTTGTCGGTGATCGGACTCCTTGCCGCTGATTCATGGAGTGAGGTCGGCTCGGTATTTGATGATCTTGCCGTTGGCTTTGCAAATTGGGTGTCGGCGCGGAGTCCAGGCCCAAAACGATGGGACATCTACTTCGTGGCGTTGATCCAGCAACCGTTGGCTAGCGACAAGGATTTGAACTCGGCGGAGGATTCGACATACAACATGAATGCGGTTCGTCGGTTGGTGCGCGCGGGGGTGCTGCCCGAGGCGGAAGCTGTTCGAGGGGCGCTCGCACCCTTCTTGCCCCTCGCGATTGTGCCGAGTCGTCCCCTCGGAGATCCTCTTGATGATCTCATCGCTTCGCTGCGCTTGAACGGCGTCACGGCAGCGGTTGCCGAAGGTGCTGTCACGGCGTTCCGGACCCGAGGCGAGGTGCAGCTATGAGGTTGACGGCCGTCGAGGTGGAAGCGTTTCGCGGGTTCGCGCAGTTGGAGCGCATCGATCTCGATGCAGATGCCGTGGTGATTAGTGGCGTCAACGGGGTCGGTAAGACATCGCTATTTGATGCGATTACTTGGGCGACCAGCGGTGAAGTTCCACGTCTTGGCGCGTACCGCGAGCGCAAGAACGAGGAAGTACTCGTTAACAGGTATCGCGCGGGTGCGGAAGCACGCGTGATCGTTGAGGCGCGCGCGAGCAACGGGCAGAAGTTGAGCATCAGCCGGACAGGGACGTCACTTCGCGGCGCGCTCGTCGTTGAGTGGGGCGAACAACGATTCGACGGCGATGCGGCGCAGCAGTGCTTGGCTGAAGCGTTCGAGTTCGATGACCACGCACAATTCGTTCGTGCCTTAACGGACTGGGGGATTCTCAGGCAGGACTCCATGCGTGCAGTTCTTGACGCCAAGCCAGAATCGTTCCAGGACACGCTGCGAGAGATGCTCGGTTTGCAGGTACTTGGGAGGTTTGAGGAGTCCGTCCGTAGCGTTGCGAGTGAGTCCTCCCGTGAAGCCGCTGGCGCTCGAGCGAACCTGAGTCGCGTCAACGTCTCTGTGGAGCGTGCGACGGCTCGTTTGGCGGCGATCACGGCCAGGCTGGCTGACGCGCCTGGAGCCTCAGAGTCGCGGGCGGCTTTGCTGTCGGCGTTAGGCGAAGACGCCCGCGTCTCTGCGACGTTGCCGGACCCGCTTGGAACGCCCGAACTCCGTTCGTGGCTTCATGCTCTCCGGGAAGTGCGCGCGGAGGTTGAGGACATCGTGTCGGTTACTTCCGCCTTGGACGCGCGTGTTCGCGGAGTGTCGGGGGTGATCTCTCCTGACACGGATGCCAGTCGCAACGCTGTTGACAAAGCCACCTTGACGGTAGAGACCTCTTCGCTTGCGGTCGCAAAGGCTGAAGCCCTGCTCCGAACAGCGCAGGCGGAGGCGGATGATCGGGCAAGGCTTGCCGATGCCGCCCTGCGACTCCTCTCAGACGTTTGCCCCGTCTGCGGTCAGTCGATCAATGAAGACCATCTGCGCGATCACCTTCAACTGCAACTCGCCGATAGTGAGGCAGGCGAGCGCATAAACCTAATCCAGCGGGAAATTGATGAGCGGCGAGAGGCTCTTCGATCTGCGCAGGGAGCTCTCGAGATAGCCAAGCGGGAAGATGAACGCTTGCAGGCAGTCGCTGCGGAGATTGCGGCGATTGAAGCGACGCGTCAGCGCATCCAAGATCGACTCGAAGTGCTTCGCGAACCTTCGCGAGGAGTGACGGTCAGGTGCGCGGACATGCGGCGTGAAGGCGCGGCGTTACTGACGCTTCTTGATCGGGTGCAGTTGGCTGCAGTGTCGCTTCTTACGGCACTCGAGGCGAGCGATTTAGCGGCCGAAGAGGCCGCAGCTCGCCAGGCCGCGCAGGCCGCTGGGGAGCAGCTAACGGCCGCAACCCGGACACTTGAGATCAGCTCCGCTCGCGAGCTCGAAGCGAAGTCCGTACTAACTGCTTCAACGGCCGCCGCAGTCGACGTAACCCGGGATTGGCTCGAACGGTTGACGCCTTACTTCGCAGAAGTCTTCAGAAGGATCTCGCCGCACCCAACCTTTGGTCGCTTGGGGCTTAGCCACGACGTCTACTTCGGAAAGGGCAGAAGTCTTCCGCGCGTTTACGATGACCTGCGCGAGATCGATGCGAATCCGAACATCATCTTCAGCGAGGGGCAACTTAGCGTCGTTGCGCTCTCGTTCTTTCTTGCTTTCGCCTTGTTCGCGCGTTCGCAGGAACTTCCGTTCGTGATTCTCGATGATCCAATGCAGTTCATGGACGACCGGAACGTCCTAGGGTTCACGGATCTTTGTCGCATGTTGCGTTCGAAGCGCCAGTTGCTCATCACGTCGCACGATCAGCGATTCTCTGAGCTGTTGGTGCGGAAGCTCGAGCCAAGGCTCCCCGATCAGACCACCCTCCATCTGCGCTTCGAGTCCTGGGATCGCGAAGGGCCGAGGATCGAGCGATCGCACCTAGTTTCGCCGGTGCTTCCGTTTGTGCTCGCCGGTGTGGCCTGAACCTTCCTCGCTGAACGGCGCTTCAAGCTCAGCCCTGTTAAGCCCGAACGCGATTCCTATGTGGCGAGATTTATCAGAACCAGAAAGACTCGACACCGATAACATCGACAAGCGGAAAATGACGCGCCGCAGAAGCGACTCCGGCGGACCGATGCGGTCGCGCCGGGTCGCCCTCCAAGCATCCTAAAGTTGGGCGTAAACGATGTCCATGGCGCTGTCGTTGCGCTGGTATCCGGGCGGATCCTCAGCGAAATGCTCGTCCAGGACCCGCGGGTTGACTACTTTGTCGGCTCGGAAGATGCTCCACGCGGGAATCGCCCGAGTAGCGTCTCGGCCACCGGTCTGGTAGGCGCGGATCAGATAGTTGCCCGTGTTTTCGTTACGTCCATAGGCCGCCGGCACCACGACTCGTTCGTAACCGTCGTAGGCGAAGCTCACGAACCGGCGGGTGTTGATGGCGTCAATCCAGTCGACCATGGCCCTTCGATTCTTGCAGGTCAATCGAACAGATATACCCGCGGATCTGTCAGGCGTCTAGTCCGTGGTCAAGGCGACCTCGTAAGGCCACTCAGGCCGCGAGTGACTTGCTCGCCTGGCGCTCGCGCGGAATGCGCACGACCTTCCAAGCCAGTCCAAGCTTCTCGAGCCCGGTGATCACCCAGCCGCCGGGGTCGAGCGCTGCCTCGAACCGCCGCAGGCCGTGGAACGCTGAGCTCGGGAACGCGTGGTGGTTGTTGTGCCACGACTCGCCGAAGGAGAGCAGGCTCAGAACCCACACGTTGCGGCTCTCGTCCGACGACTTGAAGTTCCGCCGGCCCCAGAAGTGGCAGATCGAGTTGATCGAGAACGTGACGTGGTGGAGCAGGAAGATTCGGATCGCGCCGCCCCACAGCAGCGCCGTGACTGCGCCCTGCCATGTGCCGGCGATCGCGTAGCCGATCGCGGCGGGGACGAGCAGCGAGATCAGCAGCCACACGCCGAAGAGCTTGTTGATCGTCTTCATGCCGCGCTCGGCGATCAGGTCCGGGACGTACTTCGGAATGTCCGCGCGACCTTCGTGGACGAACAGCCAGCCGACGTGCGCGTGGAACAGGTTCTTCGCGGTGGCGACGAAGCCGTTGCCGCCGCCGACGTGCGGGCTGTGCGGATCGCCTTCGACGTCCGAGAACTGATGGTGCTTGCGATGATCGGCGACCCACGCGAGCACCGGGCCCTCGACCGCCATCGAGCCCAAGATCGCAAAGGTCCAGCGCACCCACTGCTTCGTCTGGAACGCGCGATGCGTGAACAGGCGGTGGTAACCGACCGTCACGCCGACGCCCGTCAGCAGGTAGCCGACGATCAGCAGGATCAGCTCCGTCCACCCAACCCAGGTGTTCCAGAGCAGCCCGATCGCGAGGACAAGGCCCACGAGCGGAAGCGTCACACCGAGGAGGTTCGCGAGCTTGTGCGCGCGGGTCACAACCAGGAAGGTAGCTTGCCTGCCGGTGGGTCGCCTCATCTACCAGGTCTATCCGCGCTCGTTCGCGGACTCGGACGGTGACGGCGTTGGCGATTTGCGAGGCCTGGCCTCGAAACTCGACCACCTTGCCTGGCTCGGCATCGACGCGATCTGGTCGAGCCCGACGTTTCCCAGCCCGAACGTCGACTGGGGCTACGACGTCGCGGACTACCGGGATGTCCACCCCGAGCTCGGGACGCTCGACGACCTCGACACCTTGATCGCCGAAGCGCGCAAGCGCGACATCGAGATCTGGCTCGACCTCGTCCCGAACCACACCTCCGACAAGCACGACTGGTTCACCGACCGGCCCGAGTACTACGTCTGGTCGCCCGACATCCCGAACGACTGGAAGTCCGTCTTCACCGGCGGTTCCGTGTGGGCGTACGACGCGCGGCGCAAGCGCTATTACCTGCACCAGTTCGCGCCGCAGCAGCCCGACCTCGACTGGTGGAACCTCGACGTGCGCGCGGAGTTCGAGCAGATCCTCCGCTACTGGTTCGATCGCGGCGTCGCCGGCTTCCGCATCGACGTCGCGCACGCGCTGATCAAGGACCGCGAGCTCCGCGACGGTGAGCGCTGCCTGCGCGAGCGGCCTGAGGTGCACGACATCTACCGCGCGTGGCAGGCCGTCGCGCGCGAGTACGACCCGAAGCCGACGCTGATGGGAGAGACTTACGTCGCGCTCGCCAAGCTCCCGCCGTACTTCCAGCACCTCGACCTCGCGCAGAACTTCGACTTCACGAACGCCGAGTTCGAGCTCGAGGAGCTGCGGCCGATCGTCGAGCGGACGATGGCGACGCTGCCCGCCGGCGCCACGCCGCTGTGGTTCGCTTCGAACCACGACCACTCTCGGCTCGCAACGCGCTGGGCCCACGGCGACGAGGCGCGGGCGCGCGCCGCGCTCTTCCTCGTCCTGACGCTGCCGGGCGATGCGATCCTCTTCCAGGGCGACGAGATCGCGCTCGAGGACGGCAAGGTTCCAGCCGACCGCATAACCGATGTCGCGGACCCGCCACGCGACGCCGAGCGCACACCGCTCCCGTGGACGCGCTCCGGCGAGGAGTGGCACGAGCCGTGGTTGCCGCTCGGCAGCACGAAGCGCAATGTCGAGGACCAGCGCGCCGATCCCGACAGCACGCTCCACTACGTTCGCGACCTGGTCGCGAAGCGCAAGGAGTTCAGCGACGACAGCTACGAGACGCTGAAGAGCGTCACCGGCGTCTGGGCCTACCGCCGCGGCGACAAGACCTGCGTTCTCAACATGACCGACGACGTGGCCGGGCACGAAGGCCAGACGCTGCAGCCGTGGCAGGGACTGATCCTCTAACGAGGTGGGTGCCCGTGCTCACGCATCAGGTCGTCGAACTGCTGCCACGTCAGCGACCAGGTGCGCTTCGCCTTGCCGGGCTTCCAGTCGATCGAGCCGCGGCTGATCTTCACGACGCCGAGCCGTTCCCCGTCACGCGTCACGACGATCTTGACGTCGACGTTCCCGACCGGCAGCTCGTGATCGATCTTCAGACCGATTGAGTGCGCCATCCGCGGAGTCTACGACGCGGGCGGCGGGAGAAACTCTCGAACCTGGTTCGCGCGCATCGCGTGGGATGACGGGCGGTCGTGCTTGGTGACGCGAATCAGGTTCGGTTCTGGGGCTGAACCTGATTCGGCGGTGCCCGGCGCGTCGCGTTGCCGGTGGCGTGCAGGCCGAACCAGGTTCGGGGCGTGGGGCGCGGATTGCGTTGGGTAGGGGCGGTGGTGTTTGGTGGCGCGAACCAGGTTCAGGAGTTCGCGGTCAGGCGGCGTGGCCGACGACTTCCAGCTGGCCGGCGGCGTACTGCAAGTTCATGCCCGTCGTCATTCGCTTGAGCAGCGCGAGCGACGCGCCGTTCTCGGCGCTCATCGTGGCGCGCAGCGTCTCGATCCCTGCGGCGCGTGCGTCCTCGGCCAGGCGCTGGCTGAGCACGGTGCCGACGCCGTTTCCCTGCAGCTCGTCGACGACCGCGAACGCCACGTCCGCGACGGAACCGTCGCGGACGAGGCGCGCGATCCCGACCGGCTCGCCGGCGCGCCACGCGACGAGCACATGGTGGTCTCCGTCGATGCGCGCGAGCTGCTCGAGCTCCGCTGGGCTGAGCACGTTCTTCGCACCCCCGAACCGGAGCTGGCGAGACCGCGGGCCGAGCCGGTCGAAGACCGCCTGCACAACCTCGGTCTCGCCGCCCCGCAGGGGACGAACCGTGATCCCCCGGATCACTTCCGCATTCATGCCAGCACCCTGCCCGCGGGCGATGGCCCGCCGCCTCGGCTCGACGGGCCATCTTCTTCGGATGGCCCGTGCGGGCCATTACGCTTCACCTACATGGAGCAGGACATCCGCTTCATCGACTTCGAGGGCCGGCGGCTCGCGTACGCGACCTACGGCGAGGGCCCGCCGATGGTGATCGGGCCGCGCTGGGTCTCCCACCTCGAAGAGGAATGGTCGGACGCGAACCAGCGCGCCTTCTACGCCGAGGTCGCGAAGACGCACCGCGTCGTCCGCTTCGACCGGATCGGCTGCGGTCTTTCGTCGCGCGAGCTCGACCCGCGGCCGACCGTCGAGTCGGAGAGCCGGCAGCTCGAAGCGGTGATCGACGCCGTCGGCGGCTCGGCCGTCGTCTTCGCGTCGTCGTGCTGCTGCCTCTCGGCCTCGCAGCTCGCGGTCCGGCGGCCCGATGCGGTCGAGAAGCTCGTCTACTTCAGCGGCTACGCGTCGCGCAACGACATCCCGGACGCGACGCGGCAGTCGCTGATCGAGTTCGTGCGCGTGAACTGGAAGCTCGGCGCGCAGATGCTCGCCGGACTGTTCGATCCACACGCGAGCGGCGACGAGATCGCCGAGCACACGCGCATGCAGCGCGCGGCCGCCTCGGCCGAGGCCGCCTCGATCTTCCTCGAGCTGGACCTGGGCGCCGACCTGCGGCCGTTGCTCCCCAATGTCCCAGTCCCGGCGCTCGTCCTGCATCGCCGCGGCGACCGCACGGTCCCGATCGGCCGCGGGCGCGAGCTGGCGTCGCTGCTTCCGCATTCGCGGTTCGTGCCGCTGAACGGTGACTCGCATCTTCCGTGGCGCGACGACCAGCGCGAGCTCTTCCGCGCGCTCGCCGGCTTCCTGCACAGCGACAGCGCGGAGGCGGACGACGCGTCGCCGCTCAGTTCGCGCGAGACCGAGATCCTGCGCCTCGTCGCGACCGGGATGAGCAACCGCGAGATCGCGACGACGCTCGTGCTCAGCGAGCACACGGTGCACCGTCACATTGCGAACATCCTGCGTAAGCTCGCGCAGTCGACGCGCGCGGCGGCCGCCACGCACGCGCTGCGCGCCGGAATCATCTGAAAGGAGCGTCCGTGCCATTCGTTGAACCGATCGAAGACGAGGAGTTCGCAGCGCCCGACCGCGAGCTGCTCGGCTACACACCGAACTACAACCGGCTCTTTGCGCGCCGCCCTGCCGCCTACGCGGCATGGAAGCAGCTGAACGGTTCGATCAAGGAGACGATGGACCTGCGCCGCTACGAGCTCGCCACCGTCGCCGCGGCGGGAGAGCTGCGCTCGAGCTACTGCTCGCTCGCGCACGGCAAGGTGCTCTTCGAGCGCTTCGGGTTCACGCCCGGGGACGCAGTCAGTGACGAGGAGCGCGCGGTGCAGGGGCTCGCGCGGAAGATCGCCGCCGACGCCACGTCGGTGACCGACGAGGACATCGACCGGCTCCGCGGCTTCGGGCTGACCGAAGACGAGATCTTCGACGTCGTCCTCGCGGCCGCCGCACGCTGCTTCTTCAGCAAGACGCTCGACGCCCTGGGCGTCGCGCCCGACGCGGCCTACCGGGAGTTGCCGCCCGAAGTCCGGGAGCCGCTCACGGTCGGACGGCCGATCGAGAACTAACGCGCCGGTGGAGACCGGCGGCGCCGCAGGGCCGTCGACCTCCACCATCGCGCTCCTGACTTTGACCGACTCCCGTAGGAGTCCCGGCTCCCTAACGTATGAATTCGGTTGGGATCGTCACAACCACCCTGCGATGCGCGCGCCGAGCAGCTCGCCGCGGTCTTCCTGCAGGAAATGCCCCGCGCCCTCGACCGGCGGATCGAGCTCCGCGCTCGGCAGCAGCTCCGCCATCACCTCCGCCGCGCGCCGGGAGAAGATCGGGTCGCTGTCGCTGAAGAGGACGAGCGCGGGACGGTCGAGCTCCCGTAGCCGGTCGCGCACGGCGAGCATCGCCGGGCCCGACGGGTGATCCGAGCTCGTCGCGACGAGCTCCGGGAACTGCACGATTCCGATCCGCGCCTCCGGCACGGGAAACGGTGCGTCATACCCGGCGATGATCTCGTCGCTCGTCGGCTGGATGAGCGAGAGGCGGACGAGCTGCCCCGCCTCGATCTCCGTCCCGACGCGGCGCATGAAGGACTGAAAGCGCAGCCACTCGTCGCTCGGGGCGCGCGCGCCGATGCCGGTGTTCATCACGACGATCTTCGCCACCCGCTCGGGGTTCTCGACCGCGAAGCGGAAGCCGACCGGGCCGCCCCAGTCCTGCACGACGAGCGTGATGCTGCGCAGGTCGAGCTTCTCGACGAGTCGCGTGATCGAGGCGACGTGGCGGTCGTACGAGTACCAGCTGCGCTCGGTCGGCTTGTCGGAGCGGCCGAAGCCGAAGTAGTCGGGTGCAACACAGCGAGCGACGGCGGCGAGCGGCGGCATCATCTTGCGGTAGAGGAACGACCACGTCGGCTCGCCGTGCAGGAGCAGCACCGGATCGCCCTCGCCCTCGTCGAGGTAGTGCATCCGCAAGCCGTCCTGGTCGACGTAGTTCGGCTGGAAGTCGAAGTCCGGGAGACGGTCGAAGCGGCTTTCCGGCGTGCGGTAGACGCCCATCTGCCTCGTAGCTTTTCACACACGTCCGTTAGTAACCTTCCCCGTGATGCGCGCAGCACGGGTGCACGAGATCGGGGGAGTGGCCCAGGTCGACGAGATCGAGCCGCCGGCCGGCGAGACGATCGAGGTTGTCGCGGCGCCGCTCAACCCGATGGACATCGCGATCGGGGCGGGACGCTTTTACGGCGGGTCCCCGGAGCCGCCATACGTAATCGGTGCGGAGGCGATCGGCCGTACTGGCGACGGCCGCCTTGTCTGGTGGCGCGGACCTGCGACCGCCGCCGAGCGTGCCGTGCCAGGCGAGACCGTCGACGTGCCCGAACGCATTGAGCCGGAGAGCGCCGCCGCGTGCGGGATCGCCGGTGTCACCGGATGGCTCGCCGTCACCTGGCGGGCGCCGGTGCGCGAGGACGACACCGTGCTCGTGCTCGGCGCGAGCGGCACCGCCGGGGGCATCGCGCTGCAGGCGGCAAAGTTCCTCGGTGCAAAGCGCGTGATCGGCGCCGCCCGCCACCTGGACGCCGTGCCGGACGTGGCTGACGAGAAGGTCGATGTCGACGGCGATCTGCCCGAGGCGACGTTGATCGTCGACGCACTCTGGGGCGAGCCGCTCGAGCGTGCGCTCACCTCCGCCGCCCAAGGCGCGCGCATCCTGCACTTCGGGCAGTCGGCGGGCCCGACCGCGACGCTCCCGTCCGCGGCGGTGCGCGGCAAGATGATCGACCTGCACGGCCACTCGCTGTTCGCGATCCCGCACGACATCCTCGAACGCGGCTTCCGCGAGCTCTGCGCGCACGTCGCCGCCGGGCGCATCACCGTGGCGGTCCAGTCGTATCCGCTGGACCGCGTCGCGGAGGCATGGGAGCGCCAGGCGTCCGGCTCGCCGCGCGGAAAGATCGTCCTCATTCCGTAGAGAGTGGGGCCCCGTCGCCGGGGCCCCAGACCTACATCTTCCCGGCGTCCCGCCACTTCTTGAAGATGGTGGCGAACTGCGCCTGCGCGGTGCGGGCGGCGTCCTCGGGCGTCACCTTTCCCTGCGCGACGCTCGCGAACATCGACGGGATCAGCGACGTGTTGAAGATCTCCGAGACGGCCGCGTTCGCGTAACCGGGATAGCCGAGGTTCGCGGTGTAGCGCTGCGCGATCCGTCCGAGGATCGTGTACTTGCCATGCGGCTTGTGCGCGTCCTTGGCGAGGTACTTGGAGATGTTGGGGACCGCCTTCGGCCAGCTCGGGAAGTTGTAGAACTGCGAGTTGAGGAAGTGGCCCTTGTAGAAGACCTCCATGTCGGCGAGGTACTTCATCGCCAGCGTCTTCTGCTTCGCGAACTTCCAGATCACGAACACGCCCATTACGTGCTCGAGCCCGAGACGTTGCACGGGGCCCGCCGGGATCGGCCAGATCCAGAGGTTGTCGGCGAACGGCAGCTTCAGGTCCTCGGGCGTTCGCGTCGCCGAGATCGCGTTCAGGATCAGCGAGGCCTTGCCCGAATAGAGGTACGTGTTGTTCGACGCCGGGTTCCACCCGAAGATCTCGTTCGTCATCCCAGTCGTATAGAGCTGCTTCATGTAGTTGAGCGCGTTGACGGTGTTCTTCGAGTTGATCGTCGGCTGGTGCTTCGCGTTCTGGATGTACGAGCCGAAGCACTGCATGAGCGCGATGTTCGCCATGTTCGAGTCGAGCTCGTTCGACATGCCGATGCCGATCGGATGCCCGTTCGCCTTCAGCTTCGGCGCGGCCTTCAGCACGTGATCCCAGGTCGCCGGCGACTCGCCGACGTCGTTCCACAGGTCATGGCGCCAGACGACCGGGTCGGGCACGTATCCGTCCGAGAAACCGAAGTACTTCTTCGTCTTCGGGTTGTACGTGCTCTTGAGCGCGAGGTCGTTCATCTTGCTCTTGAGGCGGCGGTTGACCTCCTGAACGATCGGCGCGTGGTCGATCACCTGGTCCTCGAGATCGGCCCGCGGGTTGAGGAACATGAACACGTCGTGGCCCGACTGCGCGGCCACCTCCGCCGCCGCGCGCGCCGCGAGCTCGGTGTTGTTGATGTGGTCGATCGTGACGTCGCAGTCGTTCTTCTGGCCCCAGGCCTTGATGTACGTGTTGTCCAGCCACTTGTCGTAGGCGGGCACGAAGTGCACCCATTGAAGGATCGAGAGGCTGTACTTGAGGTCCTTGTGCGTGTACTTGTGCGGCCCCGCGAACGCGAACGCTTTCTCGAGCCCCGCGCTGCCGCCCAGCCCGACGGCAGCGGCGCCCACACCCGCACGCTTCACCAGTTCTTTGCGGGTCAGCTTGCGTTCTGCCATTGCCCCTCCTTCCAAGTGAGTGGTGGTTTGTTCAGCTAGCGGAAGGCACCGCCGGTGAAGCCGGCGATGAACCGGTTGAGGAACGCGTTGTAGAGCAGTGCGAGCGGGATGCTCGGGATCAGCGTTGCGGCCATCACGCCGCCCCAGAGCACGAGGTCGCCGCGGATCAGGTCGGTGGGCACGCCGGCCGACAGCGTGCGGTTGTGCGAGCTGGAGATGAACGTGATCGCGTAGATGAACTCGTTGACGACGAGTGAGAACGAGAAGATCACGACCGTCAGGATCCCCGGCAGCGAGATCGGAAAGACGATGCGGATCAGCGCCTGGATGCGCGAGCAGCCGTCGATCAGCGCGGCATCCTCGAGCTCGGGCGGGATCGTCTTGAAGAAACCCATCAGCAGCCACGTCGAGAACGGGATCGTGAAGCTCGGGTAGACGAGGATCAGCGAGCCGAGGGAGTTCGACAGGTGCAGGTCGCTGATCACGCGCGAGAGCGGCAGGAAGAGCAGTGTCGGCGGGACGAGGTAGGTGAGGAAGATGCCGACGCCCATCGTCTGACCCCAGCCTCCCGACAGCCGGGCGAGCGCGTAGCCGGCCGGCAGCGCGACGACGAGCGTGATCGCGACCACGATCACGCCGACGAGCGCGGTGTTCTCGAGCCAAGTGACGTACGGCGTGTTCTGGAAGAGGTCGCGGACGTTGGAGAAGGTGACGCCGTCGTGCCACCAGAACGGCACGCTGCTGAGGTCGTACAGCTCGGTCGTCTTCTTGAACGCCGTGATCACCATCCAGTAGAACGGGAAGGCGAGCACGATCGCGAACGGCAGCACAACCGCTCGCGGCCCGAGGACGCGGCGCAACGTGTGACTCATGAGACCTCCGCCCGTTTCGCGGCGACGAGCATCCCGATCGCGACGACGGCGAGCACGGGCAGGAGGAACAGCGACACCGCGGCGCCTTCACCGAGCGAGCCCGACTCGATGCCGGTCGTGAACGCCCACGTGGTGAGCATGTGCGTCGAGTTGAAGGGCCCGCCGTGCGTGAGCACATAGGCGACCGTCATGTCGGTTGCCGTGAAGACGATCCCGAACAGCAGCGCGATGATCGCGATCGGCAGCTGCAACGGCAGGCTGACGTACCAGAACTTCTTCAGCCCGGTCGCGCCGTCGATCGCCGCCGCGTCGTGCACCTCGGTCGGGATCGATGCGATCCCGGCGATGAAGATCACGGTCGCGAAGGGCAGGATGCGCCACGCGTGCACGAGGATGATCGAGATGCGCGCGAGCGTCGGATCGCCGACCCAGTTCGGCGGGCTCGTCGCGGAGCAGTTGCTGATCCCCGTCGCCGAGCAGAAGGCGCCGATCGTGCGCGTGTGGACGAGGATCCAGTTGAAGATGCTGAACGTCGGGTCGAGGATCCACTGGAACGCGATCGTCCCGAGCGCGATCGGCGCCGCCCACGGCAGCAGGATCAGGAACCGCAGGAACCACCGCCCGCGGAACGGGTGCATCAGCGCGTGCGCGAGGATGCCCGCCCCGAAAACCACGATCACCTGCGAGATGATCGTGAACCAGAACGTGTTCCAGAGCGCCCGCTGGAAGATCGCGTTGCCCCACTCGTGCCGGAAGTTCGCGAGCCCGACCCAGTGCCCGGACAGCGAGCCCGACGTCGCGCTCGAGAAGGCGAGATAGACCGCGAGCAGGAGCGGTAGGCCGACCAGCGCGAAGATGAAGATCACCGCGGGCGCGATCAGGACCGGGGCGAGCACGCGGCGCTGCTCCAGGAGGTTGCGTCTCCTGCGGTGCCGCACCCGTTGCGCGAGCACTCCACCTGACATACGCGGCGGCGATCGTAACGAATGTGTCGTAGGGTGTGCGGCGGCATGGCGGCGATCACGCTGGAGCGTCTGTCGAAGGTCTACGGGGACGGCACCGAAGCCGTTCGCAACCTCGATCTGGAGATCGGGGACGGCGAGTTCGTCGTGCTCGTCGGCCCTTCCGGCTGCGGGAAGACGACCGCCCTCCGGATGGTCGCCGGGCTCGAGGAGATCACGAGCGGGGAGGTCCGGGTGGGCGACCGCGTGGTCAACGACCTGCCGCCGAAGGACCGCGACATCGCGATGGTCTTCCAGAACTACGCCCTCTACCCGCACATGACGTCGTACCAGAACATCGCCTTTGGGCTGAAGATGCGCAGCTTCCCGCGCGAGGAGATCGACCGGCGGGTCCGAGATGCCTCCCGGGTGCTGGGGCTGGACGAAGTGCTCCAGAAGAAGCCGCGGACGCTCTCCGGCGGGCAGCGCCAGCGGGTCGCGATGGGGCGCGCGATCGTGCGCGAGCCGCAGGCGTTCCTGATGGACGAGCCGCTGTCGAATCTCGACGCAAAGCTCCGCGTCGAGATGCGCGCCGAGATCACGCGCATCCAGCGCGACCTCCGGGTGACCACGATGTACGTCACGCACGACCAGACCGAGGCGATGACGCTCGGCGACCGCGTCGCGGTGCTCAACAAGGGCGTCCTGCAGCAGCTGGCGTCGCCGCAGGAGCTCTACGACGCGCCCGTCAACCTCTTTGTCGCCGAGTTCATTGGCTCGCCCGCAATGAACCTCGCGGCAGCCAATTTGGCCCGTCGCGACGGACGGATCCGCGTTCGGTTCGGTGAAGGGCAGGAGCTCGAGGTGCCTCAGGCGCTGCTCGATGTGCGTCCCGGGCTCACACAGTTCGAAGGGAAGCCCGTCGTGCTCGGGATCAGGCCCGAAGACATCGAGGACGCGGCGCTCGCCGACGGGCCGCTCGACGGGCGCACGATCGCCGCGCCGCTCGACATCCGCGAGGACATGGGCTCAGAGGTGTTCGGCCACTTCCCGGTCGCGGCGCCGCCGCCGATCGTCGACGCGGTCGCCGAGGCGCTGGGCCGCGAGGCGGTGGCCGCCGAAGCCGAAGCGGCGCGCCGCGGCCGGCGCCGGTTCGTCGCACGGCTCGACCGCGCGACGCGTGCGCAGGAGGGAGAGCGCGTGGAGCTCGCCGTCGACACGCGCCGGCTGCACTTCTTCGACCCCGCGACGGGCACCGCGATCTATTAGAGGAGCGGTTCCTCTTCGTGGGGCTCTGCGAAGACGATCCGCTCGGGCCGCAGCATCGGCAGCTCGGACTTCACGTAGGAGGCGACGGCCTTGTCGATGCCCACGTCCTTGCCGGCCGCTTCCGAGAGGAACCACCGGTGCTCGAGCACTTGGTGGAAGACCTCCGCGGCCGGCAGCGCGGCCCAGAGGTCCTCCGGCACCGCGTCAACGGTCGGCTCGAAGATCTCGTCGCGCCAGCGTGACGCGGCGACCGACTCCGAGAGCGGCCGCTTCTCCTTGCGCTCGACTGCCTCGCGGTAGCGCGCGATGTCGTTCAGCATCCGGCGCGCCTGGTTCTCCTGTGTGTCGAGGCCCGTCAGGCGGAGCAGCCGGTGGCGGTGGTGCCCCGGCTCGACGACGCGCGGGTCGAGTTGGAGGCGATATCCGTCCGGCGTTGCGTTCAGCTGGATCTCTTCGACGTCGAAGCCGAGTGAGTTGAGCTTCCGCAGCCGCTCGTCGAGCTTGTACCGTTCGTCGGCGCCGAACGTCTCCTCACGCGTCAGCTCGTGCCAGAGCGACTTGTAGCGTTCGATGATCTCGTCCGCCGTCTCTTCCGGATCGAGGTCGTCCGGCAGGCCCAGCTCGGCCTCGATGTCGAGCAGCTCGCCGATGATGTTCGTCTGCGCGATGTCGAGGTCGTAGCCGCGCTGGCCGTCGCTGAGCTGCGCGTGCAGCTCGCCGGTCTCCGCGTCGACGAGGTATGCCGACAGGGCGCCGGCATCGCGGCGGAAGAGTGCGTTCGACAGTGAGCAGTCGCCCCAAAAGAAGCCGCGCAGGTGGAGGCGCGTCAGCAGCTCGGCGAGACCGTTCAGCAGATGCGTCCGCAGGTCGGGGATCGCCGCGCCCGAGAAGAGCGCGCGGTAGGGCAACGAGTATTCGAGGTGGCGCGTGATCAGCACCGCGTCGAGATCGTCGGCGCGGTTCGTGACGATGCCCACCGCCTCCACGACCGGTAGGCCCTGGCTCTCGAGCGCGCGGAGCAGCGACCACTCGCGCCGGGCCGGCCGCTCGGGCAGCTCCTTCAGCGCGTAGAGCGCGCCGTCGTACTCGACGAAGCGCACGACGTGGCGGCTGATGCCGCGGATCACGTTGACGAGGCGGGGGGTGTTCCACTCCACGAGCGGCGTCTCCCACGGCAAATCGAGGAAGCTCGGATGGCCCGTGCGGGCGACGATGTGAAACGTGGTCGGCTCCATTCAGCGCGTCAGCGTCGACTGGTCGAACGCCTGGACGCCGCCCGGGCTCGCGATCACGGTGTTGTGCTTGACCTTCGCCTTGGCAAAGAAGTGCGCCTCGATCGCCACTCCGGCGCGCGATGCGTCCCCGGTCGGATCGGTGCGTGTGCCGACGACGGTGTTGTGCTGGATGTCACACTCGGAATGGTCGAGGCAGATGATCCCGACGCCGTGCGCGCCGAGCACGTCGTTGTGACTGATCGCTCCCATCGACATTTCGCCCATAGTGATACCGCGCAGGCTCGTCGCGCCGATGTGGTTGTGCATCACGTCGACCATCGTCATGTGCGTGACGATGCCCTCGCGGACGCCGACGATCGTGCAGCCCTCGACCATCGACATCTCCTTGTCCATCGAGAACGAGATGTCGATCCCCTGCACCCACGGCCCGTTCGGCGAGGTGATCTTGCAGTTCTCGATCATCACCGAGCTGCGGCGCACGTGGATGCCGTCGAGGCTCACGCCGACGACGCGCACGTTGTCGAGCATCACGTGGTGCGAGTCGAGCACGTCGATCCCGTTTTCTCCGCCCACCACCGTCACGTTGCGCAGCGTCACGTTGTTCGCGCGGATCAGGATCCCGCCCTTGACGCTGCCGCCGACGAGTGTCTGCGCGTGCCGGATCACGAGCGGCCCCTGAACCGTCCCGTGCAGGTGGATGGTCGGCGGCTTGACGGCGTAGGCGGCGCCGAGCCCGCTGACGACGATCGCGGCCACTGCAATCGCGGTCAGCGCGCCGCGCCGCCCCAGCTCGCCGCCGTCCTCCACGTACTCGAGGTGCAGGCGCGGGAAGAGCGCGTGCCCGAAGAGCTGCGCGGCCACCCAGCCGATCGCGTAGAGCCCGAGTGCCCAGCGGAGCGGCGCCATCAGCTCGAGCCAGCGCATCGCGCCGTAGACGAGCCCGAGCTCGAGCGCGCCGAGCGGCAGCGCGAGCCAGGCCGGTTGGTAGGCGAGCAAGCGGTGGTAGACGACCGCGTCGAGCGTGAGGCCGATCCCGAGCATCAGTGCGACGAGCTCGATCGCCCACCAGCGCTGCAGCGCGAGCGCGACGAGCAACGCGGGCAGCGCCGAGACGACTCGTGTCTGGATGCGGCCGGTCAGCGTGTACGACACACGCGCCTCCGGAAGGCATGGGCTGCGTACTTCGCGCCCGCGATCGTGTCGGCGGCGGGGAACGCCCATTGCGCGGCGACGCCGGCGATCGAGAGCGTCCGCGATTCGTCCGTGAGCGCGGCGACCGTCGAGTCGGGGTCGAGCACGAGCCAGCGGTCGTGCGTCGGCAGGTCGTGCGCGTCGACGAGGTCGACGAGCAGCGCGTCGTGGCGGAACCCATCCAAGAAGCCGGTCGCGGCGATCACCTGGTCGGAACCGTTTAGAGAGGTCTCGACGCGGAAGCGGCCCTCGCGCTCCGCGGCACGCACGGGCTCGTCCCAGGCGGCGCCCGCCGGATAGGAAGGCGTCGACAGCTCGCGCAGCGTCGCCGCCCGGCGTTCGGTCGTTGCCGCGTGGAACGCGGCGAGGCCGCGCTTCGAGAAGAAGGGACGCGGGACGTTCAGCGGCCGGCGCAGCGGCTCCCGCCGGCGGATCGACACGACCTCGGCGCCGGCAGCGAGCGCGTTCAGCCACTCCGTCGCCGCGGCCATGCCGGCGCCCACGATCGCGACCTTCGCTGCGTACTCGTGCGCCTCGTAGGCGTGCACCGCGCCCGGGAATGCGTCGGGCCGCGCGAGACCGGGATGACCGGTGGCGATCATCACGTGTGCAAACGAGCCGTCCCCGTCGAGCGTGAACCCACCCTCGACCGCGCGGATGCGCTCGACGCGCTGCAGGCGGAAGCTGCGCTCCCAGCCGGTGCGGCTGCGCACCGACTCCGCGTGCGCGAGGAAGTCGTCGACGCTCGGGTGGTAGCGGTTCGCGACGCTGCGCAGCAGCGGCGCGGGGGAGACGCGGCGCACCGCCTCGCGGACCGCGAGCCCGGGGAACGACGCGGGTGCGAGGTGGCCGTCGCTCTCCGAGCGCATGCGCTGTTGCCGGATCGCGGCCGCCCGCGTGCGCCAGACGTCCGTCGGGTCCTCGTGCGTGCCGAAGACCACGATCTCCTCGGGCGTCAATCCTCCGTGCCGCAGCGTGGTGTACGTCGCGAGTGCGGCGAGCCCGCTACCGACGATCGCGCAGCGCATGATGGAGTCGAAGGTACAGACCCCGAGCCAGATTCACCGCTACTTGACCGAACCTGCCAGCAGGCCCTGCACGAAATACCGCTGGAACGCGAAGAACACGCCGAGCGGAATGATCATCGACATGAACGACGCGGGCGCGATGATGTCGATGTTCGAGCCGAACTGGCGGAGCTGGGAGAAGATGTCGACCGTGATCGGCGTCGTGTTGCGTGCCATCACGAGTGCGACCAGCAGGTCGTTCCAGGTCCAGAGGAACTGGAAGATCGCGAGCGACGCGATCGCCGGCAGGCCGAGCGGCAGGATCAGCTTGAGGAAGATGCGCATCTCGGAGGCGCCGTCGATGCGCGCCGACTCGAGAATGTCCTTGGGTATCCCGATGAAGAAGTTTCGCAACAGGAAGATCGCGAACGGCAGGCCGAACGCCGTGTGGAAGAGGATCAGGCCGAAGATCGTGTCGTAGAGGTGGAACGTGTTGTAGAGATGGAAGACCGGGATCAGCGCCATCTGCAGCGGCACGACGAGCAGTGCGATCACGAGCACGAACAGCCAGTCGCGCCCAGGGAACTCGACCCACGCGAATGCGTAGCCGGCGAGCGACGCGACGATGATCGGCAGCACCGTTCCTCCGATCGCGATCTCCGCGGTGATGCGCAGCGACGTCGGGATGTCGGTCTGGTTCCAGACGTTCGCGTAGTTGGCCCAGGAGGCGAGGCTCGGCTTCGAGAGCACCTTCCACCAGCCGAACTGCGTGAAGTCGACTGGTGAGAGCAGCGACGTGAAGAAGAGGCCGAGCGTCGGCATCAGCCACAAGACCGCGATGAACGCGAGGAACAGATGCAGCGGTGTCTTCGCAACCGCCCGCACGAGCTTCGCCGACACGCGCTCGCTCGGGTCCTTGACGATGACGACAGGCGGGGCTTCGGCTTCGATGGTCGCCATTGACTAAATCTCCCTCCGGAAGCGGCGCACGTTCAGGAGCAGCACCGGGATGACGAGCAGGAACAGGAACACCGCAATCGCAGAGCCGAGACCGAAGTCGTTGACGCCGCCGAAGCTCTGCCGCCACATCTGCACCGCGATCACCGCGGCGTCGGATTGCGTCGAGCCCGGCGCGATCGAGATGACGATGTCGAAGACCTTCAAGACGTTGATCAACATCGTGATGAACACGACCGAGAGCACGGGCGCGAGCATCGGCACGGTGATGCGCCGGAAGACCTGCCACTCGGTCGCGCCGTCGGTGCGCGCCGCCTCGAGCACCTCGCGCGAGATCGCAGCGAGGCCGGCGCCGATCACGACCATTGCGAAGCCCGCCCACACCCAGATGTAGGCGAGGATGATCGACGGTGTGATCAGCTTCGAGCCGAGCCAGGAGATGCCCTGGAACGGGGCCGCGAAGGTCGACTTCGCGATGCTGACCTTGTAGCCCGCGCCCTTGACGTTGTCGAAGGTGAACGTGCCGTTGTCCGCGGTCGACGTCGTCTGCACGCTCTTGCCGCTCGCATCGATCAGGCTGACATCCACGCCGGGCAACCCGAGCTCTTGCGGTTCGACCTTGCCCGGGACACCGCCGCCCGGCTTGAAGTCGCGCCAGACGACGCCCGTGATCGCGCCGCTCTTCGGCGCGGGAACGACCGCCTGCTTGGCCGACGACGGGACGTCGGTCGGGGGGATCGCCGTCAGTCCGAGCAGTGCGGTGCCGCCTGCGGAGATCGACTTGTGCAGCACGTAGCCCGTCTGCGGGGATCCCGTGAGTCCGCTCGTCGACGCTGCCGCGTTCGACAGCGCGCCCGGCGGTGACCACCAGCTCTGCACCGCGCCGACTGCAGCGTTGATCGCGCCCTGGCCAGGATCCTTGATGTACATCAGGTGCCAGATCACTCCGGTCGCGAACAGCGAGATCGCCATCGGCATGAAGACGATCGCCTTGAACGCGACCGCCCAGCGAATGCGTTCGGTGAGCACCGCGAACACGAGCCCGATCGCCGTGACGAGTGCGGGCGCGACGAGGATCCAGATCGCGCTGTTCTTGATCGCGGTGACGAGGATGTTCGTCGTGAAGAGCGACTTGTAGTTGTCGATCCCTGCGAACTGCCCGCTCGGCAGGAAGCCCTCGTGCGCGTCTTTGCCGTAGAAGCTGCGGATGATCGTGTAGATCGTCGGGTAGACGATCATCACCGTGAGGATCAGCGCGGCAGGCAGGAGGAAACCGAGCGCGACGGCATTACGCCGCAGCACGCCCGGCCCTCCCTCGGGTGGAGCCGCCATCACCGGCGGCTCCACCGCAATGCCTCCGCTACTTCCGCTCACTTGCCGGCTTTGTATGCCTTTGCTGCCGCTGTTTCGAGCGACTTCGCAATGCCGGTTGCGTTACTTGGCTTCTTCAGGAAGTCCTGGAAGATCTTGAACTCGCCCTGCCCGACCGTGCCGCCGAACGAGGCCGGCTGGAGATCGGAGAGGTCGAACCGGAAGACCTTCGCCTTGCCGACCGCGCTCGCGGTCGTGCGGGTGATCGCGTCCGGATACGCGCTCGGCGACACGGTCTTCGCCGGTGCGGTGTACCCACCACGCTTCGCCCAGATCGTCTGAGCCTCGCCCGTCGCCAGGTACTGCACGAGAGCGCGGATCGCCGGCGTGTCCTTGAACGCCATCAGCATGTCGCCGCCGCCCTCGACGTAGTTCTTCGCAGTCCCGATCACCGGGAACGGGAAGACGTTGTAGCCGGAGACGGGCTTCAGCGGGTTCTTGCCTGCGACGACGCCGGGGACGAAGTCGCCCTCGATCACCATCGCCGCCTTCGGAGCCGTTGCGAACACGTTCGACACCGACGTCGGGAAGTCGGTCTGCAGTGCGCCCGACGTTCCGCCCGCGATGTTGCTGCTCTGCAGCACGGCGCCCATCGTCTTCAGCGCCGTGATGACCGACGGGTCGGTCCACTTGATCTTGTGCTTCGACAGCTGGTCGTACTTGGTCGGCCCGGCCTGGCGGAGATAGATGTTCTCGAACAGGTCGGTGAGCGTCCATCCGTCGGCGCCGCCGACTGAGAACGCCGGAGTGCCGGACGCCTTGAGCGTCTTCGCCGCCTTGAGGAACTGCGCCCACGTGCCGACGTGCGAGACGCCCGCATTCTTGAACGCGGAAACGTTGTACCAAACGGTCGACTTGTTGGCGCCCTTGATCAGGAAGCCGTAGACGTGACCGCTGATGACGCCGAGCTTCGCGATGTCGGCCGGGTAGTTCTGCGTCAGCGCGGCCTTCGCGTAGTCGATGTTCTTCAGCGCGCCCTTCTTCTGGAAGTCGCTGACGAGCCCGGGCTGCGAGACCGACGCCAGGTCGGGCGGGTTCCCGCCGGCCACCGCCGTCGCGAGGACGGTCGGCGTGTTGTCGCCGGTCGACTTGTACGTCACGTTGACGTCGGGGTTCGCCTTCTTGAAGCCGTCCAGGACGGCGTTGAACGCCTGCTCCTCGGGACCCGTCCACACACCGACGATCGAGACGGTGCCTGAGACCGACTTCTTCGTCGACTTGGCGCTGGCGAATGCGGTGACTGCAGCGAGCAGGACCACACCGAGCAGCGCCGCGATGACGAGCTTATTGGGGGCTTTCACGCTTCTGCTCCTTTCGTGGAGTCATAGATTCCGTTACCGGTCTGGGGATCGAAAAAATGGAGTGCACGGGTGTCGACCACGGCCGTCACCGTTTCGCCCTGCTTGATGCGGGAGCGCGCGCCGAACCTGCCGACGATCACCGCTTCTCCTTCGGCGACGCCGATGGGTTGCTCTGCCCCCTCGGCGCCGACGTCCTTCGCGAGCTCACGCGTCTCATCTGTCTCCGCGTGCGCGCCCTTGATCGCGAAGTGCGCCATGATCTCGGAGCCGAGCGCCTCCTTCAGCTCGAGCCTGCCGCGGAGCTGCCGCTCGGCCGGAGCGCCGGTCTCGAGGGCCGCATCTTCGAGATCCTCCGGGCGGATGCCGAGCACGACCTGCCTGCCGACGTAGCCCTTCAGTGCCGGATGGTTCTCGAGCGTCTCGGGGCCGAGGGAGATCGTCTGGTCGCCGATCGTCGCGGCGAGGCCGCCGTTCGACGACTCGATGACCGCGTCGAGCATGTTCATCGACGGGCTGCCGATGAAACCGCCGACGAAGAGGTTGACCGGCCGGTCGTAGAGCGTTTGCGGGTCGTCGACCTGCTGCAGCTCGCCCTTGCGCATCACGGCGACGCGAGTTCCCATCGTCATCGCCTCGATCTGGTCGTGGGTGACGTAGATCGTCGTGACGCCGAGGTCCGATTGCAGCTTCGAGATCTCCGCGCGCGTCTGCACGCGTAGCTTGGCGTCGAGGTTCGAAAGCGGCTCGTCCATCAGGAACGCCGCCGGCTCGCGGACGATCGCCCGGCCCATCGCGACGCGCTGTCGCTGCCCGCCGGAGAGCGCTCGCGGCTTGCGCTTGAGGTAGTCGGTGAGCCCCAGGATGTTCGCGGCGCGGGCGACGCGCTGCTCGATCTCCTGCTTGGGCATCTTCTTCAGCCGCAGGCCGAAGGCGATGTTCTCGTACACCGAGAGGTGCGGATAGAGCGCATAGCTCTGGAACACCATCGCGATGTCGCGGTCGCGCGACGGAACGTGGTTCACCACGCGCTCGCCGATCTTCAGGACGCCTTCCGAGATCTCCTCCAGGCCCGCGACCATGCGGAGGGCCGTCGTCTTGCCACACCCGGACGGCCCGACGAGGACCATGAACTCCCCGTCCTGGACATCCAGGTTGATGTCGTTGACGGCACGTGTGCCGTCAGGGTAGATCTTGCTGACCCTCTCGAACGCGACTTGCGCCATCCCCACCCCCTGTTACCTGCCGGACCGATTTTTGAAGCCTGAATCGGAAAGGCGAGTGTACGACTTTCGAGGACTTGTGCGCTATGCAGCGATCTGCTCGGCCGGCTCGGCCTGCACCCGGCGCGGGGTGAACCGCTTCGGCGGCTTGATCGCGAGCGCGCCGAGCACCGTCATCGCGAGTCCCGTGACGCCGCCGACCGCGAACGCAAGCTCGGTGCCTCCCCGGTCGCACATCCAGCCGACGATCAGCGCGCCGAGCGGCGCGAGGCCGTTCCACGCGTAGTAGTAGAGCCCCAGCACCCGGCCGCGAATGTGGTCCGGGCTCGCCAGCTGAATAGCCGCATTCGAGTTCGCGGTGTAGCTCGTGAAGAAGATCCCGCAGACGAAGAGCAGGATGCCCGCGAGGACGGTCGAGTGCACCGGGGCGATCAGGAGCTCGCAGATCCCGAAGCCCGCGGCGCCCAGGAACATGACGCGCCAGGTCGTCCGTGACACTGCGGCTGCAGAGAGCGCGCCGACGAGTGCGCCGGCGCCGAAGCAGGCGGAGATGATCCCGAAGGTGCGTGGCCCTGCCGCGAGCGTGTCCTTTGCGAGCAGCGGCAGCAGGATGTTGAAGTTGAAGCCGACGGCCGAGAAGACCGCGGTCATCGCGAGGGTCACGAGGACGGTCCGGTTGCGAAGCGCGTAGCCAAAGCCCTCGCGCGTGCCGCGCCACATCGTCGGCCGGCGGCGATCGAGCAGCGGATAGAGCTCGGAGACGCGCATCGCCAGCAGCCCGCCGAGCACCGCCAGGAAGCTGGCGGTGTTGATCGCGAAGCACCAGCCCGAGCCGAACGCCGCAATCAGGATGCCTGCGAGCGCCGGCCCGAAGATGCGCGCCGTGTTGAAGAGGCTCGAGTTGAGCGCGATCGCATTCGGCAGCTCGTCGCGGCCGACCATCTGGAACGTCAGGTTCTGGCGCGAGGGAGCGTCGAAGACCAGGGCGGAGCCGGTCAGCACGGCAATCGCGTAGACCTCCCACAGCTGAATGTGGCCGAGCAGCGTGACCGTGGCGAGCACCGCGGAGAACACCATCTGCACCGACTGCGTGACGATCACCACGCGGCGGTTGTCGAAGCGGTCGGTGACGACGCCCGCGAACAGTCCCAGCACCGTGAACGGCCCGAAGCGGCAGGCCGCGAGCAGGCCGACGGCGAGCCCGCGCGAGTGGGGCGCAAGGCTGACGACGAGCCACGCCATGGCGATGTTCTGCATCCACGTCCCGGCGACGGACGTGAGCTGGCCGTAGAAGAAGAGTCGGTAGTTGCGGTGGCGCCTCAGCGAGGCAAACGTCCGCCGCGACGCAAGCCTAAGCAGCGTCACCCGTCGCTCAGCAACTTCTCCAGCGCGTCGATCGACCGTTCGATGTCTTCCCGCTCACTTGGCTCCAGGCGTTCGAGCCGCGCCACCAGCCAGGCGGTCCGCTTCTTGCGCACCGACTTCAGCACCTTCTCGCCCTCAGGCGTCAAGAAGAGGCCGATGCGCCGCCGGTCGGTCGCCCGCGTCCGCTCGATCAGCTGCGCCGCCTCGAGGCGGACGAGATGACCGGACATTCCCGGCGCGGACACACGCTCGTGCTCGGCGAGCTCCGTGGCGGTGATGCCGGGGTTGCGCTTGATCGACGCGAGCAGCGAGACCTGTCCGCCGGTCACGCCGAGCGAGTGGATCTCGCGGCGCAGCTCCCGCGCCAGGCGCAGGAGCACCGGCCGGAGCCGGTTGGCGATCGTCATCGGGTCATTAACCACGCGAATCATTAACCTCGTTAACTATAGCCTAGATACGCCACGTACCGTCGGATACGAGCGGCACCCGCCGCCCGGATTGGGTGATCCCGTCGGCATTCAGTGCGTCCGTGCCGATCATCACGTCGATGTGCGTCGTCGAGCGGTTGACGCCGTGCCGCTTCCGGGCGATCGAGACGGTGCGCGTCTTGGCGAAACCGGAGCCGAAGGCCATGTGCGCAGCGGCGTTCTCGTCGAGGAGGCCGTTGTAGTAGATGCGCCCGGTCTGGCCGATTCGTGAGCTGGCGTCGACGAGCGCGATCTCGCCGAGGCGGTCGGCGTTCGGCGTGACGGCGAAGTAGCGCGCGAGCCAGTCGCGGTCCGATTCGCGGCTCGCTTTCAGCCGCACGAGGCGGCCGCCGCGGAACTCCCCCGACAGGCCTTCGATCATGCGCCCGCCGAAGCTCCGCGGGCGCGAGCATCTGAACATGCCTTCGGTCGCGGCTGCGTCGGGTGAGATGAAGCATTCCTCGGTCGGGACGTTCATCGCGATCTGCCTGCCCCAGTGATCCTCCTCGCTGCCCCCGCGCCACATCGAGAACGGCGCGATCTTCAGGCGCAGGTCGGTTCCGTCGTCGCGGACGTGCAGCTCCTTGAGATCGAGCTTCGTCAGCTTCGCGGCGCGGCGACGGAGCCCGGCGAGGTGCTGCGTCCATCCTCTGTGCCCTGGGGGATCGTCGGGGCCGAGCCGGCAGAACCACAGCAGCTCCCGAGCGAGCTTCCGCTGCGCGCGGGCCGTCGTCAGCTCCGGAAAGACGAGGGATGCCCATTCGTCGGTCGGCCAGGCGCAGATCGTGCCGCGGAGCCTCCCTTCGCGCCGGATCGGCGAGACGTGCCGGTTGCGGCCCGCATTGTCGGCGGCGACACGCTCGGGCGTGAGGTCGGCGATCACGTCGGGCTCGTACTCGCCGAGGACCTGGACGATCGCGACGTGCTCGTCGCGGAGCGCCCGCCACTGCGCAATCTTCCACGGCGTCTGATGCTCGAGCGCTTGCTTCGAGGCGTGCTGGATCTTCATCGCATAGACGCGGTTGTCCTCGTAGACCGCGTCGACCGCGGCGGCACCTGCGCGGTAGGCGGCCTCGGCGATCGCAACCGTCAGGTCGCGATGGCCGAAGTTGACGAGTGTGAGCAGCGTGTCCCCGCGACGGAAGGCGATGCAACCCTTGACGATCATCGCCGCGTAGCGGCTGAGCTCGTCCGGCTTCATCGGTCCCGTCGGCATCCCGGCGGACGGTAATGGGTACCGTCAACGCATGCCGAGTCCGTTGGAGTCGCTGAAGGCGCTGGGTGATCAGCTCCGCGCGACCATCGGGGAGGAGCTCGATTTCGACGCCCTGCGGCGGCAGGAGCCGCCGCGCCCGCTCGAGGAGCTGCTCGCGGAGCTCGACGCGCTGCCCGGGCTCGAGTCGGTGAAGGAGCAGGTGCGCGCGCTCGTTGCGTTCCTGCGCGTGCAGGCACGGCGGAAGGAGGCGGGCCTGCCAGAGGTGGCGACCACCCAGCACCTCGTCTTCCTCGGCAACCCCGGCACCGGCAAGACGACCGTCGCGCGGTTGCTCGCGCAGATGTACCGCTCGATGGGCCTGTTGCGGAAGGGTCATCTCGTCGAGGTCGACCGGGCCGGGCTCGTCGGGCAGTACGTCGGGCTGACGGCGATCAAGACCGATCGCGTCGTACGCAAGGCGCTCGACGGCGTGCTCTTCGTCGACGAGGCGTACGCGCTGTCGCGCGAAGCAGAACGTCTCGATTTCGGCGACGAGGCGATCGAGACGCTGCTCAAGCGCATGGAGGACAACCGCCACCGTCTCGTCGTGATCGTGGCCGGCTACCCGCGCCTGATGCGTCGCTTTCTCGAGTCGAATCCGGGCCTGCGCTCGCGCTTCTCACGCGAGATCGAGTTTCCGGACTACTCGACTGACGATCTCGTCGAGATCTTCCGACAGTTCGCCGCGGAGTCCGAGTACGCGCTCGGCGAAGGCGCCGAGGTGGCGTTGCGCGCGATCTTCCACAACGCGGAGCGCGACGACTCGTTCGGCAACGCGCGGTTTGCGCGCACGCTGTTCGAGCAGTCGCTGAACGCGCAGGCGCTGCGGCTCGGCGTCGGCGAGGTAGAGCGGCTCTCACATACCGAGCTGATGGAGCTCACGCCGGAGGATCTCGTCGCGGGCGCGCGGTCGCTCGGCGAGGAACCGGTGCCGCCGCGCGGCGGCTGGTTCAACCGGCGCCGTTGACGCGCACGAGCGCGGCGACGACCTGCGGGTCGAACTGCGTCCCGGAGCAGCGTTGCAGCTACAGTTCACGGTCGAGAGCGGAACCGCTCAGATCGACGACTTGTTTATCGATCCGTTCCTCTCGAAATCGTAGGGCGTGCGGTGGACGCGGGCGGGGGCGTTAGCCTCCGCCCGTGCCCCTGCTCAACGTCTGGGACTACGAAGCGGCCGCCGCCGAGCGTCTGGAGCCGGGCGCGCACGGCTATTACGCCGGTGGCGCCGGCGACGAGCTGACGTTGCGGGACAACGTCGAGGCGTTCCGGCAGTGGCAGCTGCGGCCGCGGGTGCTCGTCGACGTCGAGGCGTGCACGACCGCGACGTCGGTCCTCGGCCATGAGGTGTCGATGCCGCTGCTCGTCGCGCCGGTCGCGTTTCAGCGGGTTGCGCATCCCGACGGCGAGGCGGGAATGGCCCGTGCCGCAAAGGCGGCCGGGACAGTGATGTGCCTGTCGACGATGGCGACGTCAACACCGGCGGAGATTGCGGAGACGGGTGCGCAGCGCTGGTTCCAGCTCTATGTCTTCCGCGACGAGGGCATAACCCGCGAGCTCGTGGGGCGCGTCGTCGCCGCCGGCTTCACGGCGCTCGTGCTGACCGTCGACACGCCGGTGCTCGGCCGGCGGGAGCGCGACTTCCGTACCGGTTTCGTCGTCCCGCCCGAGTTCCCGGTCGCCTCACTCGGACAGGGCGGGCTGACTCCGGCCGAGACCTTTGCGCTTACGTCGGCGTCGGTTTCGTGGCGGGACATCGAGCGGCTGGCGTCCCTGTCCGGGCTGCCGGTGCTGGTCAAGGGAGTGCTGACGGAGGAGGACGCGAAGCTCGCGTGCGAGCACGGTGCGAGCGGTGTGGTGGTCTCGAACCACGGCGGGCGTCAGCTCGATGGCGTGTCGTCGACGATCGACGCGCTCGAGGAGGTTGTGGCCGCGGTCGACGGGCGCATCGAGGTGCTGCTCGACGGCGGCATCCGTCGTGGCACGGATGTCGTGAAGGCGCTGGCCCTCGGCGCGCGCGCCGTCCTCGCCGGCCGGGCACCGCTCTGGGGCCTCGCCGTCGGCGGCGAAGCGGGGGCGCGCCACGTGCTCGAGCTCCTGCAAGCGGAGATCCTGGGCGCGCTGCAGCTGGTCGGCTGCACCTCCCCGGCGGACGTGACCCGAGACCGCGTCGCGCACAAGTAACAGCGCACAAGTAACAGACTGTTACAAGCAGTGAGGTTCGGCCAGTCCGCCGTTTACCCTGGACGTGGTGAAGGGGGTCATCGTTGTTCTCGCTCTCGCGATCGGGGCCATGGCCGTTGGCCCGCGCCTCGGGCACGCCGACGACCCGGCGAGCTGCGGGCTCCCGGCCAACGGGCCGATGTGGGTCGACTACGCCGGACACGACGCTCCGATCACGCCCAAGCCCGGGATGGTGCTCGCCCTCTCGTCGGGCACGGTCGTGCCGGAGGCGATGCGCGCGGCGGGCGCCGCGACGATCTTCTTCGACCTCCACCTGAACGATCGCGTCGGCACGCCGTCGGCGCCGGCCGATCCTTCGACGATCCCGGCGAAGGCGAAGCGCGAGTTCGACTTCGCGGTGCAAGTCACAGGCTGTGCGACGCCGTTGATTGCCGAGAACGAGCTTTTCGGCGCGCAGACCGTCACCCCGTGGAGCGCGACGAATGCGCAGTACCGCGCGAACGTGCTGCTCCTCCTGCAGGAGCTCGACAAGCTCGGCGCGACGACCGCGCTGACGATCGCGAACCCGCCGTACACCGGAGGCGAGGCCGCGGAGTGGTGGCGCGAAACGGCGAAGGCCGCGATCCTCGTCCGCCAGGTCTATTTCACGTCGCCCGGGCCGAAAGGGCTCTCTGCGCTCGGCCCGGCGCGCGCGAGCCGGGCGATGCGCCAGGGGATGCGCGGGCTCATCTCGCGGTTCTCCCAGATCGGGATCCCGGCCGGCCGGGTCGCCCTCGAGCTGCAGTTCCAGTCTGCGCCGGGCCAGGGCGGGCGCAACGGGCTGCAGCCCAAGTCGGCGTGGCTCGAGATCGTGAAGCTGCAGGCGCTCGCGGCGAAGCAGGTTGCGGCAGAGACGAAGATCCAGGGCGTCTGGTCGTGGGGCTGGCCGAGCTTCTCGGTCGCGGGCAACGACCCGGACAAGCCGGCGGCCGCCTGCGTCTACCTGTGGGCGCGCGACACCAAGCTGTGCGACGGCCCCGCGCTCGCGGGCGCCGGCTTCAACTCCTCGCTGCTCGAAGGGCAGATCGGCCTGCCGAAGGAGGTGCGCTGCACGCTGGGTACCCGGCGCATCCTGAAGAGCGACGTCGCGCGGGCGGCACAGGTCACGGGCGACCGCGATTCCGCGGCGACCGCGCTGCTGCAGCGCGAGGTGCTGCGCGTCGAGAGCCCGATCGACCCGATGACGGTGCTCGCGGCGGAGCACGCGATCGTCCGCGACCGATTCGGTCGTAGTGTCGCGCGTTACCGCGCGGCGCTGCGTGACGCACAGCTCACGCTGCAGGACGCGCGGGCGATCATCGTGGACCGCCTTGCGCGCGACCGTGTGCAGGAGCGCTTCCGTCCCCGTCCCGCCACCGCCGCGCAAATCGCCGAGTTCGTCGCGACCTATGCAGCGACGCGCGTCCGGCTCGTGGAGGTCGATTCCGAAGCGCCATGGCTCGGCGGCGCATTTCGCGGCTTCGCCGTCGAGACGCTCGCGCCCAATGAGATCTTCTCGCTGCGCCAAAACCGCAGGGCGACGATCGACACGATCGACGGCCGCTTCTCCGTTCGACCGCTCGGCCCACCGGTCCCACTGCTCGCGCTGTCACCGATCCAGGCACGCACTGTTGCGCGCGACGTGCTCGGCCGGTTCGCGAAGCTCGATGTCTACGAACGATGGCTGCGCACGCGTGAGATCCACCTGCTCGCAAATGCGGTGTGCATTCGCGACGCCGTTCCGGCTCGGGGCGATGTCGATCTTTCCGCGTGGGTCCCGTTCCTCGGCGCCTGAGAGGTGACCTCGGCGCTTCTTAGGGTGTTCTCAGCGAATGCTGATTGAGTTGGCAGCCATGAGGTCATCCCCAACCGCGGTCGTGCTCCTCCTGATCGGGGTCGCGGCGGGCGCGGGCGTCTCGCGGGGAGCCTCTGCGGCGGGGCCGACCCTGGTCGCGGCGCCCGCGGCCGTGGGCGCGCCGGTCGTGGGCCAGCGTCTGACCGCGTTGCGTGGGACCTGGAGTGGCGCCGCGACGATCTCGTACCGCTACCAGTGGTATCGCTGCGATCCGAGCGCGGCTCATTGCAGCTCGATCCACGGCGCTACCGGGCCCAGCTACCGGCTCGTCGCGGCCGACACGACCCGCACGATCGGCCTCACCGTGACCGCCACCGACTCCTCCGGCACCGCGAGCGGCTACGCAAGCGTCGTCGGCCTCGTTGCGCCCGCGTCGGCGAGCTTCGTGTCGACCGTGCAGCCCTCGGTTAGCAGTACGGTCCAGCAGGGCCGCACCCTGCAGGTCGACAACGGCGCCTGGAGCCGGACCCCGACGTCCTTTGCATACAGCTGGTTGCGCTGCAACGGGAACGGACGAATCTGCACGCCGATCGCGAGCGCAAGCGCGGCGTCATACGTCGCGACGGCGGCAGACGCCGGGCACGCGCTCGTCGTGCTCGTCACCGCCTCGTCTGGCGGCAAAACGGTCGCAGCGCTCAGCGCCGCTGTCACCGGTGCTCCGGCCGGAACGGGCACCACGACGACCGGCACGACGCCGGCTCGTGGGCCGCGCAGCTCTGCTGCGCCGACCGTCACGGGCAGCGCCGTCCAGGGTGCTCAGCTGACTGCCACCGCAGGCACCTGGAGCGGATCCGGGACGATCACCTATGCGTATCAGTGGTACCGCTGCGATGCGGGCGGCGCACAGTGCAACTCGATTCACGGTGCGACTGCCGGAACGCACAAGCTCGTCGCCCAAGACGTCTCGCACACGATGGGCCTCACCGTCAACGCAACCGACAGCACCGGCAAGGCGAGCGCGTATGCGAGCCTCCTCGGTCCGGTCGTTGCGGCCGGAGCGTCCTTGATCGCGACGGCGCAGCCAACCATCACCGGCACGGGGGCGACCGGCAAGACCCTGTCGGTCTCAACCGGCACGTGGTCGCCTGCACCGACGGCGTACAGCTACGCGTGGCAGCGTTGCAACGCAAACGGGCGCATCTGCGCGCCGATCGCCGGGGCGATGCTGGCGATGTACACGGTCGTCGCCGCGGATCGCGGACATCAGCTACTCGCAATCGTCCAGGCGACCTCCGGCAACAACAGCGCGAAGACGTTCAGCAAGTCGCTGCTCGTCCCCTGACCGTGTGATCTCGTCGACGTCTTCGTAATCCGGAGGCGGCTTGCCGCGTTCGAATCAGAGCGCTGAAGCGGCGGCGAGCCGTACCTCGCGAGCGTCCGGCCGCGTTCATTGGGTGAACATCCCAGTGGTCGAGTTCCGCCCCGAGCGTTGCTCAGGGTCCCGAATTCGAACAAGGAGCAGGCAGACATGAAGTATTCGAAGAGAGCTTTCAAGGGGGTGGTGGTAGCTGCGTCACTGCTGGCACTTGCGTCGATGACCGGCGTGAGCAGTGCCGCCTCCCAGGTAGCGCCCGTGAACACGGCGCTTCCGACGATCACCGGCACACCCGCGGTGGGCCAGACGTTGACCGCATCGAACGGCACATGGAGCAACGCCCCAACGTCGTATGCCTATCAATGGCTGCGCTGTAACGGTGGCGGCAACAGTTGCGTCAGCGTCGCGAACGGCACCTCTAAGACCTACACCCTGGTCGGCGCAGACGCCGGCCACACGATGAGGGTTCGCGTGACCGCGACGAACGCCGACGGGTCGACCTCCGCCGAGTCAGACAACACAGCCACGGTCGCGCCGGCGACGTCGAGCGCTGCTCCGAAGAACACCGGCGTCCCGACCATCTCGGGCACGGCACGCGTGGGGCAGACGTTGACCGCGAGCGAGGGAACGTGGAGCGGCAATCCAACCTCGTTCGCCTTCCAATGGCAGCGCTGCGATGCAGACATCGTGGCCTGCACGAATGTTGTCGGTGCGACGGGGAAGACCTACCTGCTTCGGATCGCCGACCTCGGCTTCCGGCTGCGTGTGAAGGTGACCGCCACCAACCCGAAGGGCTCGGCTTCGGCAACCTCGGCACTAACGCCAATCGTTGCCCCAACCGTGACGATCACGAACAAGCGGCCAAGCCTGACGATCCTGTCCGTGCGCTTCCTGGGCGCGGCCGTCTATGCACGTTTCCGGATCTGCGACGATTCGATGAAGAACGTCACGATCATCGAGACGGACTCGCGGCCCGGCAAGTTGTCATACACGAGGCGTTTCACGACGCTCGTCGCGCCTCGTCCCTGTGGCGTCTACACCCGCCACTGGACGCCGGCCGCTCGCTTCCGCGGGCCGGGACGCTTCACCGTCACGCTGCGCGCCCGCGACAAGTCCGGGCTCACCAGCCTGCCGGCGCGCCGCACGTTCTCACACGGATAGCAGGAATGGGGCGCCGCTCCGGCGGCGCCCCATCCTTGCCTTCGCCTCAACTAGCGGTTAGGCGCGTCGATAACGGTCTTGTGTGAGACGCGTGCTCGATGCCTTGCTCGCGCCGGCTGTCGGGGTGACGGCGCGGTTCGCGATGGTCTGGAAGATCGCGCTCGTCTGCGCAGTTCTCCTCGTGCCGACAGTGATCTTGGGCAACGGCTACCGGTCCGGGATGGCGGCACAGACCTCGTTCGCCGGTTCTGAGCGCGCCGGCATTCGCTATGCGCGCCCGTTGATGGGACTGCTGGCGTCGACCGTCGAGCTGCGTAGTGCAGAGGTGCGGACGTCGCTCGGCGAGCCGGCGGGCGTGACGCGGGCCGCGGTCGCCCGGGCCGCGATCGACACTGGGGTGCGGAATGTAGACGCAATCGCCGCGCAGAAGCCGGGCGGTCTCGATCTCTCGAAGCAGTGGCCGGACGCGCGCGCCGCGGTGACGTCGTTCGCCGCGCGCACACCCGGGCGGAGCCCTGCCGCCGAGCTCGCCGCTGCCGACGCGGCCTTGTCGACGATCAACGCCGCGCTCATGGAAACGCTCACCGCGTCGAACCTCATCCTCGACCCGGACCTCGATGCGTACTCGGTGATGGACGCGTGGTTGCTCCGAACGCCGGTCGTGCTCGACATCGCGACACGTTCCTCTTCGGACGTCGCGGTCGCACTGGCCCATGGCAGCCGCGCGGATCGGCGCCTCGCCGTGGACCTCGCTGCGGCGAGCGCCCGGCTCAACGACGCGCTGGCCGCGATCGCAGTTGATCGCAGCGCCGTCCAGACCTCGACCCGTGACGGGGACGCGGCGCGCGAGGTGAGCGCGCCGCTTGGTCTCTTGTCTGACTCGCTTGGGCGACTCGGCGACACATTGAGCGCAGGGATGAGCGGCACACCGCTACCGCGCGCCGGCGCGAACGACGGCGAGCTCGTAGCCGCGGCCGCGCGCCGGCTCAGTGCGAGCTACCCGGTCACGCTCGACCGTCTGCTCAGAGAGCGGTCCGCGCGCCTGAATGGGGTGCTCTACCGCGACTTCCTGATCACGGCGATCTTCCTCCTCTTCGCCGCGTATCTCGTAGCGGCGGTCGTGCTGCAGATCCGGCGCGGGATCGGGCCGATCGTTCAGCGCCTCGGCTCGCTGGTGGAGCGGTGCACGACGGACCTGCGCCGTGGTCTCGAGGCGATGGCGAGAGGTGATCTCACTGTCGCGGTATCGCCTTCGACGCCGCCGATCGAGCAGGTGTCGAAGGACGAGCTTGGCCGCGTGGCGGAAGCCGTCAACGGGATCCAGGAGCAGACCGCCGCGTCGGTGGAGGCATACAACCGCACTCGCACGACCTTGTCGGAGCTGATCGGAAACGTGCAGTCGGCGTCGGGCACGGTGTCGTCGGCCTCGCAGCAGATCGCGACCACCTCTGGCGAGAGCCAGCGCGCGGTCGGCGAGATCGCGAGCGCGGTCGGCGAGGTCGCCTCGGGCGCCGAGCGCCAGGTGCAGATGATCGAGCACGCGCGTCAATCGGCTGAGGAAACGGCGGCCCAGGTCGGCGCCGCGCACGAGGTGGCGCTCGCGGGTGTGCAGTCGGCGCACCAGGTCTCCCAGGCGATGGAGGCCGTTCGGGAGTCCTCGAGCACGGTGACCGAGGCGATGCGCGGCCTGGCGTCCAAGTCGGAGCAGATCGGCGGCATCGTCGAGACGATCACCGGGATCGCCGGCCAGACGAACCTGCTCGCGTTGAACGCCGCGATTGAGGCGGCGCGCGCGGGCGAGCAGGGGCGTGGCTTCGCGGTCGTGGCCGAAGAGGTGCGCAAGCTCGCGGAAGAATCGGAACAGGCGGCCGGCAAGATCGCCGGGCTGATCGCCGAGATTCAGACGGCGACGCAGAGGACGGTCGTGGTGGTCGACGACGGCGCGAGACGCACCGAAGACGGTGTCGCCGTCGTGCAGCAGGCGCGCGAGGCGTTCGAACAGATCGGCGCGCAGGTGGAGCAGGTGACGAGCCGGATCGCCGAGATCCTGAACGCCACCGTCGAGGTTGCCGCGGTGGCGGAGCAGTCCTCGGCCTCCACCGAGCAGCTGAGCGCCTCGACCGAGCAGACGAGCGCGTCCGCCCAGCAGATCGCGGCCTCGGCGGAGGAGCTCGCCGCCACCGCCGGACTGCTCCAGGAGCTGGTCGACACCTTCAAGGTCGCCGCGGCAGCCGACGCGCTCGCGGCCTGATTTCGGTCGGCGAGGCCCGGCGCGGGTCAGTCTCTGCGGCAATTGCAATCTTTAGTGGACCGTTGTACGGTCGAGCGTGCGTTTTTTGCGTTGATTTATCGAAAAGCAGACAGCGCACAATCTGACCGACCGCAACGGTCGAGAGAGGGGATCCCCCAATGGAACGCCCCAAGCTCACCCAAGGCCTTCGCTCGACGAGGCCCTGGCACCAGAAGCTCGCAGTCGCAGGACTCGGAACGCTGGCCGCCGCGATGGTCTGGGTGGCGGCGGGAGGCGCCGGCGCCGTGACCGCACACAGCGCCCCACGCGTGACGGTCGCCGCCATCGATCCGGCGCTCACCGCCGGGCGCGGTGCCGACCTCGGTATTGCCGAGCAAGAAGCCGAGAACGCCGACACGAATGGGACAGTCATCGGGTTCGACACGACGGCCTACACATTGGCCGCCGAGGCGTCGGGTCGCGAGGCGGTCAAGCTGACCGAGCCCGGCCAGTACGTCCAGTTCACGCTGACGCATCCCGCGAACGCGCTCACGATCCGCTACAGCATCCCGGACGCAGCCGGTGGTGGCGGCATCGACGCTCCGCTCACGCTGACGTTCAACGGGCAGCCCCAATCGAGGCAGACGGTGATGCTCACGTCCAAGTACTCGTGGCTCTACAACCAGTATCCGTTCTCGAACGACCCGAACGCGGGCCCGATCCATCCCGACTGGTGGGTCACCGAGTGTGGCTGCGTGCCGGCGGCCACGACTCCGGCCCCGACATTCCCAACCCCGTTCCGGCCGATGCACTTCTACGACGAGCAGCGGGTCCTGCTCGACCACGTCTATGCCGCGGGAGACACGATCCGGGTCACGGTGCCCCAGGGCAGGAACGCAGACTGGACCGTGATCGACCTGGTGGACTTCGAGCAGGTCGCACCACCGGTCACTTCGGTGCCGAACTCGGTGTCGGTGCTCGACTTCCATGCCGATCCTCGCGGCCACGTCGAGTCATCGGAGGCGTTCGATGCAGCGATCGCCGCAGCGAAGGCCGCGCACAAGACGGTCTTCATCCCGGCCGGCACGTATCAGGTGAACCGCCACATCATCGTCGACGACGTGACGATCGAAGGTGCGGGCAGCTGGTGGACGATCATCCGCGGCCGCCAGGTCGCGCTCAGCTCGCCGGTGCCGGATGGTTCCGTGCACACGGGGGTCGGCTTCTACGGCAAGTACGCAGCCGACGGCGGGAGTCACAACGTCCACCTGTCGAACTTCGCGATCGAGGGCGACGTGCGTGACCGCGTCGACACCGACCAGGTGAACGGTGTCGGCGGCGCGCTCAGCGACTCGTCGATCGACGGGCTCTACATCCACCACACGAAGGTCGGCATCTGGCTCGACGGGCCGATGACCAACGTGACGATCGCGAACACGGTGATCGCCGACCAGATCGCGGATGGCCTGAACTTCCACAAGGGAGTGACGAGCTCGTCGGTCGTCAATTCGCTCATCCGCAACACGGGTGACGACGCGCTGGCGATGTGGTCCGAGGCGGGGTCGTCCGGGATCGAGAACACAGGCAACGTGTTCGACCACAACACGGTCCAGAGCCCGTCGCTCGCGAACGGGATCGCGATCTACGGTGGCAACGACAACACCGTGTCGAACAACGTCGTTGCCGACCCGGTGCGCGAAGGCAGCGGCCTGCACGCGGGATCGCGCTTCGGCTCGACCCCGTTCGCCGGTTCCCTCTCGTTCGCGAACAACACGACGGTTCGCGCCGGGACGTACGAGCTCAACTGGAACATCGGCCTCGGCGCGATCTGGCTCTACGCATTGGAAGGATCCTTGACGGCCGACGTCCAGGTGACGGGGGACAACTTCCTCCAGAGCACCTACAACGCGATCATGCTCGTCTCGGACTGGCCGGTGAAGGATCTGTACTCGATCTCGAACGTCCACTTCAAGGACATCCACATCGACGGCACGGGCACCTCGGTTGTCAGCGCCCGTGTCGCCGGCTCGGCGTCGTTCGAGAACGTCGATGCGCGCAACGTCGGTGCAGTCGGGGTCAACAACTGCGGCTCGTTCCACTTCACGGCGGCGGGCTCGGAGTTCTCGCTGATCGACTTGGGTGGCAACGACGGCGGCGGGACCACCGGTCCGTGGTTTGCGTCGTGGGAGCTCCCGAACACGATCACGTGCGACGACCGTCCTCCGGTCGTCCCGCCCCCGGCGCCTTCGGCCTGGTAGCCGGTTCTTCCCGACGTCTGGGCCGCGCCGAGCAACGGCGCGGCCCAGGCTCGACGAGGTCGTCCGCGCAGCAGTCGAAGAAATCGCGTCGCCCCGAGCCTGTGGTTGTGGGCCGGTTTATCGTGGTGCGTTTTGTGGGCACCGATTGGGTGTCAGTGAAAGGGGGAGAGTCTTGAGGAAAACACCGCTGGTGGTGGCCTCGGTTGTCTTGGCCGCCTTCATGGTTACGGCGATTGCTGGTGCGTCGACACCCGGGACGGATGGGCGTTTGACCCAGGATTGTCAGCCCGAGCAGGGGTGCACGGGTTATGTGAGCGACTACTCGTTGGTGACGGGCAACCCGTACACCGACGCCACCCTGACGGAGTGCTCGATCAGTCATGCCAGGCAGAACGAGCCGAGCGTTGCGGTGGATCCGCGCAACACAGCGGTCATCCTCGGCAGCTCGAACGACTATTGCGGCGTCTACAACAGCCCGACCTCGACAGGCCCGGGTCCCGCGAGTGGCCCGATCTGGCTCGGTTACTACCGCAGTGAGAACAGCGGCGGCAGCTTCGTGAGCTCGCTTGTTCCGGGCTATCCGGGCGACAGCTCGCCGTATGCCGCTTTGTCGCAGGCCCGGACTGCGTCCGCGGGGGATCCGGTGATTGCTTGGGATAACCATGGTCGTGCGTTTTTCGGCAGTGAGTCGAGCGGCGACCCCGCGGGCTCGGCGAAGACCTTCGGCGACGTCTTTGTTGCCCGGTACATCAATTCGGGCGGCGGCACCAGCAACGATGGCAAGCAGTACGACGGGACGACTGTCGTCAGTCAGGGAAGTTCGGCCCCGAACCTGAACGGCGTCTTCAACGACAAGACGTCGATCAACGTCGACCGGACCGGCGGCACCGATGACGGAAACGTCTATTTCGCGTACAGCCGGTTCAACGGGAACGGCTCGAACGCGATCTACTTCTCGCGGTCGACCGATCACGGGGTGACGTTCTCGCAGCCGCAAAAGATCAGTGAGCCTGCGCACAGCGTCCAGGACCCGGAGATCTCGGTCACCGGCGACGGCAATGTCTTCGTGACGTTCAGGCAGTTTGCAGGGCCGGGCCAGCCGGGTGATTTCGTCGACATAACCAAGTCGACCGACGGCGGCCAGACCTTCGGGCCTGTTCAGCAGATCCAGCAGTTCATCGCGAGCGACGCAGCGGATCAGCCCGCACCGACCCCGATTCCGCAGCCGACTTCGCAACTGGATGATCCGGCCGGCGGCGACGTCGCACCGGAGAACACCGGCGCCCGTAACTGCGGTGACTTCTCCGGGGCGTGCGAGAGCGGCTTCACGTTCTTCCGGCGCACGACCTCGCCGCGCAGCAGTGCCGACCAGAAGGACGCAACACACGACTACGTCTACATCGTCTACGACGCGACCATCCCGACGACGATCGTGCCGTCACAGACGACCTACGAGAGCGTCGAGAACAACCAGGTCGGCCAAGCCGGGGTCTACTACTTCCGCTACGACGGTTCGACCGGCAGCAAGACGCCGGCGCAACTCGTCGCACCGTCGGAGACCGGGCATCAGGTCTTCCCGGCCATCTCAGCCGATGCGGGGAGCATCCACCTCGAGTGGTGGGACAGCCGCAACGATCCCTGCTACAGCGTCCAGAATCCGATCGCGAACTGCAACTCGGCGAGCGGAGCGAAAACGACCGATGCCGGCCTTGATGTCTACGCCAGCATGAGCAGCGACGCTGCATCTGCCGGTGCCGACGAGGCCGCGACGTTCGCGACGGCGACGAAGCTGACAGACCAGCCGTCGAATCCGAACTACGAGCAGTTCGGAAACCGGACGATCCCATTTGCCGGCGACTACCTCTGGGTCTCCAGCATCGACACCTTCACCTACGCAACCTGGACGGACTGGCGGAACACCCGCCAGGGCCAGGACCAGCGCGAAGTGACCGAGGATGCAGACGGAGGGACCGCAGACGTGTTCCAGTGCCGCACCGTCATCCCGACCACCGTCGGCAACGGCAACAACCAGCAAACGGTCAACGTGTTCTCGGCCGATCAGTGCCCGCACGACGGAGGGCTCGACCAAAACATCTACGGCGACACCTCCCCGTAGGTACATCACCGGCGGGCAAGATCGAGGGCGCGGCCATCCGGCCGCACTCCTCGGTCTTGCCCGCCGGGGCTACAACAGCTCACCGATCGACGCCGCCGCGCGGGCCGCGCCGCCGGCGTCGATCGGCCGGTAGTCGACCTCGACGTCTACGAGGTCTGAAGGTGGCACGTCGTGGGTGACGCCCGCAGCGGTTACGTGACCCGCAACAGGAAGGTGATCACACGCTCGTCCGGCGTCGTGAGTCGCAAGGTGTACGTCCCGCGCAGGCTGGGCTTGATCACTGCCTTGAAGTGACCGTGGGCGTCGGTACGGCCTCTCTTCACGAGGTACCAGGGGCCTGCGTCTCTGCGTGCCGTGGCAACGAACGTCCCGGTCGTCCGGCTGCTGGCACCCGGCGCGATCCCGGTTTGCCCGGTGACGGTGAAGGTGCCGCCGAGCTTGAGCGTGGTCACCTCGGAGGCCAGCGCAACAGACGCCAGGACCGTCGCGCTCATCAGCGCTGCCGCAGCGAGGAGGAACCTCACACATGCATCTTGGCCCCGCCGGAGCCTTTATGCGCGACAACTGTCGCAAGTTGAAAAAAGCCGCCTTGCGGCGGCTTTCGAACAGGAGCGACGGGACTCGACCCCTCGTTAGGCACCCCATTGATATCCAGGAGTAGGGCCACAACTGGGGATTTTCCCAGCGGCCCTCGCAGGCGTCGCCATGCCAGCCGTCGCCTGACGGCGGCGTTGACGCGATCTTGCATCGACGTCGTGAATCTGCGAAATAGGGACGGTGTCGTTGACAATCGTAATTCCGGCCAAGGATGAAGCGCGATGCATCGGGCGGACACTGCTCTGCCTTAGGGAGGTCCGCCGCCAGTATGGGCTTCAGTTTGAGGTCATCGTTGTTGACGGCGGCAGCACCGACGACACGGTCCACGAGGCCCGCCTAGCTGATCGCGTAATTGTCGGATCGCCACTCGCCCGACAGAGCATTGCTCACGCTCGAAATGTCGGTGCCTCACAGACCTCGTCGGATCTGCTCTTCCACACGATGCTGACGTCTTGTTACCCGAACCCGCCAAGCTGTTCGCTGCGATCGACAATGCTTTTGCAGATCCCTCCGTAGTCGCGGCGACGACACGAATACTGCCGTATCCATGGGCCGCCACACGCCGTGACGCAGTTATGCACTTCATTGGAAACCGACTCATTGAAGCCGGCGTTAAACGCGGAGCGTTTGTAGGTCGGGGCGAGTGCCAGATCGTCCGACGCGAGATCTTTGAGTCCATCGGCGGCTACAACGGGGACATCATTGCCGGCGAGGACTGCGAGCTCTTCCGTCGGATCGCGCGACGTGGGACGATCGCGTACCTGGCAGATTGCTTCGTTTACCACTCGCCACGACGGTTCCACCAGCTTGGATACACCCGAGTAATCGGCATCTACACACGGGAAGCGCTCTCCCTGCTGGTGCGGGGAAAATCCTGGCTCTCAACCTGGCCGGTAGTGCGCTAGTGCCGCGCCCGCCCGCTCTCTCTTCTGCGTCGCACGGCCACGACCGACTCGATGCACTTCTTGCGGAGTATTCGGAGCTGTCTGCGGACAACCGTTCCCGCGTTGACCTCCAGCAGCGGAATGCGAATGTCGCCATTGTGCTTATGACAGCGCTCACCGGTTATCTCGTCTCGTACTGGAAAGATCATGGGCTTGACCACAGGCCTGGATCGCTCTTTCTTAGCGAGATCATGCTGTTGGTCGTGATCGGGCCGCTCTTCGCAAACATCTTCGTTTGGCGCCACATCGATCACGACGAGAACATCCAAGACAAGGCTGCCTACGTGCACGCCAAGATTCGCCCAGCTGTCGATCGAGAGTGCGCGTCGAAAAATCTCTTGGCGTTTGAAGACTTCTTAAGGCAGAGACGCAAGAGACGGCTGCTTACGCTGACGCCCTTGGTCGCGTTAGGCAATGAGCACATTCCGCTGTTGTTGTTCAGCGGCGCCTACCTGTGGCTCGGGTGGTACGCGCGATTGCAGGTTCACCACCACGCTGGCGAGGCGCACGGGTTGTTCGACTGGATTCTTTACGTCGCGAGTGTGCTCTTCGTTGTAACGGTCTGGATGGTATATCGAAGCGCTCGTGGCTACCTGGACGTCGCGCCTGCCCCTTCTAAGACAAGCTCGAAGCCCGATTCATAGCCGCTCTGGAAAACTCCGCCGACGAGACGGGGTGTCAAAAGCGAAGCGACGGGAACTCGAACCCGCGATTGTCACGCGATCGAGGTCAGTGAGTAGCCGAGGTACGAGATAGACCCACCAGTGACCGAACCATTTGCCTCGCGAATCAGTCGTCGAGTGGCCAAGCTAGCGCGGCGGTCCGGCGCGGCAATTGCGTGAGTGTGTTCTCTAGTGCGACGTCGAAGCTCAATTGACGGCTCCGATTCTACGAAGCCGCTCGAAGAGCGTGCGCGGCTGCACTGGCCACAGCTGGACCTAGAGCAGGTTGCGAATCTCCTCGAAACGCGCGAGGACTTCGTCGAAGGCTGGATAGCCGGGTCCTGAAAAGAGCAGACGGCACTGGGTTTCGTAGTCAGCCGCAAGCTGTGCTTTGAGTTCTGCGTCCGGGAAGAATGCTTGGCTGTTCGCGAAGGACAGGTCCTCTGGGGGACGATAGATGCTCGCGAGGTATTTTGAGCTGCTGCTGGTCTCGTCGTAGTCCTTGCGTATCTGCTCGTACTCATCTGACGCAAGCATGGCGCGCACTTCGTTCTGGTCCGACAGCGCATACAAGTCGGAGTAGTGACGCGCGTGTCGCCCGAGGGGTGATCTTCGTCGATGAGTCGCACCACCTTGCCGTGCAACGCGAACAGCTTTTCCACGAAGGTGCGCCGGAAGTGGAGCAACGTCATCTCGAAGCCTCTGAGGTCGTCGGCCATGTCGCTACGGCCTTGTTCGAGCAAGTACTGGCCGACCATGGATGTAATCGGCACCGCTTCGGTCGGAAACGTCCCGCTTTGAACGCCCGGCTCGAATCGCACAGCCGGACGGATTCCGGGCAGCTCGTCAAAACGGGAGTCGTACTGGAAGTAGTCCTCCCGGCCGAAGCCGCCGATGGTCATCCCTTCGTCTAGCCAGGTTAAGGCAGGGTGTTGCGCGATGGCCTCGCTGAGTTCTTTCAGCATCTTGTCCATCTTGTGGGTGCCCGGAGGTGGATCGAACTTCTCGCGGTTCACGAAGAGGTCGATGTCCTCCGAGAAGCGGTTGATGAGTCCCCAACCCTTCGAGAGGCTTGTCCCGCCCTTGAACATCGCCTTGTCTCCGAGGCTCTCCGCGACGATGCGAAGGATCTCCGTGACGTAGTAATCCTTCTCGACGAACTGCTCGCTGACCTCGAACTGTTCTGCGGCGCGCACCATCGCTTGCTCGAACTCGTCGTGTTCAAAGAGTCTCACTTGGCTTGCCACTCCCTCGCGTGTTGCAACGAGCTGAGCCGACCGAAGTCGTACCGGCTGAGCGGATTGAGACTCCTCTTCAGAGGATCGAGAGCGCGCGGCGGCATGTCGAGTTCCTGGCCAAGCGCGCCCAACATCGCCCGCACGCGCGGGGGTTCCTGTAGAGCGGCACGCGCGAGTCTCCTGAAGCTCTCTTCATCCGCGAGCAGACGGAGGAGACGCTTGGCGGTCTCCTCCGCTGAGAGGTCGCTGGACTCGGCCCGCTCGCGCAGGATCTCCAGGAGCGCGCCTTCCTCGGTTGAGAGATTTTCCCGCGCGGCAGGCCGGCCGGTATGGACCAGGAAATTGCGGAGCGCGGTCGGGGTCCCCGGTGCTGTCGTTGCGAACTCGGTGTGAAAGGGGTTCTGGGAGCTGAGGCCAAGAGCATTGGCCGCGCTCAGGCCAGCTGGGTACACAGGAGCTGTGATTGTGCCGGCAGTGGCGCCGGTAGCGCCAAGAAGGCTGGGGCCGAAGGACGTCTGTTCCGGGTGGTAATAGACGCCCTTGGCGATGCGCTGGAGAGTGCCCTCTCGTGCCAGCCGGGAAAGCGCCTGAGCCAGAGCTGCCGGCGGCAGATCCTGGAAGTCGGCGTACTTCCAGAGGCGGGCACCACCCCGGTCCACCCGCTGTCGGACGGTCTCGGCCGTACTCCGGCGGCGCTTCTTGGAAGTCTTCTTGGGCATGCTCCCGAAGGTACTGATCGCAAGCAAATATGTCAATTTTTTTTGCCATAAAACTTGACAGATGAATCGCCTGGTTGAGCCGCGACTCACGGGGCAGAGCGAACATCGCGGCCACTCGACCCCACGGCTCAAGCAGGCCGACGAGCTCTTATCCGATTTCGCACGCTTCTGGCAGACCGAGCGCCCACGAGCGGCAGAAAGTGCTCGCAAGCCTGCTCGAGCGAATCTGGCAAGACATCGGCGTGATCGGAGGCCGCCGAGCGGCGTCGGCTGGTCGCCTCGCTCGTCAGAGCGTGTGGCAAGACAAGGGCCACATCGTGGCTGTGACGCCACGTGGGCCCTTCCTGCGCTACTTCAAGGCCGCGGACGAACTCGCCCAACGGCGAGCCCGTAACCGCGCGGTCAATAGCGGGAGCGACGGGACTCGAACCCGCGACCTCCGGCGTGACAGGCCACTTCGCCCCCACGACGGTTGACGACGATTGACGCGCCATCGCTCTATTCATGCGGCTCTCAGGCGCTATCGCCAACCTCTCGCGCATGGCTAAGTCGAGCCATTTTCAGACGTTTGCTGCCCGTTTGCTGCCCGAGCCGATTGCGCTGTCGTGCGTGGTCGACCCCTCCCTACCATCACGCGCCGTTCTCGTGTTAGGCGACGCACCTTCTGTCGGGGAAGAGGCGGCCGGAGGTTCAACCGCTCCTGCTCGCAGGCGAGTAATCACTCGCGCGAAAGCAACCATGGATGTGGTCGTTCACTACGCCGACGTTCTGCATGAAGGCATACACACTCGTGGGGCCAACGAATCGATGTCCCTGCGCGCGCCGGCCTTGGCTGCGAACACGTAGATCTTTTCTCGTCACTCTCGTCGAGCAGGTACATCACGGGTTGACGTACTCACGCCCGCTCTTGCGGCCGGAGTGATGGAGCAGGACGATTTGCACGCCTTCGGAACGACCGCCGACGCGGCCCTCGTTGGCGCGGAACTCAGCGATAATCTTCAGGTTCCAGTCGTTGGCTGTGGTCATGTCACGCTCCTCGCTGCAGAAGCAGACTTTCGAAGCGGTCTGCGAATCTGCGCTTACCTGGTGACGGCGGCGGGGATTGAACCCGTGACTCTCTGGGTCATGAGGACACCTTGAGTTCCGCTTTCCGCTCTCCGGTGACTCGGTCTGGGCCGGCGAGATGCGCCGACAGGAACTCTCCGGCTCTGTCCAGCGCCGCGACCGCTTCGTCGAGGATCGGGTAGTAGGCCTGGAAGACGTGGGGCACCCCGGGGGTGATGTCGAGCGTGACCTCGACGTCGGCGCTGGCGGCTTGTCGTGCCAGGCGGAGGGCGTCGTCAAGGAGAACCTCGTGAGTTCCGGCCTGGATGATCAGGGGCGGCAAGCCGGACAGGTCGGCGAAGACGGGGCTGATGAGGGCAAGAGCGGCGTCTTTTCCCGACGTGTAGTCGTTGACTCGGGCTTGGAGGGCTTCCCGGCTCATCAACGGGTCGACCTCGCGCTTGGTTTCCATGGTCGTCCCGGTCAGGGTGACATCCGCGTACGGTGACATGACGAAGGCCGCGGCCGGCAGGGGCAGCCCGCGATCACGGGCATTGACCAGGGTGGCGACGGCGAGGGCGCCGCCGGCGGATTCTCCCGCGAAGGCGATGTTCCGAGGGGCAATGCCGGTGTGCAGGAGAGCTTCATAGGCGGCAAGAGCATCTTCGACCGCTGCCGGGTACGGGTGCTCGGGCGCGAGTCGGTAGTCGACGGAGATCACCTTGGCCTGCGTCCGCCGGCCGACCTGCGAGGCCAGGTCAGCGGCGAGGGAGGCGTCCCCCATCACGTACACGCCGCCGTGGAAGTAGAGAACCATGTGGCGAGGTTCGATTCCGTCGACTGTGATCTCGGCGGTTGGGACGCCGCCCAGTGCGGCCGCGGTCACGGTCACGTCGGCCGGCAGTGGCTGCGCCGAGAGCAATTCCCGGAGACGGCGCCGTTGCTCGTTGACATTGCTGCCGACGGGGAAGGCCGACTGCCGCAGAATTGCATCGAGGTTCTCTCGCTGCTCGGTGCTCACTGAGGATCTCCCTTCGGGAAGCTGGTCATGAGGGGTGCACCAGCAGCGGCGTCGAGGACGAAGTGCATCCCGTGGACCTCGCCTCCAGCGCACCGTCGCCGACCTCCTTGGGTTCGACCTCAGCCGGTTGCGGCTCAATCAGCAGCGCCGCGACCACGGCACCCACCGCGGCGGTGGCGGCGAGGACGTAGAACGCGACCTGGAAGCCGTGCGTGAGCGCCGCCCCGCTGAAGGCAGTCGTCCCGACGTGGGAGTGCACGTAGTGAGTCGTGAACGTCGTCGCGATCGTCGTGGCGGCCGCGACGCCGATCGCCCCGCCGATCTGCTGTGTCGTGTTGATCAACCCCGAGGCGATTCCGGCATCCGCCGCGCGAACTCCGGTGAGCGCGCCGATCGACATCGGTATGAAGACGAAGGCGAGCCCGAGCCCGCTGACGATGAACCCCGGGAACAGGTTGCGGAAGTAGTGGCCGTCAACCGGCAGTTGCGCGAAGAGCACGAGCGCGACCGTCGAAAGCGCCAATCCGGCGGGCAAGATGCTCCTGACTCCAAGCTTCGTCACGAGTCCTTGCGCGACAGCCGAGAGAGCGATTGTCGTCACCGTCAGCCCGATGTAGGCGACCCCGGTCTTGAGCGCTGAATAGTGCAGGACCTGCTGCATGTACAGCGTGAGCAGAAAGAACTGTGAGAAGACCGCGCCGGTCGCGATCAGAGCGCTCAGGTTCGACCCCGCGAGCGTGCGCAGCCGCAAGATGCGTAGCGGCAATAGAGGCGCCTTCGTGCGTGACTCGATCAGGAAGAACGAGGCGATTAGAACGGCGGAGGCCGTCAAGAGACCGATCGTCACGGGTGTGCCCCACCCGTGCTGCGTGGCGCGAGTCATCCCGTAGACGAGCAGCATCAGTCCGGCGGTGATCGTCGCCGCACCAGCGAAGTCGAAGTAACGATTGGGCAAATCGGCGCGGCTCTCGCGTAGAAGCCAGGGGCTGACTGCGATGACCGCAGCACCGACGGGCACGTTGACGTAGAAGATCCAGGGCCAGCTGAAAGCGCTGGTCAAGACGCCGCCGAGCAGCACGCCCACTGCGCCACCGCTGCCCGCCACGGCGCCCCAGATTCCGAGCGCGCGATTGCGCTCGCGACCTTCCTCGAAGGTCGTGGTCAGGATCGACAGTGCAGCGGGCGACATCATCGCGGCGCCCAGACCCTGCAAGCACCGAAACGCGATCAGAGAGCCTTCCGACCAGGCAAGCCCGTCGAGCAGCGAGCTGACGGTGAACAGGAGCAGCCCCGCCATGAACAGGCGCCGGCGCCCGAACAGATCCGCGAGCCGTCCACCGAGAAGGAGAAAACCGCCGAAGAAGATCGAGTAGGCAGTGATCACCCACTGCAGGCTCTCCTGCGAGAAGTGCAGATCGGTCTTGATCGACGGCAAGGCCACGTTCACGATCGAAATGTCGAGCACGACCATGAACTGCGCCGTCACGATCACGGCGAGAGCGAACCAGCGACGACGGTCCTCCGCTCCGACTGCAGGATGGGTCACGACTTCAGCGGACATGTCTTCTCCTTTTCCATGGGCTACGCGAGTTGCCTCGTGGCTTTCGGCGCGCGCCCGAGCAGCTCCCAGCCGGCCGCGGTCACGCCCAGTCCGACGAGGATGGCGAAGCCGAGCACTGTGTCCGGCGCGCTCGCGCCCTGGTCGAGTGCGACTCCGGCGCCGATCACGGGAATCGAGAGCCCGATGAAGAGGGCGATGAGGAGCTGCGAGGTCATCGCCAGTCGATCCTGGGGCGAAGCCGCTTCGAGCACGAGCCCGGTGGTCCCCTTGAACACGGCACCGGCGCCGGCCCCGATGAACGCGCCCCCGACGAGGAACAGCGCAAGGCTCGGCGTCGAGAGCCGAACGGACGTCACGAGCAGAACGAGACCGACCAGCATCGAGACCGTGCCGAATGCGAGCACCTGCGGGGCTCGCAGGCTCGTCGTGGCGAGCTGCGCCACGACGCCCGCGGAAAACACCACGAACAGCGTTGCGCCGGCGAGCGCGTGGGAGGGATGGTGAAACGTGGTGGCGAGGAGGAGCCCGGACAGCCCGGCGAAGAGTCCGTTCGCCGAGAACGCTGCCAGGGTCGCGGTCCCTGCCGGGACGGGGATCCTTGCCGCGCGCGATCGGGGGCCGGGCTTCTCGGTGGGGGCCGGTGGAGCAGGAGCGGCTGTCTCGGGCGCGGCCGCCAGGCCGGCCAGGGCGACGGCTCCGAGCACGATCCAGACGAGGTAGGGCACCGTAAGCGGCCGTCTCACCCACGCCGCCAGGCACCCGGCAACCAACGGGCCGATTCCGAGCGCGCCGACGTTCACGGCGGTGCCGATGTTCCGTGGGCGGATCGGGGAGCCGTTCGGATCACGGCGGATGTACAGCTCGATGAGGTAGGTGGTGGCGGTGCCGGCGACGAGCCCGACGGCGATGCCGGTGATCAAGCGCCCGAGCAACAGCCCCGGCAAAGCCTTCCACGCCGCGAGCAGGCCGGCCGCGACCATCATGGTCGCCACCGCTGTGAGCATCACGCCTCGGCGCCCGATCCGCCCGGCGAGCGCAGGCACCGCGAGCAATGCGGCGATCGTCCCGCCGGCGAAGATCGCGTAGACCACGGTGATCGTGAGGGCCGAGAGCCCGTCGCGTTCGCGGTAGAGGGCGTAAAGCGGGCTCGGCAACGTCGCGAACGCCATGACGATGAGGAAGGCGAAGGCGACAGCCGAAAAGCCTGAGCGGTTCCTGCTCACCAGACCCTCATCCCGCCGTCGATGACGACGTCGATGCCTGTGATGTACGAGCTCTCGTCGCAGGCGAGGAACAACGCGAGGTTCGCGACGTCCTCCGGTTCACCCAGACGGCCCAGGAGGGTCCGTTCGATCATCTCGCGAGCGAACCCGCCTGCGCCGTCGTCGAGATGAGCTCGGGTCGCGCCGCTTTGGATCAGGCCCGGCGAGATCGAGTTGACGCGAATCCCGTGCTCGCTTCCCTCCATCGCGAGCTGGCGCGTCATCCCGATGATCGCCGCCTTGTTCGTCGTGTGCGACAGCGACGCGAGGCTCTTGAAGCTGAGCTGCCCGTTCAGCGAGGCCATGTTCACGACGACCCCGCTGCCGGCGATCAGCTGAGGCCAGGCAGCACGGGTGAGGTAGAAGATCAGGTCGACCTCGTCCTGCCGTGCAGCGTCCCAGTCCTCGTCGCTGACGTTCTCGAGTCGTCCGAAGTGCGACCTGCCTGCGAGGTTGAACAGCACGTCGATCCGGCCGAGCTCGCTCACGGCGAAATCGACGAGTCGTCCGCACTCGGCCGGGTCGCTCAGGATGCATGGCTGGAGCGAGACCATCTGGCCGCCGGCCGCCTCGACCATCGCGACCGTTTCCTCCGCCGGCTCAACCGCAACGTCGCAACCGACGACCGACGCGCCCTCGCCCGCGAAGGTCAGGGCGGTCGCACGACCCATGCTCCCGCCCGTCCCCGTGACGACGCAGACCTTTCCGGAGAGCCTCCCGGCCACTCAGCGCGCTCCCGCGAGTGCGGCAGCAGCGGCTTGCTTCTCGGCCTCTGCGACGCCCACCTTGTCGGTGTGGTTGCCGACCTCGCTGAAGTACCAGTAGATGACGCCGCCGGCAGCCTCGGCCAGCGGGCTCGCCCAGTCGCGGAACGTCTCGGTCACGACGGCAAGCGCTGTGGTCGGCACCGCGCCGGCGTGCGCCAGCCGTTCGATGCTCGTCCGGTGGGCGACCTGCGAGCGCCCACCGACTGCGTCGGCGACGTACAGGACGTCGTACCCGTTCTTCAGCGCCTGCACCGTGGCGAACGCAAGACAGATCTCGGTGTGTAGAGCGCCGATGATCAGCCGCTTGCGTCCGGTCGCCTCGACCGCCTCGCGGAAGGCATCGTCCTCGAACGCGTTCATCGACGACCGGTCGATCGGCTCGATGCCGTCGAGCTCCTCGAGGATCGACGGGAGGGTCGGACCGTTGAAGCCAAGTTCGACGCCGACCGTCGACAGCACGATCGGCATGTCGAACGCCTTGGCCGTCTTCGCCAACAGCCGGGCGTGAAGCTCGACCATGTCGGCGTTCGTCTCGGAACGGATGACCTCGAACATCTCGCGCTGATAATCGATCAGCACGAGCGCGCAGTCTTCCGCTTTCCAGACGCCCAGATCCTTTGTCATCTTCGTCTCCTTTGCTTACGGGTGGACCCACGAGCCATAGCCCAGGTCGAGCCGGATGGACTGCAGCACCTGGAAGGTCGTGCTCTCGGTGAAGACGTCCGCCGCTGCGAGCACGCCCGTGTACTTCTCGATCACGGGTGCGGCGGCCGTCGCGACCGTCTCTTCCAGGCCGCCCCTGAACGCCGCCCAGGGGTTGTCGGGGTACTTCGCGAAGTAAGGCGTGTAGTCGACGGTGTCGATCGCCTTTCTCGAGCTGTCGGCGATGTCCGCCATGTACTGCTGGTGCAGGGTCAGGTCGTCGCGGGTGCCGAGCCGACCGAGGTGGCCGCCGATGAAGTGCGTCCACGAATACGCAAGCGCTTTCGCAGGTGCCTCGAGATAGCCAGGGATGTCCTCGGTCAGGTTCGACTGGAAGACCGGCGCCCAACCGGGGTTGGCGATGTCGATCAGCATCAGCGCGTCGTGGTCGGGCAGGTGGATGATGATGTTGTCGGGCGAGTGGTTCGCGCCGAACCAGGCGAGGTCGATGCGCTCGCCGCCGATCTCGAGCGTGCGCCGATCCTGGAACGTCTCCTCGTTTGGAGGCCGCGCCGGATCGTCGTCGCGCAGCAGCAGATTCCGCGTCTCCTCGTGCCCGATGCGGGTGACGTTCTTGTCGAACAACGATGCCGCGCCGACGTGGTCCGCGTGATGGTGCGAGTAGACGAGGTAGTTGACCTTGTTGCTGACGCCGTTGGCCGATGCGATCTCGTCGACCGCGCGCTGGATGTTGTTGCCGATCGTCGGCGGCGCGTCGAGCAGGACGACGCCGTCCGAGGTGGTCAGGAAGGCGCACTGGTACGTGCCGTCGGTGATCCAGTAGAGATTCCGCTCCACCCGGTCGACGTAATAGCCCTGCTCGTTGAGCGCCGGGCCGAGCGCCGATTGCGGGACGGGTGCGTAGTCCGGCAGGTCGGACGTCTCGATGGTCGTTTCGGTGGTGCTCATGCCGTCACCTCCGTCGCTGCGAGGGTTGCGCGAGCCTGGTCGAGGTCGAGCAGCTCGCCTTTCAGGCCGCCCTGTGAGAGGTCGCCGTCCGGCCCTTCGAGGCGTCCCGCGTCGGCGAAGCCGCCTGCCTTCACCGGGTCGAAGCCGGCGGCGCGGATCAGCCGTTCGACCGTGCCGGCGGCGATGTCGTCGTCGGTCGCATAGAACAGCGCGACCCGCCGCCGCGGTTCGCGGTTTGCGCTGCTCGCGAGCGAGTCGGCGCCGAGCGTGCCGAAGGCCTTCACGTAGTGCGCGCTCGGCGGGAGGAGGGCGGCCACGATCGAGCCCGCCGACTGATCGTCGGGAAGCGTCCGGACCATTTGCCCGTTCTCGTCGAAGCCGATCGGGTTCGAGGGATCGACGACGACCTTGTTCTCGAGCAGGTGCGCCTGTTCGGGGACTAGCGCCTTGATCTGGTCGAGCCAGAGCGCGAGCACGATGACGTCTGCTGCCGCGATCGCGTCTTCCACCAATGCAGCCTCGACGCGCGGCCCGAGGTCGCGCGCGAGCCCCACAGCGTGCGCCTCGTCCCGCGCGGCCAGCACGACGAGCTCGTCGCCGGCTACGAGATGCCCGGCGAGGGCGCGTCCGAGGTTACCGACGCCGATGATCGCCGTTATCACTGCGACTCCTTTCCGAGCTGGGCATGCGAGCGAATTACGAAGCAGCGACGCTAGCCCCGGCGATCCTCGGTCGCTTACGTGGTCTCACTGCATTTCCTCAGGAGTTCGCCTGCAGGCAAACTCCACGAAATGACTCGAGGTGGAGTCATCGCAGAGGAGGCGGGCGAAGCCGGATGAGCGTGCGGGCTGCCGGGACGGATACCGAAGAAGTCGCCGGCGCGTCAGGCGTGCTCCTCGGACGCGATCGGGAGCAGTCGGAGCTCTACGCGCTCGTCGATGGGATCGCGCAGCGCGGAGGCGCGCTCGTCGTTCGCGGCGACGCGGGGATCGGCAAATCGGCCCTGCTCGCGGCGGCGCGGGAGCGAGCGCTACGCCGGGGCGTCACGGTAGTCTCCACGACGGGCGCGCTGTCCGAGGCGCAGCTCGCTTTTGCAGGGCTCCACCAGCTGCTGCTTCCCCTGCTCGGCGGTCTGGATCTCCTTCCCGACCCCCAGCGAAGCGCACTCGAGACGGCGTTCGGGATTGCAGAAGCGGACGCTCCCGACCTCTTCCTGATCGGCCTCGCGGCGCTGGGGCTGGTCGCAGACCGGGCGGCGGTGACCCCGCTCCTCTTCGTTGTCGAGGACGCGCACTGGCTGGACAGGCCTTCCTCCGAGGTGCTCAAGTTCGTGGCCCGGCGGGTCGAATCAGATCCGGCGCTCCTGCTTTTCGCCGTCCGGGAGGGAGTGTCGAGTCCGTTCGACGACGCCGGACTGCCCGAGTTGCCCGTTGCCGGACTCGGCCCAGATGCGTCGAACGCACTCCTCGACCTCGGAGCGACAACGCTTCCGGCAGATGTGAGGCGTCGGATCCTCGAGGAGGCGGAGGGCAACCCCCTTGCCCTGATCGAACTTCCGGTCGCTGCGGCCGAGCTCGGGGCACAAGCAGCGCGGTCCGACCCGCTCCCGCTCACCGACCGACTCGAGCAGGCATTCACGTCGAGACTCACGAACCTCGGCACGGGCGTGCAGAGGCTGCTCCTGCTCGCGGCGCTCGACGAGGTCGACCTCGCGGAGCTGAGCCAGGCGGCGGGGAGGCTGGTTGAACAGGACGACCTCACGTCGGCTGTCGCCGCCGGCCTCGGCAGGCTCGAGTCGGGGAGATTTCGATTCCGGCACCCCCTGATCCGCTCGGCGGTGCGGCAGGCCGCAACCGCGGCGGAGCTTCGAGACGCGCATGCAGCGCTCGCCGAGGCGCTCGCCAACGAGCCGGACCGTGCGGTCTGGCACCGTGCCGCGGCCGCATCCGGGCCGAGCGAGGACGTTGCCATGGCCCTCGACGCAGCTGCACAGCGGGCCATGCTTCGCGGCGGTGGAGGCGTCGCGGTCGCCGCCCACGAGCGCGCCGCCGAGCTGACCGCCGACTCGCACAACCGAGCACTGCGGCTCTTCCGCGCGGGCGACCTGGCGTTCACTCTCGGCCGTCCGAAAGAGGGGGTGCGGCTGCTACGGGAGGCGCAGCAGTTCGGCCTCCCTGTTGCCGAGCACGCGATCGCCTCGTTCTATCTGGAGCTGGCCGAGAGCACGTGGTCGGGCTCGGCCACGATCCGCGACTTCGCCCGCATCGCGCGCGACCTGGTGGCCGGCGGTGAGGGCCGCCGAGCGCTCGACGCGCTGGCCACGGTCTCCGTGCGCGCCTACTGGGAGCGCCTGGACGAGCGGACGCGACGAGAGATCGCGGCGATCTCCGACGAGATCCCGGCTCCGGCCGACGACCCGGTCCGCTTGCGCGTCCTGGGGCTCATCGACCCGATCGGCAGGGGTAAGCAGGTCGTCGAGCAGGTCGCGCGGCTGTCCCCCGTCGGGATCTCCGACGCGGAGCAGCTGTTCGATGTCGGCGTCGCGGCCTCGTCCGTCTGGGCCGACACGCTCTCGCTTCCCTTCCTCCAGGCGGCCGCCGCGAGCGCTCGCGCCGACGGACGGCTAAACCTTCTTGCGCACACGCTCGTGTTCGCGGCGTGGGGCGACCTCCACCGCGGCGCGGTACGCCGGGTGATCACGAGCGCGGCGGAGGGTGCGCGGATCGCGGAGGAGACCCGCGCGCTTCGGTACGTGCTGGCGGCGAGGCTCGCCCAGGCGATCGCAAGTGCAGAACAGGGCGAGGACGAGGCCTCCGAGCGTCTGATCGCCGACGCCGAGGCGATGCTCATCCCGCTGGGTGCGAACCCGATGCTCGCCCTTCCCGCCTTGGCACGAGGCAGGCTGGCGCTCGCCGGAGAGCGGTTCGGCGAGGCGTACGAGCACCTTGTTCGAATCTTCGACCCCGCGGGCGCCGCGTTCCATCCCTTCGTCCGCGGCTGGGCGCTCGCTGATCTCACCGACGCGGCGGTACGCGGCGACGGCGACCTAGACGCGGTCCGCGGCTACCTCTCCGAGTGGGAGCAGGTAGCGGAGGCGACGACCGCGCCGCATCTGCAGGTTCAGGTCGCGTATGCGTCGGCGATCCTCGCCAAGGACGCCGTCGCGGAACAGTGTTTCCGGGTTGCGATCGCGTCGGCGCAGGCGGAGTGGCCGTTTTACGTCGCCCGCGCGCAGCTCGCCTACGGAGCCTGGCTGCGGCGGCATCGGCGTATGACGCAGTCTCGGGCGCCGCTCCGCGAGGCCGCCGAGACGTTCGACGCCCTCGGGCTGCTCCGGTACGCCGAGCGGGCCCGCCGCGAGCTGCGTGCCTCCGGCGAGACCGTTCGCCGCCGCGTTCCCGGCGGCTGGTCTCAGCTGTCGCCGCAGGAGCTTCAGATCGCCCAGCTCGCCGCAGAGGGCTTCTCGAACCGCGAGATAGGCGAGCGTCTCTATCTCTCGCACCGAACGGTGGAGTCGCACCTGTACCGGCTCTTCCCGAAGCTCGGCGTCACCTCCCGCGCGCAGCTGCGGGACGCGCTGGAAAACGCTTCTAGCTCCTGACGATGCAGTGAGTTCACGTAAGCGATCGGGGATCGCCGGCAGTAACGTCGTTGCTCGAAGTCGCCCAGCTCGGGAAGGAGTCAGGATGGTGCGGAGGGAGCCCTCGCCGACGGTATGACCGCGTCAGGCGTCGCCGATCCCACTGCGCGCGAGTTCCTTCGGAAAGCCGATCCGATTCTCGCGCGCGTCATCGATGCACATCCTGGCTTCCGTCCGCGGGCCTGGACGGAAGACTTGCCGCCGCTCGACACATTCGGGACGCTCATCTTCCAGGTGGTCGGTCAGCAGCTCTCGGTCGCCTCGACGCGCGCGATCGTGTCTCGGATCGAAGAGCTCTTCGGTGGACGGATGCCGACGCCTGCGGAGCTCCTTGCGACCGATCCCCAGGTGCTTCGTTCCGCAGGTCTCTCCGCCCGCAAGGGCGCGACGATACGGGCCCTCGCAGAGCGGTTCGTCGACGGGCGCCTGAGTGACGAGGCGCTTGCCCGCATGACCGACGACGAGGTCGAGGCAGCTCTGACGGAGGTGCCGGGCATCGGGCCGTGGTCGGCACACGGGTTCCTGCTCGTCGCGCTCGACCGACCCGACGTCTTCCTCACCGGCGACAACGCGTTGCGGCGAGCGATTCAGCGGCTCTACGGATTCGACCACGTACCGGTCGAGAACGAGCTGATCGAGCTTTCGGACCGCTGGCGGCCCTATCGGAGCCTCGCGGTGAGCTACCTCTTCGCGTCGGAGTACGGATGATCTCGCCGTGACCGAACCGCTCACCATCGTCGGGCTCGGCGGCTCGCTCGCGCGGGCGTCGCGAAGCCTGGCCGCGCTGCGGATTGCGCTCGACGGTGCCGCCGAGGCGGGTGCGACCACGGCGCTCTTGGACCTGCGCGAGCTCGACCTGCCCATGTACGACCCCGACGACGAACGGGAGCCACCGCCCGCCGCCTCGACCTTGATCGAAGCTTGCTACGGCGCCGACGGGATGCTGTGGAGCAGCCCGATGTACCAGGGGACCGTCTCGGGCGCGTTCAAGAACGCGCTCGACTGGCTGCACGCGCTCGGCTCGCGCGAGCCGCCGTTCCTGCATGACGAGGTGATCGGCCTGATCAGCGCCGCCGGCGGAACCCAGGGACTGCAGGCAATCAACACGATGGAGTTCGCGGTCCGAGCGCTGCGAGGCTGGGCCGTCCCCTACGTGATCCCCGTCGCCTCCGCCTTCCGCGTCTTCGATTCCGAGGGCCGAGTCACCGATGAAAGCATCGAGCTTCAACTCCGGACGTTGGGAGCCGAGATCGTGCGTGTCGCCACTCGCTTCGCCAACCACGTAACGCCGCAGCGCGCCCGGGAATGCGAAGAGTCGGCTGAGCGCGTCGCTGCTGCAGCCGTCTCGGCAGTGACGCCGCCGTGAATTCGTTGTCGCAGCTTGAGATCGGCGGATCGCGCGACAGCATGGCGCCTGCCATTCGTGTCGAGCGTGTGGTGAAGCGGTTCGGATCGACGACGGCGCTGGCCGGCGTCGATCTGGAGGTTCCGGAAGGGATGGTCTTCGGCCTGCTCGGCCCGAATGGGGCGGGCAAGACGACGCTCGTCCGAATCCTGGCGACGCTGCTCGAGCCGGACGCGGGGCGGGCCGAGCTTTTCGGACACGACGTCGTCAGCGAGTCGGCGAGCGTGCGCGAGCTGCTCGCCCTGACCGGTCAGTTCGCCGCGGTCGACGAGCTACTGACGGGCCGCGAGAACCTGGAGATGTTCGGGCGCCTGTTTCGGCTCTCTCGAGCGGGGGCCCGCCGCCGCGCGGCGGAGCTGCTGGAGCGCTTCGAGCTCACCGAAGCCGCCGACCGAACGGCGAAGACCTACTCGGGCGGGATGCGACGGCGGCTCGACCTCGCGTCCAGCCTGCTCACGCAGCCGCGTGTGCTCTTCCTCGACGAGCCGACCACGGGTCTCGATCCTCGGAGTCGCAACGAGATCTGGGAGATCGTCCGCGACCTGCGCCGCGAGGGCACGACGATCCTGTTGACGACGCAGTACCTCGAAGAGGCGGATCAGCTCGCGGACGAGATCGCCGTTATCGACCACGGCCGCGTGATCGCGGAAGGGACCGGTAACGAGCTCAAGGACCGGGTCGGCGGCCAGATTCTCGAGGTGGAGCTGACCGACGTGCGGCAACGCGTCGAGGCCGAGGCGGCGCTCACGCGGGGCGGCTGCGGCGCCCCGGAGCAGGATGGGCGTCCGAACCGGCTCACCTTGCCGGCGCCGCGAGAGGGCCTCGGCCTTGTCGAGGAGGCCGCCGCGGAGCTGCGCCGCGCAGGGATCGGCGTCAGCGACATGGGCCTGCGCCGACCGACGCTCGACGACGTCTTCCTCCAGCTGACCGGTCAGCCGCCGGGCGAGAACGGCAAGCCGCAGCTCGCCCTTGACGTGCCGGATACGAGGCTCGCAGAGCATCCTCGCCGGCTTCCGCGCCCGCGCGCATCGACGCTGCGAAGCGCCGAGACGAACGTCACGGACACGACCGTCGTGACGTGGCGGAATCTCCGCCACTTCTGGCGCCAGCCCGACCTGCTGGTGTTCTCGACGATCCAGCCGATCATGTTCGTCGTCCTGTTCGTCTACGTCTTCGGCGGCGCCGTCGGCCTCGCGCTGCCGCCGGGAATCACCTACGTCGACTATCTCCTGCCCGGAATCTTCGTCCAGTCGGTGACCTTCCGGGCGTCCAACACCGCGGTCGGCCTCTCCGAGGACCTCCGCCGAGGCGTAATCGACCGCTTCCGCTCGATGCCGATGGCACGCTCCGCTGTCCTCCTCGGGCGAACGACCGCGGACCTCGTGCGGAACGTCCTGATCATCGGCCTGATGGTCGCCGTCGGCTATCTGGTCGGCTTCAGTTTCCAGGCTGGCGTCCTCCCGGCGCTCGGCTGCGTCGCCCTCGTCGCCGCCTTCGGGTTCGCCCTTAGCTGGATCTTCGCCTTCGTCTCCTTGGTCGTCCGCGGCGCCGAGACCGCTCAGACGGCCGGGTTCGTGCTGCTGTTTCCGCTCGTCTTCGCAAGCTCGGTCTTCGTCCCCGTCTCAAGTCTGCCGAACTGGCTTGAGCCAATCGCCAAAGCCTCGCCGGTGACGCTGACCGCGGACGCGGCGCGCACCCTCGCCCTCACCGGCGGTGTACCGCATTCGCTCTGGGGCGCGCTCGCCTGGATCGTCGGAATCGTGGCCCTGTTCCTGCCGCTCTCGGTCTGGCGCTACCGGAGGATGAGCTAAATCAGGTGGCGCGCCTCTACGCCGCAACCGGCGACGGCTTCGCCCGACTCGACGAAACGGGCGACGCGTGGACGGTCGCGCTCTCCTTGTCTGGAAGCGGCGCGCAGTGCCTCGCTGTCGACCCGGCCGACCCCGACACCGTCTTCGTGGGTCTCCGCGAGGGTGGCGTGCGCCGCACCGTCGACAGCGGCGAAAGCTGGATCGACTGCCGGCTGCCCGAGCCGGGAGTGTTCTCGCTTGCGATCAGCGCCGCCGACGGAGCCTTATACGCGGGCACCGAGCCGAGCCGGCTGTTCCGAAGCAACGACCGAGGCGAGAGTTGGCGCGAACTGGAAGCGCTGCTCGAGCTGCCCTCGCAGCCGAACTGGAGTTTCCCGCCGCGTCCGTGGACCTCACACGTGCGCTGGATCGCACCCAGTCCGCACGACCCCGGCCTGCTCCTGCTTGGGATCGAGCTCGGCGGCCTGATGCGCTCGACCGACGGCGGACAGAGCTGGCAGGACCACCGGCCCGGGGCACAACCGGACGTCCACTCGCTCGCGTGGCATCCGCACACGCCGGGTCGTGCGTACGAAGCGGGCGGCGGCGGCGCCGCCTTCAGTACGGACGCAGGCGAGACCTGGCAGCCCGCCGATGACGGCCGCGACCGCCACTACACCTGGTCGGTCACCGTCGACCCCGACGACCCCGATTGCTGGTACATCTCGGCGAGCACCGGCCCCTTCGCCGCCCACGGCCGCGGCGACCCGCAGGCGCGCATCTACCGGCGACGCGACGGCGAGCTCTGGCAGCCGCTCACCGGCGGCCTCCCCGAGCCGCTACCGGCGATGCCGTACGCACTCCTCGCTACCGATGGCCGTCTCTTCGCTGGTCTCGCCGACGGCCAGCTCTGGGAGAGCCGCGATCGAGGCGACAGCTGGACGCCGTTGCAGTTCAGAGGTGGTGCGCTCGGCGCCCTCGTCGCACTCGCCCTCGCCACGCGCTGACCATCGAATCGCCTGTCGGCGCGTGACCGGTTTCCCGCTGCACGTCAAGAGGTCTGGTGGCCGAGGAGCAGGGGTCTTGCAGGTACTTCGTCAGCACAACGCGGCCTACCCAAAACTCGGGCAGCAAACGATCGCGTTCAGTCGCATCAATCGCGCCTATAGAGACAACGCGACCATCTTGATTTGCAGGTTCTTCGAAGACGGGAGCGACGGGACTCGAACCCGCGACCTCCGGCGTGACAGGCCGCGTCGAGGACGGTATCGTTGGCGACGATTGGCGCTCAATCGCTCTATTCATGCGGCCTTTCGGGCAGCTAGCGCCTTTCCTTCCGCATGGTTGCGGGAGGCCGATTTCGGACGTTTGCTGCCCGTGTGCTGCCGGGCGAGCCTCGTTCGGGACCGGTCGTATCGAGCCAGGGGTGGAGGCGTCGAACCGTCCCGTTAGGCGGTGTCCGACGAGAGCGCCCGCAGAGACGAGAGAAAGCGATCCTCGTCTGTGTAGTCGAAGAGCTGCGGACCGAGCGTCGGAAAGACAGCCCTCGATTCCCGGCCCGAACTTGCGTCCACGAGCCACTCACATGTCTGCTCGAGTGCAGTATCGAACGAGCACACATCCTCGTAGCCGAGCTGGTCGCGCGCGGCGGTCATGTCAAGCACGAACGGCCTGTAGACAGACCACGGTGTGGCGCCGACGGACTCCACGGGCGGCGGGCCGGGCAGGAGCACCTCGATCGGCTCGTGCTCGAGCAAGAGCGCGACCGCCCGGGCGATGTCGAGTAGCGAGCGGACTTCCGCGTCTCCGGAGTTGAGGACGCGCGTCCCGGGCTGCTCAGCCGCGAGGCGGACGAGTTGCGCAACATTCGCCGCAGCGACTCGGTGGTAGCGGCCGAAGCCGCGGTCCGCCAGGATCAGGTAGGGGCGCCGGTCCAGGGCCCGCTTGACGAAGTACCACTCGCGCGGCTCGGGGTCACCTGGGCCGTAAACGCAAGCGGGACGGACGATCGTCACGGGCGCACGCTGACCCGTGAGAAGCGCATGTTCTACAGCGACCTTCTGTCCCGCGTAGGTCTTGTCATCGGGAGGGAGCGTTGCCTGCGACTCGTCGATCGGTATGGGATCGTCTCGCGCTGGGCGCCCGCCGCCGTGGACGAGCGGTTTGCCGGCCTCGTCCGCGTAGACCGCCGAGCTCGAAACGGCAATCAGAGATCCGATCTGGCCGTCGAGCTCGATCAGTTGTTCGGCGTGTTTCGCCGCGAGGGGGACGACGTCGATCATCACCTCGACCTCGCCCACCGCGGCGCGCAGGTCGAGGTCGCGATCGCGGTCGAGATGCACGAGGCGTATGTCGAGCTGGCCGAACTCCGGCGGCGCGTTCATCGTGCCTCGGCTCGCCGCAGTGACACTCCACCCGGTCTTTGCCATTGCGGCTCCCACCGCCCGTCCGATCAATCCGGTGCCGCCCAGTACGAACGCGCGCTTCGTCACGGTGCAGAGCGTAACCTCGCCCGTCCGACCTAACAGTGGTCGGGTTATCTCCGGCCACAGCGCCGCAAGTCAGCCGGCGATCGCTGGCGATCGTCAGAGTCTTAGATTGTCATGCATGGATCAGCTGCAAACCCGCTATGCGAAGAGCGGGGACGTCAGCATCGCGTATCAGGTCGTCGGTGAGGGGCCGTTCGACCTGATCTGGGTTCCGGGCTGGATCTCGAACGTCGAGGAGAGCTGGGAGGTGCCTGAGTATGCGCGCTTCCTCCGCAGGCTCGCGTCCTTCTCGCGCTTGATTCTGTTCGACAAGCGCGGCACAGGTCTCTCCGATAGCGTGCCCAACGACCGTCTCCCAACGCTCGAGCAGCGCATGGACGATATGCGCGCCGTCCTCGAGGCTGCCGGGTCCGAACGCGCGGCCGTCTTCGGCGCCTCTGAAGGGGGCAACATGAGCGTTCTCTTCACCGCGACCTACCCCCAGCGGGTCCGCGCGCTGGTGTTGGCGGGGGTTTATGCGAAGCGGGTGTGGAGCCCAGATTATCCTTGGGCGCCGACCCCCGAGCAGCGAGAGCGCGAGTACGGGGTGCTCGAGCGTGAATGGGCAGGGGAGATGGACGTTGCCGATCTGGCGCCGAGCGCCGTCGGCGATCCCCTCCTCATGCGGCGCATCGCAACCTTCTTCCGGCGCAGCGCCAGCCCCGGCGCCGCAGTCGCACTGCTTCGAATGAACACCGCGATCGACACTCGCGCGGTTCTGTCAACCGTCGGCGTGCCGACTCTCGTCCTACAGCGAAGCGGCGATCGCGACGTGAACGTCGAGGAAGGGCGTTGGATCGCGCGGCAGATCCCGGGTGCGAGGTACGTCGAGCTCCCCGGCGACGACCACCTCGTCTGGATCGGCGACACGGACACGATGCTCGACGAGGTCGAAGAGTTCCTGACGGGCGTCCGCCGCGGTCCCCAGCGGGACCGAGTGCTGGCGACCATCCTCTTCACCGACATCGTCGGCTCCACCGAGCGGGCCGCGGCAGAAGGTGACCGGCGCTGGCGCCAGCTGCTCGAGGAGCATCACCGACTGGTGCGCCGGGAGCTCGAGCGATTCCACGGGCGCGAGCTGGACACAGCCGGCGACGGCTTCCTCGCGAGCTTCGACGGGCCGGCGCGAGCGACCCGCTGTGCCTACACGATCTGCGCCGCAATGCGTTCGCTCGGGCTCGAGCTTCGCGTTGGTCTGCACACGGGCGAGTGTGAGGTTGTCGGCAACAAGCTCGCCGGCATCGCCGTCCACACAGGGGCTCGTGTCGCAGCGCTGGCAGAGCCGGGCGAGGTGCTCGTCTCGAGCACAGTCAGGGACCTCGTCGCCGGCTCTGGAATCGAGTTCGTCGACCGCGGCGAGCGCCAGCTTAAAGGCATTCCGGGCGTCTGGCGGCTCTTCGCCGTCGCTCGGGTGTGACGAAGCGACAGTGGACGTGCGCTGCGGTAGGTTGCTGCCCGTTTGCTGCCCGAAACTCGACTTCAAACTACAAGACAGACAACAACACCGGCCATTTTGCAGGGCATACGTAGAGACGGGAGCGACGGGACTCGAACCCGCGACCTCCGGCGTGACAGGCCGGCGTTCTAACCAACTGAACTACGCCCCCGATACGGCGAGGAGTGTAGCGGGGGCAGGGATCGCCCGAGGCCCGGCTAACGTGGCCTCGTGACCCGCGTCGACTGGATCGCGCTGTCGATCGCGGGTCTTTCCGCGCTCTCCGGGCTCAAGCGGGGGCTGGTCGCCACGGCGCTCTCGCTCGCGGGGCTCGCGGCGGGCGCGGTGCTCGGAGCGCGGCTCGCGCCGCACTTCCTGCACAACGGTGCGGCCTCGCCGTACACGCCGCTCGTCGGGCTCGGCGGCGCGCTCGTCGGCGCGCTCCTGCTGCAGACCGTCGCGTCGATCATCGGATCGTTTGCACGCGGCGCCCTCGCCGTGATCCCGCCGCTCCGCATGCTCGACTCGCTGGGTGGGCTCGTGGCGGGCGCCGCGCTCGGGCTCGCCATCGTCTGGGTCGCCGGCGCAGTGCTGCAGCAGCTCCCCGGCCAGGCGAAGCTGCGCGCGGAGGTGCAGCAGTCGCTGATCCTCCAGCGGCTGAACACGATCGCGCCGCCGCGCACGGTGCTGCGCGCGTTCGCGCGCGTCGATCCGTTCCCGCAGATCGCCGGGCCAGCGCCGCCAGCGGTGCCGCCCGACAGGCGCGTCCTCTCGTCCGCGGCCGTCGTGCGTGCGCGGCCGAGTGTCGTCCGCATCACCGCAACCGCTTGCGGGCTCGGCGTCGAAGGTTCCGGCTGGGTCGCGCGTCGGCACATCGTCATCACTGCAGCGCACGTCGTTGCGGGCGCCAAGGGGATCGAGGCGAACGGACGCGTTGCGACCGCGCTCGTCGTCGACCGCAAGCAGGACATCGCTGTGCTGCGCGTGCCTGGGCTCGCGGCTGCGCCACTGCCACTCGTCGACCCGCACGCCGGCGATCCGGTCGCGATCCTCGGCTACCCCGAGAACGGTCCCTTCGATGGCCGCCCCGGGCGCGTCGGCTCGACCGCCGACGTGCTCGTCCAGGGAAAGCTGCGCGAGGTGACCGCGCTCAGCGGTGTCGTGCGCCACGGCAACTCGGGCGGCCCGGCCGTCAACCAGATCGGGCAGGTCGAGGCGACGGTGTTCGCCGCACGCGTCGGCGCGTCCGGCGGCTACGGCGTTCCGGCGGCGCCTGTGCGCGCCGACCTCGCGCGCGCAAAGCGCCCGGTCTCCACCGGCTCCTGCGGCTAGCCACTACAGAAGCTCCAGGACGCCGAGTGGCCGGCGGAAGGGCGCGACGATGTACACGCCGGCCGCGACCTCGCGCGCCTCGGCGATCAGCTGGTGCACGAGATCGATCCCGACCTGCGGTGCGTTCGCGCCTGCGGCGCGATAGCGCTCTTGCACGTGCTCCGGAACGACGATGCCCGGCGTCTCGTTGTGCACGCGCACAGCGAGCTCGAGCGACCTGATCGGCCAGACGCCGACGAGCAGCGGGATCGGTGACGGGCCGCCATAGAGCTCGAAGAACCGGTGGAAGTACGTCATGTCGAAGAGAATCTGCGTCATCGCGAACCGCGCACCGGCAGCGATCTTCCGCTGGAAGCGATCGACCTCGAGCTCGAGGTCGTCGGCGGTCGGGTTGACCGCGACACCGGCAAAGAACGAGGTCGGTGCGTCGATCGCGCGACCGTGGAAGTCGGTGCCCTCGTTCAGCCGCGTGATCAGCTCGACGAGACCGATCGCGTCGACGTCGTACACCGACCCGGTGCCGGGGTAGTCGCCCGCTTCGGGCGCGTCGCCCGTCACCGCGAGCACGTTCCGCAGCCCCTCCGCGTGTGACCCGAGCAGGAGCGACTCGAGCCCGGCGATCGTCGAGTCGCGCGGCGTGAGGTGGGGGATAACTTCAATTCCCGCGTCGCGCTGGATCGCGGCGGAAGCGATCATGCCGCTCATGCGGGCCCGCGCCCGCGGGTTGTCGTTCACGTCGACGACGTGCGCCTTCCCGGACTCCCGGATCGTGCGCGCTGCGTCGATCAGGCCCTCGACGCTCCCGCCGAGCGGCGGGTCGAGCTGCACCGAAATGACGAACTCGCCAGCGGCGAACAGCCGCGCGAGCTCGGTCGGCTCTTCGTCCGACGGACGCATCGCGACGGCGTCGCGACCGCGGGCCGGTGAAGCCGCCCGGGCGGGCCGGTCCTCGTCGACCGCTTGCCGGATTGCAGCGATTTGAGCCGGCGTCGTACCGCAACAGCCGCCGATCAGACGAGCCCCCAGGGCGCGCGCGCTCGCCGCGAAGTCGCCGAAGTACTCCGGAGTCGCATGCGGGAACGAGATCCGCGTGCCTGTCATCGTCGCGAGGCCGACGTTCGGGAGGGCGGCGAGCACCGCGCCCTCACCCGACATCTCGGCGAGCGCAGTGAGCGCGGCCGCCGGGCCGCGGCCATGGTTCGCGCCGAACGCCGCGACATCGAGCGCGCGCAGCCGCGCGGCCGCGTCTCGCGCCGTCACACCGGCCATCGTGATCGCGTCGCTGTCGAAGCTCATCAACGCGACGATCGGGAGCGCGGACCCAGACCGGACGGCAGCGATCGCCTCTTCCAGCTCGTCGAGGTCGTAGAACGTCTCGAGCATGAACACGTCGGCGCCGCGTCCTTCGAGCACCCGCGCCTGCTCCGCGACGAGCTCGCCCCCGTCGGGACCGACGGGGCCGATCGAGCCGCCGATGAAGACCTCGCGTCCGGAGATCTCCCGCGCGTCGCGCGCGAGCTTGACGGCCGTCGAGTTGATCCGCTCGAAGTCGTCCTCGAGAAAATGCTGCGCGAGCTTGCGCCGGTTCGCCCCGAACGTGTTCGTCTCGATCAGCTCGGCGCCCGCGTTGATGAAGCTGACGTGGACGGCTGTGACCGCGTCCGGCGCCCGGAGGTTCGCCTCCTCCGGCGCGCGCAGCCCCGGCACGGCGGCGGAGAGGACGACGCCGAGGCCGCCGTCGGCAACGATCGGCGGCCCTTCGCGGAGCCGGGACTCGAAGGTGCTCGCCACTTATCGCCCAGCGTAGTTCAAGGTTGTTCCGGAACTTGCCGATACTGCGGCTGAGATCCTCCCACCGGGACTGACGGCAATCTTTCCCTGCGGCGAGGTGGGCGGCCGGCGCAAGCCGGCCGCTTTCGTTTAACGGATCGCGAGGCGCGCGGAGTAGATGACCCAACCGCGTTGGTATTTCACGTAGACGGTGAGACCGCCGCCACGCGTTGCGGTCCAGCTGACCTCGCGTCCGTGGGTCTTTGCTCTGGCGGCGACGCCGCCGATGTTGACCGTCGCGTCGACAGGCTCGAACTTCAGCTCGACCCGGACCGGCGCTCCACGCGCGACGACGACGCGCTGCGCGGTCTGCCCGAGCGGTGCGCCGCAGCGCGCGTCCCAGCACCAGGATGTGATCGCGAGCCGGACGTGTGCAGATCCGGTCTGGACATACGCCGCAGGCGGACGTGCAGCGACCAGCAGCAGTGCGACGAGCGCGAGCATCTCTCGAGCTTACGTCGCGTGCGGGACGCGCGTCCTTCCGTCGGCGCATAACTTTCTGCTGCGAAGACGGTCGCTCCGGGGAGCGCCTAGCACACAATCCGGGCCGTCGTCAGGCCTTTGAAAAAAATGATCCGAAGCCGGGAATCGTGATGTATTGTCAGCCCACTCAGAGGGTGAGCCGGGTGAGGTGAAGAGGAGGAGGTCCGGCTCCTGCGTCGTCGTTGTTGGTCCCCCCGTCAACCGCGTAGTAGCCGGAGGTCGTGCTCAGGTGCTCACTGTCGACATTGCTCTTCCCGACGTCGAGGAACTGCAGAAGCTCGTCGCTACGGGTCAAGAAAAGGGTTTCCTCACCTATGACGAGATCGTCAAGGGGATTGAGGAAGTCGAGCTGACGAAAGAGCAAGTCGAAGACTTCACCACGTACTTGATCGACCACGGTGTGGAGCTGGTCGAGGGCGAGGAGCACAAGCGCCTTCCGCACGAGCAGCCGCTCATCGAGGATGAGGCCAAGGCGGCGCCGAAGCTCGACCTGACCGTCGAGCCGTCGCTCGATTCTCTCCGCTTGTACCTGCGGGAGATCGGCAAGGTGCCGCTCCTCACCGCCGACCAGGAGGTCTACCTGGCCAAGCGGATCGAGCGCGGTGACATGGGAGCGAAGACGCAGATGACCGAGGCGAACCTGCGCCTCGTCGTCTCGATCGCCAAGGGGTATCTCGGTCGCGGGCTCTCTTTTCTCGACCTGATCCAGGAAGGCTCGCTGGGCCTGATCCGGGCGGTCGAGAAGTTCGACTACCGCAAGGGCTACAAGTTCTCGACGTACGCGACTTGGTGGATTCGCCAGGCGGTCACCCGGGCGATCGCCGACAAGGCACGCACGATCCGCATCCCCGTGCACATGGTCGAGAAGCTGAACAAGGTCGTGCACATCGAGCGCCAGCTCGTCCAGCGCCTCGGCCGCGAGCCGAAGCCGGAAGAGATCGCCGAAGAGCTCGAGATCACGACCGAAGAGGTGCGCGAGATCCTCAGGATGGCGCAGCACCCTGTTTCGCTCGAGAAGCCGATCGGCGAGGAGGAGGACTCCGAGCTCGGCGACTTCGTCGAGGATGAGAACACTGAGACGCCGGACGAGGCTGCGTCGCTGACGCTGCGCCGTTCCGACATCGAGGTCGCGCTCGCCTCGCTCCCCGAGCGGGAGCGTCAGGTGATCGAGCTCCGCTTCGGTCTCACCGGCGGCCAGCCGTGCACGCTCGAAGAGGTCGGCAAGGCGTTCGGCGTCACGCGCGAGCGCATCCGTCAGATCGAGAACAACACGCTGAAGAAGCTCGAGTCGCTCCCCGAGGCGCAAGCGCTTCGGGACTGCGTCTAGGGGCCTACGCCGTCGACGTCAGGGGCGCACTGGGCTCGCCGGCTCGCGTGAGGACCGGCGGCGTCGAGAGCACGCTTGTGAAGCGAAGGCCTGGTTGCGCGCCTCCTCCCTTGATCGTCGAAAACGGGAGCGACCACGGGCCCCGAGCATCGATCGTGTAGATGACGGTCGTTCGCTCGCCCGGGCGGACGGTGTACTCGGCCTTCCCGAATCGCATGGTCGTGAGGGTCGCATCAGCCGGAAGCGACAATCCGAAGCGGAGGCTCCCGCGGGTGTTGCCCGCGGCGTCGGGCCAGACTGTCAGCGTCCCGGATCGTGCGAGCCAGCCATCGAAGTAGCGACCCTGTTCGAGCAGCATGAGCTGGGGAGCGGTGTCAGCGGCCCAGAGCGAGAAGGTTCCCGCTCGCGCCACCGGCCGCGCGTTGGCAAACCGGACTGTCGCTGCGTATTCCTGGAGAAGCACGTTGGGGCCGACGCCGACGAGTGTGCCGTCTTTCGCGATCCGCACGCGCGCCGCGGCGTAGACGTCTGTCGGTAGCGCTGCGCCGAGGAGCGCCTCATGCACAAGCGAGCGGTTCCAGTAGAGCTGCTGGAACGAACGCATCGGCGGCGAGCCCACCGTCTGCAGCAAGGTCACGTTCTTCAGTCCGGATTCGTCCACCCACGAAATATTCGACGGCAGCTCGCGGCGCTCGTTGTGCGCGGCCGCTGCCAGCTCGACCGTCACCGCGACGGATGTAAATGCGGCGACCGCAAGTGTTGCTCCGAGGGCATACCGGCCTCCGCCTCTCCGCGACACCAAGACTGCTCCAGCTGCACCGGACGCGGCGAGCAGGGCGAGCAGCAGCGAGGTGCTTGCTACGCCGAGGTGCCTCTGCACCTGGAAGACCGCGAGGAGAAACGGTGAGTCCGAGCTTCCTCCGGTCGTGGCGTACTCGGAGAGGGGTACGCGCGCCGACGCGCCGAACAGACCGAGTGAGATGACCCCGATGGCGAGGCGCCCTGGGCGACCGTGTTTCAAGTACAGGCCGAACGCCAGCGGTACGAGTGGCAGGAGCGCGAACAGATAGCGCTCCTTGAACCGACCCGGGCCGTTGGAGGCGTAGAGCGCCGCTTCGAAGACCAGCCCGCCTGCGAATGCGACGGCGAGTGCTGCGAACGCGGTTTCTGCGCGGCCGCGCGGCCGGAGAAGAGCCACGAGCGCACCCGGCACGAGCACAATCCCGGCCGCAAATGCAAGCAGGAACAGGTCTGTCGCCACCCAGGTCGCGAGCTCTCTGCCGACGTGCAGGTCGACGACGTGCGAGTAATAGCCGAGCATGTGTGCAGGACCGAGCGCGAGCGCTCCGAGTGCCGGCAGCGCGATTAGCGCAAGCGAAAGCCGCTGGGTCTTCACGACGCGTCGGCCGTCGACCACCAGCGCGGCAACAACGAAGGCGACTGGGAGCACGATGTACTGCACCCGAGCGGACGTTGCAAGCAAGGCGAGTGTGAGAAAGAGGAGTTGCGAGCGGCGCGATGGTCTCTCGATTGCCGCGACGCCCGCGGCGACCGCGCCGAGGGCCAGTGGGTACGCGACGGGGTCGGCGACCGTGAACGCGGAGTAGACAAGATCTGGGATCGCCACGGCGAAGACGGCGCAGGCGAGCGAGTACCGGGCCGACAGTTGCAGGCGGCGCGCGAGCAGATACACCGGTATCGCGGCGGTCGACATCAGCAGAGCGTTCTCCGCCTGCGTCAATCGATACGCGAGCTCAGGCGAGAAGAGCGCCTGGAATGGTGCCGCGAGCAGCGGCTCGAGCAGCGCCGGGAAGTGGGCCGCTGTTCCACGCACCGACGGTCCGTGGCCGGAGCCGAGCGAACGCGAGATCGCGGTGTAGAGGTACTCGTCGGGGAAGTAGAGGGGCGCGGGATGAGCCCCGGAAGCGACGACGCGAACGACGAACGACGCGGCGACGACGAGCGTCAGTGCGACACGGACCGTCAGCCCGCGCGCGAGAGCGAACGGGCGGGCGATCGCAGGCAGGACGGCTCCGAGTGCCACCCCGCTCGTATCGGCAAGAGAGCGCTAGGCCTTGATTCGCGCTGCCGGCACGAACAGCCGGCAGTGCGGGCACTTGAAACCGCGGTAGCGCTCAGCCGATCCGGCCATCAGATCTGCGCTGAAGGTCTTCTTGCAGTGCGGGCATTTGATCTCGCTCGGCTGCTCCGCAGGGGTCTCGTCGGCCATTGAGGCCAGGCTACCTGCGTAGTCTCAGACGACGCTGACGGACTCGATATGCATCTCCTCGCGGGGCTTGTCGCCCGCGCCGGTCTCGGTTTGCTCGATTGTCTCGACGACGTCCATCCCCGAAGTGACCTTGCCGAAGACCGTGTGCTTCCCGTCCAGCCACGGCGTTGCCTCGGCGGTGACGATGAAGAACTGCGAGCCGTTGGTGTTCGGCCCTGCGTTTGCCATGGCGAGGGCGCCGCGCTCGACCTTGTGGTCGTTGAACTCGTCCTCGAACTGGTAGCCCGGGCCGCCGGTGCCGGTGCCGGTCGGATCGCCCCCCTGAATCATGAAATCCGGGATCACGCGATGGAAGATGACGCCGTTGTAGAAGCCCTCGTTCGCGAGCTTCTTGAAGTTCTCGACGGTTTTGGGTGCGTCGTCGTCGAAGAGCTCGATCTCGATCGTGCCCTGGTTTGTCTGCATGGTTGCTTTGCTCATGCGCGGCACCCTACCCATGGGCGGGGCGCACGCAACTTCGAGAGCCGTTCGCGCTCGGGCCTAAGATCGTCGCCAGGGTGCTGAAAGAGAGAGCCGTTGTGCTCGCCGTGGCCGCGCTCGCCGCCGGCTGCGGCGCAGGCGCGCCGCGTCCGGTGGACCGTGAGTGGATCGCGAATGCGCGCGGGGTCGTCGAGCAGCTGCGCACGGACGTCGTCGCCGTCTCCGGCTACGACCGGGTCGGTGTGGCGCGCACCGGCCTACGCGACGAGTCCCAGCTCTACGGGTTGCTCATTGCGTACACCGACTTCGGCGGCTGCCGCCACATGGTCGCCGCGATCGGCGTCGAGCCTCCGGGCCGCGCGCGCGTCGTGCAGTCGCTGCGCCGCGCGTGTCTCCACCTTCGGCGCGCGGACCTGCTCTTTACGCGGGCCATCGCACACCGCGCCCCGCGTCTCCTCGCGGCCGCAACCCACCAGGCGCTCGCGGCCGTGCCGTCGCTCGATGCCGCCGCGCTCGAGCTCGCGCGGGCCCAGAGGGCTACAGGCTAGTACGCCGCGGCCGCGCGCGGGTCATCGTCGGCGAGCTCCCAGACGACGGCGAGGTAGAACCAGAACGACCCGACCTGGGTCGGCGTCGTCACGAAGGCGACGGTCGCCTGCGAGCTGTCCTTGCGCTCCACGATGCGCACACCTTCGCGCCGCTCGAGGCGCAGCAGGACGTCGCAGTCGATTCCTCCCGCGGTGAAGTCGCCGACGTCGTGGGAGAGGAGGTCGCCGCGGTCGTAGCCGAGCAACTCGGCTCCGTACTGGTTGATCGCGACGTACTTACCATCGTCGTCGTAGATGAAAAGTCCAATCTTCGCGTGCTCGGCGCCGTCGCCGAGGAGCGAGGCCAGCACGATGTCCGGTGGTGCCTTCCGGTCGGTGAGCTCCTCCGTCATCTCTGCGCTCCTCACGTGGGGGTCGGGGCGCCGCGCTCTCATTGTCGGTCTTCTTCAGCCGTAGTTCAAGGCCCGATCGCCCTTCGACAATAGGTCGACAACCCGTGTCGGCAGACTGCAGCGATGCCGGTGCGCGACTTCCGCGTTCGCCCGCTCGAGATCCTCGTCGTCGACGACGACAAGACCTTCGGGGAATCGCTTGCGCTCTTCCTGAGTGACGACAAGCGGATCATCGTGACCGACATTGCCTGCGATCTCGGTGCGGCACTCGACGCGACGAGCGAGCGTCATTTCGACCTCGCGCTGATCGACGTGCGGCTGGATGCCCACAGTGGCTTTCAGGTCGTCGAGGCGTTGCACGCGAGGCACCCGGAGCTCGCGACGCTGATGATGAGCGGCCTCGACAAGTCGGAGATCGAAGCGAGGGCCTTTGCCTGCGGCGCTCGAGGCGTGCTGCAGAAGACCGATCTCGCGCGCCGCGGCCGAGAGGCCGTGCTCGACGCGTACATCGCGGGGCAAGCCCGCTAGCCGATCTAGGCGGCATCCGGCAGTGCCTCGACCGAAGGTGCGGGCGCCGTCTGGCGCGTGTTCGGCGCGAGCAGTGCGACCAGGCCCGCCGCGACCGCGAAGAAGGCGCCCGCCATCAGCGCCCGCTGGAACCCGTGGGTCGACGCCTCGGCGACGCTCGCTTGGCCCGCGTGGAGCAGTGAGTGACTCCGTGCGGTGGCGAGCGCGGAGAGGATCGCCAGGCCGAGCGCCGCACCGAGCTGCTGTGCGGTGTTCAGGAGCCCGGCCGCCAGCCCCGCCTTGTCTTCGCCGACGCCGGCGTTCGCCGCGGTGGTCGCACCAACGAAGACGGCGCCGACACCGAACGCGGTCACGAGCAGTCCCGGCAGGATGTTGGACACGTACGAGCCGTGCACGGGGATCCGTGACAACCAGTAGAGCCCTCCGGCCCCGACGAGGCTGCCGGTGACGATCACCGGCTTGGTGCCGATGCGCGCGAACAGCTGCGACGAGATGCCCGCGGCGATGATGATCGCGCCGGTCAGCGGCAGGTAGGCCGTGCCGGTCTGGATCGGCGAGAAGTGCAACACCGTCTGCATGTAGAGCGTCAGGAAGAAGAACATTGAGAAGAAGCCGGCCAGGGCGAGCATCTGTGTGGCGTCCGCTACGGCGACGCCCTTCACGCGCAGGATCGACATCGGCACGAGCGGATTGCGCACGCGCAACTCGTTCGCGACGAACGCCGCGAGCATCACGCCGGCGCCGGCGAGTTCGGCGATCGTCCGGGTCGTGCCCCAACCGACGTCCGGTGCCTTGACGAGCGCATAGACCAGGAGCAGCATGCCGCCGGTCACGAGGAACGCGCCGAAGGCGTCGAAGTTCGCGAGGGCTGCGACCCTCCGCTCCTTCTTCAGCAGTGCGAACGCGCCGAAGAAGGCGAGCACGCAGAACGGGATGTTGACGAACAGGACCCAGCGCCAGCCGGGACCCTCGACGAGGAGGCCGCCGAACAACACGCCGGCAGCGCCGCCGAGACCGGAGACCGCCGCCCAGGCGCCGAGTGCCTTGTGCCGGTCCTTGTCGGAGCGGAAGGTCGTCGTCAGCGTCGACAGCGCGGCAGGGGAGAGCATTGCGGCGCCGAGCCCCTGCGCGAAGCGCGCGGCGATCAGCAGTCCGCCGCTGTGGGCCAGCCCGCCCGTCAGCGACGAAGCGGCGAACAGCATCAAGCCGCTGATGAGGACGCGGCGCCGGCCCAGCAAGTCGGCCGCGCGGCCGCCGAGCAGCAGGAAGCCGCCGTAGGTGAGGATGTAGCCGCTGACGACCCATTGCAGGCTCTGCTGGCTGAAGTCGAGGTCGCGCTTGATCGACGGCAGTGCGATGTTCAGGATCGAGGCGTCGAGCACGTCCATGAACTGAACGAGGCAAATCAGCAGGAGGATCAAGCCTCCGCGCCGTGACTGGAGCGACGATACCTCGGGCGCCGCCTCCTGGGGTTGGGCTTGCGGGTAAGACTGTGTACTCATTGCAACTGGGCCTCGCTCTCTTTCGAATCGAATCTCTCGTGGCAGAAGCGGCTCGTCACACGGGCCGCTTCTCGTTCGTCATCACTAGTGACGGATGCCGACGAAGGGATGTGACATGAGCGACCGCGACTGGCTCGCCGCGCAGTTCGAAGAGCACCGCCCGCACCTGCGACGCGTTGCCTACCGGATGCTCGGCACGATCGACGACAGCGACGACGCGGTCCAGGAGGCGTGGTTGCGGCTCAGCCGGAGCGACGACGCGGCGATCGAGAACCTCGGCGGCTGGCTGACGACCGTGGTCGGGCGCGTATGCCTCGACATGCTGCGCGCGCGCCGCTCGCGGCGCGAGGACTACGTCGGCTCATGGCTGCCCGAGCCGGTCGTCACCGTCGGCGACCAGAGCGACCCCGAGCATGAGTCGCTGCTCGCCGACTCGGTCGGGCTCGCGCTGCTCGTCGTGCTCGAAACGCTCGCGCCCGCCGAGCGGCTCGCGTTCGTTTTGCACGACATGTTCGGCATGCCGTTCGAGGAGATCGCTCCGATCGTCGACCGCAGCCCGGCTGCGACGCGCCAGCTGGCAAGCCGCGCCCGGCGCCGCGTCCGTGGCGCCAAACCGGAGAGCGACGGCGACGTTGCAGAACAGCGAGAGGTCGTCGACGCATTCCTCGCAGCAGCGCGCGAGGGCGACTTCGAGAGGCTGATCGCCGTGCTCGACCCGGATGTCGTCTTCCGCATGGACCTCGGGCCGGACAGTCCGCAGGCACGACCGCAGGTCGAGGGCGCCGAGGCGGTCGCTCGCCAGATCCTCGCGCGTGGCGCCCCGTTCGCACCGCTTGCCCGCCCGGCGCTCGTGAACGGCACAGCCGGCGCGATCGTCGGCCTGCGCGGAAGGCCCTTCGCGGTCGTGGGATTCAGCGTCTCCAACGGACGCATCACCGAGATCGACATCGTCGCCGACCCCGACAAGCTCCCTCACCTTGTCCTAGATTAAGTCGGTGACGATCGCGCCGGAGCCAGCCCGCTTCTCAGGGCGGACGGCGTGGGCCCGGAACGTGCAGACACCGCTGCGCGAGTTCCTGCGCACCGAGACAGGAGGCGCAGCGTTCCTGCTCGCAGCCGCAGTTGCCGCGCTCGTCTGGGTCAACGTCGACGCCTCGTCCTACAGCTCGGTGTGGTCGACGATGCTCTCGATCCGCGTCAGCGACGCGGGTGTGGCGCTCGATCTTCGCAACTGGGTGAACAGCGGACTGATGACGCTCTTCTTCTTCGTCGTCGGTCTCGAAGCGCGACGGGAGTTCGACCTCGGCGAATTGCGGGAGCGGCGGCGGGTCGCCCTGCCGGTGCTCGCAGGGATCGGGGGCATGGCGGTAGCGGTCGCCATCTATCTCGCCTTCAACGCCGATCGCCCGTCGGCGCACGGCTGGGGCGTTGCCATGTCGACCGACACCGCCTTCGCGCTCGGCATGCTCGCGCTCGTCGGTCCGCGTTTTCCCGACCGCCTGCGCGCGTTCATGCTGACGGTCGTGGTCGTCGACGACATCGTCGCGCTCGTCGTCATCGCGACGGTGTATTCCGGGTCGGTCCGCTTTGTGCCTCTGGCCGTCGCGCTCGTCCTCTACGGCGTCATCTTCGTCCTGCACCGCATCAGCCTGCGCGTCGGCCTCGTCTATGTGTTGCTCGGCGCCGCCGCGTGGGTGGGCTTGCTCAAGAGCGGGGTGGAGCCCGTGGTGATCGGGCTCGCGATGGGGCTCCTGCCCTTTGCGTACCCGGCATCGCGTTCGACGCTCGAACGCGCGAGCGAGCGGTTCCGGGAGTTCCGGGAGCAGCCGACCGCAGAGCTCGCGCGCTCGGCGACCGCCCAGCTGAGAGCGGCGACCTCGGACAACGAGCGACTGCAGCAGCTGTTTCACCCGTGGACGAGCTATGCGATCGTGCCGTTGTTCGCGCTCGCGAACGCAGGCATCGCGATCGATGGCAGCTTCCTCGCTCGGGGATTCAGCTCACCGATCACGCTCGGGATCCTCTTCGGGTACGTCGTCGGCAAGCCGGCCGGCATCTTCGGCACCTCCTGGCTGCTCACACGGCTGAGCAGGGGCCGCCTGCAGCCGCCGGTGGGCTGGGCCGCGGTCGCCGGCGGCGGCACGATCGCCGGCATCGGCTTCACGGTGTCGCTGCTCGTCGCGACGCTCGCATTCCGTGGGGCACAGCTCGAGGAGGCGAAGCTCGGCATCCTCAGCGCAGCCCTCGGAGCGTCGCTCATGACCTGGCTCGTGTTCCGAGCGACCGAGCTGTTGCCACACCGACTGCGCGTCCGAGCGCTCCTCGGGACCGCCGCGCAATTGACCGACCTCTACGTCGACGTGAATCCCGAACGCGACCACGTGCGCGGACCGCTCGACGCGCCCGTGACGGTGGTCGAGTACGGCGACTTCGAGTGCCCGTACTGCGGACAGGCCGAACCGGTGCTGCGGGAGCTGCTCCGCGACTTCGCCGACGTTCGCTATGTGTGGCGGCACCTGCCGCTGAACGACGTGCATGCCAACGCGCAACTGGCCGCCGAGGCCGCGGAGGCGGCAGCCGATCAGGAAGCGTTCTGGGAGATGCACGACCTCCTGCTCGACCGGCAGGACGCTCTGCGTCCCGACGACCTGATTGCCTACGCCCTTCAGCTCGGCCTCGACGTCGGGCGGTTCAGCGACGCGCTCCGCGTGCACAGCGGAGCCGCTCGGATCGCCGAGGACGTCGACAGCGCAGACTTGAGCGGCGTCTCCGGCACGCCGACGTTCTTCATCAACGACCAGCGCCACTACGGCGCCTACGACATCGCCACGCTCTCGGCCGCGGTGCGCGCGGCGGGTGCGCGCGCCGTACTGGCGACCTCCTAATCGGCGCACCTAGGGAGCGGAGGCCGGCGCGCGCAGTGCACGTGTTTGTGCACGCGCGTCGCGCCACCAGATGAGTTCGTACGCGTGCAGTACGACCCAGACGGCGGCGACGAGCGCGAGCGCGACGACGGCCGGCACGACCAGGGCAATCGGCGACAGCAGCGCGCACGCGACCGCGGCGACCAGGCGGCCACCGCCGAGCGTGTGCGTCACGCGGAACCGGAGCGCGACATACGCGAGCAGGTAGAGCGCAGGCCCGCCGCAGAGGGCAAGCGCCGGGATCGTGTCGAGCTCGCCGCCGACGTGGGCGAGCGTCACCTTCAGTGCGAACGCGAAGAGGACGATGCCGACCACCATCGGCAGGTGCAGGTAGGTGTAGACGTCTCGCGCGAGGGCGGTTCGCTCCACGCCGCTTCGGTCAGTGAGGAGCTGCTGTGCGCGCCTCGGGAAGAAGTCGAAGTACGCCAGCCAAAACGATGTCACGACCACGAGCCCGAGCACGGCCCCGACGATCACGCCGGTGTCGAGCTCGGTGCTTCTTGCGCCGAGGCCGATCGCGATCAACGATTCGCCGATCGCAATGATCACGATCAGGCCGTGACGCTCGATGAAGTGCGCAGGCTGGACGCGCCAGCCGCTCATGCCGCTGAGGAGCGGGCCGAACAGGCCGACGATGAGCGCGGCTAGCCAGAGCAACGGCCGAAGTGCGCCGTCGACCACGCCCGCGGTGACGATCAGGACTGCGCCACCGAGCGCCATGGGGGCGACCCGTAGAATCGCCGCAAACAAGTCTCGGTCGCCGCGTGCTCCCAGCGCGTACACCGCGAGATGCATGACGTTCACGATCAGGAACGCAACGCCGAACACGACGCCGTGACGGCCGAAGGCTTCGGGGACAGCGAGTGCGGCGATGAACATCGCCGCCATTGCAACCAGCATCGCCGCCGAGACCGCTCCCACATCTGCATCCAACGTGTTCGTCAGCCAGGCAAAGGCCGCCCAGGCCCACCACAACGCGGCGAGGATCAGGAGCCCGTGCTCGAGCCCGCTCCACGTCGGATCGTCCGAGAGCACGGTCGTCACCTGCGTGAACGCGAACACGAAAACGAGGTCGAAGAGCAACTCGAGCGGTCGAACCAGGTGCTCGCGTTCCGGCTGCTGCTCGCTCACGGGCCGGACGGTAACGCGCCGGCACGGCGACTGTCTACAGGCCACAGAACAAGATCGGCTCGATCGCGCGGATGAGTTGCCGTAGTCGCGGTGCTCAACGCGTTCCCGGCTGCACGCGGAGACGTCGCGGCCGAGCCGCCGCTCGCGACCGCGAGCAACGTTCACCTGCTGACACACATCCCCGGCAGCGCCGCGGGAATGAATGCTTGGAGCGGAGCTTTGTGCGGCTGTGCGCGCGGCGCTGGCGCCGCCCGAACGAATCCCAGCCGGCTCAGCGGCTCGCCAGCTCGGACTCTTCAGCTGACGGCTGACCGCTTCTCGGGCCGCTCTCGCGTCGTCGTCCGCTCACGGGCAGAACGAGCCTGAACTCGCTGCCGCGACCCATGGACCGCACGACGTTCACGAACGAATCCTGCAAGGCGACGCCGGCGACTGTTTTCGTACTGCTTGTGCTCGAGGGAGTCGAGTCTATTGCGAGCGAGACACCCGCCACCACACCGACGGTTATCGCCGCGGCGACGAAGGGCGCGAGCAGCCGCCTGTAGCGCTTAGCTGAGATGAACATCGGCATCAGCGCGCGATTTCGAGCGCGAGGTCCGGCGGGCAGCCGCGTGCGACGAGCGCCGCCACCTCATGCCAGTCGACGAGACCGGCAAACGTCTCGGCAAGGATGTCCGACAGGCCGAGGCGGCGCAGCTGCTCGGCGCGCCAGGCCAGGATCAGCAGATCCTCGTCGGTTGCGTCCTGGACGAGCTCGGCGTCTGAAATTAGCATCGGTTCCATCGTTCTCTCCTCCCGAAACGACGTGGTGTTGTCGGGGGAACGATTGCGGCGATGAGGCTCCACGGCATCGATGCCAGCGCCGATCCTGGCGCACCGCTAGCGGGACTTTGCCCGTTCCGGCTAGCCGCAATGTGCCGACGGCGACCGTCAAACGGCTGACCAAGTGCACGATCCGCCGATCATGCATCCGTGAGCGTCGGCGACATCTAGATCGCTCTTCCGGCTACCGCAAAGGGGTCACTTCGACGACGAGGTGCTTCGTCACCGGCTGTTCGCTCTGCGTGCTGAAGTCGGCGGGCGGAATCTGCACCCGAACAGCCACTGTTATTTTCCTGCTCGTGAAAGGGCAAGAATGGGGTTCGGCGCGTAGTTCATCCCGGAAGGGGAGCGCATGATCCACGTACTCGCCGATGCGCTGCTGCCGGTGCATCAGCAGTACCTCGACCAGGCACGGCAGATGCAGGCGCTCTCGTTTGCGGTGCACATCCCGCTGGTCGCGTTCGGCATCTCGTTCCCGGTGATGGTGCTCTTCGCCGAGTCGCGCTGGTTGCGCACAGGCGACACGCTGTACCGCACGCTGGCGCGTCGGTGGACGCGGATCATGGTGGCGCTGTTCGCCGTCGGCGTGATCACCGGGACAATCCTCAGCTTCGAGATGGGCCTGCTGTGGCCGAACTTCACGGCGACCTTCGGCGGCGTCTTCGGGCTCGGGTTCGCGATCGAGGGCTTTTCCTTCTTCCTCGAGGCGATCTTCATCGGGATCTATGTGTACGGCTGGGACCGGCTCTCGCCCCGCGCGCACTTCGTCAGCGGGATCCCGATCGTGCTTACCGGCTTCACCGGCTCGTTGATGGTGATCGCGGTGAATGCCTGGATGAACCACCCAGGTGGCTTCACGCTGCGCGAGGGCAAGGTGGTCGACGTGCAGCAGTGGCAGGCGCTGTTCGGGAACACGTACCTCTGGCACGAGCTCGTGCACATGTACATCGCCGGCTACATCGTCTCGGGCTTCGTGCTCGCCGGCGCGTACGCGCTCGGGCGGCTGCGCGGGCGCTGGGGACGCTATGAGCGCACGGCTCTCGCGATCCCGCTCACGGTGGCGGCGCTCGCAGCGCCGGTGCAGATGCTCGTCGGCGACTGGGCGGCACGCGACGTCGCGCGCACGCAGCCGGTCAAGCTCGCGGCGATCGAAGGGCTCGAGCAGACGACGCACGGCGCCCCCGAGCACCTGCTCGGCTGGTACGACAACGGCAAGATCCGCTTCGGCCTCGAGATCCCGCACGCGCTTTCGCTCCTCTCCTTCCACAGCTGGAATGCAAAGGTGCAGGGTCTCGAGGTGGTACCGCCCGCCGAGCGCCCGCCGGTCAACGTCGTGCGCTTGGCGTTCCAGACGATGGTCGGGATCGGCACGTTGCTCGCGCTCCTGGGCGTCGTCTTTGTCGCGGTCCGCATCCGTCGGCGACGCTTGCCCGAGTCGCGCTGGTTCTACCGGGCACTGGTCGCCGCGGCGCCGCTCTCGGTGGTGGCGCTGATCGCGGGCTGGGTGACCACGGAGGTCGGCCGCCAGCCGTGGGTCGTCTACCGCGTCATGCCGACCGCGGATGCAGTCACGGGCGCGGGCGGAATCCCGATCGGCTACATCGTGCTTGCGCTCACCTACGTGCTCGTCGGGATCGGCGTCGTCTGGATGCTGCGCCGGCTCGCGCGCATCCCGCTCGAGCTGGAGGAGGCAGCGCGATGAGCTCGACGTTCTTGTCGGCGCTGCCGCTCGTCTTCGTGCTGGCCGGGGTCGTGCTCTACGCCGTGCTCGCCGGGGCCGACCTGGGCGCGGGCTTCTGGCAGTTGTTTGCCGGTCGCGGGCGGCACGGCGAGGAGATTCGCGAGCACGCGCATCACTCGATGGCGCCCGTCTGGGAGGCCAACCACGTCTGGCTGATCTTTGTCCTCACCGTCTTCTGGACCGCCTACCCGACGGCGTTCGGATCGATCGCGTCGACGCTCGCGTTACCGCTCTTTCTCGCGGGAATCGGGATCGTCTTCCGCGGCGCCGCGTACGCGCTGCGCGTCGGCGCTTCCACGCCGCGCGAGCTCGGCGTGATCGACACGATCTTCTCGCTCTCCTCGATCGTCACCCCGTTCGCGCTCGGTGCGATGGTCGGCGGGATCGCGACGGGGCGCGTACCGGTCGGCAACGCGGCAGGCGACCGCTTCTCGAGCTGGCTCAACTCGACCTCGATCCTCGTCGGCATTCTTGCCGTCGCTACCTCCGCGTATCTCGCGGCCGTCTATCTCGCTGCTGACGCTGCGCGGCGCGAGGAGCGCGACCTCGAGCGGGCGTTCCGAACGCGGGCGCTCGGCGCGGGGGTCGTGGCCGGAGCGCTCGCGCTCGCCGGCATCCTCGTCGTCCGCAGCGATGCGAATGCGCCCTACGAGGAGCTCGTCTCCGGCCGAGCCCTGCCGGCGATCGTCGTCTCCGCAGTGGCTGGCCTCGCAACGCTCGCACTCGTGTACCGCCGCCGCTTCGAGGCGGCGCGCTACAGCGCGGCACTCGCAGTCGCCGCCGTCGTCGCCGGCTGGGCCCTCGGCCAATGGCCGACCATCCTCCCGGGCCTCGACGTTCGCCACGCAGCCGCACCACACGACACGCTCGTCGCCGTCGTCGCCGCCGTCCTCGGCGGCGGCGCGATCGTCTTCCCGTCGCTCGCCCTACTCTTCCGGCTCACGCTCGCCGGGCGATTCGACCAAGGCCGCCCCGCCCAAGCAGCTGCTCCCGTCCGCGAGGGCCCGGCGGCGAGACCCACCCTGCTCGTCCGCTTGGCGGTCGCGTGCCTGATCGCGGGGTTCGGACTGCTGACCGTCGCCAACGCGGCCTGGGCACACGCCCTCGGCGTGACAGCCTTGTTCGCGTTCGTGGTTGCCGGCTTCCTCGCGCTTGTGCCTGCCGAGTAGCCGCGGCAGTCGTTGACCGCGGCTACCTGCTTGCGGGCTGCGCCGACTACTGCGGCGGACCGCTTCCGAGGGTGACGGTCGTCACATGGCTGGTCGCCGACTGATCGGTGTAGGTGATCGTGATCTTCGCGCCCGGCTTCTTCGTGAGGATGATCGAGGTGATCGCCGCCGGCGAGGAGACGGCACGGCCGTTGATCGCAGTGACCACGTCGCCGGCTGTCAGCCCCGCCGAGGCTGCGGGCCCGCCGGCGGCGGTGCCTGCGATCAAGGCGCCCGCAGGAGCAGCCCCGCCGAAGCCACCCGGCCCGAAGCCGGCCGGGCTCGCGATTTCGACGCCGAGGAACGCGGTCGGACCGATGTGGACGGCGGTTGACGCCTTGCCGGACTCGATCTGCTTTGCGAGCGTGACCGCGGTGTTGATCGGAATGGCATAGGAGTCGCTCGCACCCGCAGCCTGGAAGTTGGTGAAGCCCGTCGAGGCGGCGGTGTCCATCCCGATGACTTGGCCGTTTGCGTTCAGCAGCGGGCCGCCGGAGTCTCCGGGTTGGAGCGGAGCGTTGGTCTCGATCAGTCCGGTCAGTTGCTCGGTGCCGCCCTGGTCGCCGCTGACCGTGATCGACTTCCGGAGGCCGGTGACCGTGCCGGAGGCGGCGGCGAGGGTGCCCGTGCCGCCCGCGTTGCCAAGCGCCTTGACGGCCTGGCCCGCCGTCACCTTCGACGAGTCACCGATCGAGGCGGTCTTCAGGTTGGAAGCGCCTTGGACCTGGAGGACGGCCACGTCCGCAGAGACGTCGTAGCCGAGGACCTTCGCGGAGTACTGATGCGTGGTGCCCGGCACCACGACTTCGACCGAGGTCGCACCCTGGATCACGTGGTTGTTCGCCAACACCTCACCCGACGAGGTGAGCACGATCCCGGTGCCGGCCGCAGCGCCGCCCTGGTAACCGAGCTTCGTGTCGACGACGACCACGCCGGTTCCGATCGTCGACGCGTTGCTGCGCGCGAGTGCCAGTCCTGCGCCGGTACCGATCGTCGCCAGAGCGACGAGCGTGGCTAGGACCAGACGCGCGTGAAAGCGGCCGACGACATCGACGCTCCGTCGGGCGGATGCTCGGGCGGCGTTCGCAATGCGGGGGAGTCGGGGAACGTGCGTTGTCATGGTTGCTCCTTGGTCGGCATTCGCGGTGTCTAGGTCCGTTGTGCCGGACAGGCCTGTGAACGAACTGAGAGGACCAGAGGAACCGCTTAAGAGATGCGGTGGTCTCTAGCGCGTCAACCCGTCGGCCGACCCTTGCCGAGCAAAAGATCAGCCACTCGGCTGACCAGAAGATCGCCCGGCCAGCCGACGAAACGCAAATACACGCCGGCCTACGGTGGACCGCGTCAACCCATCTTCTCTTCGCGAAAGGAGCGTCGAATGATCGATCTTCGCACGCCGCTCGCGGCCCTCGTCGCAACCGGTGCCGTGCTCGTTGCGCTCGCCTGCGCCGGTGTCGCCTCCGCTGCCGGCGGGACGCACACGCAGAGCTTCACCGACAACGTCCACGGAACTCAGACGTCGACCCAGCTCAACCCCTGCAACGGCGACGTCGTCGACATCAGCTCGACCAGCAACATCGTCAATCACGTCACCTTCTTCCCCGGCAGCGACGAGGTCTGGTTCACCTTCACCGAGGAAGACAAGGTAACAGCCGTCGACGAAGGCACCGGCGTCGTCTACAGCGGCCACGACACCGTCTGGGGAAACCTCAACATCAACAAGCAGAACCAGAACTCCACCTTCACGAACATGATCCACGTGACCGGATCCGACGGCAGCACAATCCTCTACCACGAGGTCACCCATTTCACCATGCTTCCCAACGGGGACGTCTCGGTGAGCTTCGACAGACCTACCCTCAGCTGCAGCTGAGCTCATCCAGCAGAGCTCAACGCGGTATGAGCACTCGCAGCAGCACGCCCTGCCGAAAACGTCACGAACGGACAGCTGGTATGTCACCGATCGAGTCCTGCGGACCTTCGGGTGCGCGGGACTCGATCGTGGCAGCAAGCTTGCCCGTCCGCGTGCCGGTGCGGCTCGTGGCTACTCGCCGCCGGGCTGGACAAGGCCGGACTCGTAGGCAAGGACGACCGCCTGAGCGCGGTCGTGGAGGCCGAGCTTGGAGAAGATTCGTGCGACGTGCGTCTTGACGGTGGCGTCGCCGACGATGAGCTCGCGTGCGATCTCGGCATTCGAGAGCCCACGTGCGACGAGCCGTAGCACCTCGAGCTCGCGTGGCGTCAGCTCGGCGAGCGGGGCGGGGTGCACCGTGGGCGGAGGCCGGCGCGTGTAGCTCTCGATCAGCCGACGCGTGATCGCGGGGGAGAGGAGAGCCTCGCCGGACGCGACCATCCGTACCGCCTGTCGGAGTTCTTCGGCGCGCGCGTCTTTGAGCAAAAAGCCGCTCGCGCCGGCGCGGAGCGCTTCGTACACGTAGTCGTCGAGGTCGAAGGTGGTCAGGATCAAGATGCGGGGCGATCCGTCGCCGGCGGCGATCCTCCGCGTCGCCTCGATCCCGTCGAGGTTGGGCATGCGGATGTCCATGAGGACGACGTCGGGCCGCAGCGTCTCGGCGGCTTCGATGGCGGCGAAGCCGTCCGCCGCCTCGCCGACCACCTCGAGGTCTGGCTCTGCGTCGATGACGACGCGAAAGCCGGTGCGCACGAGCTCCTGGTCGTCGGCGATCAGGATGCGGATCACGTTGCGTCTCCGAACGGAAGCCGTGCGCGGACGGCGTAGCCGGCGCCGTTCTGCGTGCCGGCCTCGAGCGTGCCGCCGTAGAGCGCGACTCGCTCGCGCATGCCGATCAATCCGTGGCCGGCGCCGTTGAGGCTCGTCGTCCCGCCTTGGCCGTCGTCGAGGATCTCGAGTTCGAGCGCGCGCTCCCCGTAGCGGATGACGACCTCGGCGGCAGCGTCTCCTGCGTGCTTGACCACGTTCGTCAGCGCCTCCTGCACGATGCGGTAGGCGGAGAGATCGATCCCGGCGGGCAGGTGCACCGGCGTGCCCTCGATCCGTAGCTCCACCGGCATTCCGGTCGCGCGTACGTGCTCGACGAGCGATTGGAGCGAGCCGAGCCCCGGCTGAGGCCCGATCGCGAGCTGCTCGTCCCCGGAACGGAGGATCCCGAGAAGACGACGCAGCTCGACGAGCGCGTCGCGCCCGCTCGACTCGATCGCGCTGAAGACGCTGACGACACGCGGTGCGTCGCTAACGAGATGCGGTCCCGCCTGCGCCTGCACGACGATGACGCTGACGTCGTGCGCGATCACGTCGTGGAGCTCGCGCGCGATGCGCCCGCGCTCCTCGGCGACTGCCAGCTCCGCCTTCTCCTCGCGCTCGCGTTCCAGCCGCGCCGCGCGGTCCTCGAGATCGGCGACACGCTGCCTTCGTCGCCGCAGGTCGCGGCCGACCAGCCACGCGATCGCGAACGCCAGCCACGCCGAGGGCCTGGAGCCGCTCGCGCTGAAAGAGCCGGGGCGCGCGAGGTCGGCCGCTGCTATGGCTGTCACCGCGACAGCTCCGACAAGGGGGGAGCGGCGGTCGTCGCAGTGCGCGCCCACCGAATAGAAAGCGAGCAGCAACGCCAGGAAGACGCCGACTGGAACGCCCTGCGAGTGGCTCACGAGTAGTGCGCCCAGGACGAGCGCGCCGACCGTCGTCAGGAGCGTTGCCGCCGGCATGCGCCGCCGCACCGTGAGCGGCAGCGTCACGAGCAGCAGCAGTACCGTCAAGACGCCACGGCCGCCGACCACGTGCATCGTCTCGGGCGCATGCTTCCACAGGTCGACCTGCGTCCAGCCCGCCAACACGAGCGCAACGGCGCCGTCGCCCCAGTGGTCGATTGCCGCACGAACACGCACAGGTGGAACGTACTGCTGCTCATCCGGGGGCGCATCAACTCGTCGCCCGATCCGCGTCATCCTCCAGGGCTACTGGGAAATAGCTACGCCGGCCGACGACAGATAACCGTGCCGCCTGACGACAGGACCGCGACACCTTCGTAGCCTCCGGCAGCAGATCCTCGACCGAAGGAGACCACCATGAGCAGACTGATGCTGCCGCGGCTCGGAGCCGCCTGTGGGATCGTGTTCCCGATCGCCATGTTCCTCGCCGTCGGAGACGGCAGCCATTTCGTTCCCTGGCGTGCAGTCGCCGCGACCTGGGCGCTCGTCCTCGCCCTGCCCTTCCTCGCCTACCTCTGGAGTCTGCTCCGCGCCGCCGAAGGAGAGGGCGGCTGGCTTTCGACCGCGGCGCTCGTCGCCGGCGTGTCGGGGATCCTGCTCAAGCTCTCGAGCCACGCTCCCGAGCTGGCGATACACCGGGACGGGATCGCCAAAGGCACCCAGCTGTACAAAGCCCTCGACAACACGGCGGGCGCAGCCACCCTCATGAGCCTCTACCCGCTTGCCGTCTTCTGCGCGGCCGTCGCTGCGATCGCGCTGCGCGAGCACGTCCTCCCACGCTGGCTCGGCATCTTCGCGGCGGTGACCGCGGCCGCGCTCGCCGTCAACGCCGGCTTTGTCTTCGCGAGCTTCGCGCCGGCGCTGCTGCTCTTCCTGCTCTGGACACTCGTCACGAGCATCGTCCTGCTCCGACGCAGCCCAAGCACACAACCACGCATCGCATACTCGACGTAACGCAGCGGCAGGGCGACGACGCTCACCATCACGACCGGCATCGCGCTTGAGAGATTCAGGGTGAGTCCCGCGGGCCTCCGGGTTCGCGGGGCTCGACCTCTTTTGCGCAGCCCGGGACGTGAACCTTCAGCCAAACGTGCAGTCGACGGTGACTTTGTCCAGCGCCTTCTTGAGAACGGCAAGCTCCTGATTGTCGAGTTGCGCGACGAACAGTTCCGAGATCCCGCGCAGGTGGACCGGAGCGGTTTCGGTGAGGCGCGCCACACCGGCATCGGTCAGCGCGACGACGACACCGCGTGCATCCCCGTCGGCGGTGGCTCGCCGGACGAGGCCCTCCTCGACCAGCCGGGCCACACGCCGGGTCATGCCTGACCGAGAGATCAGCGCCCGGTCCGCGAGCTCGGTCATGCGCAGCTCACCCCCCGCGCGCGCCAGCTGAGCGAGCACGTCGAAGTCCGGCAGCGCCAGTCCCGTCGCGTGCGCGAGATCGACCTCGAGGCGGCGCATGAGGGAGGCATGTGCCCGCAGGAGTGAGTCCCAGGCCGCCAGTCCGCTCCCGTCCGGCGGCTCATGAGGCACGAGCCGTTGGAGAAGACCGGCGACGTCGGGTTTCGGAGGTACTTGCATGCGCAACAACCCATCGGTAAAGTGCTTGCAGATGCAAATATATCCAACGCTTTCGGAAGGACGATCATGACCAAGAGGATTGGTGTCGGCATCATCGGCGCGAGTCCCGATCGTGGGTGGGCGGCGCAGGCGCACATTCCCGCGTTGAGGTCGCTCTCGGATGACTTCGAGATCACGGCGCTGTCGACCAGCCGACGCGAATCTGCCGGTGCCGCCAGCAAACTCTTCGGTGTGCCGGCCGCGTTCGACAATCACCAAGAGCTCGTGAACAGTCCCGCCGTTGACGTTGTCGCCGTGACCGTGAAAGTGCCGCACCACCTCGAGCTGGCGACTGCGGCCCTCGAGGCGGGAAAGGCTGTGTATTGCGAATGGCCGCTCGGCAACGGCCTGAAAGAGGCGGAGACGTTGGCCGCGCTGGCGGAGAAGCAGGGCGTCCTCGCCGTCGCGGGCCTGCAGGCGCGCTCTGCGCCGGCGGTCGCCTACGTCCGCGACCTGGTCGAGCAGGGGTACGTCGGTGAGGTGCTTTCTACGACGTTGGTCGGGTCGGGAATGGGCTGGGGGCCGACGGTGGAGGCGTTCAACGCCTACCTCAACGACAAGAAAAACGGTGCGACGATGCTCTCGATCGCGCTCGGCCACACGGCGGACGCGCTCTGTTACTGCCTCGGCGAGGTCCAGGAGCTCTCGGCCACCATGACCAGGCGCCGAAAGACGTTCACGATCGCGGGGACCGGCGAGAGCGAGCCGATGAACGCGGACGATCAGGTGGGCGTCACCGGACTCCTTCAGGGCGGGGCCGCCTTCACGATCCACTATCGCGGCGGAGTCTCGCGCGGTACGAACCTGCTCTGGGAGATCAACGGCACGGAGGGCGATCTGCAGCTCACCGCCACCGGCGGCCAGGCCCAGATCTGGGAGCTGGACGTCCGCGGCGGGAAGGGCGACCAGTCGTCGCTCGAGCTCCTGCCCGTGCCCGAGCAGTATCGGTGGTCACCGCCGCAACCTCCGGGCCCTTCCACCAACGTTGCCCAGGCGTACGCTCACTTCGCCCGTGACTATCGCGAGGGAACGCACTTCTGCCCCAGCTTCGAAGACGCCGTCACGCGCCATCGCATGCTGAATGCGATCGAGACGGCGGCGGCAACCGGCGAGCGTCAAACCCTGAGTCAAGCCCTCTGACGGACTCGAACCGTCGACCCCCTCCTTATCATGCGCCGCGGAGCCGTTCCACGGGTTGCGGATTGGTTCCCTCCCTCGCGTCGATCGCGACTTGACCGAGGTCCTATAGCGGCAGGTGCTCGGCCGCGTTGTTTAGGCCGCGATCTTCTTTCCCGGATTGAGCAAGCACTTGGGATCGAAGGTGCGCTTGATCGCCGCGTGCAACTCGATCGCTCTCGGATTCCACTGCCGCGCTAGCTGGCCGTTCTTCACGACGCCCACGCCGTGCTCACCTGAGATCGAGCCGCCGAGCGCGGCGGCGAGAGCGAAGAGCTCCTCCGCCGCCAGCCGCGTGCGCCCTGCCTCCGCCGGCGCATCGCGTTCGAGCATGAAGGTCGAATGCAGGTTGCCGTCGCCCGCATGGCCCCACGAGCACGCCGGTAGGTCGAAGCGCCGGCCGATCTCGTGCGTCCCGTCTATCGCCGCGGCGAGCCGGTCGACCGGCACCACGATGTCCTCGCTTGCCTTTCCACCGCGGTGCGCCTGTACGGCCAGCGAGACCCCATCCCGCCAGCGCCATAGCGCAGAGACTTCAGCCGGAGTCGTCGGCGCGAGCGTCGTGATCCCCTCCTCCGCGAGCGCCTCGACGAGCTCAGCCTGCGAGGCACGGACCTCGTGCGGGGCGCCGTCGACCTCGCCGATGACCATGAACGCGGGCTCGCGCCGGCCGCCGGGAAGCGTCGCGCCGGCGATCGCGAGCGTCTCGGCGTCGAGAAACTCGAGCGCGGCGACGGGGATGCCGCTTCCGAGCACCCGCTCGATAGCGGCGCAGCCCGCGGCAACAGAGGAGTAGAAGCCGATCACCGGTGCAGCCGTCTCCGGCGCCGGCATGAGGCGCAGCCGAACCGACGTGACGACGCCAAGCGTTCCCTCCGACCCGATCAGCAGGTTCTTCAGGTCATAGCCGCCGACGTCCTTCCGAAAAGCTCCCCCTACCGTGATCAGTTCACCGGGCGCCACGACGGCCTCGAGCCCGGTCACCCAGTCTCCCGTGACGCCGTACTTGAACGCGTGCGGACCTCCGGCGTTCGTCGCGACGTTGCCGCCGATCTGCGATTGCTCGGCCGCACCGGGGTCGGGTGGGAAGTACAGCCCGCTTTCGCGCGCGAGCTGCGCAACCTCTGCGGTGGAGCGGCCGGCCTCGACTTCCATCCGCCAGAGCAGCGGGTCGAACGACCGTAGCGACCGTACGCGCTCGAGCGAAAGGACGACGCCACCGTCGAGTGGCACGCAGCCGCCGGCGAAGCCGGTTCCGCCGCCACGTGGGATCACGGCGACGTCGTGGGCATAGCACCAGGCGACCACTGCGCGTGCGTCCTCGGCGGACGCCGGCAGAGCGACAGCGTCGGCGCGTCCGACGAGACCGCGAGCCTCAGTCTCGTCGGCGAGGTACGGGCCGGCGACGACGTCGGGGATCGAAGCTTCGTCGAGCACCCGCCGCAGCTCGCGGACGATCGTCGGGGTCGCCGCAGCCACCTCAGGTCAGGTCGCCGATGCCGTCGAAGTCGACGTCGAGCAGTCGGCAGACCTCGCGGAGCGAGCCGACGTGGTCACCGGGAACGGCGTGTATGTGATTCGAGCCGTACCGGGAGAGGATCTCGTCGACGGTTGCGTCGATCCGTGCGAATGCATGCGGCCACACATAGGTCGAGGCGCGCATGAGCCGTTCGTTCGTGTCGAGATCGAACTGCTCGAACGCACCACGGAGCACTTGCATGCGATACCGGTCGTCGAGACGTGTGAGACGGGCGAAGGTGAAGTCCCCGGGCGCTGCGAGATGGTGCACGCTCGCTCCGCCCGCAGGGAAGTAGAACTCCTCGGGATACAGGTGGACGTGACGCATGTTCTCGAGCGGGTCGTCGCTTCGCGCAGCGAACCACGTCGCATGCTGGCCCGAGTTGCACAAGTCCCAGACGCCCAAGTCGTCGTGGTAGTGGCGCACGTCGGCGAACAGCACCGGTGTGACGGCGACCGACTTGAGGATCTGCATGGTCAGCGCCGCGTCCATGTCGGCCTCCGTCGCGCAAACGTGGGGCTCTTTCGAGCCGTCCCAGTCGTAGGGATCGTTCAGAAATGCCTCCGTGACGTCCATCGTCACGAAGTTGTCCGTGAGCTCCGGCTGACCCTTGATTCCGCTGAAGTCGAGGTGCCACGCGTCGATCAGCTCGCGCATCGCGTAGTAGGAGCGGATCTGCCGCTCGAGAATCTCAGGCGTCAGCCGCTTGCCGTCGTAGTGGACACCGGCAGCGTTGCGCTCGAGCCACTTACGCGCCGCGGAGACGCGATCGGCGTCGACGTCGCCGGATCGCCGCACCAACTCCCATTGATCGATTTCCTCGACGTCGACCCCGAACTGCTTGAGCCAGCGGTCGGGATTGGAAACAGCGGTGTACATCCCCATCGGCCTCCCGCCGATCCGGCCGAAGGTCGACCCGCGCAACGACGTGACCGCATCGCCTGCGCGGATCTGCTCGTCGACGCGCTTGAGCACGTCAGGCTCGGCGATGTCACCCCATGCCCGCCCATACGTCCTGCCGATCTGATCGAGCGCCCCGGCGGCGGCGAGCATCCCGACCATGCCGGGGTATTGCGGGTCGATGTTCGAGAAGAGGAGCAGCGGGCCGGGAAGCTCCCGGGCCGCCCGCATCGTGAAGTGCGGAAACGCCCAAACCGGGATATTGATCACGGTCAACGCCGGACGCGCGTCGGCGATTTTGCGAGCCTCTGAGACGGCGAGCTCGTTCGTCCAGATCAACTCGCCGCGCACCACGGTGTGGCCCGACCGTTCAAGTGCGGTCGCGATCTGGCCCTCGACCTCAGTCGCGAATGCAGCGAGATCGCGGTGTACGGCCGGTCGGCCGTCAGAGACCGTTAGTAGACCGACCCTAGCCATCGATTCTCCCTTCGGGGCGGGTTGTTTTCATGAGCGCAACATGTTATAACGCTCACGCTTTGAACATCAAGCGTCAACACGACCTGGCCGATCGGACGCAGGCGCCGCATTTCGGCCGGTCCGGGCTGTTCGAACCGAGTTCAGTTCACACAGGGCTCCGTTGACAGGGAGCACGACGAACGAGAGCCGGATCGCCGAGCTGGTGCGCGTGTCGCGCGAGGTCGGCGATCCGGCACTCGACCTGGTCGTCCTCGCGGAGGGGAACACGTCCACGCTTCTGGACGACCGTACATTCTTCGTCAAAGGGAGCGGCGCACGCCTTGCAAGCGTCGTCGCTGCGGATTTCGCTCACGTTCGACTCGACCCGCTGTTGGAAGCCGCGCTGGACGACGGCCCGTGTGACGTGCGTGCACTCTTCCGCGAGGCCCAGGTCGGAGGCGCGACGTCGCCACGTCCGTCGATCGAAACGCTGCTGCATGCAGTTGCACTTGGACTCGGCGACGCGAGTTGGGTCATTCACACTCATCCGACCGTCCTGACCGGTCTGCTCTGCTCGAGTGCGGGCGAAGAGTTGCTCCGAAGTGGTCCGCTCTTTCCCGACGAGGCCGTCGTGTGCGGTTCGCGACCTCTGTTCGTCCCGTACGCCGAACCGGGGCTCGAGCTCGCGCGGGCCTTCGCACACTGCTTGGCCGCGCGTGTCGCCGATGGCGGCGATCGGCCGCGCGTCGTCTACTTGGCCAATCATGGTCTCGTTGCGCTCGGCGCATCGGCCACCGAGGCGCAGGCCGTGACGACGATGGCGGTCAAGGCCGCTCGTGTCCGACTCGTTGCGTCGACGGCGGGTGATCCGCGTCCGTTGGCGCAGGCGTGGATCGAGGCGGTTGTCAGCCGTGAGGACGAGATCGAACGACGTGCCGTGCTGGTCGGGGACGCGTAGGCAACGCGATGCTTGCGGTTTCGAATATCGCGGAGCTCATCCGCCGCTCGAACCTCTTGGGCTCCGATCGCACGATCGCCAACCAGGGGGGCGGCAACACGTCGATGAAGGGCCTCGCGATCGATCACGCCGGGCGCGAGGTGTCCGTTGTCTGGGTGAAGGCCTCGGGAGCCGATCTCGCGTCGATCAAGGAGTCGGGGTTCCCGGCGCTCGCGCTCGACGACTTGCGGCTCCTCCTAGAGCGCGACGAGATGTCCGACGAGGAGATGATCGAGTACATCCGCCGCTGCGCGCTGGATTCGAATGCGCCGCGCCCCTCGATCGAAACGCTGCTGCATGCGTTCCTCCCGCCGGCTCACATCGATCACACACATCCGGACTCGGTCATAGCGCTGACGGCGATCCCGAGCGGGCAAGAGCTCGCGGCGCGTGTGTTCGGTGACGAAACGCTCTGGATCTCATGGAAGCGTCCGGGTTTCGCACTCGCGAAAGACATCGCCGTCGCGGTCGCCGAGCAGCCTGCGGTCCGCGCGGTCCTGCTCGAGAAGCACGGGCTGATCACCTGGGGTGAGACGAGTGACGAGACCTACGATTCCACGCTGGAGTTCGCGAGGCGGGCGGCAGACGCGCTCTACGAGCTGTCCACCGAACGCGTACCCCTTGGCGGAGAAGCGGTTTCCCCGGTTTCGGACGAGGCGGCCGATTCGTTGCTCGCCGTCACCCTGCCTGCCCTTCGCGGCGCGTTGCTTGCCGACCGCGGGGGAGTTGTGCTCGAGGTCGATCGCAGCGACGAGGCTCGTTTCTTCGCGTCGTCGCAACGCGGGCCGGCCGTGAGCCAGACCGGCTCCCCGTGCCCCGACCATCTGATCAATACGAAGCACAAGCCGCTGGCGATCGAGTTCGACCCCGCCGGCGAAGACGCCGAGACCCTGGCGACGAAGCTCCGTGACGGGGTCGAAGGCTATGCGGACTGGTACCGCGAGTACTACGAGCACAACATGACCGACGAGAGCCGGGAGTTCGCAATCGACCCGGCCGGGCCGCGCGTGGTGATCATTCCCGGCGTCGGCATCGTCACGTCTGGCTCTGACGCAGGTAAGGCTCGGTTCTCGCGCGACCTCTATCGTCGCGCGATCGCAGTCGAGTCTGCGGCCGACGCGGCAGGCGGCTTCGGCTCCCTGACCGAGCAAGAGGCATTCGAGATCGAGTACTGGCCGCTCGAGCGATACAAGCTCGCGCAGGTACCGCCCGGGGGCGAGCTTGCGGGCAAGATCGCGCTGGTCACCGGTGGTGCAAGCGGTATCGGCCGCGCGGCGGCACGTCGGCTCGCCGAGCTCGGGGCGCATGTAGCGGTTGCCGACTTGAACGTCGACGCTGCGGCGCTCGTCGCAGACGAGATCGTCGCCACCCATGGACCGCGACGAGCCGTGCACGTGCCCGTTGACGTCCGGGACGAGCGCGCGGTCGAGGCGATGGTCCGCCAGACCGTCCTGGCGTGGGGCGGCATCGACATCGTGGTGTGCTCGGCCGGGATCGCGACCGCGGCTCCGGTGACGGAGACGACCCTGGCCGACTGGAACCGCAATCACGACATTCTTGCCCGCGGCTATTTCCTCGTGGCTCGTGAGGCGTTCGGCGTCATGCAGCGGCAGGACCGCGGCGGCTCGGTGATCTTCATCGGCTCGAAGAACGCGCTCGTCGGCGGGGCCAATGCGTCCGCCTACTCGTCTGCGAAGGCGGCCAGTCTCCACCTGGCTCGAGTGCTCGCTGACGAAGGCGGTCCGTTCGGGATCCGCGTCAACACCGTCAATCCGGATGCAGTGATCGAAGGATCCGGTATCTGGTCGTCGGATTGGAAGGCAACGCGCGCGGTCGCGTATGACGTGAGCGAGGACGATCTACCCGCCTTCTACCGCAACCGAAGCGTGCTGAAGGTCAAGGTCCATGCCGAGGACGTCGCCGAAGCGATCGCGTTCCTCGCCGGCCCACGTTCCCAGAAGTCGACCGGGAACATCATCAACGTCGACGGCGGCGTCTCGGCCGCATACCCGCGCTGACGTGCAACCAGACGCCAAACCGGCGGTCGCGGTCGACCGCGTAACGAAACGGTTCGGCGGCATCACCGCGGTCAACGACGTCAGTTTCACGGTGGCGCCCGGCGAGGTCGTCGCACTCGTAGGGGAGAACGGCGCCGGTAAGTCCACGATCAAGAACCTGCTCGCCGGCATTGTCAAAGCCGACTCCGGTTCGATCTTCATCAACGGTGCTGAGATCGCCGGCGATGCGCGCCACGCACGCCACGTCGGCGTGGCGACGATCCATCAAGAGCTCAGCCTCTTCCCGACGATGAGCGTGGCGGAAAACGTCCTGATGGCGTCGCTCGGCGCACGTTCGCGTGGCATCGTCAGATCGTCGACGCTGCACGCTCGCGTCCGTCCGCTGCTCGAGCGGGTCGGGGCGGACTTCTCGCCCGCCGCAAAGCTCGAGGCCCTGGCCCCCGGCCAGAGGCAGCTCGTCGAGATCGCAAAGGCGCTCGCGCTCGAGCCGTCGGTGATCGTCTTCGACGAGCCGACTGCGTCACTTGGCGAAGAGCACCGCGAGCGCATCTACGCGATCGTCCGCCAGCTCGCGGTTGACGGCACCGCCGTTCTCTACGTCTCGCACCACATGCACGAGATTTTCGAGTTGAGCGACCGCCTGATCGTTCTTCGCGACGGCAACCTGGTTGCGTCAAGCCCGACCGCCGAGCTGACTCGCAACGAGCTCGACTCCCTGATGGTCGGGCGCGAGCTGTCGGGCGAGATGCCGCGGGCTACGGAACCGCGCGGCGACGTCGTTCTGCGCGTCAAGAATCTCGACGACGGGCAGCGGATCACTGGTGTGTCGTTCGACATACGCCGCGGGGAGATTTTCGGGCTCGCGGGATTGATGGGCGCAGGGCGAACAGAGGTCGCTCGCGCCATCTTCGGTGTCAGCCGTGCATCCGGCTCGATCGAGATCGACGGCCACGCGATTCATCGCATGACCCCAAAGCGCGCGATCGAGGCGGGAATGGCCTTCGTGACGGAGGACCGGCGTGGTGAAGGCCTCTTCATCGATCGTTCGATCCGCGACAACCTTTCCGTGGTCGGGCTGCGAGACGTCCGAGTTCGCGGAGTGGGATGGATTCGTCGCCGGGCCGAGTCGAGCACAGCGAAGCAAGCAGGTGAGCGGCTCCGGTTGACCGCGAGGAGTGGACTCGACGCGCCGGTACGCTCGCTCTCAGGAGGTAACCAGCAGAAGGTCGTTCTCGGCAAGTGGCTATGGCGACCCAGGCGCCTTCTGATCATGGACGAGCCGACGCGCGGCATCGACGTCGGGGCGAAGGCTGAGATCCACCGGCTGCTCGTCGATTTCGCCGAGCAGGGAGTCGCTGTCCTGCTGATCTCGAGCGAGCTGCCAGAGGTGCTCGGCCTCTCCCACCGGATCGGCGTCATGCATGCCGGTCGACTCGTCGACATCCTCGATCGCGGCGAGGCGACGCCCGAGAAGGTAATCAGGCTCGCAGCGGGCGGCGCACGGTGAGTGCGGCCTTCACGAGTGCGACGCGTCGGCACACGGGAACGCTCGGCGAGCTGCTCGTTCGCAACACGGTACTTCTCGCGGCCGCCGTCGTCTTCGTCGCGTTCAGTCTCGCATCGAGCAAGTTCGCGAGCGGTTCGAATCTGCGCAACATCGCAATTCAAGGCTCGGGATCAGCCGTGATGGCGGTCGGCATGACGTTCGTCATCATCACCGCCGGCATCGACCTCTCCGTCGGCGCGACCCTCTTCCTGTCGACCGCCGGCGCCGCCGAGTTGTTCGCCCACGGCCTGCCTGTTGTGTGGGCGCCGCTCGTGGCGGTGCTGTTCGGCCTCGGACTCGGCGCCGTCAACGGCGCTTCGATCGCGTTTGTCGCCATCAACCCGTTGATCGTGACGCTCGCCACGCTCAACCTCTACCGCGGCCTGGGCGGTCACCTCACGGGCTTCACAACGGTCTACCTGCCGCCCAGGATGACGATGTTCGGAACGGCGACCGTGGCCTCGATTCCCGCGCCGATCATCGTGGCGGTGGTCGTCGCGGTGACCGGCGGGCTCGCGCTCAGGAGAACCGTCTTCGGACGATACGTCCAGGCGATCGGCGCGAATTCGGAAGCTGCGCGGAACCTCGGGCTGCCGGTGCGACGTGTGCTGATCGGCGTTTATGCGATCAGCGGCCTGACGGCTGCGCTCGCCGGCCTGATCGAGAACGGCCGGCTCGGCGCGCTTCAGCCAACCGTCGGCCTCGGCGAGGAGCTGACAGTCATCACCGCCGTCGTGCTCGGCGGAACGAGCCTCTTCGGGGGCAGAGGCAGCATCCTCGGCAGCTTGCTCGGCGTCGCCCTTCTGCAGATGGTCGCGGACGGGCTCGTCCTCGCCCGGATCTCTCCGTACGTCTTCGACATGTTGCGCGCGTCCGTGCTCATCGTCGCCGTTCTCGTCGGGACGTCCAGGGCAGGGGGCCTCAGCGCGTTGCCGATCGGGGGTCGGCGTCGATTGGAGGTGGGGCCGTAGAGAGGTTGCGAATGCGTTTACCCGATCTCGACTGGATCTCCGGTTACTCATGCGATCTCGACACAAGGAGGAAGAGGGAGATGCTTGCAAAGCACGTTCGTTCGATGCTGATCGCCGCCGCCGTCGGCGCACTGGCGATCGCCGTCGTTGCGGCGGGGACCGCGGTTGCAAAACCGTCCTCCACCCCGACGATCGGCGTCAGCTTCGACTTGCTCAACCAGATCCGCAAGGCGGAACTGACGGGCATCAAGCAGTACGCCGCCAAGAAGCACGTGAAGATCCTGTTCTCGGTTGCGAACAACGACGCCAACCAGCAGTCCCAGCAGATCCAGAACTTCATCTCGCAGCACGTGACCGGTGTGATCGCGATTGCGCAGAACGGCAATCAGATCGTCTCGTCGATCCGCGCTGCCAACCGTGCCGGCATCCCGTTTGCAACGATCGATCGTGCTCCGGGCAAGGGCGGGAAGGTCGTCGCGCAGGTGACCGGGAATGCGCTGGGCGATGGCGCCAAGGTTGCGAACTACATGTGCTCGCTCCACAAGCCGCTGAACGTCCTGCTCATGGTTGGGGCGCTCACGGATGCCAACGCGATCGGACGTCGTGACGGGTTCCTTGCCGCCGCGAAGAGCTGCGCGAACATCAAGGTCGTTCAGCAGCTGCCGACGAACTGGGATCCGACGACCGCGCTCAACGGCGTCACCAACGCGTTCCAGGCGCATCCCGAGATCGACGCGATCTTCGATCCGTCGGACTACCTCCTCCCAGCGGTGGTCTCGGCGCTCAAGGCGACCCAGCACTTCTATCCGGTCGGCGATGCCAAGCACGTCACGGTCGTCACGATCGACGGCGACAACAACGGCTGCTTCGCTCTGCGCAGCAAGTGGATTGACGCAGACGTCGCGACGCAGGTGGGCAAGTTCGGGCCGAGTGCGATCGACGCGATCCTCGCCCACACCGCAGCACCGAAGCTCGTGAAGGTCCCTGGCCTCACGCTCAGCCAGCAGAATTTCACGACGACCCATTCCCAGGTCTGGGGCTGCGCATACGGCCCGAACGGATTCAAGAAGTAGATCGCACAAAGTTCTGGGCCGGCGGACGCGTCGGCTCAGACCATGTGACGACATGCAGCGCGTGTATGAAACTCGAGAGGTGCCCGTGCGAAGCGCGAGTGCGCCCCTGCCGGGGAGCGAACCCCGGACGGAGATCAGGCTGAGAGTGATCGGCCGCCTACGCGAGCTCGCTCTGATCCCGGCACTTGTCGCGATGGGCGCAGTCTTCTCGCTGACGACGAACGACTTCCTCACGCAGCAGAACCTTCTGAACATCCTTCAGCAGAACGCCGTGCTCGGCATCGCTGCGATCGGCGCGACGTTCGTGATCATCTCCGCGGGAATCGACCTGTCAGTCGGATCGACCATTGGCGCCGCCGGCATCGCGGCCTCGGCTGTCATGCTGCACGCCCACAGCGTTGCTCTCGGCGTTGCCGCGGGTATCGGCGCCGGGTTCTTGACGGGAAGCACGTTGGGGCTCCTCATTGCCTTGTTCGACTTGACGCCGTTCGTCGTCACCCTTGCCGGCATGTTCTTCGCATCGGGCCTGACCGTCTATCTCACGAAGGGCGGCACGCTCGGTCCGCTGCCGTTCTGGCTGGACAATCTCGTCTTTCGGAAGGCGCTCGGCATTCCAGTCGCGGCGATCATCACGGTCGCTCTCTTCGTGCTCGCGCAAACCGCACTCACCCGAACGACCTGGGGCCGGCGCGTCCAGCTGCTCGGTGCGAACTCGAAGGCGGCGCGAATCTCGGGCATCGACGTGAGATTCGTGACGTGGAGCGTCTACGCCGTAGCGGGCCTGTTCTCGGGCATCGCGGGTGTCGAGCTCGTCGCATCGCTCTCTGCTGCCAACGCCGACACAGGCGCGCCTTTCCTGCTGCCGGTGATCGGAGCGGTCATCATTGGCGGCACGAGCCTGTTTGGCGGCCAGGGCTCCATCGCCCGCACCGGTATTGGCGTGCTCTTTCTCGCCGTCCTCATCAACGGTCTCAGCCTGCTCGGGTTTCAGGTCTACGACCAGCAAGCCGTCGAGGGAGCAGTCATCCTGCTCGCGGTGGCACTCGACATCCTGCTCCACCGGAAAGGATATGTAGAAACCGCATGACAGAGCCGGCGTTCGATCAAGACGAGATGACAGCACGGATGGCGACGCTCCGCGACCATCTCATCACAACGGGGTCGATCAAGATCACCGAGATGGCGACGCGTCTGAGCGTCAGCCCGATGACGATTCGCCGCGACCTGGTGCAGTTGGAAGCGGCAGGGATCGCGCGCCGCGTGCGAGGTGGGGCCGTCGCGGTGGTGGGGCCGAGCTTCGCGGAGCGGTACAAGGTGCACGCGCGCGCGAAGGCGCAAATCGCTGCCAAGCTCGCGAAGATGCTGCCGGCTCGAGCGGCAATCGCGCTCGACAGCTCGTCGACGATCCTCCATCTCGTGCGCTATCTCGATAATCGCCCGCTGACCGTCCTCACCAACGGGCTGGAGACATACCGGGAGCTCAGTCGCAGGTCGCTCGACCGGATCATCCTCACCGGCGGCGAGCTTCATCCGGAGACCGGAAGCCTGGTCGGCCCGATCGCAGAGAAGGTCTGTAAGGGCCTCGCCGTGCGACGGCTATTCATCTCGGCCGGGGGTGTCGACAGCTCGCTCGGCGGCACCGAGCGGTATCTCGAGGAAGCTCAGATCAAGCACGCGCTCGTGGACAACGCGGCGGAAGTCATCCTCGCCGTCGACGTCAGCAAGCTCGACGCGCCTGAGCTCGCACAGGCGGTCGCCTGGGATGAGGTCAGTGTCCTCGTCACGGAGCTGCCGCCGAAGTCCGTCCCCCGCGAGTATCGCGATGTCGTCGAGGTCGTCTGACCGGAAGCCCGCCCGCTCGTGAGGGCGATGGTCTCGATCGACCTCGGCGCACAAAGCGGCCGCGTAGCGCTGGGTCGCTACGACGGCGAGACCCTGAGCGTCACCGAGCTGCACCGGTTCGCCAACGTCGCCGTACGAGCGGCGGGCACGCTTTATTGGGACGCACTCCGCTTGCAGGACGGAGTGCTCGAAGGCCTGCGTTTTGCGGCTCGCGAAGCCGGCGGACGCATCGATTCTGTCGCGGTCGACACGTGGGGCATCGACTTCGCGCTCCTCGATCGGGCGGGACGCCTGGTCGGGAACCCTGTGCACTACCGAGATGAGCGCACTCAGGGCGCGATGGAGCAGGTCTTCGCGCTGATCCCGAGGCAGGAGCTCTACGCACGCACGGGCATCCAGCTGATGCCGATCAACACCGTCTTCCAGCTCGCCTCGATGGCGGCGGCCGACGACCCTTCGCTCGCGGCAGCTTCGTCGCTGCTCATGATGGCCGACCTGTTCCACTACTGGCTCTCCGGCGTCCAGGCCTGCGAGCTGACCAACGCGACGACGAGCCAGCTCTATGATCCGGTCTCGGGCGGTTGGGCGAGCGACCTGCTCGAACGGTTGCGTATCCGGCCCACGATCTTCCCCGAGATCGTCGAGCCCGGGACCGTGCTCGGCCCGCTCCTTCCGCAGGTTGCCGACGAGACGCGAATCGCCGGGGCGATCGTCGTCGCCACAGCGACCCACGACACCGCAGCCGCCGTTGCTGCAATCCCCTTTCGCGAGCCCCGGTCGGCGTACATCAGCTCCGGGACGTGGTCGCTCGTCGGTGTCGAGGTCGACGCACCGGTAATCGACGAGCGATCCTTTGTCGCCAACCTGACGAACGAGGGTGGTGTCGCCGGCACGTTGCTCCTACGCAACATGACTGGGCTATGGATGCTGGACGAGTGCCGAAGAGCATGGGCCCGCGCGGGTGCAGACGTCGGCTACGAGGAGCTGATGGTCCGGATCGAACAGACAACGGGACTGCGCTCGATCGTCGACGCGGACGATCCGGCATTCCTCGCGCCGGGTGACATGCCACGCCGCATACGCGACCACTGCGCCCGCGCCGGCGAGCCGCCGCCGGTCGACCAGGCGGCCATCGCCCGCTGCGTGCTGGAGAGCCTGGCACTCAAGTACCGGCAGACGATCGACCTGCTCGAGACCGTCACGGGCTCTCGCCCGCCGGCGATCCACGTCGTCGGCGGCGGTGCGCTCAACCGCCTGCTCTGCCAGTGGACGGCAGACGCCACCGGATTGCCGGTCATCGCTGGCCCGGTCGAGGCGGCCGAGATCGGAAACCTCGCCGTGCAGGCGCTCGCAATCGGAGAGCTCGCATCGATCGCCGAAGTGCGCGAGCTCGTCGGCCGTTCGTTCACGACCCAGACCTACGAGCCTCGCGCCCGTGCACCGTGGGATGACGCCTACGCGCGCCTCGAACGATCAGCCGCCGCTACAGATCACGGATGAGCGCGGCGTGCCGCGGTCGTGCCAACGTCAAGGTCGATCAGAGCGTCGCTCACGCGCCCAGGGCGCCGTACACGAGCTCGTACGCGCAGACGGCGTCCTTCTCCTGCTGTGCAGCGCGCAGCTCCGCGCCGTCAAGCCTCGCAGCGATGCCGTCGATGAACCGCCACTGCAGGACGGAGCGCTTGACCGCGCCGACGGCGTCCTCGGTGTACGGATAGAGGTCGAAGCCGAGACGGCGCTCGTCGCCGTCGATGCCATAGCCCGCGCGCCGCAGTTCGACCGCGAGCTCGAGCGTCTCCATGAACGCAGTCGCTCCTACCATGTTGTCGTCGTCGAACGTGCCCCAGCCGGAATTCGCGTGCTGGTGGCCGAGCAGACCCTCGGCGGCGAGCAACGCTGCGTACTCGGCAAGGTTCTCGCCGTTCATGATCAGGTGCTGCCAGTCCATATTGACCTGGACGTTCGTGATGCCAAGTCCGCGCAGCGTGTGGATCACGTGCAGCGTCATGCCGATGTTGCGCATGAAGATCTTCATCGCCGGCTCGGAGTTCTTGTGCTCGAGGAAGAGCATCGTCTCGTTCTCGGCGCAGTGCGCCGCAACTTGACCGACGCCGTCGATCAAGCGCGCCCATGACTCCGCGTACGGGGTCTGGAACGGGTAGTTGTAGCCCTCGATCCCGGGCCAGATGATCATCTGCGCGCCGATCTCGCCCGCCAGCGCCGCCGCCTCGAGCGCTTCCGTCAATGCGTCCTGCCGCACGGCGTCGTCGGGGGAGCTGAGCCCGCCCTTGGCGTAACGGGGATTGAGGTGGGTGCCGGTCGCCACGGTGTAGATGCCGTGAGTGCCGAGCGCCTCGCTGACCTGCGCGAGGTTGTCGCGGTTCAGCTCCTGCGGGTAGTGAAACTCGTAGTCGTCGATCAGGTCGCCGAGGCCCTCGACCGCCGTCCGCACCTTCTCGACTGTCGACGCACCCGACAGCTCTGGCTTGTACCCACCCGGGTTGAAACGGGTCGCCATGCCACCGAACGCCCAGATGCCAAGAGAAGTCTTCATGGATGAGTTCGCTCCCAGCGGTTGGTTTGCTCCGGCCGCTTCGCGTTCTCGACGTCGAACGCGCGGCCCGTTTCGGGATCGAAGAGATAGATACGACGGTGATCAACGGCCAGCTCAACCCTCTCTCCAGCCTCGAAGGAGGCTCGGAGTTGGACTCGCGCGGTCATGAGCGAACGCTCGTCGTCGGCAAGCAGTCGCCCATCCTGAGCCGAAGATCCTGCTGCCCCCGCGTGAGTCAGCTCTGGACGCGGTCGAGGCGCATTCACAGCGAAGATGAGCTCGAGCTCCGGGCCGAGGTCCTCGATGACCTCGGGCCGGACGGTGATGCGCGGCAGATGGGGGTCCGCGGTCGCGTCCAGCTCGAAGTCGGTCGGCCGAATCCCGAGGACAACGTCCCGCCCATCGCCGCCGTGCATGTCGGTGGGCAACGGGATGGAGAACTCGCCGACGTGAGCTATGCCTCGCTCGATATGTGCTTCGACCAAGTTCATCGCGGGAGAGCCGATAAATGCGGCCACGAAGACATTGACTGGGTGGTGGTAGAGCTCCTGCGGCGTATCGAGCTGTTGGAGAACACCGTCCCGCATGACCGCAACGCGATGGCCGAGGGTCATCGCTTCAATCTGATCGTGTGTCACGTAGACGGTCGTCGTGCTCAGTCGGTCGTGCATGCGCGCGAGCTCGGAGCGCATCGAAACGCGCAACATTGCATCGAGGTTCGAGAGCGGCTCGTCCATGAGGAACGCCTTCGGCTCACGGACGATCGCGCGTCCCATGGCCACGCGCTGTCGCTGGCCGCCGGAGAGCGCGCCTGGCTTTCGGTCGAGGAGCTCCTGGAGTCCGAGGGTAGTGGCGACACGCTGGACGCGTTGTTCGCGTTCAGCTGCCGGCATCTTCTTGCTCAGTCGCAGTCCGAACGCAAGGTTGTCGGCGACCGTCATGTGCGGGTACAGCGCGTAGTCCTGGAAGACCATCGCTACATCTCGCAGTTGGGGCGGAACGCTCGTCACGTCTTCGTCGCCGATGAGAATGCGCCCCGACGAGACGGTTTCGAGCCCGGCGATCATGCGCAGCAACGTCGTCTTCCCGCAGCCGGATGGGCCGACAAGCACGAGGAACTCTCCGTCTTGCGCAGTCAGGTCGACGCCTCGAACCGCGGCGAACCCGTTCGCATACATCTTGTGGACGTGCTCGACGCGGATTGCGCTCATAGCCTCGACGGAAAGACACTGGCGAGGTCGATTTCCGCGCCTTCACGGACGAACACGGGAATCCGTTCGAGCGGAGCGTCGGCGGAGTGGTCTTCGCCGCCGCTCAGCATTGCGCGTGTCGCGATGTCCTGCCAGTTCGCACCGTCAGGGAGATAGACATGACGCGAGCGCGTACCGAGTTCGGTAACCGGAGCGACGAGCACGTCCGGTCCGAAGAGAAACTGGTCCTCGACCTCCCACGCGCGCTCGTCGTACGGGTAGTCGAACCAAATCGGCCGCATGGGAGGCACGCCGGTCTCGGCGGCGACCTGCATCTGCATCAGGATGTAGGGCGCGAGCTGATCCCGCATCTGAAGAAGCTCCGAGATGATGCGATACGCCTCGTCGCCGAACGACCAGGCTTCGTTCGGTCCGCCGGTTACGCCTGCCGCTAGTTCGGTGGTTCGGGGCTCACGGTGTCCGTGCAGGCGAAAGATCGGGCACCACAGTCCGTACTGGAACCAGCGGATGACGAGCTCGCGATAATCGGGATCCTCCGGATCGCCGCCGTGGAAGCCGCCGATGTCGGTCGTCCACCACGGGATCCCGGAGAGCGCAGTGTTCAGCCCGGCCGGAATCTGTGCCGCAAGCGCCTCGAACGTCGGCGCGATGTCTCCCGACCAGAGAGCTGCGCCATACCGTTGGCTGCCCGCCCAGGCTGAACGGCAGAAGGTGAGGATCTCCTCCGCACCGGCGTCGCGCATACCGTCGTACACAGCGCGAGCGTGGTCGAGCGGATAACGGTTGATGACCGCGGGGCCTGGGCCGGCATAGAGATGCAGATTTTCGGTCTGGCCAGGCTCGATCTCGGGCTCGCAGGCGTCGAGCCAGAACACGTCGATCCCCAGAGCCTGGTAGTTCTCGCGGAGCTTCTGCCACAGGTACGCGCGCGCCTCCGGGTTGGTCGAGTCGTAGAACGAAACGGGCGGCGGCACCCGGGAGCCGCGGTCCGGGAACTGGATGTGGAATGGCGTTCCGCGCTCAGTCCCGATGAACAGCCCACGGCGCAGCATCTCTTCGTAGTTCGAGGAGAGGGTGGCCACCGACGGCCAGACGGAGACCATCAACTTGACGCCCATGTCGTCGAGCTCGCGAACCATTGCTCGAGGATCGGGCCATTCGGTGGGCTCAAAGCACCAGTCGCCCTGATGTGGCCAATGGAAGAAGTCGCAGACGATCACGGAGAGCGGCAATCCGCGCTGCTTGTACTCGCGAGCGACGGTGAGCAGTTCCTCCTGTGTCCGATAGCGCAGCTTCGACTGCCAGAAGCCGGCCGCCCAGGCAGGGAACGTCGGCGGATGCCCGGTCGCCTCGGCGTACTGAGCGGCGATCTCGGCCGGCGAGCCGACGGTGAGCCAGTAGTCGATCTGTTGTGTGCTGTCGGCTACCCAGCGCGTGCCGGTCCCGCCGAGCTCGACCCGGCCGACTGCAGGGTTGTTCCAAAGGAGCCCGTAGCCGCGGCTCGAAACGAGAAACGGGACCGTGACCTCTGCGTTGCTCTGCTCGAGGTCGACCACGATGCCCTTCTGGTCGAGCCGGCCATGCTGGTGCTGGCCAAGCCCGAAAAGCCGCTCGCCAGGGTAGGCGCGGAACTGCTGTTCGACGCGGTAGTAGCCGTTTCCCTTCGCTGTGAAGCTCCGCGCGCCGGGCCACAAGAACCGGATCGGCTCTTCGGCGAGGATCTCGTCGCCGTCGGATGCACGCGAGAACCGCAAGCGGCCGTCCTGGTCGACGTCGACGGCAAGGTCGTCAACCACGAGCCGGGCGCTGCCGCCTTCGAATGAGGCTGCACCCGCTGCCATTGGGAGCGTTGCGACGAGCGCGCCGAGGCCGTCGTCGTCGCGTGGGCCGAGGGAGACGCGCACGCGGACGCTGTTTCGCCCCCAGGGCTCGACACGGAGCGTCTCGCGCCCGCGCTGTAGAACGATCGCCGCCGCAACCGGCGTTTCGAGGCTCTCCCGGTCGCTCGTGGTCTCCAGCATTACTTGTCTCCTTGACGGGATCGGTGAATTGATGCGTATCGTCGATACGCATCAACAAGACGTTACTGTCCGGCTTCGGCAAACGCAAGTCTCCCAAAAATATGACTACAGGGACTTGACACGTCGATCTCGGTTGTGCAGGATCGCTGGTTGATGCGTATCGACGATACGTATCTCCAACGAGCAGGAGCGAAGGTGGCGAAGTTCACGAGCAAGGACGTTGCGCGGCTCGCCGGTGTCTCTCAGAGCACCGTGTCGTACGTGATGAACGGCAACCGTCCGATCTCTGAGCCCACCCGTAAGCGCGTACTCGACGCGATAGACGCGCTCACCTATCAGCCAAACGCGGGTGCGCGCGCTTTGGCAAGCCAGCGGACTCGCGTCGTCGGCCTCATGGTGGTCCCGGCCCACGGCCCGGGTCTGGACGGCGTGCCCGACGCCGGCGCGCTGCCTTTCATCGAGACGATCGCCAGCTCGGCCCGCGAGCACGACCACGACGTCCTCCTGGTCACGGCTGACGAAGGGTCGGCGGGCCTGCGGCGCCTCGCGGAGCGTTCGCTCTGCGACGCGATCGTCCTGATGGACATCGCGACCCGGGACGAGCGGGTCCCAGTGGCCGCATCGCTCTCGGTTCCCGTCATCTTGATCGGGGTGCCGGAGGACCCGGCGGGCCTCAGTTGCGTCGACCTCGATCACAAGCTCGCCGCGCGCATGGCGGTCGAGGAGCTTGCCCAGACCGGTCATGAGCGCCTGGTCTTCATGGGGTATCCCGGGGCGGTTGTCGAGCGCGACGTCAACTATGTGCGGAGGTTCCTCGACGCCGCCTGCGAGACCGCCGACGGCTACGGGCTGCCGTACGAACTGATCTCCCCGATCGAGCCCCGGCGGGACTCCGCGCAGGCGGCTGTCGACCGCGCGCTCGCCAGCCGCGCTGACGGTCGTTTGGGGATCGTCGTGCCCAACTCATCCGCCCTGCAGTTGATCCTCAACGCGCTCCGGGTGCGAGATGTTGTGCCTGGTCGCGACGTGTCGCTCGTTGCGCTGTGCACGGATGTCGTGGCCGAGCAGGCGGACCCCCCGCTCACGAACCTTTCCATCGAGCCCCGCGACGTGTCCCTGCGGGCGATGGAGACGCTCTTCCGGCTGCTCGAACCCTCCTTGGCGGGCGCACCGCCGGCGGTCGATCTTGTGCCGCCGCGCCTGACCCGGAGGGACTCGGTCCTGCCTTCGCCCGCTTCCCGGCCGAATCCCTAGCCGAGATGACGTGGGCGATGTCAGCGCCGGTTCAACAGCATCGCTATCGATACGTATCGACGATGCGTCCTGCCCGAGACACCGCGGTTCTGACGGTGTCACCGAAGTCGCCGCGGTCGAGACGGCGTCACATCCCCGGAGAGGAGAATTCCCTATGGCCCGGCTTCCGGCCTTCCTAAGCCGCTCGCGGCTGGCTGCGGTTTCGGCGTTGGCGGTGCTCATCGCTTGCGCCGCCTACGGCGCTGCGACCTCGGCCGCCGCCTCGAAGACCACACGTGCAACGACGATTCGAGTGGTTGACTACTACGCCAACGAGCCCGACAAGACGATCGTCGGCGGCGTGCTCAACGCCTGTGGCAAGTCTGTCGGGGTGAAGATCAATCGCGATGCCATTCCCGGTGCGAACCTGATCCAGAAGGTGCTGCAGATGGCCTCGTCCCACACGCTGCCCGATGTTCTGATGCTCGACAACCCGGATCTCCAGCAGTTCGCGCAGTCCGGCGCGCTGACCCCGCTCGGCAACTACGGGATCTCGGCGAAGGGCTATCAGAAGGGAGTCGTGGCGGCCTCGACCTACAAGGGCAGGCTCTATGGGTTGCAGCCGATCACCAACTCGATCGCACTGTTCTACAACAAGGACCTCCTCGCGAAGGCGGGCGTCACTCCGCCGAAGACGTGGGCGGAACTAAGGGCAGATGCCAAGAAGCTGACCTCGGGCAACACCTATGGCCTTGCGCTCTCCGCGCCGGCGACCTATGAGGGCACGTGGCAGTTCATGCCGTTCATGTGGTCGAACGGTGGCGACGAGCGGAACATCGCTACGCCGCAGGTGGCCGCTGCCCTGCAGTTGCTCGTCGACCTGAAGAGCGATGGGTCGATGTCGCCGTCCGTCGTGAACTGGTCACAGGCCGACGTCGATGACCAGTTCAAAGCGGGGAACGCTGCGATGATGGTCAACGGGCCATGGCAGTTCCCGGTGCTCAACGGCGTCGCGTCGCTGCACTACGGGGTCGTGCCCATCCCCGTGCCGAAGGCGGGAGGCGTTCCGGTTGCTCCGCTCGGCGGCGAGACGTGGACCGTCCCGAACACCGGCAACAAGGCCCACGAGCAGCTCGCGGCCAAGGTCGTGCAATGCCTCAACTCGGACAAGAACCAGCTGCTGCTCGGTAAGAAGCGTCAGGTCGTGCCGACCAAGTTGGCGCTGCTGCCGCAGTTCGTTCGGGCAAACCCGGCGCTGAAGGCGTTCAGCACGGTCGTCAGGACGGCTCGCGCCCGCACGGGTGAGCTCGGCGCCAACTGGCCCAAGGCCGCCACCAAGATCTACACGGCCGAGCAGTGCGCGCTGACAGGACAGGGTACGCCGGAGAAGTGCCTCGCTCAGGCACAGAATGGCTGACCCGCGAGCGGCGAACGCTGTGGTGGGGGTGAACACCCCCACCACAGCCCGCTCAGGGGTCACCCGCGTTCGCTGGCTCTCGCCATCACTACGCCAGCGGATGCTGGAGCTGCTCTTCCTGCTGCCGGCGGTCGCGTTCCTCCTGCTCTTCTTCGGTTACCCGATCGTCGAGAACGTCGTGATGGGTTTCGAGCACTATACGACCGCGACGTTCTTCACCGGGCACGCACCGTGGGCCGGACTGGCGAACTATCGCGCCGTTCTCCGCTCGAACGTGTTCAGCGAGGCGGCACGCAACACGCTTCTGTTTACCGTGGGATCGATTGCCGGGCAGTTCACGATCGGACTTGGGCTCGCCGTCTACTTCCAGCGCAAGTTCCCACTCAGCGGTCTTCTGCGGTCGCTCCTGCTCCTGCCATGGCTCATCCCGCTGCTCGCGGCGACAACCGTCTGGCGCTGGATGCTCGATCAGGACAACGGCGTGCTGAATCGCCTGCTGGCCGACTTGCACCTCGTCGGCAGCCGTCCGGGCTCGCACCCAGGTTGGCTGACGAACCCCTCGCTGGCTCTGCTTTCTGTGGTCTTGGTGAACATCTGGATCGGCATTCCCTTCAACGCGACGATCCTGTACGGCGGATTGCGTGACATCCCAGAGCATCTCTACGAAGCCGCCGCGCTCGATGGGGCGACAGGGTGGCGAGCCTTCCGCTACATCACCTGGCCGCTCCTTCGCCCGGTGGTCAACGTCGTCCTCGTTCTCGGCGTCGTCTACACGCTGAAGGTAATCGACATCATCCTCGGACTCACCGGCGGTGGCCCAGCGAACGCGACGCAGACGATCGCCACCCAGTCGTACCAGCTTTCGTTCGTCCAGTTCGACTTCGGCCAGGGTGCCGCGGCCGCCAACATCCTGATCGTCATCTCCCTTGTATTTGCCGTGCTCTACCTCCGCGCAAATCGCCGCGCGGTGACCGCATGAGGATGCCGTGAGCGCGCTACCGACCAGGGCAGTTGCGACGATTGCCGGCCGCCCGCGCGCCGGGCAGATGCGTCCAGCGGGACTCGGTCACACGATTCTCGGCGTTGCGATTCTCGCGGTGCTGCTGTTCCCGCTCTACTGGATGCTCGACACGTCGCTGCAGCCGCACCAAGCGGGTGGCGTCAAGACGCCGTGGTTCCCGATCCACCCAACCGTGCACGGCTACGCACAGGCCATTCACGACCAGGGTGGTCACCTGCTGACGAGCCTCATGATCGCGGTCGGTTGCGTCGCCTTCAGCCTGCTCATTGCCGCCCCTGCTGCATATGCGCTCGCCCAGTTCAACGTCAGAGGGGTCGGAGTCATCCTCCTGATGATTCTCATCAGCCAGATGATTCCGGGCATCGTCGTCGCGAATGCCCTCTACCGTTTCTACTCGGACCTCGGGCTCCTCAACTCGATCCCGGGCCTTATCCTCGCCGATTCGGCGCTCGCGATTCCATTCGCGATCCTGATCCTGCGTGCCTTCATGCTCACGCTACCCCGCTCGATCATCGAGGCGGCTCGCGTCGACGGTGCCGGTCCACTGCGGGTCTTCGTCTCGGTTGTGCTCCCGGTGAGCCGGAACGCGATCATCACCGCCGCGCTGTTCAGCTTCCTGTTCGCGTGGGGAGACTTCTTGTTTGCCCTCACGCTTACGACGGGAGACAGCGTGCGGCCCGTCACCGTGGGCTTGTACCTCTACGTCGGGACCTACGTCAATGACTGGAGCGCGGCGATGGCCACCGCGGTCATGGCATCCGTTCCTGCAGTCGTGCTGCTCGTCATCGCTCAGAAGTACATCGCAGCAGGGACCACGGCCGGCGCCGTCAAGTAAGCGGTACCTCCAGGACTTCTTTGCAGCGCCAGGGATAGCTTCGACAAACTTACGCGCGCCGGCGTCGACGCGAAAGCTCCATAAGCGGCTCTATACCCTGCGCATGGGCGACGAGGAGCAAGTCGATCTGAACGGAAAAGCGCCGATCTCCGGCGCCTTTGCAGAGCCCTCTGACGGACTCGAGGTCGACCCCTCCTTACCACCAAGGCTCGGGAGGTTGCCACGGGCTGCGCACGGTTGCCGATCGTTGCGTTTCGTCCGTTCTTGTCAATGCTCCGTTTGCGAGCGGTTGCGGCCGGTTGCGACCGCTCTGCTCCTCAAATGCTCCACCCGTCAGTGCGCGGACGGCGGTCTCCGGTGGCCGCTCTCCTCGCGCATGCGCGCGTGGGCGTGCCCGCGCTAGGCGTCGAGCCGCTTCGCGATCTCGGGCGGTTCGGCGCGAACGACTGCGTCGACGAACACGTCGAGGCTCGGGTTCCTGCTGCTCTGGTCGTTCCAGAACAGGGCCACGTCGCGGAAGGCGGTCGGCGACTCGATCTCACGGACGGCGATGCCATCGGTGGTCGTCGTTGCGAGAGCGAGCTGGCTGATCACGCCGATCCCGAACGCGGCTCGCACGAGTGAGACAAGCGTCGAAGGCTGGTCGGTGAGGTATGCGACGTTGAGCAAGTCCGCTGCTTCTCCCGCCACGTGTCGCAGGTCGAATCCGCCCCCATCTTCGCGGTCGCCGCTCGGGTTGCCGATCAGGGCCCGTCCCTCGAGATCCTGAACGCTGACGCGCGTCTGGGCAGTAAAAGGATCGTCGTCGCGCATCACGGCGACGATCGATTCGCGCCATAGTGGCCTCGTCGTCAGGCGATGGTCGCGGACCGGGGGCTGCAACGGCCGGAACGCGACGTCGACTGCGCCGGAGCTCAACGCCGCCTCGAGCGACGCGGCGTTGCCTTCGAGGATCTCGATGGACATCGCAGGGTGGGTCGCATTTAGGCAGGCGAGCACCGAGGGCAGGAACGCCGAGCTGACGCTGGGGTAGCTCCCGACGACCAGGTGCCCGTAGCCTGGCCGGAGCGCTGCGCGCGCAGCTTCGATGCCGTCTTGCAGCGCGTCGAGGGCCTCCCGCGCGTGGTCTGCGAAGATGCGTCCGGCCTCGGTCAGCGCGGTCGGCCGCACCCGGCGTTCGAAGAGCGCGAAACCGAGCAGCTCCTCGAGCGCGGAGATGTGTGCGCTGACCCGCGACTGCGAGAGATGGAGCTTGCTCGTCGCGGCCCCGAACCCGCCTCGCTCTGCCACTGCGAGGAAGCTCCTGATCCACGAGATCTTGACCAGCATCGCATCGCGCAGCGTCAGGTCGGAGACGCGCCCGGGGCGATCGACGTCGGCATCGTCGTTCGGAAACGTGTCCTCGGTCCTCATCGCTTCTCTAACGGTAGATCGTGTCAGCCCGGAAAGCACGGTCGGGTCATGGGAGCCGCGGATCGTCACACCCGCTCCTCGCGCCCGAACAGCACGAGGACGACGAGGATCGCGACGCCGTAGACGATGCTTCGCCCGTAGTCCGGCATGTTCTCCGCTTGGAGCAGGCTGATGAGCGCGACGAGGCTGACGGCGCCGGCGACCGTTCCCAGATAGTTGCCCCGGCCGCCGAGGATGGAGATGCCGCCGATCACGGCAGCTGCGATCGACTGGAAGAGATAGGGATTGCCCATCCCGAGCGTCGGCTGACCCGAGTACGACACGAGGACGATGCCCGCGAGCGCTGCGAACATCCCGCTCAATCCGTAAAGGCTCATCGTCACGAGCCTCACGTTCACCCCTGCAAGATAGGCGGCGGTCGGGTTGTTGCCGGTGGCATAGACCTTGCGACCGTAGGTCGTGAAGGCGAGGACGACGCTGGCGAGAGCGGCGACGCCGAACCAGAGGATGAGGTCGGCGGGGATCCCGAGCAGGTCCTTGTGGACGACGTCCTGCAGCACGCGCGGCGCGTACGAGTTGCAACGCACGCAGGTCAGGCCCTTCGTGAGCCCGAGCGTCAGACCCTCCATGATCCCGTTCATCGCGAGCGTCATCACGACTGCTGGAACTGCCAGATAGGCGACGCAGAAGCCGTTCACAGCGCCAATCGTGAACCCGAGCCCGAGCGCGAGCAAAACCGCAGGCACGGCGCGGCCACTGTGGCCGAGCGAGAAGACCGCGAACACGATGCCTGCCGCGTTTAGCACCCACGGAACGGAGAGGTCGATGCCGCCGACGAGGATCACGAAGGTCTGCCCGGCTGCGACGAAGCCGACGAACGACGCGACCTCCAGGATCGCGCTCATGCTCCCCCAACTGGCGAAGCCCGAGTGCAGGAACGCACCGACGACGAACACGATTGCCGCGAAGGCGAACGCCACGAGTGTGCGCCTCTGGTCGCGCGTGAGCTTGTCTTGGAGCCGGCCGAAGGCCGCGTCACTCATGTGCGCCTCCGCAGGAGGTAGCCGAGGAAGCTTCCGAGCAGCACCGCCACGAAAAGGAAGAGCCCCTGGAAGAACGACTGGTACAGCGCGTCGATCCCGGCGAAGAAGAGGACGTTCGTGAGGATCGTGAGCGTGAAGGCGCCCGCGATCGAGCCGAGCGCGCTGCCTCGCCCGCCGAAGAAGCTGACTCCGCCGAGGACGACAGCTGCGATCGACGTGAGCACGTAGACGTCGCCCGCGGCGGCATCTCCGCCGGTCGTCGTCGCGGCGAGGAACAGTCCGCTGGCCGAGGCAAGTGTTCCGGCGAGGGCGTACGCAATGGTCTTCACCCGCCTCACCCGCATGCCGCGGGCGCGGGCGGCATACTCGTCGTTTCCGAGCGCGAAGATCCGGACGCCTGTTGCCGTGCGCCGCAGCGCGAGCCAGAGGCCGGCGATCGCGACGACGTAGAAGATGCTCCAAGGCCCTCCCGGGTTTGCGAGTGCGTTGGAGTAGCCGTTCGGGATGGCGCCGCCCGGCTCGGGGAGGATCTTGATCGCCAGGCCCTGGAGGATCGCGAGGGTGGCGAGAGTCACCAGGATCGGCTGCAGACGCGCGTAGGCGACGAGCAGGCCGTTCACCGTGCCGCACAGCATCCCGAAGAGGAGCACGACCCCGGACCACGCCATCATGGATCCGAGACTCGAATGCATGTGCACGGCGGCGAGCGAGTTCGAGACGTCGATGATCCCGCCGAGCGAAAGATCGATCCCGCGCGTGACGACGACGATGCTCTGGCCGACAGCGACCAGCACGGTCGGCATGGCCGTGTTCACGATCGACGTCCACTCGAAGACTCCGGGATACCTGTGGAGCTGACCGTGGAAGAGCCCGATGTAGAGCGCCGACAGGGCGACCAGGATCGTGAGCGCCAGGGTCAGCGGCACGTTCTGCGCAAACCCGTCTCGCCGCCGCCGGCTCTTGCGCGCGGACGCAACCTCGACCGTCACGTCCGGCTCGATCATGCGCGCGGCACCGACACGGAGGCCGCGACGATCGACTCGGCATCTGCGGTTCGGTCGAGCTCCGCGACGACCCGTCCTTCGCGCATGACGAGCACGCGATTGCAAAGCTGGGCGATCTCCTCGGTCTCGCTCGAGTAATAGAGGAGCGCCTTCCCTTCCTGCGCGAGCTCGACGACGAGCTGGTAGATGTCGTGTTTCGTGCCGACGTCGACGCCGCGCGTGATGTCGAAGAGCAGCAGGATGTCGGGCTGGGTCAGCAGCCACCGCCCGATCAGCACCTTCTGCTGGTTGCCGCCTGAGAGCGTTCCCACGGGCTGGAGTGCGGCGTCACGTGTCTTGATCCGCAGCCGCTCGACCGCTTTCGCGACAGTCGCTTTTTCGCGCCACGGCCGAATCACTCCGCCGCGCGCGACCTGCTCAAGCACGGCGAGTGTGAGGTTGTCGCGCACCGACATCGGGAGCATCAGGCCCTCGGTCTTGCGGTCCTCAGGTACGAGGGCGATCGCAAGGCCCTTGCGGATCGCATCGGCGGGTTTGCGCAGACGCGCGCGCCGGCCGCGGACCGAGATCCGTCCGTGTGACGTCCGTCGCGCTCCGAACAGCGACATGAACAGCTCCGGCTGCCCCTGGCCCGCCAAGCCGCCGACCCCGAGGATCTCGCCGCGCCGCAGCTTGAAGGAGACGCCGTCGAGGACGTCGTCTCGGAGCTCCTCCGCTTCCAGGACAACCTCGGCGTCGCCTGCCGGCGCGGGCTTGTCGGGGTACATGCGGTCGATCGTGCGCCCGGTCATCAGCGTGACCGCTTCGTCCTCGTCGAAGTGCTCCCGGGTTTCGACGTACGCGCCGTTTCTCAGGATCGTGATCCGGTCCGCGAGCGAGGCGACCTCGTTCCAGCGATGCGACGTGAAGAGAATCGCGGCGCCCTCGTCTCGCAGCTTGCGAACCAGGCCGAAGAGCCAGGCGACGTCTCGCTCGGCGAGCGCCGAGGTCGGCTCGTCGAGGAACACGATGCGCGGCTCGCACATGAAAGCGGCGGTGATCTCGACGATCTGACGCTGAGCGAGCGACAGTGAGCCTGCGAGCGCGCGCGGGTCGATCCCGCGCACCTCGTACCGTTCCAACACCTCCTCGGCCAGCGTGACGAGCTTGCGGCGCTGGATCAGGCGACTCGGGCCGCGGGGCTCGCTTCCGGCGAACAGATTCTCCGCGACCGTCATCCACGGGAAGAGCGTGAGCTCCTGAAAGACCATGCCGACGCGGTGGGCGCGGGCTGCGGTCGCGACCCGGTCCGTGACGTCCTCTCCATCGAAGCGCACGACGCCTGACTCGGGTTTGATGACGCCGCCGAGGATCTTGATCAGCGTGCTCTTGCCGGCGCCGTTCTCGCCGACGAGCCCATGCACCTCGCCAAACTGAGCGGCCAGGTTGCCGGCGGTGAGGGCGCGCACGCCGCCGAACGAACGAGCAACGTCGATTGCCTCGATCGCCGGCGCGGTCTCGTTCATGGTCTCAGGATCTAACTGCAGCCATGAGTGAGGCAAGCCCCGGGCGGTCGGAACATCGACCGCCCGGGGCTCCTGATCCCCCTACGGGAGACGAACCTTGAGCGTCCCGGGGCACGGCGTGCCCTTGAGCGCTGCCTGGACGCAGAGCACGACTGTGGCCTTCGGACCAGAGTCGGTGAAGTCTGCGAAGAAGCTGTCAGGCAGGTTCGGGAACACCGTGATGCCCGACTTTACGGTCTGGTTTGTGACGACCGGGAAGGGCAGAACGATGCTCTTCCTGGCGTGCTTGTGCTGGAGGATCTGGCGGGCGAGCTCGAGCGATGCGACTGACAGGAACGGCGGCTGGCCGATCGAGATGCCGGTCACGTGGTGGCCCTTGTAGCCGGCCGGAAGCAGATACCGGCGGTAGCCGTTCTCACCTTCGCCCGCGACGATCGGCAGCGGCTTATTCGCGTCGATGAATGCCTTGACGACGCCGTCCGTGCCGCCCGAGACCCAGACCCCGTCCACCTGCGGAAGCGACGGAAGCTGCGCGGCGGTCGCGCGCTGCGCGGTCGACGAGTCCCAGCTGCCGCTGTAGTGGGCGACGATCTTCATGTTCGGATACTTCTTGATCACCGACTCGACGCCGTTGTTGCGATCCGTGTCGACGGACGTGCCGGCGACGCCGGTGACCATGGCGACGTTGCCCGTGCCGTGCAGCTGCGTGGCGAGGAACTGGCCGCCCAGTTGTCCAAACTTGAACTGGTCGGTGTTGACCGTCAGGCCGCACTTCTCTGTGACGACGCTGTCGAACGAGATGACGAGGATCCCGCGCGCGCAGGCTTGCTTCACGATGCCGTTCAACCCGGTCGGGGATGCGGCGTCGATGATGATGGCGTCCACGTGCTGCGAGATCAGATTGGAGATCTGCTGGGTCTGCTTGCCGACGTCGTTGCCGGAGTTGTAGACCGAGCACGAGACCTCTGACTTGAACGGCTCCATCTTGCACGCCGCCTTGAACGTGTTCTCCATCTCGAGGCGCCACGTATTGCCGATGAACGAGTTCGCGAGCGCGATCTTCAGCTTGCCCGCATGTGTGGAATGGTTGCGACTGCCCGCCGCTGAGGCGGCGGCAATCGTGATCGCGGCGGCGACAAGCGCGACCGCGATCGGGACAATCCAGCGTCTGATGTTCATGGACAGCCAGTTCCTTTCGGTTCGTGCAGATCGACGCAGCGCGTCCTGGATCGCTCGTGAGCGAACGTTCAGTCGACGTCCGCGACGCTAGAGCGGACCGAACTCGAAAGCAATGCTGTTGCGTTCCGATTGTCGACTCGCGCCCATCCGGAATCCGGATGTGGTTGTCGACGAGCCGGAACGTGCGAAATGCGATTCTCGGATAGTCGCAGTCGATAATCGCTTGCTTGTCGTGATTGTCGCGGAAGTACGCTCCGCGTTCCGATGGGAAATGCAACGGAGGCCTGGGACGACAGCGGAACTGCTCACGGCTTCCCATCCGGTCCCACCTCGACGGAATCATCCCTCTTCGTCCTCGACGAGACTGTCGACAACGTCGGAATCGCGATGCAGGCGCTCGCGGCGGGCGACGTCGTCTCGTACGGCGGCACGTCGCTCAGCGTGCGAACGGCAGTGCCGACTCGGCACAAGATCGCGCTCGTCGCGATCGACGCCGGGGAAACCATCCGGAAGCTCGGCAACCCGATCGGCATTGCGACGACCGGAATCGCAGCGGGGGAGCACGTCCACGTCCACAACCTCGCCGTCCCGCCAACGCAGCGGGCCGCTCCGTCGCCTGGCGAAACACGGGGCGCATGGCACCCCGGCGTAGAAACTGCACTCACGTCCTTTCTCGGCTACGTGCGGCCGAACGGACGCGTCGGAACGCGCAACTACATCGGGATCCTCCCGAGCGTGAACTGCGCAGCGACGGTCGCGCGGCTCGCCGCGGCTGCGGCTGCACCAAGGCTCACCGGGATCCCGTCGTGCGATGGAGTGATCGCGCTCGCGCACGAGCTCGGCTGCGGCATGGCGCAGGGCACGACGGAAGACGAGCTTCTGCGCAGGACGTTGCGCGGTTACGCGACCCATCCGAATCTGGCCGCCGTCGTCGTCGTGACGCTCGGGTGCGAGGTGAACCAGCCCGAAAACTTTTTGGACGGGAGCGCAGCCGCGGTCGAGCATCTGAGCATCCAGGAGCTTGGCGGCACCAACGCGACCGTCGCCGCGATCGTCGATCGCATCGCCGCGCTCGCCGAGTCCTTCGATGAGCTCGAGCGCAGACCGGTGCCCCTCAATGAGCTCACACTCGGGCTACAGTGCGGCGGCAGCGATGCAGCGTCGGCGATCACCGCCAACCCGACGCTCGGCGTCGCCTCCGACCTCCTCGTCGCGGCCGGCGGACGCGTGATTCTCGGCGAGACGCCGGAGATCTTCGGCGCCGAGCAGCTGCTCCGCGAGCGGGCCGTGACGCCCGAGGTCGGAGCTCGCATCGACGAGAAGATCGCCTGGTGGCTCGACTACGCCGCGCGGAACGGCGTCGAGCTGGACAGCAACCCTTCCGCGGGGAATCGGGAAGGCGGCATCACGACGATCTGGGAGAAATCGCTCGGTGCGGTGCTGAAGGGAGGGAGCTCCCCCCTCAGCGACGTCGTCGACTATGCGGCGCCGATCGTCCGCCGAGGGCTGACGTTCATGGACACACCGGGGTACGACCCGGTCTCGGCGACGGGAATGGTCGCCGGCGGCGCCAACGTCCTCGCCTTCACGACCGGCCGGGGCTCCGTCTACGGCTCGCGGCCGGTCCCGTGCCTCAAGATCAGCAGCACGACACAGCTCTACGAGCGCATGCCGGACGACATCGACTTCGACGCGGGCGGCGCGACGACGCGAGCGGCACAGCTCGAGCGAGGAGCGCAACTGTTCGAGGCGATCGTGCAGATGGCGTCGGGCGAGCTGAGCAAGTCGGAGCTCCTGGGCTTCGGCGCAGAGGAGATTTCCCCCTGGCGGGTCGGGGCGGTCTTGTGATCGAGCTCGCCGGCGGCGACAAGGCGACGCTCGGCGAAGGCCCGATCTGGGACAGCCGCGACGGACGGCTGTTCTGGGTCGACATCGTGGGAGGCGTGATCAACGTCCTGACGCCGGCCACGTCACGTAGGCGGCGGATCGAGGTCGGCGAGCACGTCGGCTGCGTCGCGCTCACAGCGCGACCCGACACCCTCGTCGGCGCATTGCGAAGCGGCTGGTACTGGATCGACGTCGAGACCGGGGCGAAGCAGCTCATCGCAGCCTCACCGGCCGGGGCAGGATGCCGGTTCAACGACGGTGCGGTCGATCGCGCCGGCCGTTTCTGGGTCGGCACGCTGGAATACGCCGAGACGAGTCCCGTGGGCGAGCTCTATCTCCTCGCTCCCGATCTGTCGTATCGACCCATGGACCGAGGATTTCTCTGTTCGAACGGCATCACCTGGTCAACCGATCGGCGTTGGCTGTTCTTCGTCGACTCCCGGAACGACGCCATCTACCGCTATCGCTTCGATGGCGACGAGGGACGGCTGGGAGACCGGTGCCTGTTCGTCGACACAACCGATTTGCCCGGGGTTCCGGACGGCATCGAGATGGACAGCGAAGACACGTTGTGGTGCGCGTTCTGGGACGGCGCACAGATCGTCGGCTTTGACGGAAACGGAGAGGCGCGGGAAACGATCGGCGTTCCGGCAATTCGACCGACGAGCCTGACGTTCGGCGGGCCGGACCTGACAACGATGTTCATCACGACGGCGGCATTCGGGCTCTCCGAGCGCGAGCTCGCTGCCTGGCCGGCGTCCGGCTCCGTCTTCGAGCTCGACCGGCCGACTCCCGGGCTGCCTGCGAACGTCTTCGCCGGTGAGCCCCGGGCCGAGCCGCGATGAAGACCGCGGTCGTCACCGGTGCGGCGTCGGGCATCGGACGCGCCACTGCGCTTCACCTTGCACGGGACGGATACGGCGTCGCGCTCGTCGACATCGACGCGTCCGGCATGAAGGAGACGGTGCGCTCGATCGAGTCCACCTCGGGCGTCGCGCAGGCGTTCCAATCGGATGTGTGCGACCCGCACCAGCTCGGCGTCACGGTGCGGGAGGTGTTGGCGTCGATGGGAAGCCCCGACCTGCTCGTCAACGTCGCAGGTATCGCGGTCGCCGCGACGGTCCTCGATACCAGCGACCAGGATTGGAATCGCGTCATCGGCACCAACCTGACGGGACCGTTCTTGTTGACGCGCGCGATCTTGCCGCTGATGCTCGACGCCGGCTCCGGCGTGATCGTCAACGTCGCGTCGGTCGCCGGCGTCGTGGGCATGCCGGCTCGCGCCGCCTACTGCGCGTCGAAAGCGGGGTTGATCGGCTTGACCCGCGCCGTCGCCGCCGACTACGCGTCGCTCGGAGTCCGCTGCGTCGCCGTTTGCCCAGGCACCGTCGAGACCGAGTGGATCGATCGCATCGTCGCCGCCGACAGCGATCCGGCGGCTTCACGCGAGCGCATGGCCGCCCGGCAGCTCAACGGCCGGATGGGAACGCCCGAGGAGATCGCGGCGACGATCGCGTTCATTGCCAGCCCGGGCGGAGGCTTCTTCAACGGTGCCGCCGTCGTCGTCGACGGCGGCATGACGGCCGTCTGACGCCATCGTGCAGAGCGCTCTCACGCCGACGTGGCAGACGTTCTTCTCGCTCGACCGTCCCGGGAAGATCGTCTGCGTCGGGCTCAACTACCACGACCACGCCGGCGAGAGCGGAATGCCGGTTCCGGCGGAGCCGTTGCTGTTCGGCAAGTTCCCCAACACGCTCATCGGTCCCGGTGAACCGATCGTCCTGCCGCAGATCGTGCCGCGCGACGAGGTCCCCGATCCGCACGACCTGCACGTCGTGCAGCGCGTGAACGGCACCCTGCTGCAGGACGGCAACACGCGCGACCTGATCTTCGACGTCCCGACACTCATCGCGTTTGCCTCGGCCGTGATGACGCTTGAACCCGGAGACCTGATCCTCACGGGGACGCCGCCAGGTGTTGACTACTTCCGCGACCCGCGCATCGCCCTGCAACCCGGGGACACCTTGGAGGTCGAGGTCGAGGGCATCGGCAAGCTCACGAACCCGGTGGTCGGGGGCTGCGGGATCAAGACGCTGTTCGACCCGAAGGGGCTGATGAACCCCGGCAGGAAGCAATGACCCGCGCGAACGAGACCATCAGCATCGACCGCGACCGGGCGGCGCTGATCATTCAGGACATGCAGAACGACGCGATCTCTGAGGGTGGCGCGTTCGCCGACTCGGGAGCGCCCCACCATGCGGCCGAGCAGAACGTCGTCGAGAATTGCCGCCGCCTTGCCGACGCCTGCCGCAAGGTAGGCGTCCCGGTAATCCACGTTTGGTACGTCGTCGAGGACGGCGCGAAGGGACTGAAGCTGAACGCTCCGCTGTTCGAGGGCGTCCAGGAGAGCCGCGCGCTCGTCAAGGGCAGCTGGGGCGCCGAGCCAGTGCGGGGACTCGAACGTCAGCCCGGCGACCTGCTCGTCGAGAAGATGCGGATGAGCGGCTGGCAAGACACGATCCTCGAATCGCTGCTACGCGGCCTCGACCGCGATCAAGTGATCGTCACCGGGGCGTGGACGAACATGTCGATCGAGCACACCGCACGCTCCGGCGCGGACAAGGGCTACTTCATGTTCGTGCCCGAGGACTGCTGCTCGACGATGAACGCCGACTGGCACAGCGCATCGATCAACTACGCACTGCAGAACGTTTCGACAGTGACGATTTGCGACGCGGTCGTCGCCGCGATCGCCCGGTAGTCAAGCTTCGCCGAGAGCGTTCGCGACTTGAAAGCTCCATAAACGGCTCCATACCCACCGCACTCGGCTGAACCTGCAAGTCGACGTAAACGCAAAAGCCCCGACTTGCGGCGCTCTTGCAGAGCCCTCTGACGGACTCGAACCGTCGACCCCCTCCTTACCATCCGGTCCCCTTGGCAACTGGTCGCAACCGACGGCAACGGTTTCGGCTTGTTTGAGCCATCTTCGAGCCCCCCTCATTTGCCACCGGTTGCCACCGGTTGCGTCCGCTTGGCTCCATAAACGCTCCATCCCTGATCAGCGATGGATAAAGGGGATTCGGACGACCCGCGTGTGTGTCGTCGAGCGCTGACCACCTTCTTATAGAGAGGGGTCATTCGCGACCAAGCCATCCCGCGGTGGCGCATCACAGCAAAGCGAATCGAGCTCGGACCCCCTCGCAGATAGCTCGTCATCACTGTGGGCTCCTCAGAGGTTGGCGCCTTCGCGGAGGTACTTCAGAGCACGGGCGAGCGCGTCGATGGGAGGGTCGTTCGCCGGACTGTGGGCGAGGGTCTCGACCGCGATTCGTAGGGCTGTGACGATGGCGGCGGCGGTGATGCGCGCCTGGTCGTCCCTCATAGGCCGGCGGGCGCGACGCTGAACGACAGGGAGGAGCGCGTCCTCGATCGTTCGCAGGTCGCTGAGCCAGCGCGCGCGAAGGGCAGGGACGTCGGTCAGGAGGCCGATCAGCGCGCGGACGCCCTCCGGGCCCTGTTGGGGTCTGATCCCCTCGAACGCCCGGCGCACTGCGGTCGCGAGGCCTTCGCGAGCGGGGCGGGCGGCGATCGCTGCGACGAACTCCTGCGTCGCCTCGGCGATGATCGGTGAGAGCACCTCATCTTTGGTCGAGAAGTAGCGGTAGAAGGTCCGCAGCGAGACGCCTGCCTCTGCGGCGATCGCCTCCGCGCTGACGTCGTCGTAACCGTCGCGCGCGAACAGCGCGAGCGCGGTTTCGGCGATCTCGCGGCGCGTCTGCGCTTTACGGCGTTCGGTCAGAGCGGGTCGCGCCACGACCCAAGCATAGCTGGTTTTTGGCGTGACTTGACATTTATGCCATATTCTGTCATTATGGCGTAACGTGCCAACAACCTTGGCGACAAAGGGAGGACAGAGATGACAGGGATAACCACCGCCGTGAGCGGGCCGTCGGCGGTGCGGCCCAAAGTCGCCGTCGGCGACGCGGCATCGAACAAGAGGAACTCCTTACTCGGGGCGTTGGTCCTGCTGGCGGCGGTGCAGCTGATGGTCGTCCTCGATGCGACGATCGTGAACGTCGCGCTGCCGTCGATCCAGGGAGGCCTCGGCTTCAGCATCAGCGGCATCGCCTGGGTCGTGAACGGGTACGCGTTGACGTTCGGCGCCCTTCTACTACTCGGCGGGCGCAGCGGCGATCTGCTCGGCCGACGCAACGTCTTCATCGGCTCGCTGGCGGTGTTTGCGCTCGCGTCCACGCTCGGCGGCCTCGCCTCAGGCCCCGCCATGCTGGTCGCAGGCCGCGTTCTCCAGGGCGCCGCCGCCGCGTTCGCGCAGGCCACGGCGCTATCGCTGATCGTTTCCACCTTCCCCGCCGGGGCAGCACGCAACCGAGCCGTCGGTGTCTTCGCCGCGATGGAAGGGCTCGGCGCCGCCGCCGGCCTGCTCCTCGGCGGCGTGCTCGTCAACTCCCTGGGCTGGCGCTGGGTGTTCTTCGTCAACGTGCCCGTCGCCGTTGTGGTCGCGGCACTCGCGCCTCGCTTCATCCCGGTGGCCGCGCGCCGGTCGGCACGCTTCGATCTCCGCGGTGCCGCCAGCGCCACCGTCGGCCTCGGCCTCCTCGTCTTCGGCTTGTCGCGCGCGGCGGAACACGGCTGGGCAGACATCACAACCTTCGGCCCCATCGCCATCGGCGTCCTGGGGCTGCTCGTCTTCGTGCGGATCGAGGCGCGCAGCGCGCAACCGCTGATGCCGCTGTGGGTCTTCGCCGACCGCAACCGAGGCGGCGCCTACCTCATCCAGTCGCTGATGGGGGCGGCGCTGTTCGGCATGTTCTTCCTCAGCACGCTCTACCTCCAAAACGTGCTCGGCTACGGGCCGCTGAAAGCGGGCGCTGCGTTCGCGCCCGTCGCGGTCGCACTGATCGCCGCCGCCGGCGCCGTCTCGCAAATTGTCACCCGCATCGGCGTCCGCCCGCTCGTCGCCGCCGGTACCGCGACCGCAGCGCTCGGGATGTTCCTCCTCGGCAACCTCAACGCCCACAGCACCTACCTCGGCGGCGTGCTCCCGCCGCTAATCATCCTCAGCGCCGGCCTCGGGATCACGTTCGTGCCGGCGACGCTGGCTGCCGTCTCCGGCGTCAGCGAGAAGCACTCCGGGCTCGTAGCGGGCGTCTCGACCACCGCGATCCAGATCGGCGGCGCAATCGGACTCGCCGTCCTCGCGACCATCGCCGCCACCACCACCAGAAACCAGGCCGCCGGAACCGCAACCACGGACGCCCTGAGCGCGGGCTACACGCGGGCATTCCAGGTTGGCGCCGTGATCATCGCCCTCGCAGTTCCGATCGCTCTCGCCCTGCTGCGCCTGCGTCCAACCACGGACACGCCGCAGGATGAGAGTGACCGCGGGGAGGAAGACTCACGTTGATCGACAAGCGCCGGCAAAAGCTTTCTCGACGTGAAAGCTCCATAAACGGCTCCATACCCACCGCACGTGCGACGAAGAGCAAGTCGGGAAATCCCCGTGAGCGGCGCTTTTGCAGAGCCCTCTGACGGACTCGAACCGTTGACCCCCTCCTTACCATGCGATCCGAAACTGAGCCCTCCCGGGTTTTGCGGAGACGTTTTGATTGGTTTCCTACTTTCATCAGCGACGCGTCAGAAACGCCGACTTCGACCTGCACCACCTGGTCCCTAGCCACGACCAAAGCCGTGGCATCAATCATCTAGGCTTCGCCGCCCTGTGCGCGGAGCGACGAGCAGAGAACGGCGGCGGTTCTTCGCGCCCGGCCGCGTCAACCTGATCGGTGAGTACACCGATCTGATAGGCGGCTTCGTGCTGCCCGTTGCGATCGAGCTGGGGATTACGCTCGACGGCGAAGCATCGGAGACGACGACGCTCGTCTCCGATGCCGATGCGCTCGGCTGGGAGCGGTACGTCGACGCCGTCGAATCCGAGCTGCGCGAGCTGGGGCGGCCCGAGATCGGCGTTCGCGGTTCGCTTGCGTCGACGCTGCCGCTCGGTGCCGGCCTCTCGTCGTCGGCCGCCCTCGAGGTCGTCGTCGGCCTCGCCCTCTGCGCAGTTGCTGATTTTCCACTTGGCCGGCTCGAGCTTGCACAGCTCGCGCGCCGCGCCGAGCACCGTGCTGTCGGCGTCCCATCGGGGCTCCTCGACCAGGCAGCCTCGCTGCTCGCCAGCAAGGACAACGCCCTGCTCCTCAACACGGGCACGCTCACATACGAGCATGTCGCGATGCCACCTGGGCTCGCGGTGATCGTGGTTCATTCCGGTGTCGAGAGGCGGCTCGAGGACACCGGCTACGCGACGCGCAAGCAAGAGATCGAAGACGGTCAGCCCAAGCGCTTGCGGCACATCGAGTCGGAGAACGAACGCGTGCTCGCCGCGGTCGACGCGCTCCGGCGAGATGATCGAGCAGCTCTTGGCCGTCTGTTCCGCGAGAGCCACGAAAGCCTACGCGACGACCTCGAGGTGTCCGTCCCGGAGCTGGATGCGATCGTCGAGCGTGCCTACGCGCTGGGCGCCGTCGCCGCGCGGCTGACGGGAGGCGGATTCGGCGGTTCGGCTGTCGTCTTGGCCGATGCGGACTCAGCCGCGCGAATCGCCGCCGCCCTCCCACGCGCGATCGTCTGCCGCGCCTCGGGCGGAGCCCGGGAGCTCTAGCGCGACCGCGCGACGGAGCGAGGCCGCCGCTTCCTCGTCGTGCTTGGTGAGGTGCTCTCTCTGATTTCGAGGTGGTAGTCGGCGTGAACGAGCTTCGGCGCCGCGCGACTGCCGGCGATGCGATCGGCGAGCAGGGACACGGCGACTTGCGCGATCTGCTCCTTGTCCGGCGCGATCGTCGTCAGTGAAGGGACGCTGTAGCGGCCCTCCTCGATGTCGTCGAAGCCGACGATCGCGACGTCGTCCGGAGCGCGTACGCCAAACTCGTGGAGAACGCGAACGGCGCCGAGGGCGAGCAGGTCGTTGAAGCAGACGACGCCGTCCGGCGGGTCGGGGAGCGAGAGGAGCTTGCGCATCGCCTCGGCGCCGTCAACGCGGTGGAACAGGTGAGTGCGACCAACCAGCGCGCGGTCGAACGGCAGGCCGGCGCGGCGGAGCCCCGCTCGGTAGCCGCGCATGCGCAGCTCCGAGGTCATCATCCCGCGAGGCTGTGCGCCGATCGCGGCGATTCGGCGGCGTCCGATGTCGACGAGGTGCAGGACTGCATCGCTCGCGGCGGAGACGTTGTCGATGCCGACGTGGTCGCAAGGTCCAGCTGTTGCGCGCTCGCCGAGCAGGACCATAGGGGTCGTGTCGCGGCGTTTGCCGAGCTCTTCCAGGCTGAGCGCGAGCGGGCTGAAGATGATGCCGTCGATCAGTCCACCGCGGATGCCCTGAGCGACAAGCTGCTCCCGCTCGAGCTGCGCATCGGTCTGGTCGACGAGCACCGTCCAGCCGTGCGCGGCGGCTGCGGCGACGATGTAGCGCGTCAGCTCGGCGAAGTAGGGGACGTCGAGCTCCGGCACTGCGAGTGCAACGACGCCGGACCGGCCGGTGCGTAACCCGCGGGCTGTGTGGTTCGGGACGTAGCCGAGCTTCGTGAGCGCCTGCTCGACCTTGGCACGTGTCCTCGGCGTGACGTGGACGTAGCCGTTCACGACGTTCGAAACGGTCTTGACGGATACGCCCGCCGCAACGGCGACGTCTTGCAACCGAGTGTTCCGCCGCGGCCGTGGCATCCGCCAACACGGTAACCGACGATTCGGCTCGGAACGTAACGGGGCGACTTTGCACACCACAGGTTTACAACGTTGTAAAAATCGAGTATAAAGACGCAATGCCAATTGCGATTCAGCAGCTGGTAACCCGAATCTGCGCTTGCCGAGACCTGAGAAGGAGGCGTTCTGATGACCGTTCCAGACGGTAGCGACCCCGGTCTGCCCATCGACTTCGATCGCAAGTTGTCGCGTCGTAACCTGCTGAAAGGTGCGGCGGCCGGGGCCGGCGCCCTGGTGGTCAGCAGTGCGGCGCCTGCTTGGGCCAAGCCGAGCTTCTATGCCAAGAAGCCGCCGTCCGGCGAGATCACGATCTGGGATCGCCAGGGTGACCTCTTCAAGGTCTTCGACTCGACGATCGCGTCGTTCAACCGGAAGTACCCGCACATCAAGGTCAACCACGTCGCGATCGACATCAACTCGAAGTTGCCGACGACGCTCGTCAGCGGCGTCGGCGTTCCGGACGGGGCGTTCTACGACGACGTGCTCCTGCCGACGCTCTCCGATCACTTCCATGACGTCACGCCGTGGATCCATCCGTACGTTCCCGACATCATCCCGTTCAAGGTCCAGGTGAACACCCACCACGGGCGGATCACCGGGATCCCGTTCGATCTCGATCCGGGGCTTCTCTACTACCGCGTCGATGTGCTCGAGCGGGCGAGCATCGACCCGAACAGCATCAAGACGTACGCCGACCTGTTGAACGCGGCGCGCACCCTGAAGGAGAAGTTCGGCTCGGACACCCAGCCGATCCACCTCGAGCAGGTTCCGTTTCTCGGGCAGCTCTGGGTCGAGATGCTGGCGAATCAGCTCGGCACGAGCATGGTCGACGAGAAGGGCAAGCTCCAGCTCCGCTCCGCTAAGTACCTGAAGATCATGAAGTGGATCCGCCAGGTCGCGGACGAAGGGCTGGGCACCCGTGCGCAATACCTCTCGCCGTCCGATCTCCAGTCGCTCGAGAACGGGAACCAGGTCTTCGTCCCGTGGGCGATCTGGTGGATCTACGCGCCGCAGTTCCTGCTCAAGCAGACGGCGGGCAAGTGGCGCGCCATGCTCCTCCCGCAGTGGTCGAGCAAGGGCCGGCGGAGCGGCGTGATGGGCGGTTCGTCGTTCGTCATCCCGCAGAAGGCGAAGAACCCACACCTGGCCTGGCTCTACTACGAGCACCTGATGTTCGACCCGGCCGGCTACCGCGCCGTCTATGGGCCGAACAAGCTCTACCCGACCGGCCTCAACACCTCGATTCCCTCCTACCGGAAGGCCTACTCGAAGCCGCTGTTCAAGAACATCCCCGAGTTGGGCATGGAGAACCTCTGGAAGATCGACACCACGGCCGGTCAGCAGGTGTACGGCAACTACATCGTCGCCCCTTGGTGGTCGCAGGCCGTCGACTACTTCGGCTCCGACATCCAGCTCGTCATGGACAGGAAGATCTCGCCGGAGGACGCCCTTCAGAAGGCGAGCAACGACATCACGACCAACCTGATCAACCGCCCGTAACGCCACAGATCGACTAACGCCCAGTGTCGAGTCACGTCAGCACCCCGGGGCGGATCGTTCCGCCGCCTCGGGAGCCGCTTCGGTCGCGTTGGCAGCCGCGCCTGCCTGAACGGCTCGCGCCGTACGTCTTCATCGCGCCGTTCTTCGCGCTGTTCGCGGCGTTCGGCATGTATCCGCTCCTCTACGCACTGCGGCTCAGCTTCACCAACTGGCACGGCGTCGGCCATCCGCACTGGATCGGCCTTGCCAACTACCGCTTCCTGTTGAGCAACCATCAGTTCTGGGCGTCGCTCGAGAACTCCGGCGTCATGTGGCTGATGATCGTGCCGCTTCAAGTGATCGGGGCAATCGCGATGGCCGCTGTTCTCTCGAGCCGCCAGCTGCGTTTTCGCGGGTTCTTCCGCACCGCGTTCATCATTCCGTTCGTCACGCCGCTGATTGCGATGGCGCAAATCTGGGTGCTCATCTTCGATCGCGACTTCGGCCTGATGAACCACGTCCTGCACCTCTTCGGCATCGGGCCGGTCGGCTGGCTCGTCACGACGACCTGGGCAAAGCCGACGCTGGCGTTGCTCGTGCTCTGGAAGACGAGCGGCTTCGCGATCATCCTCATGCTCGCCGCGCTCCAGGGCATTTCCGACGAGGTCTACGAGGCGGCGTCGCTCGACGGCGCCGGCCCGTTCGCCCAGTTCTGGCGCATCACCATTCCGCTTCTTCGGCGAGCGATCGCCTTCTACGTCGTGATTGCGACGCTCGGTGTCTTCCAGATGTTCGCCGAGCCGTTCGTGGTGACGCATGGCGGCCCTTACAACTCGACCGAGACGGCAGGGCTCTACCTCTACAACAACATCACGAACTCGGATCTCGGGACCGGCGCGGCCAACTCGTTCCTGCTCGTCCTCTTGGTGTTCGTCTTCTCGCTGGCGGCGGTGCGGCTGCTGGGCGGGCGGAGGGAGCGCTGATGGCTATCGCCGCCGCATCCGAACGTCTGCGCGAGAGGCGCGTGTCTCGCGTGCGCATCTCGACGGTGCTCGGTTACGTCGTCCTGCTCGGCGTCACCGCGCTGTCGCTCTACCCGCTCTACTGGATGGTCACGTCGGCCTTCAAGCCCGGCGTGACCATCATCACGCAGCCACTGACGTTCGACCCGCACGCGGCGACGCTGTCGAACTTCAAAGGCGTTCTGGCCAACACTCCCATTGGCACCGGGTTCAAGAACACGGCGATCGTGCTCGCGCTGAAGGGCTCGATCACGATGTTCTTCTGCCCGCTCGCCGGCTACGCCTTCGCCAAGTTCGAGTTTCGCGGCAAGCAGTTCCTCTTCGGGTTCGTCCTGCTGACGCTGATGCTGCCGACGCTCGTGCTGATGATCCCGCTGCTCCTGGAGATGAGCGCGCTGAGCTGGGTGAACAGCTACCAGGCGCTGATCCTGCCCGGTGCAATCGACGCTTTCAGCATCTTCTGGATGCGTCAGGTGATCGCCGAGTATCCCGATGAGCTGCTCGACGCCGGGCGCATCGACGGCTGCGGCCCGTTCTCGCTCTACTGGCGATTGATCGTTCCGGCGATCAAGCCGGGGCTCGCCGCGCTCGCCGTCCTCACCTTCCTGAACATCTACAACGACTTCGTCTGGCCGGTGGTCGTGACGAACACCGAAAACATGCAGACGCTCCAGGTCGTCCTCTCGAACCTCGCGTCGACGATCAACGCGAACCAGCTCGGCGCCGACTGGCACAACGTGTGGGGTGAGCTGCTCGCCGGCTCGACGATCGCGACGATCCCGGTCCTCGTGCTCTTCTTGATCCTTCAGCGGCAGTTCATGCGCGGGATCCTCGCCGGGAGCGTGAAGGGCTGATGTCGCTCGCCGAACGGGCGCCGGCCGAAGCGACCCGCATCCCGCGTCCCGAATACCCGCGTCCCGACTTCGACCGCTCCGAACGCTGGCTGTGTCTCAACGGCGAGTGGGACTTCGCCGCCGATCCTGACGATGTCGGTGTCGGCGCCGGTTGGGCGACGGACGGCCGCGCTCCCTGGGGCGCGCAGATCGTCGTGCCGTTCCCCTGGGAATGGGCGCTGTCCGGCGTGGGTCGCGAGTGGCTTCCGTGCGGCTGGTACCGGCGCCACGTCGAAGTCCCGGCCGACTGGGCGGACGAGCGGGTGATCTTGAACATCGGTGCAGCGCACTACCGCACGACCGTTTGGGTGAACGGCGCTCAGGTCGGCGAGCACGTCGGCGGATATCTGCCTTTCGCCTTCGACGTCACAGACCACCTCGACCAGGGCAGCGGCGAGCTGGTCATTCGTGTCGAGGCTCCGCTGGACAAGCGGACGCTGCCGCATGGCAAGCAGCGGAGCAGGCCGGCCGACGGCTACGACGGCTGCGCGTTCACGGCTTGCAGCGGAATCTGGCAGACGGTCTGGCTCGAGCCGCGACCGGCGACCTACATCGAGTCGATCGTCATGCGTCCGGGTGCCGACCTCGCGTCGTTCGACGTCAAGATCGCCGGGGCCGGGCCGGCGGTTGCCGGGGCGACGCTTCGACTAGAGCTCGACGGTGAGGCACCGATCGCAGTCGTCGCAGACGACAGCGGCTGTGCCGAGTGCACCGTCCGGGTCACGTCACCGATCCTCTGGAGCCCCGAGACGCCGCATCTGTATCAGCTGCGTGCGACGCTCGAGAGCTCTGACGGCGTCGACATCGCGAAGACGTACAGCGGTCTGCGGAGCATCGCGGTCGTCGGGAACACGATCGAGCTGAACGGGGAGCGGCTCTACGTTCGCGGTGTTCTCGACCAGGGCTACTGGCCGAACGGCGGTCACACGGCACCGACCGACGACGACCTGAAGGCTGACATCGAGCTGGCTCGCAGGGCCGGCTACAACCTGATCCGCAAGCACATCAAGCTCGAGGATCCTCGCTGGCTCTACTGGGCCGACCGCTTGGGCATGCTCGTCTGGGCCGAGCCGCCGTGCGCCGGACAGTTCACCGAAGAGGCTGTCGAACGGTTCGAGGCGCAGTTGCCGGCAATGGTCGCCCGCGACGGAAACCATCCGGCGATCGTCATCTGGGGGATCTACAACGAGGAGTGGGGGCTCGACTGGCTCACCAGCGAGGATCCGGCTCGCCAGGCGGCGGTCGAGCATGCCTATGACCTGCTGGCGAGTTGCGACTCGACGCGGCCGATCGTCGACGACTCCGGCTGGTGGCACGTCAAGACGGACCTGCTCGACTGGCACTACTACGACGAGGACCTTGCGAGCTGGCGGCGACTGGTCTCCGATCTCGCCCGCGACCGCTCGACGCTCTTCGGCCACAAGCTGAACGAGTACACGTGGTACGAGACAGGGCTCAGCGTGCCCGGTCGCGACCATGCCGGTCTTCCGCTCTTGAACGGTGAGTACGGCGGTGGTGCGTTCGTGCAGGCCGATCGCGCCTGGCATCTGCGTTGGCAGACGCAGGAGCTCCGCGCTCACGATGCCTACAGCGGCTACGTCTACACGGAGCTGACCGACGTTGAGTACGAGCTCTGCGGCATCTACGCGTTCGACCGTGCGGAGAAAGACTTCGGATTCGATCCCGCCTCGGTCAACGCCGACACCGTGCTCATCTTGGATGTCCTGCCGATCGAGCCGGGACTCGACGTCCTGGCAGCTGACGGCCGCGTCGAGCTACCGGTGCGCATCTCCGATCACGGGCGAAGCGATCTCGAAGGACATCTCTGCTGGAACTGGGAGGGCGGCGGCGAGGAAGGAAGGGTCGCGTGTGCGGTGGCCCCTTTCGTCTGCAGCCAGCCGCTGACGGTTCACGCCACGCTCCCGCCCGGTCGTGTCAGCGCGCGCCTCGAGCTCTGGCTCGAGGACGCTGCCGGGACAAGGCGCGCGCATGCGGTGCTCGATGTGGGGTCGAAACCACGCGCTCTCGGAGGTGCTTGATGAAACGTCCAGGTACCACATCACGTTCGAAGCGGTTGGCTGCCAGTTGACGGTAACCGCCCAGGCCGTGAACGCGCCGGAGCAGGCAACGATCAACTACACCGACACCGGCTGCTCACTGACAAACGGAGAGATCGGCGTGCGCACCTTCTACGCCGGCGCCGCGTGGCGGTTCGTCACGGTCACCCCGCGCTGATCGAACGGATGACGAACGCGGTCGAGCAGCCCAAGGCGTCGCCGGATCAAACCGATCCGGGGGCGCCGGCCGCGCAGGGAGCACAGCTGCGCTTCGATCGCCTGACGCGCGAATGGGTGGTGATCGCCGCCGACCGTCAGCAGCGCCCGAACCTGCCGACGACCGAGTGTCCTTTCTGCCCGGGCGGCTTGGAGGCGCCGACCGAGTACACGGTCAGGACCTTTCCGAACCGCTGGCCGCCGTTGCAGCGCGGCGCTCCGATCGATCTCGAAGGGGCGAACGAGGCAGCGGCGAGCGGAGCGGCGGAGATCGTTCTCTATTCGCCGGATCACCACGCGTCGCTGGCAAGCATCGGGGCCGGCGGCGTGCGTCGTGTCATCGACGTCTGGGCCGAGCGAACCGAGGAGCTGCTGAAGCGTCCGGAGGTCGAATACGTCCTCGTGTTCGAGAACCGTGGCGAAGAGGCCGGCGCGACGATTCCGCATCCGCACGGGCAGATCTACGGGTTTCCGTTCGTGCCGCCGGTGCCGGCCAGGGAGATGGCGGTCGCCGCGAAGCACGGTTGTCCGGTCTGCGCCGAGCAAGACGATGAGTCGCTCGGGGCGCGTCTGATCGCAACCGACGATGACGCCCTCGGCTACGCACGCGCCGCCGCGGGCTGGCCGTACGAGGTGCTCGTCGCGCCTCGTCGTCACGTTGCCGGACTGGTCGACCTCGGCGAGCAAGAGCGAGACGCGTTGGCGGGCGTGCTCGGCGAAGTGCTCGAGCGCTACGAACGGCTCTTCGACGAGCCGCTTCCCTACATGCTCTGGATTCACCCAGGCGTGCATCTGCACATTCATCTCGTGACGCCGCTTCGCGCGCCTCGGGTGCGCCGGTACGTCGCCGCCGGCGAGCTCGGCAGCGGCGTCATGTTCAATCCGGTGTCTCCGGAGACAGCGGCTGCCCAACTCACAGCCGATCGCGAAGAAGGGAGCTAGCGATGGCAGAGATCGTCTTCGCCGGCGTGACCCGCCATTTCCCTGGAACCAGCCGCCCCGCGGTCGATCGTCTCGACCTGCGCGTCAAAGACGGCGAGTTCCTGGTTCTCGTCGGCCCGTCCGGCTGCGGCAAGACGACGTCTCTGCGGATGCTCGCCGGGCTCGAACGGATCGATGGCGGACGGATCCTGATCGACGATCGCGACGTCACCGCTGTTCCCGCGCGCGACCGGGACATCGCCATGGTGTTTCAGAGCTATGCGCTCTACCCGCACATGACGGCGGCGGACAACATGGGCTTCGCGCTCAAGCTCGCGCACCGTCCAAAGCCGGAGCGCACGCAGCGAATCTCGGACGCCGCCGCGCTTCTCGATCTCACCGAGCTTCTCGGCCGCAAGCCGGCGGCACTGTCCGGGGGCCAGCGCCAGCGCGTTGCGATGGGACGCGCGATCGTGCGCCAGCCGAAGGCATTCTTGATGGATGAGCCGCTGTCCAACCTCGATGCCAAGCTCCGCGTTCAGACCCGTGCGCACATCGCCGCTCTGCAGCGGAGGCTCGGAGTGACAACCGTGTACGTGACGCACGACCAGGTCGAGGCCATGACGATGGGCGACCGCGTTGCTGTCCTCTGCGATGGCCGGCTGCAGCAATGCGACGAGCCGCGCATCCTCTACGAATCTCCAGTGAACGTCTTCGTTGCGGGCTTCATCGGCTCGCCGCCGATGAATCTCTGCCCCGCCCGTGTCTTCGACGGCCACGCGACGATCGGCTCACTGCGGATCCCCCTGGCAGAAGCCGCGTTGGCCGCGCTCGCGCGCGAGGGCTCCGACCAGGTCGTCGTCGGCATGCGTCCCGAGTCGCTGTCGATCGCGCAGGGCGAATCGGGCATCGACGTGGTCGTGCAGGTCGTCGAGGAGCTCGGCTCGGATGCCTACGCGTACCTGTCGCACGCCTCGGCGGTGACCGACGACGTCGATCTGATCGCCCGAGTCGACCCGAAGCGTCCTCCGGCGAAGGGGGATCGTTTCTCGCTGGACGTCGACGAAGGCGACATCCACCTGTTCTCCGCCGTCACCGGCAACCGGCTCACGCAAGTTGGTGCAAGCGCGTCGCGCGTCGCCTGGAGCGCTTGAGGTGATCGGCCTCCACCACCTCGACTGACGAAGGACCTCACACGATGGCGAAATCAGAGCACCCGAGATTCTCCTCCTGCTGCTCGTCGCCCTCCTGCTCTTCGGCGCAAAGCGACTTCCCGAGATCCGGCCGGTTGCCGATCGGCCTGTTTGAGCGGTTTTCGAGCGCGTCCCATTTGCCACCGTTTGCCACCGGTGGGTCACGCTTACGAGTTCGATCTGCTCCCGGCTCCCGCTCGCTGCGCGCTCCTTGACGTAGCCGATTCCCGCCACTGACCACTTCTGGTCTCTCACGCCAGGCTCCAGCGGCGACTGTTCCTGGGTCAGCAGGGTGTTGTTGAAAGCGCGATAGGGGACGTTGATCCGTCCACCACGACCGAGCACTTTCGCGGGGTCCAGGGCGTGTCCGGGCCAGTGGAACTGCCAGTAGTAGTCGCCCTTCTGCGGATGGGCTTCCATCGCCAACCCGGGTTGCGCGCCGTTCTTCCCTGCAGGGCCCGAGTCGATCATCTTGCCGAAGACACCGTGCACGAGCTCCTGCGTCTCCTCGCCCATGTACCAGACGCTGCCTTGTCGGTCCTGGGCGAACCAGTCGTAGGTTCGCTCGACCGGTCGACCTCGCGATGTGACCGTGTCCCGTACCACGACGCAAGTCACGCCCATCACGAGCTTCGTCTCGTGCGTGACGGTAAAAGTGTCGACCTGCGGGTGGTGCCGTTCTTCTGCACGCCTCGGTAGCGGAGGGTCGTGCCGGGCGTCAGCGGGAGGTAGGGGTTATCCACGCGGGAGACGAAATTCGCGGGATCGACCCTCGGCGGTGACCACCTCCCGTTGGCGGGAGCAGGATTCGCCGCCGCAACGTTCCTCTGCACGCTGCTCCGAGACGATTCGTAGCCGCTGGAAATGACAGCGATCGAGAACAGGACGACCCCGACCAGGATCTTGCTCATGCGCCGGTCGTCATGGAGATGAGCTCGTTGCGCTCGTTGCCGCCCTTCTGAGTCTGTTCGAGGACGGTTCCGATGCCGCGGACGTACATCTTGTGGTCGACGGTACCGGGCTCGAGCGGCGTCGTCTCCTGGGTGAGGAGCGCGTTCTTGGTGCCAGGGGCGTTGACGGTGCCGAAGAGACCGATCACCTTGAACTGGTCGGATGCGTGGTCCTTGTAGTACTCCTGCTGCGTGGCCTGCCCGACGTGAGGGTGCGCCAGCATGTAGATCCCGGCTTTGGCGCCGTGGACGCCGGTTGTCCAGCTTCCCTCGGTGCTGGTGACGTGTCCTTGGGCGTCGAGCTCGGCGGTGTTCTCGCCGAAGTACCAGACGTTGCCCTGGTTGTCCTGGCTGTACCAGTCGGTCGTGCGCTCGCCGAGGCGTCCGCGCAGATAGAGCCGGTCGTCGACTGCGACGCAGCGGACGCCGTCGATCGTCTTTGTCTGGTGGGTGACGGTCATGACGTCGCGTGACGGCGTGCCGTTCTTGACGCCGGTGTAGACGTAGCGCGTGCCGGGCTTGAGCGGGAACCATTGGTTGTCGATGTGCGTGCTGAAGTCCGACGCCGGTGGCCGAGGCGGCGTGGTGAGGCGGTCTGCGCGGTGCGTTGCGTGAGCTGCGGACGCGACCGCAACGCCGGCAAGCAGTAGGCCCGCGGCGATGGCGAACGTGGTCAGGTATGGCTTCATGACGCTCCTTCTTCTACTGCGACCACGCTAGGGAGCGGAGATGAACAGTTGATGACGAGCTGTCATCGAACCGTCATTTCCAGTTCATCCGGCTGCGGAAGAATGTGCGTGTGCGTGTGCTGATCGTGGAGGACGAGTTGCGCATGGCGAGCCTGATCAGGCGCGGCTTGGTCAACGAGGGCCTGGCGGCCGACGTTGCGGGGAAGGGCGAGGACGCGCTTTGGATGGCGCGGGCGCACGACTACGACACGATCGTGTTGGATGTCATGCTCCCCGATCTCGATGGGTTCGAGGTCTGCCGCCGGTTGCGGGGAGCAGGCGTCTGGGTGCCGGTGTTGATGCTGACTGCGCGCGATTCGGTCGATGACCGGGTGGCGGGCCTCGACAGCGGCGCCGACGACTACCTCGTCAAGCCGTTCGCGTTTGCGGAGCTGCTCGCGCGGCTACGCGCGCTGACGCGGCGGGCCGATCCCGAGCGGCCGGCCGTCCTCGAGGTCTTCGACCTGCGGCTCGACCCGGCCACGCGCGATGTGACGCGCGGCTCGGTGCCGATCGGGTTGTCCGCCAAGGAGTTCGCGCTGCTGGAGACGTTCATGCGCCGCGCGGGCGAGGTGCTCTCGCGGCTGTATCTGCTCGAGCATGCCTGGGACTTCGCCTACGACAACCGCTCGAACGTCGTCGACGTGTACGTGCGGCGTCTGCGTCGCAAGATCGACGAGCCGTTCGGGTGCCAGTCGCTGGAGATGATCCGCGGCGCCGGCTATCGGCTACGCGGGGACGGCGGCGGATGAGCCGCCTGCCGATCCGGGTCACGATCACCGCGGCGTTTTCGTTCGCGATGGCCGCCGTTCTGGCCGGCTCCGGGCTCTTCCTCTATTTGCGGCTCTCCTCGCACCTCGCGCTCGCCGTCGACCGCGAGTTGCAGCTCCGGGCGCAGGACCTGGCCGCGCTTGTCAGCCAGCCGCAGGCGTCGCTCTCCCGCGACAGCGGCGGCCGATACGTGGAACCAGGTGAGAGCTACGCCCAGCTGGTCGCTCCAAACGGGCGGGTGCTCGAAGCGACACAACCGCTCGGAAGCTCGACACTTCTCGCGGCCGGCGACCTGAAGGCAGCACGCCGCGGGCCGGTTTACCTCGACAAGCCGTCTGTTCGGGGCCTGAACGAGCCCTCCCGGATCCTCGCGATCGCCGTCACGCGTCGCGGCCGGCCGCTCGTGCTCGTCGTCGGAGCGACACTGCAGGACCGGGCTGAAACGCTCGCAAGCTTTCGCGACGAACTGCTGGTCGCAGGCCCGGTCGCGCTGATCCTCGCCTCCGGCGTCGGGTATCTCCTTGCCGGGCTTTCACTCGGGCAAGTCGACTTGATGCGCCGGCGCGCGTCTGCGATCTCCGCAGAGACGCCTGGTGAACGGTTGCCCGTTCCCGCGACAGGCGACGAGCTCCAGCGCCTCGGCGAGACCCTGAACGAGATGCTCGACCGGTTGGAGGCCGCACTCGAGCGTGAGCGCGACTTCGTTGCCGACGCCGGTCATGAGCTGCGCACACCACTCGCTCTACTCCGAACAGAGCTCGAGCTTGCCCTCCGGCAGGCCCGGACGGTCGACGAACTTCGCGACGCCGTGCGCTGGTCGTCATACGAGGCCGACCGCCTTTCCCAGCTTGCCGAGGACCTGCTCCTGATCGCGCGGGCGGACCGAGGTCGCCTGCCACTGCGCCTCGAGACGGTACGGGTCGACAGGTTGTTCGCCTCGGTCGCGAGCCGGTTCGAGTGGCGTGCCAACGAGCTCGGTAAGACGCTGCGACCGACCCCGGAGTGCGGGCTCCGCATAGAAGGAGACCAACTCCGTCTCGAGCAGGCGCTCGGGAACCTCGTCGACAACGCGCTTCGTCACGGCGGTGAGGAAATCCGCTTGCATGCGGTAGCAATCGCGGGACGCGTCGAGCTGCACGTCTCCGACAACGGCGCCGGGTTCCCGCACGACTTCCTCGCCCACGCATTCGATCGTTTCACCCGCGCCGACTCAGCGCGCGCCGGCAACGGGAGCGGCCTCGGACTCTCGATCGTCAGAACGATTGCCGAGTCCCACCGCGGCACCGCCCACGCCGCGAACAGCACCCCCGAAGGAGCAGATGCCTGGGTGTCGCTCCCGAGCGCCTAGCACCTAGCCCGACTAGTGCTAGAGACGTCGTCGAGAGCGCCTACATCAGCTCCGGTGGCAGGCCGCACTGTTCGAACAGCCAGGGATCCGGGAAGCCGACGATCCCTGCGATCAGGTCGCCCTCGATTTGCAGCACCATCAGGCCGTACGGCCGGTGCTTGCCGTCGTCGCCGCGGGCGTAGGCGGCGAGTGCCAGTTGGAGGTTGGCCGAGGTCGGCACGAGGCGGATCTCGTCGAGTCGTCCGCCTTGTGGCACGGAGCCGAAAAAGTCGCCGATCGCGCGTGCACCCGCGACGCGCATCCGCTCCGGGGGCATCGTCATCAGCGCGTCCTCGGTAAGCAGCGCCACGAGGCCGTCGACGTCCACCGCGTCCCAGGCCGTCATGAACCGTTTTACGAGCGCTCGTTCCTGCGCGCCGGGAGCAGGGACGTGCGGGCGCGCCCCTTCGAGGCTGGCCCGTGCGCGCTGCAGGGCGCTGGTTACCGCGGCGACCGAGTCGTCGAGGGCCTCGGCGGCTTCCTTCGCTGACCAGCCGAGGACGTCGCGCAGGATCAGTACGGCCCGCTGCTTCGGGGGCAGCAGCTGGATCGCGATGATGAATGCCAGCTCGACGGTCTCGCGCGCGACGAGGTTTTCGAGTAGCCGGTCGGGATAGGGCTGCAGATGCTCGAGGAGGTCCTCACTCAGCTCGGCGGGCCGCGGACGCCGTCGTGAGATGGCGGTGAGGCAGACGTTTGTGGCGATGGTGTGGAGCCAAGTGGTGAGCAGCGCGCGTGGCTCGTAGCGGTCGGAGCCTTTCCAGGCGCGCAGCATTGTCTCCTGGAGCGCGTCGTCCGCGTCGTGGAGCGAGCCGAGCATCCGGTAACAGTGGAGATGGAGCGCCCGCCGGTGTGGCTCGATCAGGAGCGCGAACGCCTGCTCGTCCATTGCCTGCGAGACGCTACCCGGCCGGCGGGCTGGGCGGATCCGCACCGAGCTCCGTCCACGCGCCGGGGGTGAAGGCGCCCGGTGAGCCACCGATAGCCACGAAACGGATCCCTTCCGGGCCCGGAAGGATCTGGCGCAACTGATCAGGCCCGACCCGGGCCATCGTGCCCGGGCGTAGTTCGAACTCGCTGCCGTCAGCGACGAGTTTCGCGGCACCGCTGAGCGGGATGTAGACCTCCTCCTGGTTCGCATCGAACGCCTCGGAACCGTGGTTGTGGCTCGGGTAGCCGTCCCAGTCGGGCGGCAGCGTGAAGACCTGCATCCCCCAAGCTGTCACGCCGAGCTCCGCGCGTGCGCGGCGGGCAAGGCCCCCGTAGATCGCCTCCATGTCGTCGATCGACTTGACCGTCACGTCCGGCATCGTGCACCTCCATCATCGAGAGAGACTCTTCGGAAGGTTCAACTCGACCGCCCGTCGAAACTAATCGGTGGACATTTCAGAGCCGCCTGATCGATCCTTCCGCGACGAGCTACAAGCCTGCGTCGGCCCCTTGCTCGAAGTCAGCGGTGCGCTCGGCGCGACGCTCGGCCACCGAGCCTGAGGAAGTCCCGCTCGGCGTCGGTTGGCGCCATGGTGGCTGCGCGCTCGTAGGCGGCCGCGGCCTCGCTGTCGCGGCCGAGCCGCCGGAGCAGATCGGCGCGTGTGGCGTGGAAGGGCTGGTACTTGTCCAGGTCCAATTCGTCGACCAGAGCGAGCGCCACCGCAGGCCCCCGAACCTCGCCGATCGCGATGGCTCGGTTGAGGGCAACGACCGGCGTGGGGGCGACCGCAAGCAACTGGTTGTACAGGGCGACGATCTGCGACCAGTCGGTCTGTTCGAGTGTGGCAGCGTCCGCGTGCACGGCGTTGATGGCGGCCTGCAGTTGGTACGTGCCGGGTTGGTTGCGGCGGATACAGCTGCGGACGATCGATTGTCCTTCGTCGATCAAGGCGCGATCCCATCGCTTGCGGTCCTGCTCGCCGAGCAGTGCAAGGCTGTTGTCCGGGCGAATGCGCGATGCGCGGCGGGACTCGGTCAGGACCAGCAGCGCCAGTAGGCCGGCCACCTCCGGCTCGTCGGGCATCAGTGTTGCGAGGATCCGCGCTAGGCGGATCGCCTCGGCGCAAAGACCAGGTTCGGCTTGGCTGGTCTGCCCGGCGGTGTAGATGAGGTAGACCACCGCGAGCACGGGGCGCAAGCGGCTGCGGAGCTCGTGCTCTTCGGGGACGCGGTAGGGGATTCGGGCGGCCTTGATTTTGCGCTTGGCACGTGCGAGCCGGGTCGCCATCGTGGGTTCGGACACGAGGAAGGAGCGTGCGACCTCCTTGGTCGTCAGGCCTCCGAGTAGTCGGAGCGTTAGCGCTACCTGTGCCTCGGTGGAGAGTGCCGGGTGGCAGCAGGTGAAGATGAGACGGAGACGGTCGTCCTGCACGGGTCTCGTTTCTTCGGGAAGGACGGAGTCGTCGCTTGCCGGTGTGTGCATGGCCACCTCGCTGAGGAGTTCCTGACCGCGAGTCTCGCGGCGCAGGCGGTCGATGGCTCGATGGCGGGCGGTGGTCGTGATCCAGCCCCCTGGGTTGGGCGGCAGGCCGTCGCGTGCCCAAGCGTGCAGGGCGACGGCGAACGCCTCCTGCACTGCGTCTTCGGCGAGGTCGATGTCGCCGAAGGCACGGATCAGGGCGGCGATCGATCGGCCTGACTCTTCGCGGAAGATCCGGCCGAGCGCCGCCTCGTCGAGCCTGGGTATGGCGTCGATGTCGTCCAGTTCGTCAGGCCTCGGATACGTGTCGGAACGGCCGGACCTCGATCGGCTTCGAGATTGCTGCGGTGGTCTTCGATGCCCAGACGATTGCTGCGTCGAGGTCGCCGGCCTCGATGATGTAGAAGCCGCCGAGGTGTTCCTTCGCCTCCGCGAATGGTCCGTCTGTGGTCAGCACCTCGCCGTCGGACACGCGCACGACCGTTGCGGTGTCGGCGTCGTGCAGGGCACCGCCGAACATCCAGGCGCCGGCCGACTTCATCTCCTGCTCGAGGAGGCCGACCCGCTCCATGAACTGCTGCATCTCCTCCTCGGTCATCGGGTCGCGGGCCTCGCCCTCGACGCTGTGCACGGACAACAGGTACTGCGCCATCGTGGTCCTCCTCGTGACGGGGCGGGCACTTCCCGCGCCTCACCCTCACTACGAACGGGCCTCGGCCAGATTGACATAAGCGCTCGCCGGCCGGCGCGAGACTACTCTCTCCGCCATGGCAATTTCGCTGAAGCACAAGATGCTGTGTGCTCGCTCAGGGAATCGGTGTGCCTTCCCAAATTGCCGGCGGCTGCTCGTCGAGCACGTTGAGCGGATCTATCGGCCTGAGTATCGAGGCTGAAAGGTTGGAGCAGCCGTACGCGCCGGAATCGGACTGGAGGGAGCTGAGATGCCTGAGCATAAGATCGGAACGCGCGAGGAATGGCAGGCGGCCCGGGACGAGCTCGCCAAGCTCGAGGCGGAGCAGGCGGAGCGAAACGAGGAGATCAAGAGCAAGCGTCGCGATCTCCCCTGGGTCCCGGTCGAGAAGGAGTACGTCTTCGACACCGAGGCCGGCAAGAAGACTCTCGCCGAGCTCTTCGACGGGCGCTCGCAGCTGCTCGCCTACAACATCATGTTCGGGCCGGACTACACGCTCGGCGCCTGCCCCGGCTGCACCAACCTGGCCGACGGGCTCGACGGCTCGCTTATCCACCTGAACCACCGCGACGTGACGCTGCTCTGCTTCTCGCGGGCGCCGATCGAGCGGCTGACCGCCTACAAGCAACGGATGGACTGGAAGTTCCCCTATGTCTCCACCTACAACACCGACTTCGCCTTCGACTTCGGCCTTGCCTTGACCGAGGAGCAGGCGCAGCAGATTCCCGAGGTCAAGGAGATGATCGACGACCCGCCAAGCTGGCTCCAAGAGTGGTCACGGCAGATCGGAGCGGAGCTCGAGGACGGGCTGCGCGAAGGCCCGAGCTGGATCGCCTTCGCGCGCGAGAACGGGACCGTCTACCACACCTACACGGTGATGGCGCCCGACCCGTTCGTCGCGCCGTACTACAACTTCCTGCTCGAGCGAACGCCGAAGGCGCCACCCGACGAGCCCCGGACTTGGCGGAAGGACGAGTACCCGGACTGACGCTGCTCAACGACCGATCGCTGCTAGTACTCGTCGTGCCGGCGGATCCAGACCTGGGTGGAGTCGCCCTCGTCGCGGCCGTTCGGCGCACGGTCGAGGATGGCGTAGTAGCCCATCAGGAACTCGAGCCCGCGGGCCGTGGTCGAGTAGGTGTGGTAGACCGCCCCGTCGTCTAGGACGAAGGCGTCGAAGCCTGGGCCCTCGGTCAGGTAGCCGACGACGTCGGTGCCGGTCTCGCGGCTCATGTGCTCGAGGATCGGCGGCGTCCCTGTCTCGAGCATCGGAGCGATCGCCTCACGAGTCTGCTCCTCGCTGCGCGAGAAGCCGAGGTCGAAGTTGAAGTCGGTGCCGGCCGCCGAGACCCACGGGACGCTCCAGCCCATCCGCCGTCTGTACGCCTGCAGCTTCTCGAGTGGAGCCTGCGAGACGAACACGAGTGTCGCGTTGCGGGCGTTCAGGTGCGCGACGGCGCCGTCGACGTCGTCCGCCATCGACGAGCAGGTCGGACAGCCGGCTTGGTAGGTCGGCCCGAACATGAAGTGGTAGACGAGCAGCTGACCGCGGCCGTCGAACAGCTCTTCCAGCGTGCGCGTGCCGTCGTCGGTCTCGAAGCGGTACTCCTTCTCGACTCGGACCCACGGCAGCTCGCGCCGCTGCCGCGCCAGCTCGTCTCCCAGCCGGGTGTGTTCCTTCTCGCGGGCGAGCAGCTCCTCACGGACAGCAGCCCACTCCTCGTGGCTTACGACTTCGTGCTCGGTCATGGACGTCTCCTCTCGAATGCGGAGCCTAAATCTTGCTTGACGGGCCACGGATCCTCGACGGCATCAGGAGCCGGCCCTTCTTCTTTGCGCCGGCTTCCTCTGAGGTCGCCGCGCGAACGAAGGTGAGCATTTCCCACCTACGAGTTCGTCCGGGGGGCCGAGATGGATGCGCCGACGTTCCGAATTGCCCTTTCCGGATAGGTCTGCAATACTGAACTCAGTGGTTCAGTATCAAACAACCGTCGAGCTCGCGTTCGCAGCCCTCGCCGACCCGACCCGCCGCGCCGTCCTCGAACGGCTCGGCTCCGGCAGGGCGACGATCAGTGAGCTCGCCGAGCCCTTCGGCATGTCGCTGACCGGAATGAAGAAGCACATCCGGCTGCTCGAGGAGGCGCAGCTTGTGACGACGGAGAAGGTCGGCCGCGTCCGCAGGTGCAGGCTCGCGCCCTACGCCTTCGAGGGCATCAGCACGTGGCTGCAGCGGCTCGACCGCTTTGCGCAGGTCGTCGAACGCACGAAAGGAGACCGATGAGCACTACCAAGAGCAAGCAGCAGTCCGCCAAGACCACCAACAAGAAAGAAGGATTCACGGCCGAGGAGAAGGCCGCGATGAAAGCACGCGCTCGAGAGCTGAAGGACAAGACGGACGGGGAAAGCGCCGTGCGCGCCGCAATCGCCGCGATGTCGCCGCAGGACCGCGCCATCGCCAAGCGGCTCCATGAGCTAATAAAGGCCGCCGCCCCGGACCTCTTGCCAAAGACCTGGTACGGGATGCCGGCGTATGCCAAGGACGGCAAGGTCGTCTGCTTCTTCCGCAACGCGGGGAAGTTCAAAGAGCGGTACGCGATGTTCGGCTTCAACGACACCGCGAAGCTCGACGAAGGCTCCATGTGGCCGGTGGCGTTCGCACTGACGAAGCTGACCGCAGCAGACGAGGCGAAGATCCGTGCCCTCGTGAAAAGGGCGGCGGGCTGAGATGAACACCACCACCGTCACCACCCCGAACGAGCTCGAGATCCGCGTCGAGCGGATCTTCGACGCACCGCGCACACACGTCTACTCGGTCTGGACCGACCCGAAGCTGATCCCCGAATGGTGGGGCGACGGCACCGTCGTCGAGGAGATGGACGTCCGTTCCGGCGGCACCTACCGCTTCTGCACCGCCTTCGGAGTCGTCGAGGGCGAGTTCCGGGAGGTCGAGCCACCCGAGCGCCTCGTGCAGACGTTCCAGAACCACCTGCAGACGCTCGAGTTCGAGGATCTCGGCGAGCAAACGAAGCTGACGCAGACGATGCGCTTCGCTACGACCGAGGAGCGCGACACCACGATGCAGTACGGCGTCGAGGAAGGAGCGAAGAGCGGCTTCGCGCGTGTGGACGAACTGCTGCAGCGGCTACCGCTCGACGCGTGAGCCGCCGGCGATGGCATCGGTGCCGTCGTCGAAGCGAACCCACACACGACGAGCGTGGCGTCGCGGCCGGAGACACGGACCCGTTCCGTGCCCTCCGGCTCGACGCCGCGTGAGCAGGAGATAAGCCGAAGCCCTCTGACGGACGCGAGCCGTGGATCCTCCTTGCCATCGCGGTTTCGGGCTCCGGACTTGGTCGAGGATCTGCCGCGTCGAGGTGGGGTAGCACCGTTCTTCGACCCGGTGCTGGCACTGGGCAAGACGCTAGCTGCCACGGTAGGCGGTCGCGCCGGATCTGCCTAGCGTCGTCCCCATGGTTCGTAATGCGGGAATAGAGAGGAGTCACCATGCGTCGCTTCCTCCCACAAAGGAAGAGGTTTGTGTTTCTGACTGCGTTGGTCGTGGCCGGTGTGACCGCGATCGCGGCCTACGCCGCGCTCCCATCGCGGACGGTGCTGCCAGCGAACGTCCCAGCCGGCACGCTCGCCGGCCAGACCTCGCTCAATGTGTTTTCGGTTGATGCGTTCACACGGGCGATCAACCAGGCCCACGGATCGACTGCCGTTCTCCAGCACGTCGTTTACACACCCGGACAGCAGACGCTCTGGCATACCCACCCCGGGCCGAACATCGTCCTGATGGTTGGGGGAAGCCTGACGATCACCGACAACCACTGCAATGCGACAACGTACGGGGACGGTCAAGGCTTCGTGACGGGACTGGATGAGCACATGGGGGTCGCCGGCGCGAACGGCGCCGACACCTACTCGCTCTTCTTCCTGCCCGCGGACGCGGACGCGCTTCGGACCCCCGCACCGGGGATCTCCGCAGACCCGCCGCCCTGCGCCTCGTAGAAGGACCGGCCGACCGCCGAGGAGGCCCGCTGCCTGCGAGCCTCCTCGGCGGCGCACGCTCCGTCCGTCCGATCATGACGCGCACCGGCCCTCACCATGCCCTCGCGAACCGGCTGCGGCCGCCGAGACTCCTGTGCGGAGGTTGCGAAGCGCGCTTGCATGCGCTCGTGCTCCTCCTCTTAGTAGGCGCCGCTATCGCGGCGCCCCCGGCGCGAGCGCATGGCGACCCGGCAAGCGACTACCTGCTGAGCCAGCAGACGTTCGTGTCCCCGAACGCCCGTATCTCCTCCTCGGACCAGGCGCAGCTCGATTCTCTCGTGACCAGCGCGCGGCGGCGTGGGTACACGATCCGCGTCGCCATCATCCAGAGCCGCTACGACCTCGGCGCCGTGACCGTGCTCGACAAGAAGCCGCGACTGTACGCCCGCTTCCTGTCCCAGGAATTGCGGTTCATCTACAAAAAGCGCTCGCTCGTCGTGATGCCCAACGGCTACGGCATCGCCAGAGACGGCAAACCCGACCCGTTTGAGCAAGCGATCCTCGACAAGCTCTCGCCGTCCGGCACGCTGGACGGTTCGGCGCTCGTCGCCGCTGCAGTCACCGCTTTGCGGGCATTGACGCTGCATGCCGGTGTGCCAATCGCCGCTCCCCGCTCGTCCCGAGACACCGCGACCCCGCGACCGCATCGTGCTTGCCTCCGCGATTGCGCTCCTTTTGAGCTCAGCCGGTGGCTTGACCTACGTTCGCCGGCGCAGAGCGAGCCAGGCGACGTGAGGTCTCGTGGCTTGGGGCGGCGGTTGGTCTACCGGGCCTGTGGGCACCCTGGGCGGCCGTTTACTCGCGGTCGCAGTACTCCGCGACGGTGCGAAGCAGTTCGACGACATCTACCGGCTTCGAGAGGTAGCCGTCGAAGCCGGCACCCAGAAATCGCTCGCGGTCGCCGTCCATCGCCTGCGCCGTCAGCGCGAGCACCGGAATCGACGCCGTGCGCTCGTCGCGGCGTAGCCGGCCGAGTGCCTCGAGACCGTCGATTCCCGGAAGCTGCACGTCCATCAGGACAAGTGCCGGGCTGTGCGACCCCGCGAGCTCAACCGCATCCTCGCCCGTGCTCGCCTCGAGAGTGCTATAGCCGCTCGCCTGCAAGACGTCGCGGAAGAGCTTCATATTCTTCTCGTTGTCCTCGACCACGAGGACCTTCTCACCGGCGATGACTTACGCCGCCCCGGCATCCGGAATCGTGAAGACGAAGCGGCTGCCGCGGCCGAACTCGCTCTCGACCCAGATCCGGCCCCCGTGCAGTTCGACGAGGCGCCTCGCGAGTGCGAGACCCAGGCCGGTGCCTTCGGCTTGACCGATCCCGATGCCCGTCTGCTGAAACTCCTCGAAGATCCGTTCCTGGTCGTCGGCTGCGATGCCCGGCCCCGTGTCCGTCACCGACACTCGCACTTCGCCATCGACGCGTACAGTCGAGACCGCCACGCTGCCGCCGGCCGGTGTGAACTTGACGGCGTTCGAGAGAAGGTTGAAGGCGACCTGGCGGAGCCGCCGCTCGTCGCCGCGGACGAGATCGACGTCCGACGCGAACTCGAGCGAGAGCCGGACCCCGTTCTTCATTGCCTTCTCGCGCACCATCACGACGCCGCGCTCGAGCGCCTCGCGCAGCGAAAACACCGCGACCTCGAGCTCGACCTGCCCGGCCTCGACCTTCGACAGGTCGAGCACGTCGTTGATCAGCGAGAGCAGGTGGTGACCGGACGAGAGAATGTCGCCGAGGTACTCGTCCTGCTTTTCGTTGACCTCGCCGAAGAGTCGCTGCCGCAGCACCTGTGAGAAGCCGATGATCGCGTTCAGTGGCGTCCGCAGCTCGTGCGACATGTTCGCGAGGAACTCGCTCTTGTGCCGGCTCGCGGTCTCGAGCTCGCCGTACACGCGTCGCAACTCGTCGTTCATGCGGTTCACGTTCGCTGCGAGCGAGCCGAACTCGTCGCGGTTCGGTAGATCGAGGCGCCCGGAGAAGTCGCCGGCGGCGATCTCCGCAAGCCGCGCCTCCGTCCGCTGGATCGGCCCGATCAACGACCAGGAGAGGATCAGGCCGAGGCCGAGCGCGAGCATCACGCTGACTGCGCCGACTGCGAGAAACAGGTTGCGCGACGAGCTGTACGCGCTGCGGTTCGCCGCGATCAGCGACAAGGTCTCGTTGCTCGTCCGCTCAGAAAGATCCCGTGCGCGGGTGAAGAGATCCTGGTCGGCCGTGATTGCGGCAGTCAGGTAGGGCTGCGCCTTGTAACCCGTGACCCCACTGCGATCGAGCCTCTTGATTGTGGTGAGTGCGCGGTCGATGCGGCGATAGTCGAGTCGAATCCGCTCGAGGACTCGCTCGTCGGCAGGCGGTGGCACGAACTCGTACGTGGGCTCATTTGCGCCGAGCTCAACCTGGGAGAGCATGTCGGCAACATCGACGTCAGCCAGCCTCCATTGTCTTCCTCCCTGAAGGTTCTTTCCGCCTGTGTACGGCGTCACGCCGGGTGTGCCGGCCGCGCGCACGCCAAGCGCCTGCCGCAGATCGTTCGCGTAGGCCTCGAGCACCTGGTAGGTGGAGGAGCGGAGCTGCAGCTCGCCAAGCTGCTCGACGCGACCGTTCGCCTGGCCGAGGACGCGCAGACCAAGCACGCCCACGAGGACGAGCAATGCGGCGATGACGAGGAAGGCGACGAGCAGCTTCGTTCGCACGTTTGCCCGTACGCCGGCGACTCCGCGTACAAGTCGGTTGTCTCTCCCGGTCAGCGCCGCCCACCTCCCAGGCGTGGGCGGCGCCTCGAGCACGTCGGGCTGTGCCATATCGGCTTCGTCGGGCTATGTGCCCAGCACAGCGGGCGCTCCGGCCGAGTCGACGATCAACCAGTTGCCATTGATCTTCTGGAGGGTGTGGTCAACACCCGCGACCGCCATCACCTTCCCCGTCTTCGGGTCGACGTAGTGGCACTCGAAGTAGAGCGTCGCCTTGTTTCCATTCACTGTTTCCCGGAGCTTGTACGAGGGAGTGTCGGACTCCCAGTGGTTGCCGGGCTTGAACGCCTTGTTGTCGGTGGCGAACCAGTGCCTGATCTGCGCCTTGCCGGTCAGCGTCTGCTGGTCGATGTTGAAGACGGCGCCGGGTGCCCAGAGGGACATCATCAGGTTCAGGTTGTGTGTCGAGGTAGCTCGATGGAACTTCACCTCGATCTGGTCGATCTGGTAGAGATCGGCCTCCTTTTGCAGGGTCGCGCCGGAGGCCGTCGCTTTGCTCGCGCCGCCGCATCCGGCCAGCATTGCGACAACCACCGCCAATGCGCAACCGGTAACCAGCGCGCGCGTCACGGGCGTCTCCTCTCGTCGTTCCTCGATGATGTGACGATCGTGTCATCGTTGCGACGGTGCCGTCTAGGGGACCAGCACCCCGATTTCAGGAAGGCCGGCGCGGCACGCAGTGGCGGCGAACCTGCTCGGGGAACTCCTGCACGTCGATCGGCTTCTCGATGTAGGCGACGAATCCGGCGTCGCGGAACCAGTCTGCCGCCTCCTCGATCGGCAGCGCACTCAGCGCGATTACGGGGATCTCTGCCGTGCGCTCATCCGCCGCAAGCTGTCGCGCCGCTTCGCCGCCGTCGAGATCGGGAAGCCGAAGGTCCATCAGGACGAGGTTGGGCCGGTGAGCGCGAGCGAGCTCAAGGCCCTCCGACGCCGTGGCAGCCGACAGCGTGCGCATCCCGGCCAGCTCGAGCACGTCACGGGCGAGCTTGGCGTTCCGTTCGTTGTCGTCGACGATCAGCACGAGCTCCGCCATTGCGTCATCCTAAGAGGCTCGTGACGATCCGGGTTGTGCTCGCCGATGACCACTATCTCGTGCGCGAGGGCCTGCGTCGCCTGCTTGAGACCGAGCCCGAGATCGAGGTCGTCGCCGTCTGCAATGACCTCGAGTCGTTGCTCGCAGAGGTCGAGACCGAGCGTCCTGACGTCGTTCTTACAGACATCCGTATGCCGCCCGACGGCATCGACGAGGGCATCCAGGCCGCAGAGCGTCTCCGGGGGACCCATCCGGAGGTCGGTGTCGTCGTGCTGAGCCAGTACGCCGAGCCCCGCTACGCCCTGGCCCTGCTCGAGGCCGGGACCGCAGGGCGCGCGTACCTCCTGAAAGAGCGGGTCGGCGACCTCGCCCAGCTCGTGGCAGCGATCAGGGCCGTCGCGGGCGGCGGGTCGGTGATCGACCCGAAGGTCGTTGAGGGCTTGGTCGCCGCGAAGACCCGTCTCGACGCATCGCCGGTCAGCGGGCTGACGGGGAGAGAGCGGGATGTGCTGCGAGAGATGGCCGAGGGCAAGAACAACGCTGCGATTGCCGAGGCCCTCTTCCTCACCGAGCGATCGGTCGAGAACGTGATCCACTCGATCTTCCTCAAACTCGGAATCGCGTGGGAGTCCTCCGTGAACAGGCGCGTCAAGGCAGTCATCCTCTACCTCGCTGACGGCGGTTAGACGAGCGGCACTGTCGCTGCAAAGCGCGTAGCGTGGCCCGCCGCCGCGTCGACCGTGACCGTGCCGCCTAACGCGGCGATGCGATCGCGTGTGAAGCCGGGCAAGTCCGCCGCGGCCCCGTGCGCGGCGGTGTCGCCGGCGACCTCGAGTTGGAGTGCGTGCTCCTCCTCGCGAATTCGGATCGTTACGCGGGCGTCAGTGCCCGCATGCGCGGCGACGGCCGCGAGAGCTGCACGGCAGAGGAAGTAAAGGGCTACCTCGACCTCGGTCGAGTGGCGGCCGACTCCTGCCGCCTCCACTGTGGCGGCGACACGCGCGGCCGTCGCCGCTCCGCGGAGTGCGTCGGGGAGGCCCCGCGCCTCGAGCACCGATGGATAAATTTCGTTCGCCAGGGCTTGCACACGGTTGAGAGCGTCCCGGACATCGAGCCTGACCTCGTCGAGCAACGAGATTGCCGCCGGGAGGTCTGTGCCCGCGAACTGGCGAGCGAGCTGCACACGGATCGACAGCGCAATCAAGTCCTGTTGGACGCCGTCGTGAAGAGCGCGCTCGATGCTCCGCCGATCGCCGTCGGCGACAGCAATGACGCGCGCGCATGCTGTGCGGAGCTCGTCGTCGGTGCTCATTCGTGGAGGCGTTCCGGGGAAGTCGCCACAGCCACGCCGGCGCGCGACGGCGACGAGCTAGGACTTGGGGCAGTCACAGAACGTCATACATACCACCCTGGCGCGGCGAAATATCGTGATGTACCAACGCCGTCCTATTTTACGACGACTTGCCACAGAGCGCCTTCGCAGGGTCGAGGCGCGTGTTCTAGTCGAGCGCGCGGCGGTAGAACCCGCGCGTGCCGATTGCGAGTAGCGTGGCGATTGCAAGAGGGAGAACGGTCAGGCTGATCCAGGTGGCGATGTGGGGGACGCTGGGGACGAGGGCGGCGCGGAGTCCCTCGCTTGCGTAGGTCATCGGGTTCACTGCGGTGACGATCTGAAACCAGCGCAAGCGGGCGAGCGAGGGCCAGGGGTATTGGCTGCAGCCTGTGAAGAGAAGCGGCGTGAAGACGAGCGAGAAGATGATGTTGATGCTCGCCGGCTTGACCGCAGTACCGAGTACGAGACCGAGGCAGGCGCCGAGGAGCGATGCGAGGAGAAGGACGGCGAGGAAGAGTGGGAGGGCGCTCCACCGCCAGGGGATCGAGCCGAGGACGATGATCCCGATCGGGATCATCAGGACGGTCGCGGCGAGCGCGCGGAGCGACGCGAAGAGCACCTTCTCGGCGGCGACGAGCCCGGTGTCGATCGGCGCGAGGAGGCGGTCCTCGATTTCTTTTGTCCAGCCGAACTCGATCACTAGTGGGAACGCGAGTGCCTGCATCCCGGTCACGACAGCGGTCAAAGCCAGCAGCCCGGGGAAGAGCAGGTTGGCGTAGTCGGGGCGGGTATAGCCGAGCGAGCCGAGCACCTTCCCGAAGACGAGGAGCAGGAAGAGTGGTTGCAGGATGACCTGGGCGAGGAACGCGGGCAGCTCGCGTCCGGTGACGTAGAGATCGCGTCGCAGGATTGCCAGGAACGCGGTCGCTTGGCTGTGCCCGGTCATCGGAGGGCTCGCCCGGTCAGGTCGATGAACACGTCTTCGAGGCTGGCATTTCCGAGCGTGACGTCGGCGAGTTCGAGACCGCGCTCGCTGAGCAGCGCCGCCGCTGGCCCAACGAGGAGCGGAGCGCCGCCTGAGACGTAGAGCTTCAGGTGCAAACCGCCGGGTGCGGCGTCGCTGTCGACCTTCTCGACACCTGGGAGCGCGCCGAGTCTTTCGAGGAGGCCGTCGAGTGGCCGCCCGTCGACTGCAGTGGTGGTTAGCTCGAGCGTCGTGCCGCCGGGAAGCTCACGCACGAGTGCCTCCGGGGTGTCGATCGCGAGCAGCTTGCCGTGGTCCATGATCGCGACTTGGTCGGCAAGCTCGGCGGCTTCGTTCATGTCGTGCGTCGTCAGGAGAAGCGTCACGCCACGCTCTTTCAGCTCGCGCAGGCGGTCCCAGACAAACAGCCGGGCGGCGGGGTCGAGACCGGTAGAGGGCTCGTCGAGGAACAGCACGGACGGCTCGTGCATCAAGGCGCGGGCGATCATGATTCGCTGGCTCTGCCCGCCCGAGATCATGTCCGGCTTGCTGTCGGCGCGGTCAAGCAGTCCGAACTGGTCGAGGAGTGTGTCGGCCCGCCGGCGGCGATCGTTGGCGGGCACGCCGTGGTAGGCGGCGTGGAAGACAAGGTTGTCGCGGATCGAGAGGGCGCGATCGAGGTTGCTGCGCTGCGGCACGACTGCGAAGCGGCTGCGCGCGCTGACCGGGTCGCTAAGGACGTCGACGCCGGCGACCTGAGCCTCACCGGACGTGGGTCGCGCGCGCGTCGTCAGCATCCCGACCGTCGTCGTCTTGCCGGCTCCGTTCGGACCGAGCAACCCGAACACCTCGCCGGCCTGCACGGAGAAGGAGATCCCGTCGACAGCGTTCACCGGCGCACGCGGGTACCTCTTCACCAGCTCGCGCACCTCGATGCTCGGCGCGCTCATTCCCACTCCTCGACGAGTGCTCGCAATCCTTGGATGAAATGTGCTCGCGATTCGTGGTCGAGACGGTCGAGTGCCCGCTGCACCATCGAGATCCGTTTCGATGCGTGTTCGGCGAGTGGGCCGCGGATCTCGTCGGAGACGTCGACGATCGTGCGTCGCCGATCGCTCTCGTCTTCCTTCCGCTCGACGAGCCCGGCGCGGCTGAGCTCGTTCACGAGCAGGCTCGTCGTTGTTGGCGCGAGGTTGATCCGCGTCGCGAGGTCACCCACCGAGGCGGGGCCTCCCATTGTGAGCGCGAACAAGGGTGGCATGTGACGCGGGCCGAGCGATCCCTCGGCAAACGCGGCGCGGAGCGGCTCAGGCAGGGAGTCGCTGCGCGGACGGGTCCCGCGGTTCAGGGCGCCGAGGAGCTGCAGCACTTCTCCTACCTCGGAGCGGCGAAAGTGCGTTTGATTCAAACCAGCTTGAACTTAACACAAACTGGCTCTGCAAAAAGCCGAGCCCGACGATCAGTACCTGGGAGAGATTGCGGGCCGGACCCGAGATCCGGCGTGAACATTGGGGGCGTGCCGGTACGCCGGTTGGACGCATGCCGGGATGACCAGCGTGAGGAGCCAGGCCAACCTTGTCGGCGAGAGATGTATCCCCCACACAAGGAGCCCAGATGCACAGTCATGAACCATCCGTCGCGGTGCGCCGCTCGGCGCCCAGCCGGTGGCTGGTCGCAACCGCTGCAGCGCTTGCGCTGCTCGCCTTCCTCCTCACCTTGCCCGCAGCGGGTCACACTGCCCCTGCGGCCGGACCGGTCGTGTCGACCGCGTCGACGAGCCTCGGGCGCACGGTAGTCACCGCGTCCGGTCACACGCTCTACCTGTTCCAGAAGGACAAGAACGGCAAGAGCGCGTGCACAGGGATGTGCGCGACCTTCTGGCCGCCGCTGCTCGCCTCCGCGAAGCCGCGCGCCGGGGCAGGGGTGAAGGCGTCCCTGCTCGGAACGACGAAGCGTGCCGACGGCCGCCTGCAGGTGACCTACAACCACCACCCGCTCTACACGTTCGCCAAGGACACGAAGAAGGGCCAGACGACCGGTGAAGGCGTCAGCGCTTTCGGAGCCAAGTGGTTCGCCGTCTCGCCGACGGGCGCCGCGCTCCAGAGCAGTGCGCCGAGCAACGGCGGCTCGGGCAGCTCCGGCGGCAACCCCGGCGGTTATTAGCCCACGAGTCGCTGAGAGAGCCGCCGTCCCGGCGGCTCTCTCAGCGGCCGAGTATTCATCGAGAAAGGGAGACATCATGCGTAACGCACTTGGGTGGCGTTTGTCAGCCGTCGCCGGCGTCGCCGCTCTTGCAGTCGTCGGCATCCTCGCTGTCGCGTCACTTGCGGCGCCTTCAGGTGGGCTGCCTCCGCCGGAAGTGACGCCTGCGGGAGACGGTTGGCCAGCGCACAACTACGACCTGTTCAACTCGCGCGCCACCACGAACACCCGGATCAACGCGGGCAACGTCGCGACGCTCACCAAGAAGTGGCAGTTCAAGATTCCCGGCTCCGGGGTGTTCGGGAACTACGCGACGACGCCGATCGTGCTCAACGGCGTCGTCTACTTCCAGGACCTCAACTCGAACGTCTATGCGGTCGACGAGCAGACCGGCGCACTCAAATGGAAGCATGCGTTCAACGCGCCGTCGATCGGACCGAATGGCGTTTCATTCGGATACGGGCATCTCTACGGTGCGACGGAGAAGTTCGTCTTCGCGCTCAACCCGGCGAACGGCGCGTTGCTCTGGCGCCACACGATCGCGAGCTCGCCCCGTGTCGGCGTCGACATGGCACCTCAGCTCTACGACAACAAGGTGCTGGTCTCGACCGTCCCCGGGAGCGGCGTCAAAAACTTCTACGAGGCGGGCGCCGTCGGGATCGTGTACTCGCTCGACGCCGCGACGGGGAAAACGGTCTGGACGTTCACGACCGTCCCGAAGCAGAAGCGCGGGCTGCGGAGTGGCGGTGGCCTCTGGTATCCGCCCGCGGTCGACGCGCAGGGCGACGTCTATCTCGGCGTAGCGAACCCGGGACTCTGGCCGAACTCGCCCAAGAACCCGAACGCGTCGCTTCGACCGGGCCCGAACCCGTACACCGATTCGCTCGTCGTCCTCGACGGGGCAACCGGCAAGCTCAAGTGGTTCCGGCAGGTCATCGCCCACGACGTACGCGACTACGACCTGATGATCTCGCCGATTCTCGCCACACCCAGCACCGCCGGGCCGCAGCTCGTGATCGGCGCCGGGAAGATGGGTCGCGTCTTCGCGTGGAACAGCGCCACCGGCGCGAGGCTCTGGCAGGCGAGCGTCGGGAGGCACCTGAACGACACCGGCTTGCTGCCGAAGAAGAACGTCACGATCTGCCCGGGTGACTACGGCGGAGTCGAGACACCGATGGCGCAAGCCGGCGGGACTCTGTTCGTCCCGTGGGTGAACCTGTGTGCCGTCGGCTCCGCAACCAGCGAGTCGATTCCGGCGAGCTCATTCGCCGGAGCAACCGGCGGCCTCACTGCATTCGACGCGGCAACGGGAAAGGTCAAATGGCAGGCCAAGCTCCCGCACGCCGATTTCGGAGCCGCAACCGTCGCGAACGACGTGGTCTTCACCTCGGACTTCAGCGGCACGGTCTACGCGTTCTCGACCGCAACCGGCAAGCGCCTCTGGGCGATGCAAGCACCCGCCGGCATCAACGGTTTCCCTGCTGTGACCGACAAACTCCTGCTCGTCGGAGCCGGCACCCCGGGCCTCGGCTCGATCAAGAAGCCCGTCTTCTCCATCACCGCCTACTCACTGCCCTAGGGAGGGACTGCTATGCGTTCGACAATCGCCACCATCGCCGTCGTCGTTCTCGCCTGCACGTTGGCGGATGCGGGTTCGGCCGCCGCACCCGGGAAGCTCACGGGCACCGACGGCCCCGGCTACACGATCACCATGAGCAAGAACATGGTGAAAGCGGGGACCTACGTCATTACCATCCACGACCGCGCGAACATCCACGACTTCCACCTGACCGGCCCCGGCGTGAACAAGGTCACGAGCGTCCCGGCCGTGAAGACCTACACCTGGACGGTCAAGCTCAAGCGCGGCACGTACACGTTCGTCTGCGACCCGCACCGGACGATCATGCACGGCACGCTCAAGGTCACCTGAGCGAACCAGGCGACCGGCGTACATTCCCCCGCGCCGGTCGCCTGACTCTGCGCGCATTCGGCTGATGCCGCGTGACGACGGAATTCTTGCGATTTTGAACGGATGCCAATGCGCTGTCTAATCGTCGATGACAACCAATCGTTTCTCGAGGCCGCCCGCGCGCTGCTCGTGCAAGAGGGTCTGACCGTCGTTGGTGTGGCCTCCACCAGTGGCGTCGCCCTCCGGCTGACGGAGACCCTCCGACCCGACGTCGTCCTCGTCGACCTCGACCTGGGAGAGGAAAGTGGATTCGAGCTGGCGCGGCGCCTGCTCGAAGACGGGCTGCACAGTGGCCCGACAGTGATCTTGATCTCGACTCACGACGAGGCGGAGTTCGCGGATCTGATCGCGTCGAGCCCCGCTGCAGGGTTCATACCGAAGCTGGAGTTGTCGGCGCGTGCGGTTCGCGGCATCGCCGGGGGTCTCTCGCCGTGAGCGCCCTAACGGGTGTTGAGGAAAACGAGCACCGCCAGTACGCGGCGCTGGTCGTCTTGCGTTGCCGGCAGCCGCAGCTTCCTGAGGACGCTGCGCACGTGCTTCTCGACCGTCGCTTCGGTGATCCAGAGCTGATGGGCGATACCCACGTTCGAGCGGCCCTCGGCCATCAGCGAGAGCACCTCGCGCTCCCGCGGCGAAAGAACATCCAGGGGGTCCTCGACACCCCGGGCGGCAACGAGCTCTTGGACAACCGCAGGATCGACCACCGATCCACCCCTTACGACCCGCTCCAGCGTCTCGACGAACTCGTCCACATACATCACCCGGCTCTTCAGCAGGTAGCCGCTGCGCTCACCCGTCGCCAGCAAATCCGTCGCCCGCGCGATCTCGACGTGCGCGGAGAGGACAACGATCGCCGTCAACGGAAACTCCGCCCGAATCACACGGGCCGCATCGAGCCCCTCACTCGTATGCGTCGGTGGCATCCGAATGTCGATGATCGCCAGCTCCGGCCGATGCTCGCGAACGAGCGCGAGCAGCGCCGCCGCGTCGCCACACTGACCCACGACCTCGAAGCCGGAACGCTCGAGCAGGCCCGCAAGGCCCTCGCGCAGCAGGACCTCGTCGTCCGCGAGAACAACCCGGGTCCGGCTCTGACTCACACCGGCAAGTATGGAGTACCGTGACACGCATGGGCATCCGGGCCCAGACTGATTCCGCACGGCCATCAGACCCGCCGGGGGACACGCCGCTCGGACGCTTGGCCGAGGAACAAACAGCGCTCCGCCACGTCGCGACGCTCGTCGCGTCGGGCGCACCGTCGACGGAGGTGTTCTCGGCCGTCACGCAGGAAGTCGCGCGGGTGATGCACCTGCCGATGGTCGGGGTGTATCGGTTCGACGAGGACGGTTCGATGACCGTCATTGCCACCTGGAGCGATCGTTCGCATGTGCTCCAGGCCGGGACGCGCTGGCCACTCGACGGCGCGACAATGGTGGCGCAGGTACACAAGACCGGCCGCCCGGCCCGGGTCGAGGACTACACGGATCTTCCCGGCGTGCTCGCCGCCGGAGCTCGTGAGTCCGGGCTGAACGCGACCGCGGGCGCCCCGATCATCGTCGACGGCTTGGTCTGGGGAGCCATGGGCGCCTCCTCGCCAGATGCGCCGCTTCCCGAGCACATCGAGGATCGGCTCGCCGAGTTCACCGAGCTCATGGCGGGCGCGATCGCGAACACCGAGAGCCGCGAGCAGCTCGCCCGGCTCGTCGACGAGCAAAGCGCGCTCAGGCGCGTGGCAACGCTCGTCGCCGGGGGCGCGCCGCCAACCGAGGTGTTCGAAGCGGTGATCGCAGAAGTCGGGAGGCTGGGTCGGGCCGATGCCGCCGCGCTCAGCCGCTACGAGGCCGACGGCACGGTCACGACGCTCGGCGGCTGGAGCAGAAGCGGCGGCTACGCGCCGATCGGAACGCGACACGCACGTGGTAGCGGCACGTTGGTCGAGCTGATCTTCCAAACGCGCGTGCCCGGACGGATCGACGACTATCGGGATGCTTCCGGATCACTCGCCGACGCGGTGAGCGAGCTGGGCTGGCGCTCCGCGGTCGGCGCGCCGCTCATCGTCGAAGGCCGGCTCTGGGGCGTGGTCGGCGTCGCGTCGACCACCCACCAGCCTCTCCCCCCTGCCACCGACCGGCGGCTCGCAGAGTTCGCGGCACTCGTCGGGACCGCGATCGCGAACACCGAGAACCGAGAACGGTTGACCCGCCTTGTGGAGGAGCAGGCAGCGCTGCGGCGAGTGGCGACCCTCGTTGCACGGGGCGCGCCGCCGGCTGACGTGTTCGAAGCGGTGACGGCTGAGGTTGCTCAGCTCGTTCCGGGCGACGCCGCCGCTCTCACCCGCTACGAAACCGACGGCACGGTCACTGCGGTCGCCGGCTGGTCCGCCGGCGGCTACGCCCACGTCGGCAAGACATTCACGCTGGAGGGCACGGTGTCCGGGCTGGTCTCGGAAACCGGTCGCCCCGCAAGGATGGAGAGCTATGCCGAGGAGCCCGGCATAGCCGCAGCTGCGGCGCGCCGGATGGGCTGGCAATCGGCGGTGGGCGCGCCGGTCACCGTCGAAGGCCACGTGTGGGGTGTGCTGAGCGTCGTTTCGACGACCCGCGTCCCTCTGCCCCAGGACGCCGAGGACCGCCTTGCGGGGTTCACGGAGCTCGTCGCGACCGCGATCGCGAACGCGCAGAGTCGCGCGGATCTCGACGTCTCCCGCGCCCGGATCGTTGCCACCGCCGATGCGACCAGGCGAAAGATCGAGCGCGACCTCCACGACGGCGCACAGCAGGAGGTGGTCGCCCTCGCGCTCGAGTTGCGTGCGTTGCAGGCGGCGACACCGCCGGAGCTCGCGCAGCACCGAGCCGAGTTCTCCAACGTCGTCGATCGGCTGAAGGGCGTGTTCGACGGGCTGCGCGAGATCGCGCTCGGCATTCACCCGGCAAATCTGGAGGAAGCCGGCCTCGGCCAGGCGCTGAGCACGCTGACCAGCCGCGCGCCGATCCCGGTCGAGCTCGACCTGCCGGCCCTCGGGCGACTGCCGACGCCCGTCGAGGCTGCGGTCTACTACGTCGTCTCGGAAGCGCTGACGAACACGGCGAAGTACGCGAAGGCCTCGGTCGCACACGTCGTCGTTGAGGAACGAGACCAGGTCCTCTGCGTCGCTGTCCGCGACGACGGCGTCGGCGGAGCCGACCCCGCTCGAGGCTCCGGACTGCTCGGCCTGAAGGACCGCGTCGAGGCGATCGGCGGCACCATCTCGATCGACAGCCCTCACGGGGCGGGAACCTCGCTGCGCGTCGAGCTGCCGCTCGAAGCCCGCGACGGTTAGCAACCTTCACCTGCTCACGAGCCATGCATGAAACGAGCGCTTGGGCGCAGACGTGCCCAGTTCACGCCGGTCAAGAGCGCCTTCGCAGGGTCGAGGCGGTTCTCGCCTCTACCCTGCGAAGGCTGGGCCTGCTCGTTACTTGTGGCCGTGGCCGCCGCTGTTCCCGTGAGTGGGCGCGGTGGCGGTAGTCGAGCTGGAGTCGGTGGACCCGTTCGAGCCGTGGCCCTTGCCCTTACCGTGGTCCTTTCCGTGGCCAGCGGTCGGGGCTGCGGCGGGGCAGGCTCCGAGCGTGTCGCCGTGCCGCTGGTGTGCCGGCCAAGCGCGTTGGCTGATTGTGATGGTGACTGTCGGGTGCTTCTTGGAGTGCGTGTGGTGGCAGATTGTCACCTTGCCGTACTGATATTGCGCGGCGGAGCTGGAGCCGCCCGCGAAGCCCACACCGGCGACCGTTGTCGCGATCAGGAGTGAGACGGCGACGACCCCGAGCCCCGCCATGAGGCGCGTGCGGGGACTTGGGCTGCGGTCGGTATCGGTCAATGCGGATTCCTTTCGCGTCAGGTGGACGATGATGGTCAGTCTTGCTCAATCGTCGGCCGTTAACACCACAAAAGGGGTACGTCTCGTCCGGTTTTACGGTGCTTTTACGTTCCTTGCGGTGACACGAGCTCCTGCGCTCGCGGATTCAGCCGCCTAGCCGTGAGGAATGCCGAAGCGCGCGCTGTTCCCCTGGTTGCTTGGGCGAGGTCGTACCAGAGGCTCCAGTTGGCGGGGTCGCGGGCGAGTGCGCGTCTGAAGTCTGCTTGCGCGTCTGCCCGCCGGCCGGCGGCGAGCTCCGCTTCTCCACGGAGCTGCAGTGGCTCGTAGGACCAAGGCTGCCAGGTGCGCGCCCGGGCCGCGAGCCGGGTCGCGAGACCGCTGTCGCCGCGGTCGAGCGCCGTCGCTGCGTTCGCGAGCGCACTGTTGCCGATTTGCATGGCGACTGCCAGGGCGGTCAGCGGGAGGAGAACTGCCAGGCCGCCGATCCGAGCCGGGATCGACAGGATTGCGGGTTCGGCGTCAGGCCGGCTGGCGGCGAGCAGCGAGGCTGCGCAGAACAGGCCCGCGAGGGTCACGGCCACGATCTGGAAGTCCCAGTCGATGGCGCAGTGAACGACGAAAGCCGCAAACGCACCCGCCGCGGCGGTCACAGCGGGTCTGGCTCGGTTTCGCATGGCCGCCAGGAACGGAACGGCCAGGAAGGCGAGGAGGAGCCCGAGGCCGACAGGCCCGAGCTCGGCGAGGGTCTCGAGGTAGAGGTTGTGGGCGTTCTGAGCTTCGAACGCGGTCGGTCGGTAGCGGTGCCAGTAGCGCTCGTAGCTGCCGGCGCCGCCGCCGAGCCAGGGGTCGGCGCGAACCTCCCGCCAGGCAACGCGCCAGTAGTCGGCGCGGCCGTCGCTTGAGAAGCTGGCAAGGCGGCGGTTGAGATCGCCCCCAGTCTGCGGCAGCGACCGGTTGAAGGAGGCCGACAGCTTGCTCGCGACTCCTGAGGGGCCGCCCACCCGGACGAGTACCGCTACGACGACGAGAGCCAAGACCCCGACTAGTGCGACGCCGATGAGGCGACGAACGCGCGCGCCTACGTGGACGCGCTGCTCGAGTGCAGGCAGCATCCAGCCGACCGCTGCGGCGAGTGCTGTGCAGAGAACGAGCACGAACCCCACGTGCCGGCCAGCGGTGCGCGCGTCAGCGAGTGACGCCCCCGCGCGCGTAAGAGCCGTAAATCGCGAGGCGTACCAGACAGCCATCGTCGCTGTCGGAGCGACCGCGACGAACATTGCAAGCAGATGCAGCCTGCGCATCGTGACGACGACCGCAACGCTGCAGCCCGCGACGAAGGCGAGCAGGCCACCGCGGCTGAACGTGAAGTAGAGCGTCGTCACGAACATGGGCAGCGCCGCAGCCGCAAGCATGCGGGCTGTTCGCGCTCGAGCCTCAGCAGCCGTACCCACCGCCGCGACGGCCGCCATTGCCGCCAAGATCGCCAGTCCGTTCCAGTAGCCAATCGGCGTCTGCAACTGATAGCCATCGGGCGAAGGGAACACGGTCACCCAGCCTGGGATCAGCCGCGACGCCAGCGCATACCCGCACACTGCTGCGACAGCCACGATCACACCCGCGAGCAGCCACGCGCTTCCCTTCGGCGGCCGAGCGAGAAGCAGCGCCGCAGGAAGCGCTGCGGCGTAGACCAGCGTCCGCTCGGTCGCAAGCAACGGCTGCGCGGCGCTCACAGACCACAACGTCGACAGAGCTGTCCAGCTGGTGAACGCCGCAAGCAGCACAATCGCAGCCACCTCGAACCGTCCCAGCCCAATCCGGTCGTGCACCAAGACCACCAGCACCATGGCCAGCGCGAACGCCAGAAGCATCCATCCCCACTCCCGCGGGAAATAGCCGCCGTGCGTGAACGAAGCCCCAGCTACCGCGATCGCGGTGGCGACGACAACCCGTGCCTCAGCCCGCGAGAGCCACTGCGACCAGACCGGCACGCGCGGAGCCTAACCGCGCCCGAGCCCCGCATGTGGGGCGTGTCCTGCTTCGCGAAAGTGGCAGGGCTTGGGGTTTCACCGGGCGCGCATAGTGCTCTGCGACCTGGGTAGGGGAGGAGGAAGCGAGAAAGTGGAGGTGAGACTGAATGGCGTCGACGCGTCAGGTTCAGGCGGCGAAACGGAATGTGAAGAAAGCCCAGGCGGCTGCGAAGTCGAAGCGCACGATCGCGCATCTGCCGGAGAGAACACGACGTGGCTTGCAGGTGGAGGCGCGCAAGGGCGCGCAGCGCGGCGGGGAGCCGGGTCACGCTCTGGAGGATCGGAATCGACAGCAGTTGTATGAGATTGCGAAGGACCGGAACATCCCAGGGCGCTCGAAGATGGGTAAGTGGGATCTGATCGACGCGATTCGCGGTAATCGCTAGGAGACGGTTTCGCTCGGCGGGTTCCAGATGATCTCCCAGAGGTGCCCGTCGGGGTCGCGGAAGTAGCCGGAGTAAATGCCCCACGGGCGATCGTGGGGTTGCCCCGTGAGGATCGCGCCGGCTTCTTCGGCTTGGGCGAGCACCGCATCCACCTGGGCTCTGTCCTCGACGAGGTGTCCGATGCTCAGCTCGCCAGTCTTCGGTGGTCCGAAGGGAACTTCGGCGTCCTTGGCGAGTTCGCTGCGCGGGTAGAGCGCAAGCACGAGGCCGCCTCGGAGGTGGAACATCACGACCGCACCAGCTGCGTTGGCTTCGTCGCCGACGAACTCGGTACCGATCACGCCAGGCGTCTCGAGGCCGAGGCCGTCGCGGTAGAAGGCGAGCGAGCGGTCGAGATCGCTGACGGCAAGTGTGATGACGTCGATGTGCGGTTCCATTGCTTCCTTCCTGAGGTCGATGGGCGAGCAGGGTCTCGCGGCACGCGACGTTTCTGGCGGAAGTCGCAATCGTCCGCGCTCGTATGATCGTGCAGTGAGCACGATGTGGACGAATGTGTGCAGCGCCTGGGCTCCGGGCCGCGTCAACCTGATCGGCGAGCACACCGACTACAGCGGCGGCCTCGTGCTCCCGGTCGCGATCCAGTACGGCATCTCGATCGACGTTGCTTCGCGTGAGGATTGCGTGTCGCTCGTTTCGGAGCGCTTCGGCGCTGCGGCGCCTTTCGTCCCCGACGGAAGCGGGGCGGTTGCTGCCGGCTGGGCCCGCTACCCGCAGGCCGTCGCCGCCGAGCTGCACCTCCTCGGACGGCCGCCTGTCGGTCTCGCGGGAACCATCACCTCGGACCTGCCGGCAGGGGCCGGGCTCTCGTCGTCGGCTGCGCTCGAGGTCGCCGTCGGGCTGGCGCTCTGCGCCGTCGCGGATTTCGCGCTCGACCCGCTCGCGCTCGCGCTCGCCTGCCAGCGCGCCGAGCTACGTGCGGTCGGCGTACCGTGCGGAATCCTCGACCAGGCCGCAGCGCTGCTCGGTCGTGAGGGCCACGCCGTCCTCCTCGACTGCGGCACGCTCGAGTACCACGTCGTCCCCCTCCCGGCAGAGGCAGCGCTTGTCGTCGTCGACTCCGGCGTCGAGCACAGCCACGAGACGTCGGGCTATGCGCAACGGCGTCGGGAGCTCGAGGCGGGCAAGCCCAGCCGCGTTCGTCACGTACAGACCGAGAACCAGCGCGTGCGCGACTTCGCGTCGGCGCTCGAACGCAACGACCTCGCAGCGGCAGGCAGCCTGCTCTTCGAGAGTCACGCCAGCCTGCGCGACGACTACGAGGTATCGGTCGCCGAGCTCGACCTCCTCGTCGAGCTCGCCCGGGAGGCGGGGGCATACGGCGCACGGCTGCTCGGCGGCGGCTTCGGCGGCGCGATCCTCGCGCTGACCGAGGTCGAGCGCGCCGAGGAGCTGGCAGCCGCAGTGTCGACCGCCTACCACGAGGAGACGGGACGCGAAGGCGCGTCACTCGTCGCGATCGCCTCGGCGGGCGCTGGCGTGTGGCGCGACGCGATCGGCCGCAGCACGTAGCTGAACGAATAGCGCAACTCGAGCAGCTGCTACTGCCGGAAGCCCTCGGCGCTCTCCGGCGGCCAGCGGCAGCGCGTTGCGATGGGTCGGGCGATCGTGCGCGAGCCGAAGGCGTTCCTGATGGACGAGCCGCTCTCGAACCTCGATGCGAAGCTTCGCGTCTCGATGCGCGCGGAGCTCGCGAGGCTGCACGAGCGGCTTGGCGTGACGACCGTCTACGTGACCCACGACCAGGTCGAGGCGATGACGCTCGGCCAGCGGGTCGCGATGCTCCGCGACGGGCTCCTGCAGCAGGTCGACACGCCGCACAATTTGTTTCACCAGCCGGCGAACCTCTTCGTCGCCGCGTTCATCGGCTCGCCGTCGATGAACCTGATCGACGCGGAAATCGCGAACGGGCGCGTTTCGTTCGCGGACGTGAGCTTCGACGTACTGGAATCGTCACCGGCTGTGGGCTTATAGGGCCGCCTGATTCTCGGCATCCGACCGACCGACTTCGAGCACGGTGCGACCGCGGAGGCGGAGCTGCCGCGTGTCCGCATCAAGCCAGACGTGGTCGAGGACCTCGGCTCCGAGCACCACGTGATCTTCACGCTCGACGCTCCGCGCGTCACGGCGGAGGCCGTCCGGGCAGCGACGGACGAAGGGGACGACGAGGGCAAGCTGTTCGCGGAGGACCGTGCGGTCTTCACGGCGTGCGTCGATGCGAGGCGCGCGATTGCCCCGGGGTCGGCGGTCGAGCTCGCGATCGACCACCGGCGGCTGCACTTCTTCGATCCGGCGACCAGCCTTGCGCTCACGGGCTTGTCGCACCCGAGCCCGGCCCGGTCCTAGACCGCCTGCTCGATCCCCCAACGCCCCTTGACGTGCTGCCGGGCTCGAGCCGGATGCGGCTCTCGCCGCTTCGAAACGCGTTCGACCTCACCGTTGCGAGGCGGGACGCAAGAGGCCCCGCTCGACCACGAGCGGCAGGAGCAAGTCGCGATAGCCGTGCTCGTCGAACAGAACCGTCAGCTGGTCGCCGTCGTAGCGTTGGACGGTGCCTTCCCCCCATCGATCGCTTGCCACGCGTGCACCGACGGGAAATGGCTCGCTCGCTTTCGCTCGCGTCACGGGTGCACGATCGTTGTCGCACCGTCCGCACGGGCCGCGGTAGTCCTGGCCGAAGTAAGACAAGATGAACGACCGGCGGCACCCGGCGTGCTCCGCGTAGCGGCGCATCATCTCGAGCCGCGACCTCTCCACCTCGTCCTCGCGCTGCGTCTCGGCCTTCGACGCGGCGAGCGTTGCGCGTACGCTGAGCGCTCCCGTCCAGTGGACAGTTCCGTCGGCGTCCCAAACGGCGGCACCGAGATCGACGAGCCGGACGAGCGCCGCCGTGAGTCCCCGTCCGTTTACCTCGACGTGCTCGCTGTTCGCCAGCCGGGCCACGACCTGCGCGACGTGGCTCACGGAAACGCCGCGGGCGCTGAGGTGTCGGGCCATCGCGAAGTCCTCGGATCGATAGAGCAGACGCGCTTGTGCCGTCTCTCCGTCGCGGCCTGCGCGCCCGAGCTCTTGGTAATACGCGTCGAGTGAGGACGGCGGATCAGCGTGAAGCACCCAGCGCACGTCCCGCTTGTCGATTCCCATCCCGAAGGCCACTGTCGCCGCGACGATCCTTGCCGAGCCGTCGAGGAAGGCAGTCATGGCGTCGTGTCGCGCTCGCGCCGGCAGCCCGGCGTGGTAGAGCGTTGCCTGCTCGCCGGCCGCGGCGAGCACGTCTCTCGCCTCCTCCGCGTCGGCATGCGTGGCGGCGTAGACGATGCCCGGGCCGTCGAACTCCGCCGCCGCCTGTTCGATCTCGCGGTGCTTCTTGGTGACCGCGCGGACACGATGAACGGAGAGCTCGATGTTCGGCCGGTCGAAGTTGCCGATCACGACCTCCGGATCGCGGAGTCCGAGACGCTTGCAGATCTCCTGCCGAACCGGCGGCGCGGCCGTCGCGGTGAGTGCAAGGCAAACCGGGCGGCCGAGGGCTTCGGCCTGCGCGCCGAGCCGCATGTAATCCGTCCGGAAGTCGCGACCCCACTGGCTGATCAGATGCGCTTCGTCGACGACGAAGAGCCCGGGTCGGGCACGGGCGAGGGTGTTCCGCGTCTGCTCGTTTGAAAGCTGCTCGGGCGAGAGGAACACGAACGTCTCGGAGTCGCAGGTCGCAAGCAGCGAGGCGGCGCGCGCACCCGCCGATTGCTGCGAGTTCAGGACGATCGCGGGCAGGCCGGCGGCGCGGAGGTGCGCGAGCTGGTCGTCTTGAAGGGCGATGAGCGGCGATACGACCACGGTCGGCCCGGCTCGTAAGAGGCCGGCGAGCTCGTAGATCGCCGACTTCCCCCCGCCGGTTGGCAGGACCGCGAGCACGTCGCGTCCGCCGACCGCAGCTGCGGCCGCGTGCAGCTGCCCGGGTCGAAGCCGCTCGAAGCCAAGCCGCTTGCGGGCGAGGTCGCGGATCGCCTGTGCCGACACCGATACGAACGTAGCTCAGAGACAGGGCTCAACCGAACGCGCGGAAGCATTCGAGGACAATGGAGTGATCACAACAGCCGACTCGAGCCCACGCCGAGCGAGCGATCGCTTCTGGCGCAAGGTGAGTGGCCGCGCGGCGTAGTCCGCCAGCAGTAAGGCCCTTGAAGAAGTGCGTCCGCGGGGCCGATGTCGGCACGGACGGCGGGCCGTAGCGTCGTCGGCATGACAACCATCACTCGCATAGCGCTGGCCCACCGGCGCCTCGTTGCACTTGCTTGGATCGCGCTCGCCGTGGTGGGAGGAGTCACGGCGTCGTCGACCACGAGTCGGCTTACCCACACGTTCGCAACGCCTGGTAGCCCCGGCTACGAGACGAACCAACGGATCATCAAGAGCTTCGGCATCGACGGCAACGAACAGCCGACGATCGCCGTGCTGCACCTTCCGGCCGGACAGAGCATGCATACGCCGGCCGGCCAGGCTGCAGCTGCGCGCACCTTCGCAGCTGCGCACAACGCAGGCCACCTGGCTGTGGCCGACTACGCCAACACCCACAACCCCGTGCTCGTCTCGCCTGATGGCCGGACGACGTGGGCACTCATCAACATGCCAAACCCCGACGTGCCCCTTGGGTCCGGCGTCATGCAGCGCATCCCGCACGCTCTCAACGCGGCCGCGCCTACGGGATCGACGGTCGCTGTGACCGGCTTCGAGCAGATCCAGGGCTCCGGCGGCGGAACGGGGCCGAGCACGCTCGTCGAGACGCTGATCGGCATGGCCGGCGGGCTTGTCATTCTCGCGCTCGTCTTCGGATCGGCGCTTGCAATCGTGCCTCTGCTGATGGCGATCCCGTCGATTCTGATCAGCATGCTGCTCGTCGGCGGCGTCACCCATCTGACGAGCGTCAGTTTCATCGTGGAGTTCCTCGTCGCCTTGATCGGCCTCGGGGTCGCGATCGACTACTCGCTGCTCGTCGTCACGCGCTGGCGTGAAGAGCGAGAGCAGGGTCATACGAATGAAGAAGCGATTGCGATCGCCGGACGGACCGCCGGTCACGCCGTTGTGCTCAGCGGGCTCACCGTCACAATCGGACTGCTCTCGCTCGTTGTCCTGCCCGTGCCGTTCCTGCGCAGCATCGGCTACGCGGGGATCATGATCCCGCTCGTCGCGATCGCCGCTGCAATCACCTTGCTCCCGGTGACGCTCGCGGCCTGGGGGCCTGCACTTGATCGCATTCGCTTCCGTCGCGCCTCGTCGACGACGTTCAGCCGCAGCTGGGCGTGGTGGGGACGGTTCGTTGTCCGCCGCCGCTGGATCGCCGGTGTGGCCGGACTTGCCATCGTCCTCGGGCTCGCCTTCCCGGCGCTCTCGATGAACACCGGTCAGCCGAGCAGCAATGCGTTCTCGGCCACGACACCCGCCGGCAAGACGCTCCACGGCCTCGAGCAGTCGGGCGTCCCGAGTGCTGTCGTCTTCCCGGTTCAGCTCCTGGTCCACGGCGGGGCGGCACCAGCCGCGCGCGCTGCCGAGATCGCCCGGCAAACCTCCGGCGTCTACACGGTCCTCGCGCCCAAGACCTCGTCGTACAGCAATGGGCAGGACACGCTGATCAGCGTGATCCCGCGCTACGAGGGCAGCACGTCAACGGGCAGAGCGCTTGTCGACCGTCTGAGAAGCCGGCTCGCTCCGGTGGGAGGTGTCGAAGTCGGCGGTAACACCGCGCAGAACAAGGACTTCGTGCATGCGGTCTACGGCAACTTCCCACTCATGCTCGGCCTGATCGCACTCGTCACGTTCCTGCTCCTGGCGTGCGCGTTCCGCTCGATCGTGCTGGCGGCGAAGGCGGTCGTCCTGAACGTGATCTCGCTGGGTGCGTCGTACGGGTTCCTGGTGCTGTTCTGGCAGCAGGGCCATGGGTCGCACCTCGTCTACGGCGTTCCTGCCACAGGATCGATCCGGGACTTCATCCCGATCGTCGTCTTCGCGTTCCTGTTCGGGCTCTCGATGGACTACGAGGTCTTCGTCCTTGCCCGGATGCGCGAGGAGTACGACGCGACCGGGTCGACGCCGAAGGCGATCGTCAACGCGCTCTCGCGCACTGGGCGGCTCGTTACGTCGGCAGCGATGATCCTCGCGGTCTCGTTCCTGTCACTCAGCACGAACCCCGACCTGCCGGTGCGCACGATCGCAACCGGTCTGGCGTTCGGCATCCTGCTCGACTCGATCGTCATCCGCACACTCCTCGTCCCGGCGCTTGTCGCGCTGATGGGTCGCTGGAACTGGTGGATGCCGGAGCCGCTCGGCCGTCTGCTTCGCGTCGAGGCACCGCCGACGCCGGTGACCGAATGACTCGAGGCTCGACACCCTCTTCGCCCCCGGCATCAACCCCCTCTGGTGCCAAGCGGAGGAGCCCCGCCCGCGCCCTGTTCAGGGCGCGGGCGCCCAGGGGCGGCGCGGGCGCCGCCGGCGTCGAGGCAAACGCACGCCTGACGGCGATGACCGCGGTCGTCCTTCTCTTACTCGTCGCCGCTGAGCTTGCGACAGTCGTGATGGGCGCTCGCGGCCATCTAAGCCTCCATGTAGTGGTCGGTCTGATCCTTGTGCCGCCCGTCCTCTTGAAGATCGGCGCGACCACGTGGCGGATGGTCTCGTATTACCGCGGCGATGCTGCGTACCTCGAGAATGGGCCGCCACTTGCGCTTCGAATCCTCGGCCCGTTTCTGGTCGTCCTGACGTTCCTCGTTCTCGGCAGCGGCATCGGTCTCGTCGTCGTGCCTCATTCCCTGCACAGCAGCCTGCTGATCGTGCACAAGGCGAGCTTCGACCTCTGGCTCGCGACGTTCCTGATCCACGCCGTCGCGCACTTCAAGCAGATGATTCGCTTGGCGGCCAGGGACCTTCTTGCTCGCACGCGCGTGTTCTTGGCAGGTGTGCGATCTCGCCGGCTCGTGCTCGGTGGAAGCGTGTTACTTGGCGGCGCCCTCGCGCTCCTGCTCGCCCACCGCGCGGAGGTCTACCTCCGCATCTATCCCCATAAGTGACGTCGCAAGCGTACGTGAGTGACCTCGACCTACAACAAAGGAACCGACATGTCTTCCTCTTCTAAGAAGCAACAGCCCGGCTCCGATCAGTTGCCGCCCCTCCTCAGCGAACGCCGGGCACAGGCTCACACCGACCGCGTCGAAGCTGAGGTCGCCGTTCTCTTGCGAGAGCTCCGTGATCATGTCGATTCGCTCGCAAGGCTTGAGCGAGACGGCTTCGATAGTGATGAGCTCAACCGGGAGCAGACTGAGATTAGGCGTCTTCGCGCCCGGATTGCCACGCTTGTGCGGACTGCTCCAGGTAACCGGGATGCCGCCGCATAGAAGAACGCGTGTCAGATCTCGCGCGGTGAGGCTGCCGTGTGGCCGGGCGAGACGAGGCCGGACTCATAGGCCATGACCACAAGCTGCGTGCGATCACGCGCATTGACCTTCGCCAGGATCCGCGAGACGTGCGACTTCGTCGTGAGCGGGCTGATCACCAAACGGGAGGCAATCTCTCCGTTTGTGAGCCCGGTGGCAACCAGGCTCATGATCTCGATCTCACGTGCGGTCAGAGAATCGGGAAGGGCAGGAAGCGCAGACGCCGTCTCGGAGCCACCTTCGACATAGGCCTCGATCAGCCTTCGTGTGGCGCTCGGCTCGAGGAGGGCTTCGCCGGCGGCGACTGTTCGAACTGCGTCGATCAACTGCGTCGGTTCAACGCCTTTGAGCAAGAAACCGCTGGCGCCGGCTCGGAGCGCTCCGAAGACGTACTCATCGAGATCAAAGGTGGTGAGGACAATCACCTTGGTGTGGGAGAGGCGGAGGTTCGAGGTGATCTGCCGTGTCGCTTCGATGCCATCGAGCCCCGGCATCCTGATGTCCATGAGGACGACGTCGGGTGTCTCTTCGACTGCGAGCGTCACCGCTTCACGGCCATCAACGGCCTCGCCGACCACTTCCATGTCGCCTTCGCCGGCCAGCAGCGAGCGGAACCCGGCGCGAACGAGAGCGTGGTCATCAGCGACAAGCACCCGAGTGCGAAACGCATCGCTCACGACATCCCGACCTTCAACGGAAGCACGGCGTGGACGCGCCAGCCGCCATCTTCAGCTATGCCGGCTTCGCACGATCCTCCGAGAGCGTCTGCGCGCTCCGTCATTCCCTGCAGGCCGTGACCTGACGCAGCGTGGCTCGAGACGACGGCTCGTCCGTTGTCGGTGATTTCCAGTTCCAAGAGTGCTTTCGCTTGTGTGACGTGGACGGTCGCCCGGGTGGCGTCCGAGTGGCGCAGCACGTTTGTCAGAGCTTCCTGAACAATCCGGTATGCCGCGTGACCGACCGGCCGCGGGACATTCTCGGGATCCGCATCGAATACGAGGTCGACTGTCAAGCCTGCCCCAGCGACCCGAGCAATGAGATCCTCCAGGTCGGCCAGTGATTGAGCTGGGCGCATCGGAGCGCCGCTTGCTGAGGGGCGAAGCATCCGCAGCGTCGAGCGCAGTTCTGCGAGAGCCTCGGCCGAGGTTGCCTTGATCTCCTCGAGAGCAGCCAACCCGTCGGTTGGATTGGATGCCAGAGAGTGGGCTGCTGCACCTGCGCGAACGTTGATGCCTACGAGGGTGTGGGCGAGCGTGTCGTGCAGCTCGTGTGCCAGCTCGAGCCGCTGCTCGTCGAGGCGGTGCTGGGCCGCGGCCTCGATCTCTTCAGCCTCGGCACGACGCAGTTCGCGCCGCCCGCGGACCGCATCACCAACAGCGAGGGCGCCGAGGACCAGAGCCAGATACAGCGCCGCGTTCTGAAGCTCGAAGCCATGGTGGCCGGCGATCGAGATCGCCAGCACGGTGATCGGCGCCATGGCCGCGCCGACAAGTATTGATTGCCGTCGTCGTCCTTGAAGACTGACCGTGTACATCGCAAGCATCACCACCGCGACGGCGGTCCGGCTGGGATGGAAAACGGCAAGGCACGCGAGCAAGCCAAAAGAGGTCGCAAAGAGGACTGCGACCGGATACCGACGACGTACCACCAACGGCGCGGAGCTGACGAGCGCGAGCGCGACCGAAGGCAGCAGCGGGCCACGTCCGACCGCCAGTTCGATCATCAGGCCCACGAACGCCAGCAGCGCCAGCGCAGCATCGAGGCGCGAGGCTGTACGGAACGCGTCTCTCACCCGGATGAGAACCTGCAGACAGCCAAGCCTCTGAGCCATAGGCCTCTCACGATTTTCCCCGGACCCCAAGCCAGAGCCCGGCTCCGCGGCTCGGGAGTCGGTTGAGTCGACGGCTGCTGTGAGGAGGCTGACGAGGTTCATGAACCAAAGCAACGATCCGGTGCCGGCGAATCGAGTTTAGGTCGCGGAATCCCGTCCGACATCGGCCGCGAGGACGCACTTCGATACATCGCGAGGAGGAAAAATGGCCCGACTCCGCGGCGGTGTTCCCGTCTTCCGGTCTCCCGCTTCATGGGCTCGAGCATCGTGATGATCGATCACCACTACGGGCACCTTGCCCACGACAGCCGCCAGCACGCCGTTTCGCTCCTCGACGCGCTCGCGCTTGAACGAGCCGTGGACGCTGCGTGGACCTCGGCAACGCACGTCGAAAGCCACTCCGCAACAGCGATTCCCGTCCTCCCGTGAGACGCTCGCGTCAGCTCGGTGGACGCCGCGGCTCATCACCACCGCTACCACCGACAACGAAAGGAGCTGATCAGCAGGAACTTCTCGAAGCCCTCTGACGGAGTCGAACCGTCGACCCCCTCCTTACCATGGAACTTCTCAGGCAACCGGTGGCAACCGGCGGCAACGGATTCGGCTTGTTTTTGCGGTATCGGGGGCCGGTAGATTTGCCGCTGATTGCCATGGGTTGCAACCACGGGGCTCCATAAAGGCTCCATCCTCGGCTCTGCGGGTGTCGAACCTCCTACCTTCGACCAGCTCGGCTTTCTCGGCGCCGCTCTTGCCGCATCTTTGCCACACGCCGCCTCGTGTGGCCTCCTCCACCGCTGATCGGCGCGAGCTCGGTCAATGGGCAGCGTCCCGTAAAGGAGGGCGGGCACCGCGCCGCGGGCTTACGCATTAGATCGCGCACGAGGTGGACGTTGTGCCGGCTAATCGTTAACGCCGCTGAGGCGTCGACCCTGGCGTTTAACGCGAAAGCGCCGCCGCATGTCAAGCGCGAACGCAACAACGGCGACGCCCCCGCCAAGTACCTGGAGTACTGCCGCAATCATCATGGCCGTCCCCCCGCCGGTCATCGAGCCTCCGCGACTAGCCATGTTGATCGAGCCGACGAGGAACCCGGCAACGAACACGACAATTCCGGCGACGTTCCACCATCTGTACGAGCGTTTGAGCATCGTCAGCTCCCGGATGATCGTTACTGGTAGGAGGCGAGCGGCACGGTCACGTCTGGAGCCTCCGCGCGTGGCGAAGGCTCCAAACGTCGCTTGGAGGCGGTGCCGCCTGTGCCAATCTCAGCTCATGAATCGCTTACAGCACTCCATCGACGCATTGACGATGCAACAGACCATCTGTCCACCGATGGTGCAACACGGCATGAAATTCGGTGCCACGCCTCCCGCGTTGGCCAAGCCTGCACCCGCGAAAACCGCACTCACGCCGGCGAGTGCGGTAGCGAGACCGAGGAGACGCATCGCGAACCTCCTCATCTTGAACCCCAATGTGAGCCCGAGTACGCTCATCTCACTCCTTCCTAAGCTCCGGCTTCGGCCGGAGCCATTGCGGCCGATACGGCCATCTGCAGGATGGGGTGCAGCGCTCGGCCGCCGTCGGCGATTCCGCAGAGCGCCGCAGCGCCCGAGCGCACAGGATCGAACAGCCACCCCTCGAGGACGATCCCCAGGGTCTGCCTGTCGCGGAGGAGCGCGAGGTTGCTCACGCCGAGCCGTGCGAGCTGCGCGACCTGATCGGGACGGACGCAGAAATCGCTGTCCGCGGTTTCGAGCAGCACCACCATCATCGCCACGTTCCCTCCTCTCGCGATGGGAACAGTCCGTGACGAGGCTAGGCCGGCGGCACCTCCGAGATCATCGGGGAGCTCCCTCGACTTTGAGCTCGGCTACCTTCGCGGCGAGTTCTGCACGGTTGCGGGCGCCGACCTTCTTCAGGACGTTGGAGACGTGGCGCTCGATCGTCTTGCGAGAGAGGAAGAGTTCCTGCGCGATCTCGGGATTGCTCGCTCCGGCGGCGATGAGCGCGGCGATCTCCTGTTCGCGCTCGGTCAGCGTTTCGCTCACAGCCGTTCGGCGCCACGTCCGGACGCCCAGCCCCCGGAGGCTTTTCTCGGCCACGCGCTGCTCGGTGAGCGCGCCGAGCGCTGCGGCCGTCTCGGCGGCTTCGCGCAGAACCTCAATCGCGTGGTCGCGGTTGGCGGTGGCCAGCGCCCGTCCGAGATCGATGCGGGTCCACAAGCCGTCGAGAACAAGACCGAGCCGGTCGGCTTCCTCAATGGCACGTGCGAGCAGAGAGGCTGCCGCACCATTTCCGTCGCGACTGGAGAGGAGCGCCTCGATCCTCAGACGGAGGACGTCGTCACGCGGTTGCGGTCGCCTCTGTAGACGCTTCCACTCGGCGAGGGAAGCTGCCGCCTCGTTGTGGTGGCCGATGCGCACGAGCGCGTCAGCGACCGCGAGGCGGAGCTCCGTTCCACATCTCGGGCACGCTGCGAGGTCGGCGCAGCGACGTGCTTCCGCGATCTGCGGGAGGACCTCGGATTCGAGCTCGCGACCGCCGACTGACGCGAGCCAGACTGCGGCGTCCTGGTGGAACTCGATGCGGCCGTGCGTGCCGACGGTGCGTGCCTCGTTCAGAAACGCAACCAGCGCCCGTCGCCAGTCACCACGATGGAAGGCGATCTTGTGGCCCAGCCGTGAGATGCGGTGGCGTGCCCGCGACTGGTCGCCGACGCGTTCGGCGAGGTCGATCGCTTCGGTCACGATCTCCTCGGCTTCGACGATTCGCCCTTGCTGTTCGAGAACGTTCCCGAGCCAATAGCCGCTGTCGATCGTCAGCTGCGGAAGCACCCGTCGATGCGCCTCTTCCCAGGCGGCGCGCGAAGCCTGCTCGGCGTCTCGGAGCTGCCCCATTCGCCTTAGTACCCTCGCGTTGTCGATCAGTGCGGCGAGGTAAGCCTCGTCGTCGAAGCCGCGAGCGACCGCCGCGCGTTCTCTAGATGTTCGAAGGAGAGTTTCGGGAGCATCGTCTTGGTATGCCGCCTCGTACTGGATCCGCAGAGCCTCGAGATACGCGCGCCGCGCACGGTCGTCGAGCGCTTTGACGCCTCCGGCCACCTCAACAATTGCTTGAGCCCGCTGCGTGACCGCGTACGCGCGCGTTCGGGCGGGTGCGCCTTCTTGTGGCATCCAGAGTTCCATCGACGCCTCGTGCGCCTCGCGCTCGAGCTGGAACACCGCGTCGGCGACACCGACGGCGCCCGCGCGTTCGAGGTACGACCGTGCCGCGTCGACGTCCTCGAGCGCGAAGGCGGAACGCGAAGCGGCGAGGAGCGCCGATGCTCGATGCAACGGCTCGGCGACTCGTTCCGCCACACGTGACCACCGCTCGAGCCCGACCGCATGGTTCGCCAGCTCGACCGCGAGTGCGGCGAGCTCGATGTTCAGCGAGAGTGTGCGTTCGTCGGCGGGGTCGGCGCTGTCGGCGATCGAGGCAAGCAGCGCTAGACCATCCTCGCCGAGAAGTGTGCGGCGGGGCGCACGTGCAAGCCGCAGTGCCAGCTCGTGAGACGGCATCGCTGCCGCGTGGCGGTGAGCGAGTGCCTCACGCAGCCGCCCGAGATCGTCGCCGGCGATCCGTTCGAGCCATTCGGCCAAGCGGCGGTGGAGTGTTCGCCGCGTCTCTTCCGGAATCTCGCGATAGGCAGCGTCACGGACGACATCGTGAGCGAGCCGAACGCCAACGATGTTCATCGCGGCGACGCCGCGGCTGACGAGCTCGCTCACGGCGTGCTCCATCCGCGCGACCGGCCAGTCATGAAGGAACGCGGCATCTGCCCGCGAGAGAGGACGAGCGGCGACGGCGAGAAGTCCGACAAGCGCCGCGGCATCAGCGCCCGCGCCGCGCAGCCGCGCCGTCACGAGCTGAGCCGCGTCCCCCGCGCTCCCGCCTGGGCGCGCCAGTGCCTCCAGCCAGAAAGGGGACCCCTGCGCCCGCTCTGCGACGGTGCGCACTGTGGCAGCGTCCGTGCCGGGCGCAAGCGCTTTCACCAACTGAAACGATTCCTCCGCAGTCAGCGGCCCGAGCGTCAGGCTCGCGAATCGGTCCGAGGGAAGCACCTGGCGGAGTGATGCGGCCAACGTCGCCGCTTCGGCCGATGGCCGCGCTGCTGCGATCAACACGAGCGGCTGCGCCGCCGCCTGGCCTGCGCGAACGAGGTAATGGCAGAGCGCGAGTGACAGCTCATCAACCCATTGGAGGTCGTCGACCGTCACGAGCAGCCGCTCGAAAGCGTCCAGTGCTCGGTGCGCCGCCTCGAAGACCTGCATTGGCGCCAGCGCCGATGTGCCCTGCTCGAAGAGAAGGCGTAGCCCTCGCCCTGCCGGAGCCGCCGAGAGGGTCTGGAGGAGTTCGGCGCAGGCCGCGAGCGGCACGCTTTGCTCCGGCTCATAGCCGACGATCCGTGCGGTGTCGTCGGGGGCGAAACGGTCTACGGCTTCGGCGAGCAGCCGCGTCTTGCCACTGCCGGGGTCGCCCATGACTATCGCCGCGACGACGCCGTCGCCCGAACGCGCGAAAAGCTCCCCCAGCACGCGGAGCTCCTCCGCTCGGCCGACGAATGTAGACACCACGGTTAGAGCCTAGAACGATCGGCGCCGCGTCCAAGGGGCGGCGGGCGCTGACTGTTCGCCGCCGTTGAGGGACAATCCGGGCATGGCCGTCTGCAGCCGCTGCGGAGCGGAGATCCCGCGTGACGCGCACTTCTGCCCGAGTTGCGGTGCGCCGGTCGCGGACGAGCGGCCACCCGAGGAGCGGAAGCTGGCGACGGTGCTGTTCGCCGACCTCGTCGGCTCGACCGCACTCGCCGGTTCCGAGGATCCGGAGCGGACGCGGGTTCTGCTCGATCGCTTTTACGGCGCGATGGCCGAGGAAATCGAGCGCGCCGGCGGGACGATCGAGAAGTTCGTCGGTGACGCGGTGATGGCCGCCTTCGGCGCACCGAACGCCCTTGAAGACCACGCCGAGCGTGCACTCCATGCCGCGCTCGCGATGCAGCGCCGGCTGGCGGAGTTGTTCGCGGGGCAGCTAGAGCTGCGGATCGGGATCAACACAGGCGACGTGGTCGTCGGGCAGGCTCGTGCAGGAGGCTCCTTCGTCAGCGGCGATGCGGTCAACGTCGCCGCGCGGCTGGAGCAGGCTGCAGCCCCCGGCGCGATTCTTGTTGGCGAGCGCACCGTCGCCGCGGCGCGCGGTGCCTTCGAGTTCGAGCGGCCGGCGGCGGTTGATGCGAAGGGCAAGCCGGGCGGGGTCGTAGCGCGTCGCGTCGTGCGCGCCCTCTCGCTCATGCGCCCGCGCGGGGTGGGCGGCCTCGCACGTGCGTTCGTCGGCCGCGATCAGGAACTCGAGCGTCTCCGCAGCGCCTATCGCGGGGCCCTTGAGCAGCGGCGACCGCGGCTCGTGACGGTGCTTGGCGATGCAGGCGTCGGCAAAACGCGGCTCGTGCGTGAGCTCTGGCAGATGTTGCCCGAGGAGCAACCCGAACCGCTGCGCCGCACCGGCCGCTGTCTCTCGTACGGAACCGGAGCGGCGTATTGGGCGCTGGGCGAGGTGCTGAAAGAACACCTAGGCCTTTTGGAGAGCGACCCGCCAGAGCTCGCGCTCGAGCGACTCGGCGCCCGGGAGATTCTCGGCCTCACGCTCGGCCTCGACGTCGCCCGCGACTTGCACCCGCTCGCCGCGCGCGACCGCTTCCAGGACGCCTGGGCAGAGTTTCTGACCGAGGTCGTCGGCGAGCGGCCCGCGGTCGTGCTCGTCGAGGACATCCATTGGGCGGAGGCCCAGCTTCTGGACCTGCTCGAGTACGTACTCGGCAACGTCCGAGGGCCGCTGCTCGTGATCGCGACCGCGCGACCCGAACTGCTCCAGCGCCGACCTGGCTGGGGCGCTCGCGCCGGGGGTGAGCTGCTCGAGCTGGAGCCGCTCTCCCCGCAGGACTCTGTCCGGATGCTGGACGAGCTGCTCGCGGGCGGCCTGCCGGCAGAGCTCAGCGAGCTCATCGTCGAGCGGGCCGAGGGAAATCCCTTCTTCGTCGAGGAGTTGCTCGGCGTGCTGATCGATCGACGCCTTCTTTCGCGCCAGAACGGCAGTTGGGTTTTGCGCGAGCTTCCGAGTGACTTCACTGTGCCGGACTCGGTTCACGCAGTGCTAGCGGCGCGGATCGATTTGCTCGGCGCTGCGGAGAAGTCTGCGCTCCAGGCGGCGGCGGTGATTGGGCGGGTCTTTTGGACGGCGCCGGTCTACGAGCTCGTCGAGGCGAAGCCTGATTTTCGCTTGCTCGAGGAACGGGACTTCGTTCGCCGTCGGGCAGGCTCGAGCATGGCCGGTGAGCGCGAGTACGTGATCAAGCACGCACTTACTCGCGAGGTGGCGTACGAGAGCATTCCCAGAGCCCGCCGCGCCCGGATGCACGCGTCTTTCGCTGCATGGCTCGAGCACCGAGTAGAAGGCCGCGATGAGCTTGCGTCGCTACTCGCACACCACTACGCAGAGGCCGCGCGACCCGAGGACGCGGATCTCGCCTGGGCGGGAGAGGAGACAGAACGCGCGCGCCTGCGCCTGAAAGCGCTTCATTGGCTGGAGAGCGCGGCCGAGTTTGCGATGCGGCGCTATGAGATCGAGGACGCACTCGAGCTGCTGCACCGCGCGCTCTCGCTACGACCCGACGAGGAGGAGGAGGCGCGCGTCTGGCGAGCCGCGGGAAAAGCAAACGCGCTCAAGTTCGACGGTGAGGCGTTCTGGACCGCGATGCAAAATTCGCTCAAGGTCTGCTCGAACAAGGCCACCTGCGCTGACACCTACAGCGAGCTGGCCTTCCAGACGGCGATCCGCTCATCGATGTGGGCGAAACGACCCGACCGGGAGCTCGTAGCAGGTTGGATCGAGCAAGCGCTCGAGCTCTCGGAGGCGGAGAGCGTCTCGCGCGCGAAGGCCCTCATCGCGCGCAGCTTCTGGGAGCGGAACACACCCGAGGCTGCACGCGAGGCGAGCGAACTAGCCGAGCGTTCCGGTGATATCGAACTGCGCTCGTACGCGTGGGGCGCACGGTGCGCCGTCGCCTTCGGGGAAGGGGACTTCCAATCAGCGCTGACCTGGTCACAAAGGCGCCTGGACGTCTTAGATGAGATCAACGACCCCGACCACGTGGCAGACATCTACGAGGTCGCGATCCCATCCTGCTGCGCAAACGGCCGTTTTTCCGAGGCGAGGCGCCTCGCCGTCGAGCACGGCACGGTCGTCGAGCCCCTTTCGGATCATCACCGTGTCCACGGAATTGCCGTGCTGCTCGAGGTCGAGGAGGCGTGCGGGGGCTGGAACCGGATCCTCGAGCTCGCGCAACGCACCGAAGCGGCCGTCGAAGCCAACCTCGCGACACCGTGCATACGCAACGCCCGCTCCCTGCTCCTGACCGCGCTGGCGGCGGCGTACTCGGGAGACGACGAGACGGCCAGGCACTATGAACGACGCGCCGAGGAGCTAGCGACCGAAGGATATGACTTCGTGCTCGCGGCGCCGCGGACCTGGCTCGCACTGGTGCGCGGCGACGTCGACCAGGTCGACCGTCTCGAAGCAGTTGACCTGGTGCGCGGTCAAACCTGGTACGCGCTGCCTGCCGCCGCTGCGCGCCTGGACGCGCTCGCGGCTCTGAAGGAACGGACGCAGGTCGAGCGCGACGCCCCACCACTGCTCCGGGCCGGCACGTACCTCGAGCCATTCGCGTTGCGGGCCCTTGGCGCCGTTCGCGAGGACGAGCTGCTCATCGAACAGGCGATCGACCGTTTCAACGCGATGGGCCTCATCTGGCACGCCGAGCAGAGCAGGAAGCTCCTCGCACCGAGGTAATCGGTCCACCTAGGACTGGGACGCTCACACCGCGACCGTCACGCGCAGGAAGGTTGCAGGAATCGAGGTGGCATCTTCGCATCCGCCGCAAAGAACGCGGCGACGGCTTGGTCAACTGGGTCGTGCTCCGGTGGCGCGGCACCGCGTCGACAGTCGCGCCCTCGCCGTCGAGCAGGCGGAAGTCGAGACGCTCGCGCCTGAGAACCAACCCGGCGCACAACATTGCGTGGTGCCTCCCTCCGTTTCTTGAGGACGCGCGGAGAATCACTTCGCGGAGGCCCTTCTTCATGGGCGCGTTGACATGTGTTTGCACCTGTGCGTTTCTACGAGACCCACCTGGTCGCATGACGCGGCCCTCTCCCGAGCCGCACAGGGTCCTGGCGGCATGTTGCTGGCAAGGCCGACGGGGGTGTTGACCAAGTCAAGCGACGTTGACAAGTGGCGACGACTGTGATTGTCTGATGTCAAAGTTCGCAATCCAGCACGTGAGCGTCGGCCCGCTCGCCCGATCGGAGGTCAAGATGTCACCCGACCGTGCGTGGGCTTTGACCGCCCTCTTCTGCCGTCGCTTTCACGCACTTCGCGAGCTGTCGCGCAAGGGCCTGAGACGACAGAGGTACCGATTTCACCTGGTGCGCGTGATCGCGCTCGGGAGTGTTGCCTGCTTTGGCGCGGCTCTCACGGTGGGCGCCGTTGCAGCCGCGAGCGGCCCAGGAACGACCGTCACGACGACCACGTCGGCGGGCACGCCGCGCGGGACACCGCTTCCAAACGATCCGACTGTGTCGACGACGATGCCGGTGTGTGGCGATCAGGACGGCAGCGAGTCGCCGCTCGTCTTCAACTGTCCTCAGTACACGCAGGTCGTCGATCAGCGCTACTACCAGGTCGGCGGCTCGGGGACGGTTACCGTCCATTTCGACTACGTCTACAAGGATGCGCTCTGCGACAACCAAGTCTCGGTCTTCAAGGTCGACGATGCGAGTGGCTCGATCGGCGGCGTCTTGCCGGGCGACGCGTCATGGCCGTCGCAGGTGTCTTCGCGGAATCCGCAGGTCATTTTCGGCTCCGGCTCGAGTCCGAGCTCGGCCGACCTTGATCTGACGTTTCAGGCCGGCGCTCTTCTCGGGTTTCGGGCGGTCCTGTGTGGCACGACGTACTACTCGTTCGAGCAGGCGAATCCTGACGGGTTCGACCACCTGATCGTTTTCCAAAACACGGCGGGGCAGCCGTGGCAGTTCGCCTGGGAGGACACATCGGGCGGCGGCGACCACGATTTCAACGACATGGTGTTCAACGTCTCCGGCCCAGCGGCTGCCACGCTACCGCCGCCGCTGCCGGGGCAAAACAACGCCTGCATCGACGGACACGGAGAACAGGCCGTCTGCGCGACCGGCACCCTCGGTGACGACGTGAACACGCTGACCGGCGCCTTCACGATGAGTGAAACCGATCTCACGCTGGCTTCCAGTGGCGTTCCGTTCACGTTCGTGCGGAGTTACACATCGTCCGACCAGACGCAGGGACGGTTCGGACCGGGATGGGCCGACAGCTACGCCGTCTCGCTCGCCGTGCAGGGCAACGGCGATGTCATCCTCCACGGCGACGACGGCCAGGAGGTCGACTACGTCAAGCAGGCCGACGGCTCGTTCCTGGGGTCGGCTGGCTCGCGATCCATCCTCGCCGCCGTCACGGGCGGCTACACGCTCGTCCGGCACGACCAGGTGACCTATCTATTCGACGCGAACGGCGTTCTGGAGAGCATCGTCGACCGCAATGATCAAGGCCCGACATTCGCGTACACGAACGGCCAGATGACCTCGATCACCGACGCCGCGGGCCATGTGATCACCCTGACCTACACCAGCGGCGGCGGACAGCTCGCAACCCTGACCACGTCAGACGGACGTACCGCGAGCTACACGTACACCAACGGCCTTCTGACGAGCGTTACGCTCCCTGATCCCGACGGCGCCGGTCCGCTCAACCCACCGGTCGCGCAGTACACCTACGACTCGGGAGGGCGTCTTGCCAGCGAGATCGATCCGAACGGACACACCCTCTTCAGCAATACCTACGACTCGGCGAGCGGCCGCGTCGTGCAACAGCTAGACGCGAACACCAAGCCGACGACCTTCGCGTGGGACGAGGCAACCCAGACAGCGACCGTGACCGACGCCGACGGCCATACATGGAAAGACGTCTACGCCAACGGGATCCTCGTCAAGCGGATCTCTGGTGCAGGCGACGTGACACAGCTCAGCCACGACGGAGACCTCAACGTCAACTCAGTCACCTCGCCAAACGGAACTGACACGACGACGCTCCGATACCAGGGCGGGAACCTCGTCTCGGCCACGGCGCCGACGTCACTTGGGAGCGCACAGAAGACATTTACCTACGACGCCGAGAACAACGTGAAGACGGTCACGGACGCCCGCGGGAAGCTGACCAGCTACGGCTACGACGTCGCCGGCAACCTAGCGAGCATTACCGTCGACGGCCAACCCACCTTCGGCGCAACCTATAACGCGCAGGGGCAGACGCTCACCGCGACAGACGGGAATGGCAAACAGACGACCTACACGTACGACACGAACGGAAACGTCGCCTCCGTGACCGATGCTCTCGGCGACAAGACGACCTACACCTACAACGCGCTCGGCCAGGTCCTCACGAAGGTCGCGCCGCTTGGCAACTGCGCCGGCTGCAGCCCCGCGAACTACACGACGACCTACACCTACCACGCTGAGGGGCGCACGCTCACGGAGACCGACCCGCTCGGCCACGTCACGCGCTTTGCCTATGACATGGCAGGGAACCTGACCGGCGTTTCCGATGCGAACGGGCACACGACCAGTTACCAGTACGACAACGCAAACCGGCAGATCAAGATCACGCAGCCGGACCCTGACGGAGCTGGCCCGCTGCCAGCACCGGTTACGACCTTCACCTACGACGACGCCGGAAACCGGATCACAATCGTCGATCCGCGAGGCAACGTCCCTGGCGGGAACCCGGCGGCGTTCACAACGAGGTACACCTACGACGCAAGCAACCGCCTCATAAGCATGACCACACCGAAGGGTGAGACCACCTCCTACACGTACGACCCCGACGGGAACATCGCATCCGTCGTCGACCCGCGCGGCAACGTTACCGGCTGCGGCTGCGCCCCGCAGTACACCACGACGTACAGCTACGACGCCGCCGGACGGCTGCTGATGGCAACCGATCCGCTCGGGAACGCTCAGACCAACCACTACGACGGTGTCGGGAACCTCGACTGGACAAAGGACGGCAACGGCCACCAGACGAACTTCAGCTCCGACGCGCACGGACGCATCCTCACCATCCAGGCACCCGACGCCGGCTTCACGACATACACGTACGACGGAAACGGCAACCTACGGACGAGAAGTGATGCGAACAACCACGTCACCACCTACCAATACGACGACGCAGGCCGCCTGGCTCAAAGCACCGGCCCAGGCAGCTCGCCGCCCGTAACAACGTTCACCTACGACGCCGACAGCAACCTCGTCCAAAAGAAGGACCCGAACGCAAACGCCGGCGCGATCGGCACGACCACCTATACCTACGACTACGCCGACCGGCTAACCAACATCGGCTACAGCGGCACAACGACCCCGGCCGTCAGCTTCGCCCTCGACGCGGTCGGCAACCGAACCTCGATGACCGACGGCCCCGGGACGATCACGTACACCTACGACGGACTCAATCGGCTACTCTCGTCGACCCGCGGCTCGAACACCTTCTCGTACACCTACAACGCCGCCGGAAGCGTCACTGGGCGCACCTACCCCGACGGCACCCAGGCGTCGTACAACTACGACGAGGACAACCGCCTGGCAAGCGTCGCGAGCAGTGGCGCCACGACAACCTACGCCTACGACCCTGCAAGCAATCTCACCCAGACCACGCTGCCGGCAGGGAACGGGTACGTCGAGACACGCGTCTACGACCACGCCAGCCGACTCGTCGAGGTGAAGAACGCCAAGGGCGCCTCCATCCTCGCGGACTTCGTCGCCACTCTCGACGGCGGCGGCAATCCGACTCAGGTCGTGCAGACCGGCGCGACGTCGAGCACCAGCAGCTACACCTACGACACGAACGACCGGCTGACCGGGGTCTGTTTCCAGGCGGGCAGCTGTCCCGGCAGCTCCGACCCGTTCATCCGCTGGACCTACGACCAGGTCGGAAACCGACTCACCGAGTCGCGGCCGGGGACGGCGACCAAGAACTACACCTACAACGTACTCGACGAGCTCACGCAAGCAGGCTCGACGAGCTACACCTATGACCCGGACGGCAACGAGACCGCTGCTGCCTCGACGACGATGGCCTACGACGTCGCCGGCAGGTTGAAGACACTGACCTCCGGATCGACCACGACGACGTATACCTACGACGGCGACGGAGTGCGCCTTAAGGCCTCGACAGGTGGCGCCGCCAACAAGAACACCAACTACCTCTGGGACACCAACGCCGCGCTCCCCGCACTCGTTCTCGAGCGCGACGGCAACAACGCGCTCATCCGCCGCTACCTCTACGGCACCCACTTGATCTCCATGACAACGAGCGGCGGCGCCGCGTCCTACTACCACTACGACATGGTCGGTTCTGTCAGGAACCTCACCTCGTCCTCCGGCGCGACGCAGTGGACGGACACCTACGAACCCTTCGGCGCCATCCGCACAGAGACGAAGAACAACAACCAGGCACCTGACAACCCAATGAAGTTCGCCGGCGAGTACCTCGACCCGACGGGCCTCTACAACCTCCGGGCCCGACGCTACGACCCGAGCCTCGGACGCTTCCTCGCCGTCGACCCGGTTGCGGGCGAGCGAAACGAGCCATACGGCTCGAGCTACGTCTACGCCGGCGACGACCCAACCGCCCGAACCGATCCGAGTGGCATGACGTTCACCGCACCGACTTACTCCCTGCTCTCTGCGGGCGAGTCCACCTCGGCGTCGTCCGCGGACAGCCCGGACGATTTGGCTGAAATGAACGGCGGCCTACGCCGCCGACCGTACGTCAATCCATTCAAATACAGTCGGAGCCTTGTTCCCGAGCGCACGGACCAGGGCGTCGACTACAAAGGCACCGGCCCGATCCTCGCAATCGGCAACGCCGTGATCATCGGAGACGGCGGCGCGAGCAGCGGCTGGTATGGGCATTACCTCCTCTACCGGCTCACGGATGGACCGCTCGCCGGCCACTTCATCTACGTCGCGGAGGGCATCGCGCCGACGAAAACATCTGGCAAGGCGAAGGTCGGCGAGGTCATCGCCCGCTTCGCGTATGCCGGCTCCCCGGGATGTCGCGGTCAAGTCAGCACCTGCCCAGGGATCGAGACGGGATGGGGCTCCTCGACACTCAACATCAGCTACGCGCGCGCAAGCGGCCTGATCACGCCCGACCACAACAACACACCGCCGGGTAAAGCCTTCGCGCGGTTCCTCAAATACCTAGGTGCACCTGTCCGCGATGACCCTGGACCTGGACCGTTCTTCGTTCGGTAACGGATGCCGTCGGCCGGCTGGAGCGGGGCGGTGCAGTGTCGTCGCCGGCGTCATCACGGCCCTAGCGCTGGCCGTGATGACGGCGGGATGCGGGCGGACACTCGACCGCGGCGGGGGCGGAGTCGTCTCGCTCACCGGCAAGATCGGTCCGGTCCGCCTAGGTCTCTCGACGCAGCGCGACATCATCGTGTCGCTCGGGAAACCCGAAGCCACCGCCGACGACAGCTTCCGGTTCGCCGGGGCTCCGTGGTATCACGCACTCGGGTACGGCTGCACCGCAAAGAAGCGTCCTGACGCGGCCGCGCTGCGGTATGGCGCAACCACAGGCCCGTATTGCCACACCATCTACTACGTCAACACCCGAAAGGGCGTGCTCGGCAGCTTTTGGACGACCAGCCGCGCGTTCACGACGAGCCATGGAACGACGGTCGGCACGCCGGGCGACACGGCTGCCCGGCGCGAGAAGCGGCCGCTCAGCCTCGGCTGCCACATCGGTATTCGTGAACGTAGTCGGAACATCATGCTCGTCCTCGAGGTCGTTGCCTTCCGCCTGGTCAGGACCGGGCCCCATCGAGCGCGACCTCGTGGCGGACACATCTTCGACATCGAAGCCGACAGCCCAGGTGTCGGCGTCGGCCTCCTCTTCTGCTGAGCACCACGTCGCGGCGCCAATCCCGCGGCGCGGCGGGCTCGAGACGGTTCTGCCCTCGCTCCCGGCAGCCACGATGTACGCCCGCCGACCTCCACGAATGAGCAAGAGACCTCCTTTGGCGGGGTCCGCGGACGTAGCAGAGGAGGTACGTGTTCGCGTAGTCGACGATCTCCCCGATGGTTTCCCAGCCGGCCGCTCGGAGGCCGTCGACGACGCCGCGGACGTCGTCGACCTTGAAGGCGACATGCCGAGCCCAGGACGGTTCGCGTCCGGCGCCACCTCTTGAGCGCCGGCGGAAGGCGAGTGGAAGCGCACCACCTCGAACACGTCGCTGCCATCAGCCGCGCGGCCTTGCCTCGCTGTCGCACACTACGAACAAGGCGGCGATCATCGGGATGACGCGGCAGCTCGCGATGGAGGGAAGCAATCACGGCATTCGCGTCAACTCGATCTCGCCGGGCCTGATCGCGAGTGGCGCAACACGAGCCCATCTCGACGACGGCGAAGGCGGCTGGGCACGCGAGATGGTCGATAGGACGCTCTTGGGCCGCCTGGGTCAGCCGGAGGACGTCGCGAACCTCGCGCTGTTTCTTGCCTCCGAAGAGAGCTCGTACATCACGGGCATCGACGTTGTCATCGACGGCGGCATGAAGGTGTGGTGATACACGGTGCCGTTCGATAGCACCTACACCCCGGCAGTGCCGGGAACTCGGCAGCACGCTTCCGCCTTCTGGGTTGTCGCGTTCGCCTTCCTCATCGTGATGGCGTTCGCGACGCTGCCGAGCCCGCTCTACGGGCTGTACCGGGAGCGCGATGGGCTTTCGGCGTTCACAGTCACCATCGTCTACGCCATCTGGGCTGCGGGCACGATCGCCGCGCTGATCGCCGTCCCGTTCATCGCCGAGCGCATCGGCCGCCGTGGCGTGATGCTCACCGCGGTGGCGACGATGATGGTTGCCGCGGGTGAGCTCGCTGCGTGGAAGGCGCTGCCTGGTCTGCTTCTCGGGCGCCTGCTCACCGGTGTGTCCGTCGGGCTGGCCGCCGGCACGGCGATCACGTACCTCATCGAGCTGCGGCTCCGTACGGATGCGAATGCGTCGCCGGGCGTCGCCCGGACGATCGGCACGTCAGTGAATGTCGGTGCGCTCGGGATTGGTCCGTTAGTCGCCGGCTGCCTCGCGGCGTGGGTGAGTCGGCCGCTTACCTTGCCTTACCTGATCTGGATCGCGCTCGGGGCGGTCGCGTTCGTCGGCCTCCTGGTCTCCACCTCGTTTGACCTGCGAATGTCAAGTGGCTGATCGTTGGTGGGGTCCGGCCTGACCCGGCCTTGGAGACGGGGCAAAGCTACCCTCGCTGGTTGATGTCGTCTCCAGCTCACTCGGACGGCATGTTGCGGGTGGCGATCCTTGCGCCGATCTCCTGGCGGGTGCCGCCGCGTCAGTACGGCCCTTGGGAGCAGTTCGCGTCCCTTTTGACCGAGGGGCTGGTCAGACGAGGAGTCGACGTGACGTTGTTTGCTACTGCCGATTCGGTGACCGCCGCGCGTCTCGTGGGGACGGCGCCGACCGGGTATTCCGAGGATCCGGCGTTGCATGCGAAGGCTTGGGAGGGACTGCACATCTCGGCCGTGTTCGAGCGAGCGACGGAGTTCGATCTGATCCACAACAGCTTCGACTTCCTGCCGTTGACCTATAGCGGTCTGGTTGACACGCCGGTGGTGACGACGATCCACGGGTTCTCGTCGGAACGGATCCTGCCGGTCTTCGAGAAGTACAACGGGCGTGGATATTACGTGGCGATCAGCGACGCCGACCGGCACGAGAGCCTCGACTACGTCGCGACGATCCACCATGGCATCGATCTGCGCGAGTTCGACGTCGAGCGTAAGCCGGGCGACTATCTCCTCTTCTTCGGGCGGATCCACCCGGACAAAGGGACGGTGGAAGCGATCGACGTGGCCGAGCGCGCAGGCATGCCGCTGGCGATCGCCGGGATCATCCAGGACCGCCACTACTTCGAACAACTTGTCGAGCCGCGGATCGACGGTGAGCTGGTGCGCTACCTCGGCCCAGTCGGTCCGGATCGCCGTGGAGACCTGCTCGGTGGTGCGCGGGCGCTCTTGCACCTCGTCAATTTCGAGGAGCCGTTCGGCTTCAGCGTTGTCGAGGCGATGGCCTGCGGCACGCCTGTGATCGCGTGTGCTCGCGGCTCGATGCCCGAGATCGTGCGCGACGGCGTGAGCGGCTTCCTCGTCTGTAGCCTGGACGAGGCGGTTGCCGCCGTGCACGCGTCGGCGGGCCTCGATCGGGCCGCCGTACGCGCATCGGTCGAGCGGCGATTCGACGCGAACCGGATGGTGGACGACTACCTCGCTCTCTACCGGCGGGTCGTCGAGCTCCACTGCACCCGGCCGGTCGACGAGGGGGGAGCCGTCCGCTGAGCCCGCCGCTGAGATCGCCGGGGGACCGGTTCCGGGTCGGTGTCAACTACTGGCCTGCGCGTACCGCGATGGGCTGGTGGTCGGAGTTCGATCGGGCCGAGGTCGCAGCCGATTTCGCGCGGATCGCCGGCAGCGGTCTCGACTCCGTCAGGGTGTTTCTGACCTGGGAGGACTTCCAGCCGGCTCCGGACCAGGTCGACGGGGTGATGCTCGAGCGGCTGGTCACGGTTGCGAATCTCGCCGGCGAGCATGGGCTCGCGCTCGTCCCCACGTTGTTCACGGGTCACATGAGCGGCGTGAACTGGGTTCCGGCGTGGGCGCTCGGTGGCTCGGACGGCGACGATCGCTTCCGGGTCGTCTCCGGTGGCAGGGTCGTCAAGGCGGGACTCCGCAACTGGTATGTGGATCCGGCCGTTGCGGACGCCCAGTCTTTCCTGGCGGCGGACGCCGCGGCCGCACTCGCGGGCCACACGGCGCTCTGGGCTTGGGATCTCGGCAACGAGAACTCGAACTGTGTGATCCCGCCAAGCAGGGCGTCGGCTCGTGCCTGGCTCGCGCACATCGCCTCCGCGATCCGCGAGGCCGACGACACGGCGCTCGTCACCATCGGGTTGCACATGGAGGACCTCGAGGAAGATCGGCGGCTCGGGCCGGGCGATGCGTCCGACGCCTGCGACTTCCTCTCGATGCACGGCTACCCGATCTACGCCCCGTGGGCAGACGGGCCGACCGACGATCGGCTGCTCCCGTTTCTTGCCCGTGTGACCCGGTGGCTGGCGGAGGGTCGCGAGCTTCTGTTCAGCGAGTTCGGGCTTCCGACCGATCGCCGCGGCGATCCGATGGGGGAGAGAGCCCGGCGGCGAAGCCCGACGCCGCTGATCGAAGAGGATGCCGCCGCCGCATACACGGCGAGGGCCCTGGAGTCGCTGCGTCGCGCCGGCTGTCTGGGCGCAATGCTGTGGTGCTATTCGGATTACGACCCGGCGTTGTGGGAGCGTCCGCCCCTCGATCTTGCACCCCACGAGCGCTCGTTCGGACTGTGGCGAGCCGACGGCTCGCCGAAGCCGTCGGTCGCCGCCGTCGCGGCATTCGCCGGGGCGGATCGGTGCGACGGCGTCGACGACACGTGGATCGACGTCGATCCGGACGAGTTCTATCTCGACCCGAGCGCGCACCTGCCACGCCTCTATCGGCGGTATCGAAGCATTTGCGAGTCGAGCGCGCTGCCGTCGTAACTGCGCGTTCTCCTTGCAACCTTCTCGACTCGGCAACACGAAGAGCGCGCGCAGGATACGACCATGTACGCTCGCTCGCCGAGCGCGAGCCGTCTCGCTCGCGGCTTTAGCCCGGGTCGGAGAGCTTCTGAACCTCGAGTGCGATTTCGCGCATGGCGTTCTCGAGCGCCTCGACCTGCGCCGCGAGTTCTTGGACCGCGAGCGAGGTCGGTGTCGTCGACAGAAGCGGGCTTCCCCATTCGCGCGGCGCTTTGCCGGCTTGGACCAGCTTGTCCACCCGCTCGATCAGGGTGTGCGTCTTGTCCACCCGCTCGATCAAGGTCTCCGTCAAGTCTTCCAACGGGCCCTCCTCTCTGTTGGCAGGTCAGAGATGGCTGGCCCTGCATCGGAACTCTGTTCGCCGAGGCTCCATCGTCTCGCGCGCTGACGCGCGTTGACGGCCTTTGGGGTTTCGGCCGGGGTTCTGGCCGCAGGGCCAGCACCGAACATCTTACGCCTTCTTAGCAACAGCTTCGATCTTGTCTCCAGCTCTCTCAGGCGTCGGGCGGGGCGGCGAGCACGGCGTCGAGGAGGTCATCGAGGCGGGCGGTGGCGAGACAGATCGAGTCGTCCGCCGCGCCGTAGTAGAGACGGACCTGTCCGCTCGCAGCGTCGTGAAGGAGGCCGCAGGGGAAGACGACGTTGGGAACGTCGCCGGTCCGCTCGTAGGGTGCGAGCGGCGCGAAGATCCAGTTGGGAAGGCGTCGCAAGACTCGCGTCGGTTCGTCGAGGTCGAGCAGAGCGAGCCCGACCCGGTACAGCTGCCCGGAGACCGTGTCTTTCACCCCGTGGTAGACGAGCAGCCAGCCGTGCTCGGTCAGGAGCGGCGGCGGTCCGATCCCAATCCGCAACGAGTCCCACCAGGCGCCGTCGCGGGGCTGGAGCACTTGCTCGGGTGCGCTCCAGCTGACGAGGTCCGGCGAGCGGGAGAGGAGGATCTCGCCGCGCGCGCCGCCGAACTCGGTCTTCGGGCGGTGCAGCAGCACCCAGCGACCGTCGATCCGGCGCGGGAGCAGGGCCGCGTTCTTGTCTTCGGGATGTCTGACGATCCCGTAGCGCTCAATCGTGGTGAAGTCCTCGGTCGTGGCGAGATAGACCGCCGGCCCCGCGGGGCCGTAGGCGGTGCAGGTGATCACCCAGAGGCCGAGCTCGGCAGCCCAGACGACACGGGGGTCTTCGAATCCCCATTGCTCGCTGTCGACGTCAGAGGCGGGGGCGAGCAGCGGTCGGGTGTCGATCGACCAGCGGTCGACGCCGTTGGCCGAGCGCGCCACGGTGAGATGTGAGATCCCGCAGAGGTCCTCGACGCGGGCGAGCAGGACGGTTTCGCCATCGAGCGCGGCGGCCGCCGGGTTGAAGACGGCGTTGACGGGATAGGGCCAGTCCTCGGCCGTCAGGATCGGATTGCCAGGATGGCGATGGAAGAGCTCGCGCTCGCTCACGCCGCTGCAACTACGCGGAGCGGTTCGCGGACGGATGTACCGACGCCGGCTGCATCCAGCAGGAGCGCGGAGCGGTGGAAAGCGAGCGTCGACTCGGCGCCTTCGTTCGCGTTCAGCTCGTCCGTCCCGACCCCGTCGCTACAGCCGCCGGTTGCGAAATCGTAGAGCGGACGATCGAGACGGTTGCGTCCGAGGAACCACTCGAACGAGTGCCGGGCTCGGATGCCGTGCTCTGCGCCGCGCGTGATCGCGAACGCGGCGAGCTCGGCCTCGACGAACGCGGCCGCGTCGAGCGGCTGCTCGTCACCGGCCCCCGGAGCCGCCTCGTTCCGTCGCCGTCCGCGATGGCCCGGCAGGCGCAGCGTCCCTTCCTCGAGACCGCATTCGTCGCCGAGCCAGCGCAGGGAGTCGAGCCCGACCTCGATCAGGTCGTCGCGTCCGAGCGCGCTACCGCCGCTGAGCAACGCCTGCGAGAGGCGCGCATTGTCGTAGCTGAGCTCGCCTTCGAACCAGTACCAGCCGTCGGACGAGTTTCGCTCGTAGGCGTCCGCGAGCTGGTCGACCAGGCGCTCGAGCAGGCGCCGGGCCGGTCGATCAAGTCGATCCGCGTCGAGGCGCGAGAGACCGAGCACCGCATATGCGGCCGTTCGTAATGAGACGTCGCCGGCGAGCGCGCCGACCAAGCGATCCAGTAGCTGCCGCGTCGGCTCGACGACGGCGGGAATCCAGGCGGTCGCGAGGATCTCCCCGAGCGCCCACACCGAGCGGCCGACGTGGTCGCCCAGGTGCGGGTCATCCAGCCAGCGACGGTCGTAGCCCATGAAATTGCGCATCCCGCCCTCTCCCTCGGCTGCATGCAGGAACGCAAGCGCCCGGTACAGGGTCGACGTCCACATCTGCTCGTCGCCCCGGCGTGCGAGCTCGAGCGAGACGACGGCCAGTCGCGCGACGTCGTCGACGCAATAGCCGCTGTCGCGGTTGGGGATGATTCCGTGCGCGTGCTGCACGATGCCGACATCGTCGACGAGTGTGCGCAGGTGGTCGGTGCGCAAGCTCGTGAGCTGCAGGTCGGCCACACCGACAGGCCTGCGCCTGGGCGCGAGTTCGTGCGCCTCTTTCAACACCACTGCGGTCGCCTCGGCGACCGACGGCCACGCAAGCGACGATCCGACCCGCCGCGCCTCCGCTCGCGCCGCGGCGAGAGTTGCGGGTTGCTCGACGTAGCCGCACACGACTTCCGCGAGCGCTGCGGCGTCGTCGAAGGGCACGAGTCGGCCCGCGCCCGAGGCGAGCATGTCCTGCGCGTACCAGTACGGCGTGGAGACGACCGCGCAGCCGGCCGCGATCGCGAACGTGAGCGCGCCGGAGGCGATCTGCTCCCGATTTCGGTACGGCGTCACGAACACGTCGGTCGCCGCGAGGAGATCCGAGAGCTCGTCGATCGAAAGGAACCGGTCGTCGAACTCGACATGCTCGGCGAGGTCCAGCTCGAGCACGCGTCGCTCGAGCATGAGGCGGTATCGCTCCCCCTCTCGATGCGCGACGTCGGGGTGCGTGCGCCCGGCGATCACGTAGACGATCTCGGGGTGACGCTCGATCATCGCCGGCAACGCCTCGATCACCGTCTCCAGACCCTTGCCCGGCGAGATCAACCCGAACGTCGAAAGGAGGACACGGTCGCTCGTCCATGCGTACGGTCCCGGCGAGACGGCAGCTGCGCTCGTTGACGCGCGCGCAGTGAGTCGCGACGGCGCGCCGTGCGGCACGACGCGGATCTTCTCCTCCGGGCAGGCGCCGCACTCCACGAGCAGCCTCAACGCGGTGTCTGTCATCACGATCACGAGCTCCGCGCGCTCGCACAGCCCGGAGAGCACCTCCAATTGATGCGGCGTCGGCTCCGAGAGCACCGTGTGCAAGCTCACAACGAGCGGTTGCGCCAGCTCCTCGGCGAAGGACAGCACATACTCACCGTCAGGCCCGCCGAAGATCCCGTACTCGTGCTGCAGAAGAACAACGTCGACGTCGAGTCGGCCGAGCATGCGCGCGGTGCGCACGTAGTCGCCGCGAACGGCCTGCCCAATCGTTGAGAGCAGCCCGCGCCGCTGCGGACGCGACGGCTCATTGACGACCGCGACGAGGTCGGCGCGGTCGACTCCGTCAACGCCGAGCAGCGTCGCCCGCAGGTCAGCGGCGAACGTGCCGATCCCGCACGCACGCGGCGGATACGTGGAGACGATTGCCGTACGCACGAGTTAGCCGCGCGAAGCCGAGCGCGCCGGCACGAGCACCGGCTGCATCCGCTGTGGCCCCTGAACACCGCCGCGGGTCGACAGTTGCCTTCCGAACGCGCCGTTCGTCGCTACGCGCAGCCGTTCGAGGACTCGCCTCAGACTCTTGCTCATGATCTCGCTCCCTTTGGTGACTCCCCAAAGCAAGCGGCGGGCTCGTGCGGGAGTCGAAACACGGAGACGCATTCCAAAGGGTAGCGGAAGGCCTTTCGAACAAGCCCGGATCGCTGAGCAGGCAAGCACGGCGGGCTCGGCAGCTGGGATCACTGGTTAGAGCCCAGTATCGCCCACTGAGCAGAGTTCAAACCCGCAGCGCCCTTATTCGAGCGTGCGAATCTCAGTGAACCGGTACATGAGCCGGTCAGGGAAATATGCCCATATCCCCCGCTACTTCTCTTAGAGAAAATCCCGGCAAATAACCTTCTTTTGCGACTTTCCAAGTAGGGCCACGGCTGAGGTCGACCCCCTCCTTACCATGCGCTGCGAAACGGTTGCCATGGGCTGCCACCGGTTGCGCCCGCTGGGCTCCATAAATGCTCCATCCATTCGCCGGGAATCGCTGATGGCCAAAGGGCTTCGGGCATCCAGCCATCTGCGCGTCGAGTGTTGAGCCCTTCTCCGTAGAGGGGGTCACTTGGTCAAAGGCGATGGCTCGTCGCGACGATGAACTCCTGGTCGTTCATCGTCGGCGTGTCTTGGGCTACGAATGTGGAAGCGTGCTGATCGGGCGCAGCTCGCGGATGAGCCGGCCGAGGAGCACTGTGGTCTCGCTGTTGCCGAAGCTGTGCAGGGTGGCGACAAACCACGAGCCTCCGCGCTTCCAGCGGAACCGCACGTGGTTGCAGAAATAAACGCCTGCGTTGCCCCTGCCACAACCGAGTCCGGCGCCGGTGGCGATAGCGAGGTCACCGTGGACGCCGCCGACTGTTGCGGGTCGCGTGGTATCGGGGAAGGTCGGCTTTCCCCGTAGTGCGTGCCAGAGCTCGAAATGAAAGAAGCAGCAGGGCCGATTTCGCCAGAGGTGTTGCTTCCAGTCGGGGCCGCTGTCGGGCTCCCATGGAGCGCCGTAACTGAAGCTGATGCCGGTCTCCGTGTCGTTGCCGTTCTGCCGGGCGCGGTAGCGCTCCGCCGTGAGCGCTGGCGGTGCGCTGCCGCGGCGGTAGGCGATCCAGGCGCGCGGCAGTCGTTCAGGACAAATCTGGACGGCGGGAGCAAGACGGCATTGGGTGAGCACGCGCTTGGGTAGCGGGTAGAGCCGCACCGCCGCAAACGCCGCCTTCGGCGGAGGATCAGCTGTGGCGAGAGCACCACCGACGGTCGCGCCAAGCGAAGTAAGCGCCGCCACGATCGCAAACAGCCCAAGACGAAGATTGCTGCTGGTGGTCTCACGGACGCTCGGCGCGGTTAGGTCAGTTGACATGGATGAGCAGGGTTCGTCGGAGGGTGTGGGGGTTGATGCGAATCACGTCGTAGCCGCTCGCGGGCATGTTCGCGGGCGCGATCACCGCGGCGATCCAGATCGCGTCTGGCTTGACGATCAACGCGTCGGCGATACCCGGCACATCGAGGCGGCCGGTGAGGCGGCCGCTTTGAAGGTCGAAGCGCTCGAGAGTGGTGTGGGCGCGGCCCGCGTCGTTGAGTGCCCAGAGCGCGCCGGCGCCGGCGGCGAGGTCGTGCTGGAAGCCGCCGAGCCGGAGCCGGCCGGTGTGCAGGGTGCGGATCGTTCCGTTGTGCTCGTCGATGCGCAGGACGGTTGTGGCTTGGGGTAGCCAGGCTGCGCCTGCGCCGGTGCTGACGTCGCCGAGCCGTGCCTGGAGGACGTGGTGGACTCGTCCGGCCGGGTCGATGTGGATCAGCCAGTGGTTGGTGGAGATCCAGCAGCCGCTTGCGTCGGCGGCCATGCGGCCCGCATCTGTGATCTTCCAGAGACGCTCCACGCGCCCTGCCAGGGAGAAGCGGGCGATCTTGTTACCGCTTGCGGAGCCGATCAGCGCCCAGACGCTGCTGGCACCGGCCGCGACGTATTGGACGGAGCTGTCCTGTTTGCGCCAGGGCACCCGCACTTGGTGCGTGCGGAGATCGATGCGGCTGAGCGTTCCCCAGACGTAGCCGTTCTCGACGCTCGCGACCCAGGCGGCGCCGCCGGCAAGTGTGACGCTGAGCGGATAGGGCGCACCGACCAGCTGCGGGCTGGCGATGGTCCGTCCGGTGTGGGCGTCGAGTTCGCGCACGCCAGGCTCGCCGACGAACCAGACGCGGGTATTGCCGACGGCGAGGTCGACGAAGTCGCCGCCCGCGCGTGCGAGTGGCGCGGCAAGCAGAACGACGACAACGACGACTGCGAGCCCGACGACCCAGCTGAGCCGGGTCTGCCTTTGGGCTTCACGATGCACCTCGGGCAGCGACGAGCGCAGGGTGACCACCTCGTGCACAGAGACTTTCTCCTGGGACTGTGCGGTGGTCATGTGCGTCAGCGCGTCGGTATCCGTTGGAGTGTTCCGTCGCCGAAGGCGGTCCAGAGAGCGCCGCCGGCGAAGGCAAGCATGCGACCGACGCGCACGTGAAGCTGCCGGAGCGTCTTGCGGCTGAGGGGATCGATCTGCTCGAGCGTCGTGGCGTTGACGCGTCCGACCCAGAGCGAACCGGCGCCGTAGGCGCTTGTGAGTTGCCCGGCCGGAAGCGGCGTCACTGTCGTGACACGGTTCCGTGTCGAATCGAGGCGAGCGAGGCCGTTGCGATTGGTGAGCGTGCCCGCGTTTGTCCATTGACCGATCGCGAGCAGTTGCGTGTCGGTGGGGACGAGCTGGACGGGGTCGAAGCGGCCGCCGGCGGGTCCGACCGGGATCCGCGCGAGCACTTTGCTCGTCCGGGTGCTGATGCGGTAGATGCCGAGCAGGCCTTCGCTCAGCCAGACGGCGCCGGGGGCTGCGGTGATTGCCTGGAAGGCATCGCCAGGAAGCCGCAGCATCGCGAGAACGTGCTGCAGGTGCGGGTCGGTGCGCGCGAGCGCGCCCCGGGCGGTGGCGACCCAAACGCTGCCGCGGCCGACGGCGATCGACTCGGGCAGGAAGGCATCGTCGCTCGTTCTCGAGGTCGTGATGAAGAACGGCAGCTTCAGGTGCAGCGTTGCGGAGAGGCGCAGCGTGCGTCGATCAAGTCGCCGCACCGTGCCGCGCCAGAAGTCGGTCGAGTAGACGCCGCCCGTGCCGACCGCGATTGCCCCTGGTCGCGCGAGCTTGGTCGACGCGATCACACGGGCGTTCCGCGGATCGATCTCCACGATCTGGCCGACGCTTCGCTTGCCCTCGCCCGAGCAAGCGTGGTCGCAGGTGAGCGCCCAAAGTGCGCCGTCCGCGGAGACGAGTTGGAGCGGGGCGCCGCCAAGCTCCATGGAGCGCGGAGCGACGGGGCGACTCGCAGTTGGAGTCGCGGCTGCGCCAGTCGCCGATGCCGCGACTGCAGTGCTCGAAAGGAATGCGGCGCCGATTCGAAGGAGACGGATCACTTCCGCAAGGTCGCCCGCAAGGGGGCCAGGACTGCATCGGCTTCGGGTTTCGCGGACGGGGGCGCGATCTCGACGCGGAACCTCCGGCCTGATTTGCGAAGGACGCGGCCGTTTGCGCGTTCGGTTTGTCGCAGTTCGGTGAGGACGACGCGGACGTCAGGGGCTCGCAAGGTGATGACGGGGTAGCAGCCGCTGCGTGGGTTGATCGCCGCGCGCCAGGTTCCCGGCAGGCGCAGGCTGAGATCGCAGCTTCGAAAGGTCCACGGCCGCGGTTCCGCCGTCAGAGACTTGAGCAGCCTATTCGCCTGCAGTAGGTCGGGTGCTGCGGGGACGGTGACGGAGAGGTCGAAGCTGCGGCCGGCGGTTGAGAACACCTGGCGTGCGATCGCGACCGCGTGTCGATGAAGGATGTTCTTGGTGGTGAGGGTGATGGGCAGGTCAGCGTGACGGCCCTGGGCGCCGGCCATCTGGAGCAGGACGATCTGGACGTCGCCGTGTCGTGCGCGCAGGACGAGTTGTGCGGCAGCCTGGTTGGCGGGAATCTCGATTTTCCCTGACCATCCGGGAAGCAGGCGCAGCGCGATTCCGTCGGAGGCCAGGCGGCCATGGTGCGGAAGGAGGACGCGCGGCGGTTGCACGCGCAGCGTGCTCAGTATCCGGTTGACCTTCTGCAGGCTGTTCGCGGCGAGCGGCTTCGGGCCGAGATCTGCGACGAGTTCGAGTTGCTCTCCTCCGAGCAGCACGCTGCGCACCGCGTAGGCATCAGAAGCGGGGAAGCCTTCGAGCGGGCCTGTGGTGATGTCGCGGCGTCCAAGCGCCAGCGGCGCTCGGGCCGGCGGGAACGAAAGGTAGGGGACGGCTGGGCCGTAGTCCCAGACGATCAGATGGACGCGGCCGCGTGGAACATGCGCACGCTCAGCCGAGTCGAGGACGTCTCGCGCGAGTGGAAAGTCGGCCGCCTGCAACTGGCCAGGACTCGCGAGTCCATGCCAGCCGCGGGCGAGCGTTATGCTCAGGCCGTAGCCGTCAAGCGTGCTGGCAGGGCGAGCGCTCGCCGAACCAGCGCACGCGACGAGAAGCAGCGCGAGGACAAGCGGTGCAAAACGCGCCATGCCACTCATACGCAGGCAACAGCGCGACGAGTCCCCGTTTGTCATCACCTCGAAGGTATCGAGCCTTCCGTGATTCGCGTGGACAGGCGGCCGATCTTGAGTGCGGTCGGGCCTACGGCAACGGAGAACTCGGGCCGCCCGCGCTAGCGTGAAGGGGGGAGTAGCCGATCGAGTTGAGCTTGTGCCTCTGCGAGCAGCCTCTTGTCGGGGTGCTGGGTCGCAAAGTAGAGGCGCACCTCGAGGTTCCAACCGCGGATGGAGACCGCTCGCAGTCGTTGCTGGATGTTCGGGGCGGGCTGCCCCTCCCAGCCGCGATCGATCCGGAAGGCGGAAAGACGGAGCGGCAAGTTCGCGCGCGGGAACGGAGGAAATGGCGAGGTCGCAACTCGTCCGATCGTGGTGGCCCAGATGATGATTCCTCGCGGCCGCAACCGCTTGAGACCGACAAAGGGAGCGAACGGATGAAGGAGCGCGCTGTCATCGGCCGTGACGGCGACCACCATCGAGGCGAACGTGTTTGGCTGCTCCGATCGGGTGGGCTTGGCAACGATCCATCCGGCCGCCGGCCGAAAGCGCGCGGACGGTTGCATAAGAGAAGCCGAGCGTGATGGCGCAGCAGCTCCTCCGACGGCGAACGAGCAGAGGACGAGAGCGAATGCGAGCCGGAACGTCATCATCGGTCCTTGTCTACGGCGAGCCTCGCGCACGAGGTCCGAGACGACGTGCGCCGGAGTTGCGGTGGCACCGGACCGCTCTGGGAGGTCGCGATCACGTGTCTTCCCTGTACGACGACGTGCCAGATGTGGCGCGCGGTCTTGCCGCCTCCGCCGGGCCAGTCCTCCGTGAACGAGACCGTTGCCTTCACCCAGACATTCTTCATCGTCACGCCGCACAGGCCCGAAAGCTTCCTGCCACGGACGAATCCGCCCGCTGGGATCGCGCAGCGGAGCGCTCCGATGTCGCGTGGGAACAACCGCGACGGCTGCAGCCCAGCGAGCGGGGCGTCTGCTCGGCGATCCGGATCAGCTGCTCCGAGCGGGGCGTCCAGAGGCCATGCGTGCAGGCGACGACGCTTGCGAGCGGGGTCGGGACTGCGAACAGCACCGGGTCTTCGTGGCAGCGGAGCAGTGCCTCGCTTCTCGGAAGATCCTTCTCGTCGTTCTGGGCGGCATCGAAGTAGACGCTGACTGCCTGGTCACCCGGCCACGAGCACCCCGGCGTACCGGTGAAGCGCCGTGTCATGCCGTTTTCAGTCGCGGTCACGGATAGCACTGGCATGAACTCGCTGCCGCTGCAAACGCTTGATTTTCCGCCCGGGCTGCGGCGGGGAGGATCGAGCATCGCCTTCGGATGGAGACTGATGTCTCGGCAGACGCGCGCGGCGAACGGCAGGGTGCCGCCGGTCGGGTTACAGGTGAGGGAGAACGACTGCACCTTTCGAATGGTCGCCGGGTGTGTCGTTACTCGGACGTGCACACTGATGCGGTTTGCGGGTGCGCGGAGGCTCGCGGCGCCGAGCCCGGCGAGGAGCAACCCGCATGAGGTGGCTGCGAGGACAACGGTGAGTCGAACTTGCATCCTTGCATCCTTACGTCACGGCCCCTTTCGTCAGTCACACAGCTTGCATACTGTGTAGACGCGAGGGAGGCCAATACGGCGACTTTCAGACCACTGGTTCGCGCTCATATCACCGGATGCCGCTGGTTTTGGGTGTGGGCGCTTCTCGGATGTGCCGCAGCGCTCGGCTTCGTGTCGCTTGGCGTACTCGTTCTTGCGCCGGTCGCCATCGTTGGCGCGCTCATGGCATCGCGGCCGACGATCCGTCGCTCGGCATTCGGCTTTCTCAGCGGGGGCGGCGTTCTTCTGCTCTACGTCGCCTGGGTACAGCGCACCGGCCCGGGAACGACTTGCTGGCACACCGCCACGGCGGGTGGATGCGACCTGCACCTGAACCCGTTGCCATGGCTGCTTGTCGGGATCGCCATGTTCATCGGCGGCATCGTCGCTCATGCCCGACAGGGGTGACCCGCATGTCAGCGCCCCTAGCCCGCTTAAAGGTTGCTGCCCTGCCGTCAGAGTCTCCGAACAAGGTCCGCATAGTTGCCGTACAGCGGCGGCTTAAGGTCGAGTCGTGACGACTCGCCCGTTGATCGCGGCCGGGGTGTCTCTGACCACGTTCGTCGCCGGACTGTCGGTCGTTCCTTCCTCCGCTCCCGCAGCCGCATCGGTGCCGACGTGCACGGCAACCCAGCTACGTCTTCGGCCGACCTTGTACGGAGAAGCGGGCGGTCAGTTCATGCAGACGTTCACTCTCACGAATACGGGTGCGAACGCCTGCCGTCTCGCGGGATGGCCGACTCTTCGTGGCGTAGTCGCTTCTGGGAAGACCGAATCCGCGCCGTCGATCCGCGTCGTTCAAGGGAAGCCCGCCGCGAAACCGTTCCGTACTGTCGTGCTGCAACCGGGAAGCGTTGCGGCGTTCGACATCTTCGGCGCCGACTATGACGCGCTGGCTAATCGGGCCTGTCCGAAGACGCGCGCACTTCTACTCGCGGCGCCTGGCGTAGCTCCGTCACGGGCCACGGTCGCCTTGCCGTTCTGCGGACCCTTCTACATCGCGCCGGTCGTCGCCGGGGGAACCGACCGCGATGCGTGGTCAGCTGTGTGGGCGAAGCGTTGGTGTCGTATCCAGCAGTTCACCGTGTCGTTCGGGCGGCGGATCAGCGAGGCAACTGGGCAACACACGCTCGCGCTGCGGCTGACCAACCACGGCTCCGGATGCACGCTCTACGGCGTTCCGGCGATGCGGTTTGAGGACGCGCACGGGCCCATCCCATTCCATGTGCATAGGGGAACAGATCAGATGATCGCCGCTAGGTACGCATTGCCGGTACAAGTCCGCCGGGGAGGCAGCGCGTGGGTGGTCATCAACCACTATCGCTGCGATCTTGGAAGCAAGCGGGCCGCGAACGTCATTCGCGTCGGACTCCAGGACGCCGCCTACCCAGACACGATCACCGTGAAGGTCGACAACCCGTACAGCATGGTCGACTACTGCGGAAAGGGTGATCCGGGATCGACCATCACGGTCGCGCCATTCGAGCCAACTCTCACCGCGGCTTTCCACCACTGAGACCGCACTTCTGACAGCTGACGGTGTCCTGGCCGGAAAGCGTGTTCGCAACCTTTTGCGTGGCGGATGCGTGATGTCGGGTGGGAAGGTGGTGAGAGGCTACGGACAGAAAAGGTGAGGCGGAATTCCGGGAGTTCGTTGCCTCTTACGGCAGTCGGCTGTTGCGTGCCGCGTTCCTGCTTACGGGCGACCGCGGCCACGCTGAGGACCTCGTCCAACTTGCGCTAGAGCGGACTGCTCGTCGATGGTCCGGGCTGGCAGGTTCACCCGAGGCGTTCGCCCGGACGGTGCTACTGCACGCGGCGACCGACCGGTGGCGGCGGCGACGCGCCCGCGTGCAGGAGGTGTTCGACGATGTCCACGAGCCGTCGATCGCCGACGGTATGGATCAGCTACTGCTGCGGCGGGATCTCGTCGCAGCGCTGCAACAGTTGCCGTCGCAGCAGCGCTCTGCGCTCGTGCTCCGATACTTCCTCGACCTGAGCGAAAAGGAAACGGCGCGCGAGCTTGACATCAGCGTCGGCACGGTTAAGTCGACGGTCAGCCGGGCGCTGGACCGCTTGCGCACGCTCGTGCCCGCTGACCTCAACCAGGAGGCGCACAGATGATCGACATGGAGAACCTTGTTCGCGAGGTGATGACGGAACAGACCGAAGATCTCTACCTCGGTCACGATGCCGCCAGCAGAGCACTGCGTGCGGCCGCGAGGCGACGCTTCGAACGGAGGCGCGTAGTGCTGATCGCCGCAGTGGGTGCAGCCATCACGGTCGTAGGAGCAGGAGTCGCCGCTGCCACCGGTGTGCTGCCCTGGTGGAACAGCACGCAGGCGGTGGAGTCATCGCCGTTCGGCACGTCGGCAGATCCAGCCGCTGTCGCAGGAAGCACCGTACGGCTCTCCGTGTCAGGGCCTGCGTCAACGACGTTCGAGGTCGTCACCAATACGGTGATGGTCGGTACGGATCAGGAGAACTGCACGGCGATCGCCGTCAAGGACGCCCAGGGACGATCACAGCATCTGATGACGAGCTGCGGGGCACCTGGTGCGGCGGTCGCGGATGCAGGGAGCTTTGAGTGGCAGGCGCCGTCCGGAGTCACATACGCCATCGTCGCCGGTCCGACCCCGGCCCCTACCGCAGCGAAGGTCGCGCTACTAGCCAGCAACGGCGTCACGGCGACGACCGAGCCGGTCGCGGGCGGCTACTACCTGGTCTACGCTCCCGCAGAACTGCCGACCGGCAGCCTCGTCTTCTACGACGCACGTGGGCAGGTTGTCGACGAACTGGCACTTCACTCGCACCCGTAGGTGTCGCCTGGGCGAGCGTCCTTTTCTCTGATCCGCACAGATGGCTCAGTTGAGTGAAAAGAGCTGGTGAGACTGGTCCAACGTATGTGCGCACGCCTGCCAGTTCGGCGTGCAGTGCCTAGCCCAGGTTCGGCGACACAGTGGAAGTCTCAGAGGGCATAGCCGCCGTCGACGTTCCAGGTCGTGCCGGTGACGAACCGTGTCTCGGCCCGCGCCAGGAATGCCACGGCATCGGCGATGTCGTGGGGTTGGCCGTAGTGGCCGACCGCCGTCGCCGACCGTACGGCGTCGGCGAACTCTCCGGTGTCGGGATTCGCGTCGGTGGCCACCGGCCCCGGCTGGACGGTGTTGACGGTGATGCCGCGGGGTCCGAGTTCGCGGGCGAGGTTGCGGGAGAGTCCAGCGACCGCGGCCTTGGTGAGCGAGTAGACGCTGATACCGGTGATCGGGGCCCGGTCGGCCAGCACGCTGCCGATGGTGATGATTCGCCCACCGGCGCCGAGGTGCGGCAAGGCGGCCTGGATCGCCACGAAGATCGCCCGGACGTTGACGGCCAGAAGCCGGTCGTATTCGGCCATCGGGAACTCCTCGATCGGGGCGTGATGAGAGGTGCCTGCGTTGTTCACCAGGACCTCGAGGCCGCCGAACCGGCCGACGGTGTCGGCTATCGCTTCGCGAAGCGCTTCAGGGTCGGCGCTGTCGGCCTGGATCGCCAAGGCCATGCCGCCGGAGCCGACGATCTCCTGCTCGAGGTCGTTTGCTAGGCCCTTGGCCGCTCGGTAGGTGAACGCCACGGCGGCACCATCGGCCGCGAGCCGCCGGACGATGCCGGCGCCGATGCCCCGAGAACCCCCTGTGACCAGCGCTCGCCGGCCCGCGAGCGGCGCCCTGGCGACATCGTCGAGTTGCGCCGTTTCAGTCATGACTGCTCCTTACGTATCGAACGGTTCGTTTGCTTATGGAGGGCGGTTTTGAAGCGTCGATAGGTCTCGACGGTCGTTTCGCCGGTTCGCGCGATCAGGCCGGCTCGGTCGCGGGCTCTTCTTTCGGCACGGCTTCCGCTTCGCGGCGGACGAGTGCCCAGCTGAGGACGAGCCCGGCTGCGCCGATGCCGGCGAGCACCCAGAACGCGAGTGCGTATCCGCTCGTGAACGCGGCGCCCGGTGCCCGTCCGCTGCGCAGTAGGTGGTCGGCGCGGCTCAGGCTGATGCTCGAGACCATTGCTGTGCCGACAGCACCGCCGATTTGCTGCGACGTGGTGAGGAGCCCGGACGCGACGCCCGCGAGCTGCGGCGGCACGCCCGCGAGCGCTGCGATCGAGACCGCGATGAACCCGAACGCGAGACCGACGCCGACGAGCAGGTAGCCCGCCAAGAGGTTCGATAGGAACTTGCCGTGGACGGGGATCTGCGCGTAGACGATCATGCCGGCAGTGAGCGTCACGAAGCCGGCGGCCAGCACCGGCCGCGGGCCGTAGCGCGTCGAGAGCGCCTGGGCGACCGCGGCAACGGCGACGAGCGTTCCCGCGGTCGCGAAGAAGGTGAGGCCGGTCTTGATCGCCGAGTAGTGGAGGACGTTCTGCACGTACAGCGTCAGCAGGAAGAAGTTCGAGAACACGACCGCGCCGAGAAAGACCGACGCCGTGTTCGCGCCTGCGACCGTGCGGATGCGGAAGATGCCGAGCGGCATCAGCGGCGCACGGGCGCGCGCCTCCCACAGGACGAAGAAGAGGAGCAGCGCCCCAGCTGCGGCGAGCGACGCGATCGTCGAGGTGGCGCCCCAGCCATGTGCGGGCGCCTCCGAGACGCCGTAGACGAGCAGCGCGAGGCCGCCCGTCACGGCTGTCGCGCCGAGGAGGTCGAAGCTCCGCTGATCGGGCTCGTCGCGGCTCTCGCGGACGAACGGACGCGTGACGGCGAGCACGGCCACGCCGACCGGGATGTTGACGAAGAAGATCCATTCCCAACCGAGGTAGCGCGTGAGGATTCCGCCGAAGAGCACGCCCGCCGCAGCACCGCCGCCGCCCATCGCACCCCAGATCCCGAGCGCCCTGTTGCGGTCGGCGCCCTCTTCGAACGTCGTCGTGATGATCGACAGCGTCGCCGGCGACACGAGGGCCGCGCCGACCCCCTGCACCGTGCGAGCGGCGATGAGGACGGCACTCGAGCCCGCGAGCCCGCACGCCAGTGATGCGGCGGTGAAGACGGCCAGACCGGTCATGAAGATCAGCCTGCGGCCGAGTAGGTCTGCGAAGCGCCCGCCGAGCAGCAGGAAGCCGCCGAAGGTGATCGTGTACGCCGTGATCACCCACTGCAGCCCGCTCGCAGAGAAGTTAAGCGCTCGCGAGATCGAGGGAAGCGCGACCGTCACGATCGATACGTCGAGAACCGTCATGAAGTACGCGACGCAGACGATGGCGAGTACCACCCAGCGCCGGGTATGAGCCGCGGTGCCGGTCACGAGCTCCTCCGATTCCGATCCGGTCGAGACCGACCAGGCCCGATGCCGGCGGCCGCGCCGGTACGGACGGCGACCCGGTCGAGCTGGGAGACGCCGGCGAGGGTAAGCACGACCAGACTGACTGCGAACGTGAGCCAGCCGGTCACGCCAGAGCTGAATGCGTGGCCCGCCAGAACGACGACTGCGCCGACGAGCGCGATCACGACGTTGCTGATGAAGCGAATAGTCATGATCCGTTCCTCCTCTGCGGTTTCGTCAGCGAACCGTGAAGACCGCTTAAGCTCATAGGAGACTCCTAAGTTAGTTAGTAGGATAACTGATATCACAGAAGAGAACGACCCGTCTGGGTGCGCAGGCTATTCTTTAGTGAGATGACTGACTCGACCACAGAGTCGTCGGCCGGCAAGCGGGAACGCCTTGTTGCCAGCGCACGAACTCTTCTCCATCAACAGGGCGTCGAGCGGACGACGATCGCCGAGATCGCCGAGGCTGCGGACGTGCCGGCGGGCAACGTCTACTACTACTTCAAGACCAAAGACGAGCTGATCGAGGCAGCGGTCGCCGCGCGCTCGGACGACCTCGAGCACATGCTCGGCGCGCTCGAGCGATTCCGCAGCCCTCAAGCACGGCTAAAGGGCTTTGTCCGAGCGATCGTCGAGCAGCGCGACTTGGCCGCACGGTATGGCTGCCCGCACGGCAGCCTCTGTCAGGAACTCGGCAAACGTGACGACGATCTCCAGCGCAGTTGCGCGGAGTTGCTGGAACTGCCGCTCCGTTGGGCGGAGCGACAGTTCCGTGAGATGGGTCGACGCGATGCCCGTGAGCTGGCGGTTGGGTTGATCGCCGCTTGGCAGGGTGCGTTGCTCCTCAGCAACACGTTCCGAGATCCCGATGTAACCCTGCGCGAGGGCCGCCGGCTCGAGCGTTGGATCGATTCACTCGGTAAATCCCGAGCAGGCGGCTTCATTAAGACTGATCCAGAATAAGTGCGCACGTCTGCTGGTTCATTCCACAGTGGTGGTGCTGCGCACAGTCTGTGCGCGGGGGTCGTCGATGTCGGGTAGTTGGGCGCCGTAGACCCCGTTGACGACGGAGGCTTCGCGCATGACGTCGGCGGGGAACCCGAGCGTGGGTCGGCTGAGTGCGTCGAGGCGGTCGAGGTGCTCTTGGCTGAGGTGGACGTCGGTGGCGGCGAGGTTGTCGCGGAACTGTTCTTCGGTGCGGGCCGCGATCAGCGGGATGACCGGGCCGGGCTGCTGCCGCACCCAAGAGATGGCGACCTGCGCGGGTGAGCAGCCGATCTCGTCGGCGATGGCGACGACGTCGCGGACGATGTCGTCGCTGCCGACACTGGTGTAGGGCCTTCCGATCTGGGTCACGCGGCCAGTCTGGCCGTTGAGGTATTTGCCGGTGAGTCGTCCTTCGGCAAGCGGGCCCCAGGCAAACACCGGCAGGTCGAACGCGTCAGCCATCGGAAGCAGTTCGCGCTCCGGGGACCGGTCGAGCAGGTTGTAGCGCAGCTGGATCGCGGTGAACGCTGACCAATCACGCAACCGGGCGGCGGTGTTGGCTTCCGCGATCTCCCATGCGGCCCAGTCCGAGACTGCGGGGTAGAGGATCTTGCCGAGGCGGACCTGGTCATCCAGGGCACGCATCAGCTCCTCGGCCCCGGTGAGCAGGTCTCGGGCGTGCACCCAGTAGAGGTCGATGTGGTCGGTCTGCAGGCGGCGCAGGCTCGCTTCGATCGACGCGACGATCTTCTTGCGGTGGTTGCCGGCGCTGTTCGGATCAGTCGGGTCGGTTTGGTTGGTGAACTTGGTGGCGAGCACGAACCGGTCGCGGCGCCCTTTGAGCAGCTCGCCGAGGATCGTTTCCGATGTGCCGTTGGTGTAGACGTCGGCGGTGTCGATGACGTTGCCGCCGGCGTCGGCGAACAGGTCGAGCATCCTCGTGCTGACGTCCGGGGACGCGCCCCAGCCCCAGTCTTCACCGAAGGTCATCGTGCCCAGCGCGACCTCCGAGAGCCGCACGCCGGACTTGCCCAAGAGTCTGTACCTCATGAGATTCCCTCCCTTTCTTTTCGTCCAAGAAAGCACGGGATCGCGGGAGCTGAGAGTCCCTGTTGATAGAGCTACTGGCAGGGTCTCCCTGGGCCGGCCGACCGGGTTTACGCTGGATCTTGTGGACGTAAAGACGGAGGTCCGCGAGTTCCTCACTTCTCGCCGCGCGAGGATCACACCGGAGCAGGTTGGGCTGCGCTCCTACGGCAGCCGCCGCGTTCCGGGGCTCCGCCGCGAGGAGGTCGCCGTGCTGGCTGGCGTGAGCGTTCCGTACTACGTCCGCCTGGAACGCGGCGAGATGAGCGGCGTCTCGCAGAGCGTGCTGGAGGCATTGGCGTGTGCGCTCGAGCTCGACGAGCCCGAGCGTGCTCATCTCTTCGACCTGGCCCGTGCAGCGCAGCCGACAGGAGCGCGGCCTCGTCGGCGCCAGGCGAAGCAGTGCGTCCGGTCCGAGGTCCAGTGGGCGCTCGACGCGATCACGGGCGCCGCCGCGTTCGTCGGCAACGACCGTCTCGACCTGCTGGCCGCCAACCACCTGGGGCGCGCGCTGTTCTCCGAGCTGTACGCCGCACCCGCGCGGCCGGTCAACAGCGCCCGGTTCGTGTTCCTCGATCCGCGCGCCGAGACGTTCTACGACGACTGGGCGCGCGTCGCCGACTGGTGCGTCGCGACCCTGCGCTGGGCCGCGGGCCGCGACCCGCACGACCGCGGCCTCTCAGACCTCGTCGACGAGCTCGCGACACTAAGCGAGGCGTTCCGGACCCGCTGGGCCGCGCACGACGTGCGCTTCCACAACACCGGCGTCAAGCACTTCCACCATCCAGTCGTCGGCGAGCTCAGCCTGAGCCTCACCCGGCTCGACCTCCCCGCCGACGACGGCCTAACGATCTTCACCTACACCGCCCAGCCCGGTTCCCGCTCCGAAGAGGCGCTCAAGCTCCTCGGAAGCTGGGCCGCCACCGCCGATCCCGCCGAGCCAGCGCGCACGACCGACCAAAACTGACGCCGAGCACGAAGGGTGGCGCGAAAGCGCTTAGTTAGGCGAAAAGAGCTGGTGAGACTGGTCCAAAGTATGTGCGCACGCCTGCCCGTTCGTGGTGCGGTGTGCGGCGATTCAATCGCTGCGGCGAACCAACGACGTGTCAGACGCGCCAGGCGCAGTACGACGCAGTCTGTGCGTGGGGCATTCCCAACCACTCGCTGCTCCAGCGCGTCGCGGCGATCGACCTCCCGGTCTTCGTTGCGGGCGGCGACAGCGACCCGATGATCCCGCCTCGTTACTCACAGCTCGAGTCCGGCAAGCTCGTTGAGCTCAGGCCCTGTGCAAGACGCCCACTTGTCCCCCGTCCGGCCTCACAGCGAAAATGGGCAGCAGGAAGGGATCCGGGCAGTTCTCCCCGGACCCACAGGGCTTATCACTACAACGAGGTTTATTTAAATGATTGACTCAGTACCTCTTGGCCGGGCTCCTCCCGGACGCGCGGGTCAAGATCTACCCGGACTCTGCCCACGGCTTTCTCTTCCAGCACCACGGGGAGTTCGCCGCCGACGTCAATGCGTTCCTCGCGGAGGCCAGCTGATGAGGGCGGGGCCGCCATAGGATTGCGGCGTGCCGTTCACGCTCAGCAACATCAAGGAGGATCTGGAGGACATCGGCCCTCGGTTCGATGGCGCGCCGGACCTGGAGTTCCGCGCGGCGACCAAGGCGCTCGAGCTCGAGAGATCCGCCCTGAGCTACCAACGCGTCCCGCCCGGCTATCGCTTTCCGTACGGCCACACGCACATGAAGCAGGAGGAGGTGTACGTGGTCCTGCGCGGGAGCGGGCGGATGAAAGTCGACGACGAGATCGTCGCGCTCAAAGAATGGGACGCGGTGCGCGTCCCGCCCGGCACGTGGCGAGGCTACGAGGCCGGCCCAGAGGGCCTCGAGATCCTCGTCATCGGCGCGCCCAACCTCGGCGAGGATCCGCGCGAAGACATCGATGGCCAGCGCGACTGGTGGGCTGACTAGCGGAGTTGTCCGTCGCCGCTCAGGTCGGGGGCGGCTGCCGAGTTGACGTGGTGCGAGCGGCTAGTGGCTGTTGCGCTCGAGGATCTCTTTGAGGCGCTGGTGGCTCTTCGGGATTTCTTTGCGTGCGTTGGCGCGGGCGAGCGGTGCGAAGAGCACGCCGAGTCCCTGACCTTTGAGCTCGAACGCGAGAGTCAGCTTCGACCTGGCGCCGTCGTCGAGCGGTTCGACGGTGAGGGTGCCGAGGGGGCGGATGGGGCCGTTGACGCCGCGGAACGAGCTCGTGCGGGGCGGATCATGCTCCGTGATCTCGTAGGTGACCTGGCGGGTACCGCCGGGCAGCCGGCGTTTGTCGGTCGCGCGGCTGCCGACACGCGTCGGGCCGTCGGTTTCGACGTGGACGCTGACGATCTGCTGCTGCCATTCGGCGTGCTTCCCGAGATCGTCGAAATACGCGAAGACGTCTTCGGGCGTGCGGTTGATCTCGATGCTGTCAACGAACGGCGCCATGATGCGGGTTCTCCTGACGGTGATCGGTGGCGCAAGATGCGACCACCATATTGGTTAGACTTAGAGTATGGTTAATAAGGGCGATGGAGTC